>CAXRIA010000016.1:0-96120 GCA_964230805.1 Flavobacteriaceae bacterium
AACGAATGGTCAGAGGAGTTAGACCATATTAGATTAGGAATAACAAGGAGAGTTGATCATTTTGAATCTAATGAAGAATCAAACCAAGGAATAGAGTATACTTCTATTGAATATTCATTGAAAATTAAATTATATTATGAAGGGGATGATGAATATGAGGATGATTATGAAACTCCGGGACTTGTAATTGTTGATTTTATGTTAAATAATAGTAATGGTGCTATCTTATCTTCATCAGAAAGAGAGGGTTTAGTTTTTTGTGATCCAAAGTCTGAAGAATCATACTTTTTTGATGAATTTGAAGAATTGTTTAATTCAGATATTAAGTATTTTGGAGATCATTTAATCGCAGAATTTAATAATGCTATCAATGATTTTGGTAAAGCTTGGGGTAATCCCTCTGATGATCAAAATGATAAAATAGAACTTGAAAAACTATTTGATTTTAAAAAAATATTAATCCGATTACAAGAGTATCAGGCTAAAAATAAAGTATAATTAAATATCTTACAATAAAATAATAAATGGGTTAAGACTATAGAAAATTAATATAGATCCATTCAATAATTAAATTCAAATATGGGAATTTTAGATAAACTTTTTGGTAATTCAAGGAGAAAAAAGGAAGAAGATAAATACAAAGATTATTATCCCTTTGATAAAATTATTAGTAAAATGAGAAAATTTTTAGGAGATGAAGTTTTTGAGACTATAGGGAAACATGCAGGTTTCACATTGAATGATTCTGGAGAAATTAATATAAACATTACACCATCACAAGAACAATTATTAGTTCATTTCTTTACAAATTATAAAAAATCTTACGCTTTATGTAAATCCATAGCCAAACTAGAAAAAATAAGTTTTCCTAAAGTAATAGATGAGATGATTTTTAATCTTCATAAATTTGATAGTAAAACATCTAACTTTATAGATAATCTTTCTGGACCATCTGGACTTGCAGCTCATATTTTAATCGATAACTATTCTTTTATGAAAAATACTTTCGCTTACGAATAAGGATTTGAATTAGGAGCATTTGACGAGGGAATATTAGCATCTTCAGAAAGTATTTTTAATCGGTTTCTAGAGGGTGCAAAAGGATTAGATGATATTAATGATAAATTTAAAGATGAAGTTTCTGGATTTTTAGATACTTTTGGATATGGATTATTTTTAAAAAAAGAGTTTAAGCCATCAATAATGATTTATAATAAATCTATTGAATTATCGTCAAATCATCCAAATATAGCCGAGCATCTAACAAACAGAGGAAAATCTAAGTTGAAACTTGACGATAAAGAAGGAGCTAAATCAGATTTTGAAAAGGCACTAGAAAAAGATGAAAATTTTGAAGAAGCTAAAAATTTACTTGAAAGTATCGGGAAATAAATGTTATTAAGTAAATCAATTAATATGAGAGAATTATTAAAAAGATATTTATTAGGTCAGTATATAACTCCAATGACATGGAACAACTGCCTTCAATCACGTAAAGATTTAGTTTTATTACTTAGTGGTTGGTTACAGTTAACGAGTTCTGAAACTATTGGTGATCCTAATAAAGGAGTAGGAGTTTCATCTTTGATAAGGTTACAAATAGGTCATACGCGCTATAGATTAAACGCAGATACTAATAGAAAAGGAGTTGAGGTGTTTTTGAAGAATGCAAGAAACGGAAATCCATGGACAATTTCTGATACAAATAGAGTTTCTAATGCTCAAAATGGAGAACATATTATGGGATTACATATGTATAGATTGATAAATTAAACAACAATATTATGAAAATTATATATTTATCATTGGCTATATTATTTTATATTATAGGTACTTTGTTAGGGTTTGTACAAAAAACAAGAGGAGACCAATCAAAGGTTTCTAATTTTGAGGCAAAATATCCAGTATTAACCTCTCTAAACCCATTTGGGCAACCTGTTGCAATACTTGTGATTATGGCCTTATTTATATATATGTTCTATAATCAATAAATCGACATCATGATTAGTTAAAAGATTGATTAATAGTAAACATGCTCTTACTTTTACAGTCATAGTTTATCTTTGTGTTATTTCTACCAAGTACCTCCATAAGTATAGTTTGGATTGTCTTTTTTAACGTCTTTAAGACACTCTTTACAGACAAACACCCATTCTTTCGAGTTTTTTTATTGTATGCGGTACATGGTAGAGAAATCTACTTTACAAATGGCGCAATGTTTAATTCGTTGTTTCATAGGTTACTTAAGTCGTTAATAACTTAACTTTTGGAGTGTAATATAATCAGTTTCCAATTATTTTTTTATACGTCCCGAGAAACCTTTGGAGCAACTCTAAAAAACAAAAAAACCGCAACAGAATTGTTGCGGTTTTGTGGTACCTCCAGGAATCGAACCAGGGACACACGGAT
The DNA here is from genome assembly GCA_964230805.1 of Flavobacteriaceae bacterium. Taxonomy (GTDB): domain Bacteria; phylum Bacteroidota; class Bacteroidia; order Flavobacteriales; family Flavobacteriaceae; genus Flavicella. The sequence goes on from CAXRIA010000016.1 coordinate 2,410, forward strand.
TTTCAGTCCGTTGCTCTACCAACTGAGCTAAGGTACCATTTTTGCTAATGCTCAGGAGCGATTCCCTTGCCAAAGCGGTTGCAAATATAGAAGTATTTTTTAGATTATTCCAAACAATTTTTAAAAAAATGTATTTGTATCTTTGGGGTCTTACGAATGACCATGATAAATTTAGTAATTGACGCCGGGAATACCAGAGTAAAACTATTTGTTTTCAAAGCAAATAGGTTGCTGGAAAGCTCCGTTTGTGATGAAAGTCAATTTTTTCAGTTCGTTGAAAATCTTTTATCAAAGTATGCCTTTGAGAATACCATTGTTTCCTCAGTGGGAAGCATGACGGCAAAAATCAAAATGGCATTGGAAGGGGTTTCCAATGTGTTGTTTTTGTCAAATGCAGTCGAGGTTCCTTTTCAAAACCGGTACAAAACTCCCGAGACTTTAGGGGTTGATCGTATGGCCTTGGTGAGTGCTGCTGCGGTTCATTTTCCCAATAAAAATGTGTTGGTTGTCGATGCCGGTACCTGCGTTACCTACGACCTTTTGAACAAAGATGGTGTCTATTTTGGAGGGGCCATTTCTTTGGGCTTAAAAATGCGTTACAAAGCCTTGCATTCGTTTACAGAGAATTTGCCAGAGGTGGAAATCTCAAAAAAGGATCTCAACATAGGTGTTGATACGCTCACAAGCATTCAAGTCGGCGTAGAAAAAGGGTTTCTCATGGAAATAAAAGGGATGTTGGCAATGTATCAAAAACAATTTGGGGATTTAACAGTAGTTTTAACAGGAGGAGATGCAGAATACTTGTCTAAAAGATTAAAAAATAGCATATTTGCGCAACCAAATTTTCTTGCAGAAGGTTTGCATGCTATTTTGATTCATAACACACACAAATGATTGATATAAGATCCCTGTTTTTCGCTTTGTTGTTTTCCATGACAATGTGGGCACAAAAACAACAAGCTTCTCCCTATTCATTTTTTGGTATAGGGAATTCATTTCCGAGCAAAACAGTTGAGGAATCTTTCATGGGTGGGGTAGGGACTTCTTTTTCCGATCCTTTGCGGTTGCATTTTTCAAACCCTGCGAGTCTGTCAAGCTTAAGATTTACAACCTACGCAATGGGGGCTTTGAATTCTAGTGCGACGCTTACCGATGAAACCACCACTCAAAATGCATCAGCGTTTTCGCTTTCCTATGTGGCACTTGGTTTTCCACTCGGGAAGCGCATGGGGGTAATGGGAGGATTGCGCACCAGGACAGGTGTTGGTTACACGCTGAATGAAGGAACGGTTACCTCAGATCGAGGCGTGCTTACCTATGAAGGAAAAGGAGGAACCAACAGTTTGTTTTTGGGAGTGGGGTACCGCTTGTTCAAGGGTTTTTCTATCGGTATTGAAGGAGCCTATGTGTTTGGAATAATTGACAATACCATTACACAGGAACAAGAAGATTTGCAATACGACATTCGTTTGAGAACGGAAAACACCTTGCGAGGCTTTGATACAAAACTCGGGTTCAATTATCAAAAAATACTTTTTAAGAAATATACGCTGGGTGCAGGTTTGGTTTTCCAAAAAAGCGATGCAATTACGATCAACGCAACCTCACAATTGTACAACGGTTTTTTTTCAGAATTGTCTGAAAGTATTGTAAGAACATTGGAAAAAGAAACGTCAAGCGGAGTATTGAAAACACCCGTGAAAACAACCTTCGCCATCGGATACGGAGTTCTTCAAAAATGGAATGCGAGTTTGGAATACAGTTTTCAAGAGGCGGTTCGTTTTTCTGGAAATGCCCTTCAAAACAATTTGAAAAAAGTCAATTATAGCGATTCGAAAAGAATTTCTTTAGGAGGCTACTACATTCCGAAACACAACTCGCTAACGAGTTACTTTAGTCGTGTGACATACATGGCAGGAATAAAGTACGAAGAGGTCGGGATTGAGATAGATGGCACACAGGTCGAAGATTTTGGCATGTCTTTTGGTGTAGGTTTGCCAATGGGGCGAGGTTTGTCAAACTTTAACATAGGTGTTGAGGTTGGTAGAAAAGGACAAGTATCCGCTTCCTTAGTGGAAGAGAAATATGTCAATTTAAAAATGAGTTTCTCTTTAGGAGATCAATGGTTTAAAAAACGTAAAATAGATTAATTAACAAATAAGAAATGAAAAAATTAGTACTTATTATAGCGGTATTTGCCACGGTGCATTTTGCTTCTGCACAAGAAGGAAATAGCCAAGAGGCAATGATCAAATACAATCTTTTCAAAGGCGATTACAAAGCAAAAAATTACGACGCGGCCTACGAAAATTGGTTGTGGTGTTTGGACAACAGTCCAAAATTGTCGGTAAATATTTACAAGCTGGGAATCAAAATAGCAAAACACAAATTGGCGAAGGCTGCAGAGGCAGACAAGCCTGCTGCCATGGATTTGGTAAAGAGGGTTTTTGATCAAAGAATAAAGTACTATCCAAAAGATTTGGCAAAAGTGTACAGTGATTACGCCGATTTTTTAAGTAAAAACAATGCCTCAGACGAAGTTGTTTTTGAAAAGTTAGAAAAATCCTACCAAGCAGACCCCTCAAAAATGGGAGTGAAATCAATTTACAGGTACTTTGAATTTGTAACGGCAAAAAACAAAGAAAGCAATGTACAGTTGATTTTTGACACCTATGATGTGTTGCTCAAAGCGGTAGAAGATAAGTTGAACTACTACGCCAAAAAATTGGATGCCTACTCTGCAAAAGAAGAAGCAGGAAATACATTGAGTGCCAGAGAAAAGAAACTCAAAAAAGCCTATACAAACAATTCCAAAGCCATTGGTACAGTAGAAGGTGGTTTGGATAAAATTATCGTGGATTTGTCTACTTGTGAACGATTGATTCCAATGTACACCCGAGATTTTGAGGAGAATAAAGGAAACGGAGCTTGGTTGAAAAGTGCGGTTTCTAGAATGTACAAAAAAGAATGTACAGAAGATCCATTATACGACACCTTGGTAGAAGCCTACGTAGCCGCAGAGCCTTCGCCTGAAGCTTCTGTTTTCTATGCAGGAATCCTGTTAAAACACAATGATTTTGACAAAGCAAAAGGCTATTTTGAAAAGGCTGTCGAGCAAGAAGAAGATCCAAACAAACGCGCGGGATATTTGTACAAAATAGCTCAGATTATGAAAAAGAAAGGGCGCAAGGCCGAGGCTCGTTCGTATGCTTACAAAGCGATTAAAAACAAACGAAGTATGGGGAAGGCTTATTTGTTGATTGCAAGTTTGTATGCCTCTAGTGCAAACAGTTGTGGGAAATCAGAGTTTGAAAAAAAGATGGTCTATGTGGCTGCCTTGGATATGGCACGAATTGCGCAAAAAGTAGATCCTGCCAATGCAAGAACTGCAAAGAAATATGTGAAAAGCTACCAGTCGTCTGTTCCGTCTAAAAAGTTGATTTTTACAGAAGGAGTTGCCTCTGGTTCGCCATTTAAAATTGGATGTTGGATTGGAGAAACCGTGAAAATTCCGTAATTTTAGGAATGCCTAAAAACACAAAATATCAATGGAAAAACATTGCAGCCCTATTGGGGGTTGCAATGTTTTTTTCTTGTGTAAACAATGTCAAAGAAGTCAATGATTTTTTGTTGGATAAAAATTTGCCCATTGGAGAATCAGAAAATGTAAATTATGTTTACAAAGATTCTGGACATGTGGTTTCTCGTTTGAAGACACCTTTGCTATACGATTTTTCGAACAGAAAAAATCATCCGTATTCAGAATATCCAAAAGGTTTGGAAATAGTTACCATCGATAAAAGAGGAATCGATTCCACAACAATCACAGGAAATTACGCACGTTCCTTTACCAAAACTGCAGTTTCTGAAATTATTGGAGAGGTCGTTGTTTACAATCATACAGAAAACACAAAGTTGGAAACAAGCCAGCTTTATTGGGATCAAAAAACGAATTATTTTTTTACGGAGAAAAAATTTAGACTTACCTTAGAAAAAGATACCATCTACGGAACGGGGTTTGAATCTAAAAACAATTTGCGCCATTGGGTGCTAAAAAACATGACAGGAGATCTGTTTTTAAAAGAAGAATGATGCATACATTTAGTAAATATTTTGAATTTGCCTATCTTGTCATAGGAATTATTTTTTTGATAGAAGGAATTGTGAAACTTTCCGAAAATACTGAGAAAGCCTATATGACTTTGGGTTTGGGTGTCTTGGCAATTTTTATGTTTTTTTTCAAAAGAAGATTTCGTAAACGAAGAGAGTAAGAAACGGATTGCGAGGTTTCTTATGTTTAAAGACAAAAATCAAAAGGATTTGTTTGTAAAATTTTCATCAAAACAAGGGTTTGCATGGGATTAGAAATTTCCATTATCATCGTGTCTATTTTATTATCCGCTTTTTTTTCAGGGTTGGAAATTGCGTTTGTTTCTTCCAATAAACTGCATATTGAACTTGAAAAAAAAGGAGAAGGCTGGGTGTCATATGTGTTGGAACAGCTGACGAAAAAATCGTCTCGTTTCATTACTACAATGCTTGTAGGGAACAATATTTCCTTGGTAGTTTACAGTTACTATATGGGAAAATTGTTGGTCGATGTTTTCGTTCCATTCATTGGGCAGCACTATTTTAATGAATTGAGTACGCTATTGTTCCAGACGGCTATTTCTACGCTGGTTATTTTGGTGACGGCGGAATTTTTACCCAAAACAATTTTTAGAATTTACGCGAACGAAACCTTGAAGATTTTCGCCTTGCCAGCTTATTTTTTTTACATCCTTTTTTACTATTTTTCGGAGTTTATCACCCTAATATCAGATTTTTTTCTGAAGCTTTTTTTTAACGATAAGGAACAAGAGTCTCAGACGGAATTTAGCAAAGAAGAATTGGGGGATTACATCACTGAACAGCTAGATACTACAGATGATACTACCGTTGTAGATAGCGAGATTCAGATATTTCAAAATGCCTTGGATTTTCACAAGGTGAAAGCACGCGAAATAATGGTTCCTAGAACAGAAATTATCGCCGTAGAAATACACGAAACGATTTCTAAGTTGAAAGCCATTTTTACAGAAACGGGACTCTCCAAAATCATTGTTTACAAAACATCCTTAGACGATATTATTGGATATGTACACGCCTTTGATTTGTTTCAAAAGCCCAAAAGTATAAAGTCGGTTTTGATGCCAGTGGAAAACGTTCCCGAATCGAGTAGTATTAGTGATGTTCTCAAAATACTCACAAAAAAAAGAAAGAGCATTGCGGTCGTACTCGATGAGTATGGAGGAACATCCGGATTGATTACGGTGGAGGATATTATTGAAGAGTTGTTTGGGGAAATTGAAGACGAACACGACTCTATTGAACTCATTGACCAAAAAATAAGTGATACGGAATACAACTTTTCTTCTCGATTGGAAATCGATTATTTAAATGAAACCTATGATTTGAATTTTCCAAAAAACGAGGGGTATGAAACCCTGGGAGGGTATATTTTACATTTTACGGAAAACATACCAGAACAAGGCACTGTTTTGTCCATTGATAATTTTGAAATCAAAGTCACAAAAGTTTCTTCTTCAAGAATTCAACAAGTCACGTTAAAGGTGAATGAAGGCGCTTAAATGGCAAGAAAAAATAGTTGTGCAAAGGCACTTTTTTTGTGCAAATTTCATTCATTCGTAGTGTCATAAAAGTATCGAAGACAGGACTTTTAAAAATTAATTTTTTCATGGAATTAATTAAAGAATTCACTTTCATTATTAAAGAGTAAATTGTATTTTCGCACACTATCAATTAAAATAATACACAAAAAATGGCAATATTATCCGAAATTAGAGAGCGTTCAATGTTTTTAATTGTAATCATTGGTTTGGCTTTGTTTGCTTTTGTTGCGAGTCCCAAAGACATCATAGATTTCTTTAGCTCGAGTAAAGTAAATGCAATAGGAGAGGTTAATGGAGAATCGATAAGCAGAAGAGATTTTGCCGCAAAAGTAGAGGCTTATAAGTCCAATGCTGGAGCGAATACCTCAGAGATTCAAGCCGTGAATATGGTATGGAACAGTGTTTTGAGTGAAAAAATATACAAAGACCAGCTAGCCAAAGCGGGTATTGTGGTGGGTGAAAAAGATGTGTGGGATGCGATTGTAAACAACCCAAATATTCAAAATGCTGCGATTTTTAAAAACGATGTTGGATTGTTTGATGAAGATAAGTTCAAAGAATATCTGGCCAATCTTAAAGAGAGTTCCAAAGAAGCTTCCAATTCTGCTTGGGCAAATTGGTTGGCGAATGAAAAAAATATCAAAACGAATTTGGAAATGCAGGCCTACAACCAATTGGTGAAGTTGGGGATCGGAGCTTCTTTGAAAGAAGGGAAAACAAATTATATGGAAAGCCAAACAGAGCTCAGCGGCTCTTTTGTTTATTTGCCTTTTAAAGAAGTAGACTCCAAAGATGTGGCCGTCAGCTCATCAGAAATCGAGGCGTATGTAAAAGCACACGCCAACGAGTTTGAAGTGGAGCCTAGTAGAGATATCAAGTTTGTAAAGTTTGATATGGTGGCATCACTAGAAGATGAGGAAGAATTGACAAACGAATTGGAGCTCGAGATTGATGCCTTTAAAGCAGCAGAAAACAGTGTAGAATATGCGAATGAAAGCGGTACAGATATTCCAGTAGATGCGAAATACCTGCACAAAAACAACTTGCCTACCCTCGTAGCAGGCGAGTTATTTTCTGCTAAGAAAGGAGCGGTAATAGGGCCTTATAAATTCCAAAATCACCTGCGAATCTCTAAGGTAGAAGACATCATTAAAATGCCAGATTCAGTGAAGGCAAGTCATATACTTATTGCTTTTGCAGGTTCGCGAGCAGCAGATGCTTCGGTAACGCGTACAGAAAACGAAGCAAAAAAATTGGCAGATAGCATTCTGAATGTGGTTAAAAGAAGAAAGTCTAAATTTTCAGTTTTGGCAAAGAAATTTTCTTCTGATAAGTCAAATGCAGACAAAGGCGGTGCGTTGAATTGGTTTACTTATTCGCGTATGGTGCCGGAGTTTAGAGATTATACTTTTTTAAACAAAAAAGGTGCTGTTGGGGTTGTAAAGACAATATTTGGATACCATGTTGTTAAAATCAACGACCAAAAAAATAGACAGAAAGCAGTTCAGTTAACAACCATCGCAAGAAAAATTGAGGCCTCAGAAGCAACGGAAAATGAAATTTTTGAGAAGGCAGAGACTTTGGCGTACAACCTCTCCGCGGGTAAAAAAATAGAAGATCTGCAAAAACAAAACAATTACAATGTACGTCCTTTATTTGGTTTGTCTCAGATGGATGAAGAAATTGCGGGTATCGGAAAAAACAGAGGCATTGTGCGTTGGGCTTTTGATGCCGACAGAGAGGTGAATGACGTAAAACGATTTGATCTTGAAAAAGGTTATGCCGTAGTTCTTTTGACAAACAAAACAGCAAAGGGATTGATGTCAGCTGTCAAAGCATCAAACAAGGTCAAGCCAATTTTAGTCAACCAAAAAAAGGCGACTATTTTATTGAAACAAATGGAGGGTGAAGACTTGCAGTCAATTGCGAAATCCAATGACCTCGAAGTTCAATCCTTTTCAAAGGTAACTTTAGGAGCGCCAACAATTTCAGGAGTAGGAATAGAACCTGGTGTTGTAGGAGCCATGTCTGCAACAGAAACAGGAAAGCTTCAAAAAGGGGTTGTAGGTGAAAAAGGAGTATTTGCTTTTGTCGTTAATGAGAAGAAAGAACCAAAAGCGCTTTCAAATTATGAAGCTGCTAAAAAGAGTTTGTCCACTGCAAATCAAAACACCGTGACTGGCGAAGTTTATAAGGCTTTGGAAGAGGCTTCCACAATAGAAGATTACAGAGCTTTGGTGTACTAAGAGACCAAACAATTTTAAAAAAAAAGCGATGGAAACCATCGCTTTTTTTTTGCTTTGAAATGAAGCACGATTTTTTTCTTGTCAGTTCAAATACTTGTGTTTATTGATAGTATTGTGCGAGTATCTAGAAACAAGTCAAAGACCATGTCTTGTCAGTTTTGTCCAAGCAAAAAATGCGAAAAAATACGGGACTTGATAAGTCTTACTTCAGAATGGATTTTAGGTATCCAACGAAACATCGAAATAAAGAATGTTAAAAAAAATCCGAAAGAGAAACTCTTCCGGATTTAATTCGCATAAATAAACTAAGATGTTAGGTTTACCGCAATCGATCTACAGATTTTACAAGATCTTCATCCTTTTTGATGGCTTTGTTTGCCATGACTAGCAACACAATGACACAAATAGGTAAGAAAATCCCAATACCTTTCTCAGAGATTTGCATCTCTCCAGATAAGTTTAGAGATTGAAATAGCAATACGCCTAATAAATAGAAGTTGATAAGAATATTTATTCGCCCCAATACAAATTGTTTTTCTCTGTTCTTGTAGGTAAATATGGAAATCACAGAGAGCAAACAAGAAATACCGAAGGAAATTCCTATTGATTTTATAAGCAAACGGTCATTCAAAAAAGCTTCGACAATACCGATCGTATTTACCCCTTCAAGAGTCCAAAAGTCACAAAGGAATACGAGACCACCTGATAGGAGTGCAGCAGCAATTAAATAAATAGTTTGGATGCGTTGTAACATTTCAATTTTTCAATTTGGCTTGAAGCCAGACAAAAGTATGTTTTTATTTTCAGAAACAAAATGAATATTATTAAAAAATAAAGTATATATTTGTCTTAATAATACTACAAGCCAATGTTTTCGTTTCAGAAAACACCAAGCGATTTATACAATCCATATTTTTTACCTCACAAAACAACGTAGGAATACAAATTAATTATACAACTAATGTTTGAAATTTCACAACTCAAAGAAAAAACTCTTGTTGAGTTACAAGCTATTGCAAAAGAAATTGGTTTGAAAAAAACCAGCCAACTGAAAAAACTAGAACTTGTTTATCAAATTTTGGATGCACAAGCTGCGACGTACTCAGAACAGAAAAAAGCAGACGAGGTTTCTCGCAAACCAGAAGGATCAAAAGGAAAAAGAAAAAGAGTGGGTACTGTTCAGGAAAAGCCACAACAGAAACCATCAGAAGATTCCGTTTCTGTGAAAAAAACAGCTACTGCTGAAAAACTGATCCCAAAAGAGGACAATAGTAATAAAGAAACTCAGAAAGAGGGAAAGCCTATTAAAAAAGAGGTTCAAAACAAACTGCAAGATCGAAATCAGCAGAACAATCAAAAAGCGAATAGTAACAATCCCAACCATCCGAGCCATAAAAACAACCCTCACAAAAACCAATCAAAGGACAAGAATCACAACCGAAGTAACAACAAATACCGTGATCCTGATTATGAATTTGATGGGATTATTGAAAGTGAAGGTGTCTTAGAAATGATGCCTGATGGCTATGGTTTTTTAAGATCTTCGGATTACAATTACTTGTCTTCTCCCGACGATATTTACGTATCGCAATCTCAAATCAAATTGTTTGGATTGAAAACAGGAGACACCGTTTTAGGAAATGTCAGACCGCCCAAAGAAGGAGAAAAATATTTTCCTTTAATCCGTGTGTCAAGAATCAATGGATTGAAGCCAAATGTCGTGCGAGATCGTGTCTCTTTCGAACATTTGACACCCTTATTCCCAGATGAGAAATTCAATTTAACAGATCGGAAAAACACTTTGTCTACTCGAATCATGGATTTGTTTGCACCGATTGGAAAAGGACAAAGAGGGATGATTGTGGCACAGCCAAAAACAGGGAAAACGATGTTGTTGAAAGACATCGCAAACTCGATTGCTGAAAACCATCCGGAAGTCTATCAAATTGTTTTGCTTATTGACGAAAGACCTGAAGAGGTTACAGATATGCAACGCAGTGTGAAAGGAGAAGTAGTGGCATCTACATTTGACGAGCCTGCTGAAAAACATGTACGCGTGGCGAACATTGTTTTAGAAAAAGCCAAAAGACTGGTAGAATGTGGGCACGATGTGGTTATTCTACTCGACTCTATTACACGTTTGGCAAGAGCTTACAATACAGTAGCACCTGCCTCAGGAAAAATTTTATCAGGGGGTATCGATGCGAATGCATTGCACAAACCCAAACGATTTTTTGGAGCAGCTAGAAATATAGAAAAAGGAGGATCTTTGTCGATCATTGCCACAGCATTAACAGAAACAGGTTCAAAAATGGATGAGGTGATTTTTGAAGAATTCAAAGGAACTGGAAATATGGAGTTGCAATTGGATAGAAACATTGCGAACAGAAGAATTTACCCTGCTATTGATCTTATTAAATCAAGTACACGTCGAGACGATTTGTTACTCGATCCAAAATCTGTGCAACGTATGTGGGTGCTTCGCAAGTATTTGGCGGATATGAATCCAATTGAAGCCATGGAGTTTATCAATGAAAAGGTAAAGTATTCTCAAAACAACCAAGAGTTTTTAATTTCGATGAATGGTTAGTTCCCTTCATGATTGATAAAAGTATCGAAAGTCCTGTTTGTTCTTAATTTTCAGAAAAAGTCTGAGAAAAGGAAAATCAGGACTTTTTTTATTCCCTCGACATTCCAGTACTTGTTGTTGTGCAGCGCCTACGCTTTGTTAAAATCTAAAAATCGCCGTAGCTTATTTGTGTGTTGCCAATATCGTGCACTACTTCTTGTAAAGGCTCTAATTTTCCATTGCTTAGGATCACATGTTGAACCGCTTTTTCTTTTTCAAGGAGATGTTGTTGTTTTAAAATCGCTTTTGTTTGTTTGGCCACAGCCAAACCAGAATCTATAATTTGTATGGACGCTCCAGTTATTTTTTTTATTTGCGGGATTAAAAAAGGATAATGGGAACAACCTAAAACAAGACAATCTATATTTTGAAGAAGCATCGGACGAATATATTTTTCCAATAATATAGCTGTTTTTTTGCTTCTGATGTCACCGTTTTCAATCAGAGGAACCAAACCTTCTCCTATTTGTTCGATCACATGAATTCCCTCCATGTATTTTTTTGATGTCTCGGCAAACAAACGACTGTTCAAAGTTCCTTTGGTAGCCAAAATACCAATGGCCTTGGTCTTTGTTTGTATGGCGGCTGGTTTGATGGCAGGTTCGATCCCTATGAAAGGGATGTTGTAGGTTTCGCGCAGTATTTGAATGGCATTGGTCGTGGCGGTATTGCAAGCCACAACAACAATAGAACATCCCTGAGCTATCAAGTATTCCGTGTTTTTTTTACACAGGGCTATAATTTCTTGTTTCGATTTTTGTCCGTAGGGAGCATTCTTGCTGTCGGCTAAATAAATCGTATTTTGATGAGGGAGGAGTTGTACAATTTCTTTCCAGATGGAAATTCCTCCAATTCCTGAATCAAAAATTCCGATAGTGCTTTTTGTCATAGCTGTAAAAATAAAAAAAACTCGTTAAGCCAAACTGGCCAACGAGTTTTTTTTCATGTATTGCCAAAGGAATTACTCTGTTGCAATTCCTAATTTCGCTTTCACACTGTCAGACAAATCTTCTCCTTTTTTTACGATGAGTGCTTTGGCATCTAAAACGTACAAAATCCCTTTTTCTTTGGCGATGGCATCAATGGCATCTTGCGCCTTTTTGATAATAGGCTCTAGGGCAGCATTTCTTTTTTGCTGAATTTCTTGCTGTGCTACTTGCTGCAATTGTTGAATTTTCGCTTGATCGGTTTGCACCTCTTTGATACGAGCTTCGTTTTGTGCCTGTGTTTGTGAAATTTCTTCAGCCGTGTATTTGTCAATTTTGGCTTTTAGGTCTTGTTGGGCGGCACTGATCTCTTCTCCATAGGTTTTTCCTAGTTTTTCAAGATCGGATTGCATTTTTATCGTTTCGGGCATGCTCGCTACCAATTCCTCAAAATCAATATGAGCTACTTTTTGTGCTTCTGCAATATTTTGAATTCCAAAGGTGAAGATCGCGATGGCGATAAGGGTTTTAAATTGTTTCATTTTGTTATTTTTAAATTAAATTTTTGTTTCTATGTTTATCTTCGGATAATTTGTTTTTCTTTTTGAACTCTTCGTTTTTGTTGGTTTTCGATTCTTTGTTTCAGAGCCTCTTTTGATTTGGCTTTCTTTTCTTTGATCTCTTCTCGCTCTTGTTCTTTGATAGATTTTGTAATATAAGCGATGACAGTTTTACTGATGTCGTATTTTGGATTGGCATGTAATAAGACCAAATCGCTGGATCGGTCAATGACAAAATCGTACTTTTTTCTTTTTACAATTCGTTGTATGGCGTTGTAAACGTCATTTTGTATTGGTTTTACCAATTGTTGACGCAACAAAAACAAACTGCCCTCTTCTCCGAAATAGGTAGCTCTCTTTTTGTTGAGTGTTTTTTCTTTATGTCGGATGTCTTCCTTTTTCTCGGAAATAAGATCATCGGTAAGCAATATTTTTTCGTTGTTTAATTCCGTTTTCATATTGTCAATAAGAGCCGCCTCTTTGTCAATTTCTTTGCGCCATCCTGCCACTTTGTTGTCCAAGGTTTTTTGTGCCTTTTTATAAGCAGGAATGCTCTCTAAAATATACTCCATATCGATATAGGCGATTTTTTGAGGTTTTTGAGCACTCAAGAAGCCAACAGCCAATAGTGATAAGATGTATATTTTTTTCTTCATATCAGTTTTTTTGCCAACCCTGTTCTAAAGACAGGGTAACAAATATAATAATTTAGAATTGTTGTCCAATGATAAAATGTGTTTGCCATCCAGATTTTTCATTGCTAAATGGAGTGGCATCAAATCCATGTGCAAAATCAATACCAAGGAGACCAAATGCAGGCATAAAAATTCGAATACCAAGCCCTGCGGATTTTTTGACATCAAACGCGTTAAAGACTTTGAAATTATCGTAAGAGTTACCGGCCTCTAAGAAACCGAGAGCATAAATCGATGCACTGGGTTTAAGCGTGATAGGGTATCTCAGTTCTACACTGAATTTATTGTAAATTTTTCCTCCTTCGTTTCCTGAAAGACTCGAGTTCTCATACCCTCTAAGTCCTACAACTTCTCTTCCGTCAAATTGGCCTTGTTGGAGACCGTCACCACCGACAAAATAACGTTCAAACGGAATGTCTTCCAAATCGGGGTTATACGCTCCTAAATATCCCAATTCTGTATTGGTCATCAACACCAGTTTTCCAATCAAAGCGGTGTACCATTTCGCTTTGTAGGTTAGTTTGTAATACTCGAGCCATTCAAATTTTTCTTGATTGATTTTTCCGGTATTCACGATACGAGTGTCGTTTCCTTCAGAATCAACTCCAAGGTCATCCTCGTCGAATACGCCATTGCCATTGGTGTCAGGAGCGGTCTTAAATTCGTCTAGATCTTCCAAATTGCTGTAATCTTTTCCCGTGATTAAAGAATGTGGCAGCGTGAATTTTACCCCCAAACTAAATTCAGATCCAGAGGTAGGGAAAATACGGCTTGGTCCAGACGAATTCCTGCCTAGTGTAATGCTATAGGACAGATTGTTGGATGTTCCGGTTCCATTTTCAAAGGCCAAGGCACCTCCCAAGAGATAGTCATTGGTTTTGTATTGACGGTAGGTAATGGCTTGACTCAATGTAAAAAAGTCATCGGGCCATTGAAGTCGTTGTCCCAATCCGATGGTCCCTCCTAAGATATTTAGACGTTTGCTTTTGTCTACCGTATAGCTTTGGTAATTGACCTGGTATTGTCGGGAGTTGTAAATGGAGATTGACAATGATTTTGGTTTTTTCCCACCAAGCCAAGGTTCAGTAAGCGAGAAGCTGTAAGTACTAAAATAGCGACTTGATTGCAATCGTAAAGAGAGTGCTTGACCGTCTCCCATAGGAAGTGGTTTGTATTCCTCTTTTTTTAACAAATTACGTACAGAGAAATTATTAAAAGACAAGCCCAAGGTACCGATACAGGCACCGCCTCCATAACCTCCTTGCAATTCAATTTGGCTCGATCCTTTTTTGACTACGGAATATTCTATATCAACGGTTTTGTCTGCGTAATTGGGAGTCAAATCAGGCGTTACATTCTCTGGGTCGAAAAAGCCCAATTGTGAAATTTCTCGAATGGATCGAATGATATTCTCTTTGCTGTAAAGCTGTCCGGGACGGGTACGCAATTCGCGATAAACAACGTGATCATTCGTGACTTCATTCCCTTTGACAGAAACTTTTTTAATGGTAGCAGGGTCGTCCTCAAGAATACGTATTTCTACAGTAATAGAATCATTGTCAACTTTTGTTTCAACCGCTGTGACTTGCGAGAATAAGTATCCATTGTTTTGGTACAAAGAGGATATGTCCTCAGAATCAGGCGAACCGTCACCTGAAACACGTTCGTTTAAAATTTTTGAATTGTAGACGTCTCCTTTTTGGATTTTTAGAAAGCGTTGCAGTTGATCGGTTCCATAATTTGCATTTCCTAAAAATTTTATAGGACCAAAATAATAACGCTTCCCTTCTTCTAGAGTAATATCGAGATTGATGGTTTTGTTGTCTTTGTTCCAAGTAATGGTGTCCGAGATGATGCGTGCATCTCTGAAGCCTTGCTCGCTGTATTTGTCAATCAAATTGTGGAGGTCTTCCTTGTAGTCTTCTTCAATGTATTTAGAAAACTTCCAGAAACGTCCCCAAAATTTTTGTTTGGTGTTTTTTAGGTAGCTGCGAAGCTTTTTGTCTGACACTTGATGATTTCCATGAAACTGGATTTTTTTAATTTTAATCTTATCTCCTTTGTCAATATGAACACGCATGTTCACGGCATTGGTTTGAGAAGTGTCTCTTTTTGTATCAATAGAGACTTTTGTTTTGAGGTAACCTTTGTCAGCGTATTTTTTTGTAAAGTAATTTTTAGTGGTCACCAAAAGGTTTTCCGTGAGCATTTCGCCGGATTTTAGTTCTGCTTCTGAAAGCAGTGTTTTGGCTTTTGATTTGCTCACACCAGAAATTTTTACCTCATTTAATTGAGGCAATTCGGCAACGTTGAATTCGAGGTAAACAATTTTGCCGTCTATTTTGGTAATATAAACGTCTACTTTGCTAAAACGTTTCGTATTGTATAGTTTTTTGATTGCACTGGAAAGTTTGTCTCCAGGTATTTTTAGCTGTTGTCCCGTTTTTAGACCCGCGTACAATCTGACAGATTCTTCACTGAATTGTTTTACACCAACAACCGTAATACCTCCTAGTTCGTATTTTTTATTTTCCTGGAAATCAATGCTGTTGTTTGTATTCTTTTGTGCAAAAAGAATTGTTGAAGAAAAGAGAGCGAACCAAAGCGCGCTTATTTTAAATTTTGTCATCTGAATTTTTCATTTGTTCGCTTGTCTTTCCAAAGCGACGTTCTCGATTTTGATAAGAAAGGATCGCTGCATAGAAATCCTTTTTTCTAAAATCCGGCCAAAGTACATTTGTAAAATGCAATTCTGCATACGCAATTTGCCAAAGCAAAAAATTGCTGATGCGCTCTTCACCACTTGTTCGAATCAATAAATCGACCTCGGGCAAAGAAAACGTATATAAATGATTATTAATAATATTTTCATCAATTTCTTCCAGAAAAAGCTCTTTATTAACAACTTTTTTAGAAATCGTTTTTACAGCGTTGACAATTTCTTCACGTGCGCCATAGCTCAACGCAAAAGTGAGAATGACTTTTGTATTGTTTTTGGTGGCTTCTACCACTTCATTAAGAACTTTTTGAGCCTTTTTTGGAAGTTTTTTCAAATTTCCAATACCTCTAATTTGAATATTGTTTTTTTGAAATCCCGGCAATTCTTTTTTCAAGGAGGAGATTAGTAAATTCATCAAAGCATCGACTTCTAATTTTGGTCGATTCCAATTTTCTGAGGAAAAAGCATAGAGGGTAATCGCTTTTGTTCCAATTTCTGCGGCTGCTTCAACAGATTCTCTTACCGAGGTAAGCGCATTTCTATGTCCAAAAACGCGATTCATTCCTTGTTGTTTGGCCCATCTTCCATTTCCGTCCATGATAATGGCTACGTGCTCTGGAATTTTATTCTTGTCTATTTTTGCTCTTTCATCCATCAGCCTCGAGGTGTTGAATAACAGGCGGGTCTTCCAAAAGTGTAAATAAGGGAAATGCCTGTAAATGTATACCAGTCGTTTGTTGTATTGTTGTTAAATTTTGCTTTTTCGGAAAATGTATCCGGAATGATGTTTTCTGCAATAAAATCGCCATCATCTAAGTTGTCTTTGAAAGTGTATTGCCATCTTGTTTCAATCGCAAAAGCAAAATTACGAAAAAGGCGTCTTTTGTAGCCAATGCCAAAAGGGATGGCAAGTGTTCGCTCATTTTCATAATTTACTCTTTTGTTTGGTGCCACTAGCACGCTGGTACTTTTTGCAGTTTTGTATTGCAGGGCTGTTAGGCCCAGAAAAAAGTAAGGTGTTTGAAACTGTTTGCGACTGGCCAAATTGTATTCAAAGAAATTAAATTCAATTCCTGCAGAAAGTTCGGTCAATGATTTTTTGACAGAAACTTGAAACGATTGTTGAATTTTATTTTGAGCATCTGCATCATTTAGGTCCAGAGAAAGATTTGTGAATCCAATTCGGTATGCAATTCGCGGATTTTTATTGTATTTGTATGTGATTCCGCTTGCAAAAGAGTTGGGGTTTATGAAAAGAGTAGATCCCACATCACCAATCAGATTGCTTCCTCCGAGCCATATACCCAATTCATTTACTTGGGCATTTAGCAAGGTTGAAAAAGCAATTAAAATCCAAAGAATACCTTTTTTCCCCATAATAAAATAACGAGCAAATATACTGATTTCAAATGGCTTGATAAAAATAAAATTTAATATTTGTAACCCGCTTTATACAAACAGAAGAAGTTGCTATTTATTGCTGATTTTTTGTTTTTTTTCGTGAAACAAAAGAAATAAAACGGCAATCATTTGTAGTTTCTTTTATCTTCTCCCCAAAACAATTTACTTCGCAAAGTTTTGATAAACGTTTGTTGATTTAATTGAATGATTTTAATTTGAAATGGTGCTTTTTGTAACGTGATTTCGGTTTCGAACGCGACGGAGGAAACGCGAGAATCCAAGGAAAGAAAAAATTCTTTTTCTCTTCCAACTACTTTCAAACGTATTTTTGTTTTGTCAGGAATGACAAGGGGGCGTGCACTTAAATTGTGAGGTGCAATAGGGGTTATAACAAAATTGTTCGACTCAGGAATAATAATAGGACCATGGCAACTCAAGGAGTAACCTGTAGAGCCTGTTGGGGTGGCAATCACCAATCCATCGGACCAATAGGTCGTCAAACTTTCTTCGTTCAAATAGGATTCGATACCGATCATCGAAGTGGAATTTTTTCGTGCAATGGTTACCTCATTCAAAGCGTAGTTAAATTGCCCAAAATGGTTTTGACCATCGTTGGTTTGAATTTCTAGCAAGGCTCTTTCTTGAATCGTAAACTCCTTCTTTTGTAGGGATAAAATAGCGTCTTCAATCGCATTTTTTTGCACTGTGGCTAGAAATCCGAGACGTCCTGTATTGATTCCTAAGATGGGAATATTCAAATCACGCACAAGGGTAATGGCATTTAAAATAGTTCCATCTCCACCTAGCGTGAACATCATGTCAATATTGTCATAAAGGTCTTCGTGTGTCGAAAATGTTGGAAATTGAATATTTGGAACACCCAAATCCGACAGAATTTGTACAAATTCCTTTTCAATAACAATTTCGATCTCATATTTGTTGAGGTTTTCAATTAAAATCTCAAAATATTGACGATCGTGATTTTTATAGGCTTGGCCAAAAATGGCAACTTTATTCATTTTTAGGGTTTATAGATAGGTTTGCAATTTACTAGATTTTTATGGTATCCCCATGAGTTCTGTAAAATTTACACGTTCAAATATTTTTGCAAATAATCCGATCTGTTTTTAAGGTCCTCCAAGTAAGTATCATCTGAGTGGCTACTTACAATATGGTATTCATACCTTCGAAAAGATTGGATGATGTCATTGATGTTTTCAGAGAAAATTTTCAGAGAAATTTGTGTTTTTTCTTGGTTTTTTTTTGAGACAAAAGAACCTAATATTTTTCCATTGTCTACTTCAATAATTTGAGCCACTTCACTAAAGCTGAACTGTAAAGTCTCTTTTTCAAGTATCAGAAAGGTTCCTTCTTCTTTCAAGAAAGGCGTGTTAGTGAAAAAGTTCAAGTAGTCTGCAAGATCCAAATAGCCCACATATTTTTTTTGACGGTTCACAACAGGAAGAATGTTTGTTTCGTTTTCGGCAAAAAGAGGGAGTATTTCTAACCAATTATTTTCTTCACTTGCACAAAAATAGGTCACCAAATAACGATGCTCCATGATGGTTTGATTTGCTGTTTCGAGTGTAGCGAGGTCACTTTCAGCAACGCACCCTAACAGCACACCATTTTTTTCTGTGATAGGAAAATGGCTAAAAGATTGATGCTTAGATTTTTCTCTGAGTTCTGAAAGCAGTTCGTTGGAATGGAACGGCTGAAAATCATTTACTATATAATCCGATAGATTCATGCATTCATGGATTTAGTGCAAAATACTTAAAAATCCTGTAAAATGATGTATTTTTGCCATCTAAAAGTTACGATTTGTATCAAAGAAACCATTATACAGTAGTATGACAAAATTAAGTGTAAACATAAATAAGATTGCCACCTTGCGAAATTCGAGAGGTGGAAATACACCAAATTTACTATCGGTAGCAAAGGATATTGAAAGTTTTGGAGCACAAGGAATTACCATTCATCCACGACCAGATGAGCGCCATATTCGATACCAAGATGCCTACGATTTGAAGGAGGTTGTGCAAACAGAATACAATATTGAAGGCAATCCGATTCCGTCATTCAAAGAAATGGTACTTCAGATAAAACCGACGCAGGTAACTTTGGTGCCTGATGGCGATGATAATATTACGTCAGATGCGGGTTGGGATACCGTAACACATCAAGACTTTTTGAAACAGGTAATTGCTGAGTTTCAAAAGGAAGGCATTCGAACGTCTATTTTTGTGGATCCAGTAAAAGAAATGATTGAAGGAGCTGCCGCTACTGGAACCGACCGGATTGAGTTGTACACAGAAAAATTTGCAGTAGCATATGCAAAAGGAAACAAAGAAGCCGTAAAGCCCTATGCTTTGGCTGCTCAAATGGCACACGATTTAGGTATGGGCGTAAATGCGGGTCACGATTTAAGCTTGCAGAATATTGCTTTTTTCGCAAAAAACATTCCTCATTTGGCAGAGGTGTCTATCGGACACGCACTGATTTCAGAATCGCTGTATTTGGGATTGGAAAATGTGGTGAATATGTATATAGAGCGGTTGGCCCAATCGAAAAATTCCTGATGAAAGTACTGCATTCAAAAATAATGGGGTCAGGAATCCCATTACTAATTTTACACGGATATTTTGGAATGGGTGACAATTGGAAGTCGCAAGCCAACCAATTGGGAAAAAAATTTCAAGTCCACCTAATCGATCAAAGAAATCACGGAAGAAGTTTTCATTCCGATGATTTTGATTACGAATTGATGGCAGAAGATTTGAAAATTTATTGTGATTTTCATGATCTTGAACAGGTGGTTGTATTGGGGCACTCGATGGGAGGAAAAACGGCGATGCTCTTTGCGGTAGCGCATCCTGAGCGTGTAAAATCTTTGATAGTGGCAGATATTGCACCTAAAAATTACCCCCCTCATCACGATCAAATATTGGAAGCCTTGAACGCGGTTGATTTTTCGAAAATAGTCCTGAGAACAGAGGTAGATGCCGTGCTGAAAAAATACATTGAAGAAGAGGGAGTACGTCAGTTTTTGCTGAAGAATGTATACCGAAAAAGCAAGACCGAATTGGCGTTTCGTTTCAATCTGGAAAGCTTAACCGAAAATAATCATGAAATAGGAGCTCCTTTGCCTGCATTCACGCAATATGAAGGTACCACTTTGTTTTTAAAAGGGGCCAATTCAGGGTATATTTCTTCCGAAGATTCTTTTTTAATTGAAGCGCATTTTCCACGTGCCACTGTGGTTACCATTCCAAAGGCAGGGCATTGGTTGCACGCGGAAAATCCATCAGATTTTTTAAAAGAAGTTTTGCAGTTTTTATCTGAGAAAGATTAAAAAAAAGCCTTCAGGCTAGGTTTCCCGAGGTTTATTTTCAGTGGTGGATGTCTTCAGTAAAATGTGTTGTCTAGCGATTGTAATTCAAACCAATAGATGTTGCTGTCTGTTGTTGGGATGTTTATAAAATATTGTTTTGCTCTGCCTTGTTATTGCTTGCAAGCAAAGGTTTAGAAATGGGTTGAAAGTGAAACGATTAATCATTGGTCAATAAAGAAAAAAGTCTTATTTTTGCAGCCAATTTTAAAGATTTCAAACACAAAAGAATCAAGATGAATATTACAAAACAAGACATAGACTCGTTGAATGCGGTTGTAAAAGTTGATATTACAGCGGAAGATTACCAAGGAAAAGTGGAGACGATTTTACAAGATTATCGCAAGAAAGCAGATATTCCAGGTTTTAGAAAAGGTCATGTTCCAATGGGAATGATTAAAAAACAATACGGAAAATCGGTCATGATTGACGAAATCAACAAAATGTTGCAAGAGTCTTTGAACAAGTTTTTAACCGAGGAAGATTTGAATATTTTGGGGAATCCACTTCCAAAGGTAAATGAAGAATTTTCATGGGACACAGAAGATTTTTCTTTTGAGTTTGAATTAGGGTTGGCGCCAGAATTCGATGTTGATCTAAGTGCAAAGAAAAAAATTACGCAGTACAATATTATTGCAGAAGACAGTTTGATTGACAAAGAAGTTGAAAACTTACAAACACGTTTTGGAAAAATTGTACCTCAAGAGACGGTGGCTGAAGGAATGAATGTAGCGGGTACTTTTGCAAACCAAGAAAAAGAAATTGAAAACAAGGCCACCATTAGCCTGACAGATATCAAAGGGAAAGTAAATTTGAAAAAATTTATTGGAGCCAAGGTTGGAGATGTCATTTCTTTGAAAACCAAAGGTTTGTTTTCTGAAGAACACAAATTGATGGGTGCTTTAGGATTGTCGAAAGAAGAGGTGCAAGGATTGGAAATTCCAGTAACGTTTACCGTTGAAGAAATCACCTTGACGGAGTTGGCAGATTTGGACCAAGAATTGTTTGACAAAATTTTTGGAGAAGGAAAAATAGCTACTGCTGATGAGCTAAGAGCAAAAATCAAAGAAGACGCTGAAGGACAATTCAAAGCCCAGTCAGACCAGCAATTATTGAATAGTGTAACCGAGTATTTGGTAAAAAACACAAAGTTTGATTTGCCAGTTGAATTCTTGAAAAAATGGTTGACAACTGCAGGAGAAAAAACAATTTCTGCAGAGGAGGCTGCTGAAGAATTTGAAAAATCAGAAAAAGGATTGCGTTACCAATTGATTGAAGGAAAAATCATGTCGGCAAACGATATCAAATTGGATTTCCAAGAATTGAAAGACTATGCCAAAGGTTTTATCAAAGCACAAATGGCACAATATGGAAACTTGAATCCGGAGGAAAAAGAGTTGGACGAAATTGCAGGCAGAGTGTTGAGCAATCAAGACGAAGCAAAACGTTTGCAAGAGCAGTTGGTGAGTCAAAAATTATTGACTTTTTACAAAGAAAACATTACGTTCAAAGAGAAGAAAGTAACGTACGAAGCTTTTGTGAAAGAAGCCTACAAGAACTAAGAATTTCTACAATGACAAAAACGCCTTTTGGAATCCCAAAAGGCGTTTTTTTTGCTTTGCTCAAAACTTATTTTCTTTTTTGTCCCCTTGTTTTGGGTTTTTTGTATTTGGCTGCGAGTTTTCTTCGATAGGAACCTCCTTGATTGGTCTTTTTGTTTTTTTCTTTCTTTTCATGAAAAGCAGGTCCAGGCGCGTGTTCTTTGGAGCGCTTTTTTTGATAGGGTTTGATAATTTCTGCAGGGATTTCTTCCTCAGTCATTTTTGAAGAAATGGCCACATCGGCTGGGAATTCCAACAAAGGTATTTTTAGTGCCATTAAAGATTCAATCGAGTCAAGTATCTCTTGGTCTTGCTCAGTTACAAAGGTCAAAGCATTTCCCTCGTTCTCAGCCCTACCGGTTCTACCAATTCGGTGAATGTAGTTCTCTGCATCTTTTGGGATGTCAAAATTAATGACATGGCTAATGCCTTCAATATGGATTCCTCGAGCCAAGACATCGGTCGAGATCAAAATTCTATGGGTTCCTTCTTGAAAACCTTGAATCGCTTGCAATCGGTAATTTTGAGATTTGTTCGAGTGAATCACGGCATAACCCGCTGAATTTCCTGTTTGAGAGGCGATCTCATTCATTAATTTGTCTGCCACTCTTTTGTTTTTTACAAAAACCAAAACCTTGCGATACACCTCCTCTTCTTGCAGTAAATGCATCAATACATTGATTTTTGTGTAAAAGTTGGGCACGATGCATATTTGCTGTTCAATTTTTTCGAGTGGAGTACCTGACTTTTCAACTTCAATATATTCTGGCGATTTGAAAAAAGTTTCAATGATTGTTTCCACCTCTTTTGTCATGGTTGCAGAGAACAAAACACTCTGTTTTCGATGCGGAAGCATATCGAGAATGGTGGTTAGTTGGTGACGAAATCCAAGGTGTAAAATCTCATCGACCTCGTCCAACACTAATTTTTGAATTTTTTTGAGATGCAAGACTCTACTGGCGCCAAGATCAATCAATCTTCCAGGCGTGGCTACCAAAATATCCAAGCCTTCAAAGATCAATTGTTTTTGAGTGTTGATATTTGCGCCACCATACACACCGCCAATACGCGTATTGATGTAAGGAGTCAATTCTTCCAGTGCCTGAACGACTTGCAAGACAAGTTCTCGTGTAGGGACAATGATTAGTACTCGTGGATGTTTTTGTTCGGAGTAGGGTAAAAGTTTTAAAAGAGGGAGCAAGTACGCATACGTTTTTCCAGTACCTGTTTGGGCGATGCCTACCATGTCTCGTCCAGAAAGAATAGGAGAAAAGGCTGTTGCTTGGATTGGGGTGGCGTAATCATAGCCTAGGTCGTCCAAAGCATTGAGCAAAGGGGTGTTTAAATTTAATTCCGAAAAACGCATGTAAAACCTTTAAAAATGAGTTGCGAAGGTACGATAAATATGGCGTTCAAAAAGCCTTTTCTTGAAAAGCACTTTGTTTATGAAAATAAAAAAGAAGTTTCTGTCGGAGCATTTTTCTCCTAAAAAGGATTCAACAAAATAATAAGAACAAGAACTATTTTTTTTGGTTTTTTAGAATTTCATCTTGTAGTTTCCGGTTTAAGATTTGTTGCTGTCTCAAGGCTTTTTTTTGATGGATTTCCAATTCGTTTTGTGCCTCGTTCAGTTCTTTCTTGGATTTTTTTGTTTGTAGGAGGCTATGGCTGTATTGGAAAATAAAATAAGCCGTACTTGCAAGTAAAACAATAAGAAGGGTGAGCATTAACAGATGATACGTCGTTTTATGGAAAACTTTTCCGAAGGCACGGATGGAGTCTTTGTTTTTCTGGGCCAACTCGATAGCTTCTTTTTGAAGAGCTACTTCCGTTGTCAAAGCATTTATTTTCTCGTTTTGTCTTGCAATCAATTCACTTTTTTCAGTGAGACTCGTTTTGAGGAAACGGATGGAATCCGCTACGTTTTTTTGCAAGGTGGTAAAGCCTTGCTTTGAAATGACTTTGTATTCTTTGTAATTCGTAGAAGTTTTGTACAAGTAGTCAAAACGGCTGTCAAGTGTTCCTTCCTTTTCAAAAGGATTCTCCAGTTTTTTTCGCTGCCCCGTGCTGCTATAAGTGAAGACAATTGAAAAAATGAATAAAAGTGCCATCTTGTTTTTCATAGAAATAGAAATTAAAGTTGTTGGGGGAGATTGCGCCCGTAAATTTAGATAAATATTTCCAATATATAGTGCTGACAATCAGAAAATGAAGACGTCCAAAGTACTGTGACACCCACTTTTTCTGAAACGAGACCTGGCAGCTTGGTATGCTTTCCATAGTTGCGATCTTGAGAACAGGAATTTTCTGCAGCCGAATGCAGGTTGAATTCACGATTATCTTGTTATCTTTACAATCTCTAATTAAAAAATACACAGATGGATTACGGAAAAGAATTTGAAAAATACGCAACCAAGCATCATGGAATTAACAGCATGCACTATGATAAATTGAGGAGTTCTGTGACACCCTATATCATGGAAGAGCGTCAAATGAACATCACGCAAATGGATGTTTTTTCTAGATTGATGATGGATCGTATTATTTTTTTAGGAACGGGAATCAATGATCAGGTAGCCAATATCATACAAGCGCAATTGTTATTTTTAGAAAGTGTGGACGCATCGAAAGACATATCAATTTATATCAACTCACCTGGAGGAGGTGTGTATGCTGGTTTGGGAATTTACGATACCATGCAATTTATCAAACCAGATGTGGCCACTATTTGTACGGGAATGGCTGCTTCGATGGGAGCTGTTTTGATGTGTGCAGGAGAAAAAGGAAAACGATCGGCATTGCCACATTCAAGGGTGATGATTCACCAACCTTTGGGAGGTGCGCAAGGACAAGCCAGCGATATTGAGATCACGGCACGTGAAATTTTGAAATTGAAAGACGAATTGTACCAAATCATTGCCAAACATTCAGGACAAACGGTAGAAAAAGTCCACAACGACTCTGATCGTGATTATTGGATGAAAGCCGAAGAGGCGAAAGCCTATGGTATGGTGGATGAAATTTTAACACGAAACAAATAAATACCTTCCGTCAGGGTGCATTGATGGTACTTACAAAAGAGTGAAAAGATGTCGAAAGAAGAAAATTTAGAATGTTCGTTTTGTGGACGAAAAAAAGCAGAGACCAATCTGTTAATAGCTGGGATGGGTGCTCATATCTGTGACAAATGCATCGAACAAGCGCATGGCATTGTCTTGGAAGAAATTTTGGAGAAAGAGGAGGGAGCAAATCCTGCAGATTTAGAGGTAAAGAAACCTTTGGAAATCAAGTCTTTTCTCGAAGAATACATCATTGGTCAAGAGCAGACAAAAAAAACCATGGCAGTCGCGGTTTACAATCACTACAAAAGATTAATGCAACCCAAATCAGCACAAGAAGAAGTTGAAATCGAAAAGAGCAATATGATTTTGGTGGGTGATACGGGAACAGGAAAAACGTTGATAGCCAAGACCATCGCTCGTATGTTGAACGTGCCTTTTGCCATCGTTGATGCTACTGTTTTGACGCAGGCGGGTTATGTTGGAGAAGATGTAGAAAGTATTTTGAGCCGATTGTTACAAGCGGCCGACTACGATGTAGAAAAAGCAGAACGAGGCATTGTTTTTATCGATGAAATTGATAAAATTGCTAGAAAAGGCGACAACCCATCAATTACCAGAGACGTTTCGGGAGAAGGTGTGCAACAAGCTCTTTTAAAACTATTGGAAGGAACGGTGGTAAATGTTGCTCCAAAAGGAGGGCGAAAACATCCTGATCAGAAATTTGTAGAGGTCAATACCAAAGATATTTTATTCATAGCAGGTGGTGCCTTTGCCGGAATAGAAAGACACATAAGCCAACGTTTGAATCGACAAGCAGTGGGCTATTCCGCCGCGCTTTCTGAAGATAAAATTGACGAAGAGAACCTTTTGCAATACGTTATTCCTAGTGACTTGAAAACGTTTGGTTTGATTCCAGAAATTATTGGACGTTTGCCTGTACTGAGCTATATGAATCCATTGGACGCAAAAACCTTGCGTTCCATTTTAACAGAACCCAAAAATTCGTTGATCAAACAATATACCAAGTTGTTTGAAATGGATGGGGTCGCCTTTCGCATTGATTCAAAAGCCTTGGACTACATTGTAGACAAAGCTCTGGAATACAAATTAGGAGCGCGTGGTTTGCGTTCTCTGTGTGAGGCCATTTTGACCGATGCCATGTTTGAATTGCCAACTTCTGAACAGAAAGAATTTCATGTCGATAAAAAATATGCAGAAGGAAAATTGACAAAATCGACCCTAAAAAAATTAAGAGCCGTCTCTTAATAGAAAAAAGGCTTCTTTTTTTGTAGTTTGCTGCTGTAAAAGTGCCCATTGATTCAAACCAAATGATTTTAAGAAGTACCATAGACCGTGTTTTTGAAACTGCTCGAGTAGAGGAGGTCATCGGTGAATTTGTGACTTTGAAAAAAGCAGGAAGTAATTTCAAAGGTCTGAGTCCTTTTACAGACGAAAAAACACCGTCATTTATGGTGTCTCCAGTAAAGCAAATATGGAAAGATTTTAGTACTGGAAAAGGAGGGAATGCCGTGACTTTTTTAATGGAGCATGAGCATTTTTCTTATCCAGAAGCCATACGGTATTTGGCAAAAAAGTACAATATTGAAGTTGAAGAGGAAGAAAGAACCGACGCTCAAAAAGAAGCTGAAGACGAAAGAGAAAGCATGTATTTGGTTTCGAAGTTTGCCTGTGATTACTACCATGATACCTTAAAAAACCATCCCAAAGGGAAGGCGATTGGACTTTCTTATTTCAAGGAAAGGGGTTTTACAGAAGAGATCATAGAAAAATTCAAACTGGGCTACAACTTAGACGAGTGGTCAGCCCTTACAGATACAGCGATACGAAAAGGTTACGAGCTTCAATATTTAGAAAAAACAGGGCTCACGATTGTCAAAGAAAACAACAAGCAATTTGACCGTTTCAAAGGGCGTGTGATGTTTCCGATTCAAAGTATGAGTGGGCGCATTCTAGGTTTTGGAGGACGTATTTTAACCAACGATAAAAAAGCAGCCAAGTATTTAAATTCGCCGGAAAGTGCCATTTACCACAAAAGCAAGCTGCTTTATGGAATCTATCAATCCAAACAAGCCATTTCCAAGGAAGACAATTGTTTTTTGGTGGAAGGATATACCGATGTGATTTCCATGCATCAGGCCGGTGTGCAAAATGTAGTTGCGTCTTCAGGAACGGCTTTGACGCCAGATCAGATTCGGTTGGTACGACGTTTGACGCCAAACATTACCGTTTTGTTTGATGGTGATGCCGCAGGAATACGTGCTTCCATTCGTGGAATTGATTTGATCTTGGAGCAGGGCATGAATGTAAAAGTGCTTATTTTTCCAGAAGGGGACGATCCGGATAGTTTTGCCAAAAAAGTTTCCACCCAAGAGCTCAAGGATTATTTAGCCCACAACGCACAAGATTTCATCAATTTCAAGGTGTCCTTGCTCATGGGTGAGGCGAAAAACGACCCGGTAAAAAAAGCAGGGTTGATTCGTGATATTGTGACAAGTATTTCAAAAATTCCAGACAACATTCAACGGGAAGTGTATGTTCAAGAATGTGCTCGGATTTTAGAAATTTCAGAATCCGTATTGTTTAATGAGCTCGCGCAGATCAGCAAGAAAAACGAGCGAGAAGCCTACCAGAAAAAACAGCAAGCGCGCAGACAACAAGAAAGAACAAAACAACCGTCGGGAATGCCTGCGACACAAAAAAGTGACGCGCACTCCGATGAAGAGGCCTATTTCCAACTCATGATTGCCGAACAACAGGGGGCAGCTCCTACTGTTGTCGCGGGAGGGAAACCAAAAGGGATCAATACACTGGATCTTTTGGAGCAGGAAATTATAAAAATACTGTTGTTGTATGGAAACGAACAGGTAGATTTTGTGGATTGGGTAGAAGAGGTAAACGACTTGGGGCAGGTAAAATTGATCAAGGACGAATATTCCAATTTGGTTTCGCAAGAGTTGTACTTGCAGTTGCAAGATGACGAGATTGAATTTGCCAATCCTGTTTTTAAAAAGGTATATCTTGAAATTGTAACGCAACTGAATCAAGAAAAACCAATTTCTATGGAAGAATTGACCAGTCACCAAGATCCAGAAATTGCGCAGGTAGTCACGGATATTTTAATGGATGACGAAAAGTACGTGTTGAGCAATTGGGAGTCCAAAGAGATCTATGTTACGAGCAAGGTCGATAAATTATCCAAATTGGTGTTGGATGCAATTTGGAACCTAAGAAGGGTGCTGATTGAGTTGAAAATCAAAGAATTGGTGCAGGAGGTTTCCAGTGCTGAAACACGTGAATCTGCGCTGGAAATGGTTGTGAGTTATACAGAGCTGAAAAAGAAATTATTTGAAAAGCTGCATCGGATTTTGTAACCATACATCTGTTTTTTTGGTTCACTACACCCTCGTTTCCAACTCCACAACTTCTAGGTTTTTGATTTCTCCGTTGTTTAGTTCAAAGCGCAACAGTGTTCTCACTTTGTGAAATCCGTGTTTTCCTGCCGCACCGGGATTCATGTGCAATAAATTTAATTTCTGGTCAAATTGTACCTTGAGAATGTGGGAGTGTCCGCTGATAAATAATTTGGGCGGATTTTGTTGGATTTCTTCACGGATTCTTTGGTTGTATTTGTTGGGATAGCCTCCGATATGGGTCATCCAAACCGAAACACCCTCACAGGTAAATTTCGCGTCCAACGGGTATTCGGATCGAACGGTTTTATCGTCAATATTTCCGTAAACGGCTCGCAATGGTGTTTCCTTTTGTAAGGCGTCTGCGACCGCAATAGCTCCGATGTCGCCAGCATGCCAAACTTCATCGGCTTGACGCACGTATTTTAAAATTTGCGCATCTACAAAACTGTGTGTGTCGGAAAGCAGCACAATTTTTTTCATAGTTTTTTAAAAAAGGTGTTAGACCGTGATTTATTGGTGGATTACTTGAATACTGTCTAGTTGCAAACGAGTAAGTAGCCATTTTTTGACCTGTGTTTTTTGCAAACTTGAATTTTCTATGGAATCGTACCAATGAATTTGAAAAACAGGCAGGGTGTCTAGGGTCGTAAAATTGGTCTGTATGCGGTTGGAAAAACTAATTTCTCGAATGCCGTCATAGTTTATTTTTGCTTCTTGACTAATTTGATAAAACGGAATTTGTTGTTTTTGAAATTTTTCCAAATCTTCCGTGAGACTGCGTATGCGTGCGTCTTTTTCTGCAATGGTTTCTTCTTTACTGGCAATCAGTTCTTGGTTTTTTACGTAAGAACTTTTAATGGTGTTGATTTCGGCCAATAGTTTGGAAGTTTTGTCGTCTTGTTGTATTTCCAGACTGACGTCTTTCAAGCCATATTGAGGCATTTTTTCGGTCCAAACAGCCAATTCATTTTCTTCAATGTTTTTTCCTAAGACAATAATTTTGATGTTTTTATTTTCGTAATTGATTTCACTATTGATAATCCCTGCACCTGTTTTTTCTTTGATTACAGCAATGAAATCTTCAGCTCTTTGCGTAAACTTGTTTTTTTGAAAAAGTCCGTAAAACAAATAAATACTAAATCCAAAAATCACAACAGCGATCAAAGAAGCCATTTGTGCAATTCGTTTTCTTTTCAAAGAGTCAATATAACGCACCATCGGGAATCCAAGTGATTTGACAATGACAAAGGTGGCCAGGGCGATAAAAATGGCGTTGATGGTAAACAGAAACATGGCACCTCCAAAGAACTTTAAATTCCAAGTAGCCAATCCGTATCCTGCTGTACATAAGGGGGGCATCAAAGCCGTGGCAATAGCAATACCAGCAATGGTATTCGTCATTTCTCGGTGTCGGCTCAAAGCAATAATCAAAGCCAGTCCCCCGGCAATGGCAATTAAGACATCTCTTACGTCGGGTTGTGTTCTTGCTAATAGTTCTGGAGTAGCGTCTTGAAATAAGGGAATGCTAAAAAACAAAAAAGAAGAAAGCAAACTCAATCCAATCATGACCCCTAAGTTGATCATGGATCTTCTCAAAGTATCAATATCGTTGATGGCGATAGACATCCCTACCCCTAAAATAGGACCCATCAGCGGAGATACAAGCATCGCGCCAATTACGACGGCCGTCGAACTTGTATTGAGTCCAATAGAGGCAATCAGTATGGAAAAAATTAAAATCCAGGCAGTATGACTTTTCACAGGAATGCCGTCCTTTATTTTTTGAATGGTCTCTTTTTTATCCGTTCCTTCGCGGATGTCTAACAATTCCACCAAAAAAATCCGAATACTCTCCAAGAGTCCCGTCCATTCTTTTTGAACACCTTTTTTTCTTTCTGATAACTTTTCTTCCTCCATAGTTTTAGTTTTCGATAGGCGTTACTTCTGCATTTTGAGAGATCAAGTATTTTTTATTCGTATTGATTTCTAGGCAGAGGTAGCGTGTTCTTTTTTTTTCTAAAATACGATAGTTTTTCTTTTTAAAGGTAAAATCACTCCCTTGTACCAACTCAAATATATACTTTTTATGCGACTCTTTTTGGTGGCATTTCATCGCCAACGCCAAATTGGGGTCGCTGTCCGTACTGGCTTTTGGATTGATGAGGTATTTGGCCAAGTGCGGGAGTATGTGGGTGGGATAGATATCCGGGTTTACAAAAGGCAACATCAATTCTTTAAATGTGCGTTTCCATTCGTTGCCATGGGGTTTTACATGACCAAAGTTTTGATAGGTAATGTGGTGTGCAATTTCATGAATGAGTGTCAGTAAAAACTGAAAAGGGTTGAGGTTGTTGTTGATTGTGATTTGGTGTTTTCCAGATGTTAATTTTCTAAAATCACCGTGTTTGGTGCTGCGTTGGTTTACAATTTTTAAAATAAAATCATGTTCTTCTAGCAGTTCTCTAACTTTTGGAATGGCATTTTTAGGAAGGTAATCGTCGATTGTTTTCATCAAATCATTTAGAATTTGTACCCAGTACAACCTTGATTTTTAGTTAGGGAGTGCTGTTTGATACTTGCAGTACTTTTCCGTTGTAAAATTGATTTCCCGTTGTAGCAAAATTAAAAATATAAGCCGCCATCTCTTCGGGTTGAAGGGTTGCCTGGTAACCCGGAAAAGCTTCCTCTAGCATTTCTGTTTGAACGGCACCAATGGCCAAAACGTTGAAGGAAATTTCTTGTTCTTTGTATTCTTCTGCTAACAATTCGGTTAAGGTAATGACAGCGCCTTTGGAAGAGCTGTAGGCCGCCAGTCCTGCAAATTTCATACTGCCCTGAATGCCTCCCATACTGCTCACATTTACGACATGACTTTTGGGTTTCATAAAAGGAAGTACCAAGCGTGTCAGTGCGGCCACAGCAAATACATTCACTTGGTAGATTTTAGTAAAATCTTCTGTCGTGGTTTCTGAAAAAGGCTTGTTCACCAAAGCCCCTGCATTGTTTATAAGTATATCAACCGTTTGGAATTCTTTTTTCAAGTATTCGGTAACGAGGTCAAGGTCTTTTCCTTGGGTCAAATCAACGGCTAAGGAATGAATGTTCGGGTGTTGAAGCGCTGCAATGGGTTGGTTGTTTCTGGACAAAGCCAAAACCTTGTATTGGTTGTTTGCAAAAAGTTGTGCGAGTTCAAAGCCAATACCTCTGCTCGTTCCTGTGATGATTGCCTGTTTCATTTTTTTTGTCTTATTTAAGCTTCACCTCGTCGTTTGCGATTTTTCAAAAGTTCTATATTCGTGCAAACTAGGGGAAGTAACGAACCAAAAATACAACAATTCGGAAGAAGTTTTGGGATAGTTATTTTCAAAAATGCATACCGTCGTGCTGTTTAGTTTGAGATCACTTCCTCTTCCTCCTCAGCGTCAAAAATAAGATGTTGGTAGGCGCCAATATCAGGTTTTTCGGTTCGGTCTATTTCTAAAATGTCAAGAGGCACGTTTTGGGCTTTTTCGATGGAAGCTTTCTCAATGGCTGCACTTTCTTCGCCAATACGGAAATCGTTGATAGAAACGTCTTTAAAATGAGGAACCCCATTTCTTAGGAGGTTTGTATAGCGTTCTGTGTTTTCAAAATCGTACAAGTCTTCTTCTATGGAAGACGTGTATTTGAGGAGGCAGTTTTCAAAGAGGAAAGCAAAAGTGTCGGTTTCGTTTTTAGAGAAAAGAAGCTCTCTTGTGTTGTTGCCGGTAATGATACAGTTAAAAAAATGGGCTTTGTGAAGATTGTAGGTGTTGGGTACTTCGTTTCCTTCTTCGTCATAGTCAATTTGGTTATTGGTTATTTGTAAAGTTTCATGAATTCGAACACCATCGAGCCAATAGTTGGCAAAGGTGCAATGGGTAAATTCATAGGTGCCGCCTTTTTCAATACGTACCGCAGCTTTTCGACTGTTTCCGACCACAGTATTTGTTGCCTCAATGAAACTCTCAGAAGCGAGCAATCCTATTTCAGCGCTGTTGTAGATCTCTGTGTTCTGAAGTGTCAATGCAGGATTTGACATCCCTACCGCCGCATCGCAATACAGACCGATACGGGCATTTTTGATTTGTGTGTGGTTGACCTTGTGATTTTTACTTCCCGCTTGCAGCCACAAGCCATCCCATTGTCCCGCATTTTGATCAAATCCAAATTCGAGGCGATCGCCCTCTAAGATTATTTTTTCGTTTGATGTGCCGTTCATTTCGAGCGTCGCATTTTTTTCAATGACAAGTGCGGATTGGTCGTGAAAATGAATTTCGGTACCTGCGTCTACGATCAATGTTTTGTTTCCAGGAACAACAAGGTAACCATAAATAACATAGGGTTTTTCATTGGTAAAGTGCAATTCATTGTCTTGCAGTGTTCGTTTGGGAACAGGGACTCCGTCCAAAGACAAGGTTTGGTATTGTTCAAAAATAGCTTCTTTTTCCTCCGGGTCTTGAGCGGCGTCATACAATATTTTTATTGCAGTCGCATCTTTGCTTGGATATAAGAAATGGGCATCTTTGACCTGCGTAATCAATTTTACATCCTGCAAATGGTTTCCAGAGTCAAACAGAATGGAATCTTTGTATGTAGGATCGTTTATTTTGTCTGCATCAATTGTGGCTTCTACAAATACATAGAGACTGTCTTTTGCCCCCAAGGCAGTGTTTTGGAAATTTTTTCCGGGAACACCATCGACATTCAATCGGTAGAAAGAATTTTCTCCTCTTCCCAGGTTGATATTTGGTATGTGAATGTCTTTGCTGCTCTTATTGTAAACTTTAAAAGCATAGGTGCTGCTGCTGATATTTGTAAAAACCGTATCTAAAAAAACCGTATCGGTTGAAAAAGTTAAGTGGCCAAAACTAGGAATGGTTGCAAAGTCTTTCCGACATGAAAAACTAAAAAAAAGAACGCTTGTGAGCGTGAAATAAAGAAAGTATTTTTTCATCAAAGAAAGCTTTTGTCGTAAGATACTATTTTTTAGAAATTAACTTTATTTCAAATGTTTTGTTCCAATTTTTACCGGTAACAAACAAACGGTCGTTTTGGGAATCGTATGCAATACCGTTTAAAACGGCATCGTTGTTTTGTTCATTGACATCTATCAATGTTCTCAATTTGTTCAGATTGACAGCGCCTTCGATGGTCCCATTTTTTGGATCGATGATAATTAGGGTGTTTTTTTGCCAAATATTGGCATAAATCTGACCCTGAACATATTCTATTTCATTCAGTCTTTCCGCTTTTCTTTTGTCGGTATAGGCTTCTATGAAATGTGTTTCTTGCAAACTTTCAGGATCTAAAAACCAAATTCTTTCTGTGCCATCTGATTTGATCAATTCTTTTTCGTTGTGCGTTAAGCCCCAACCCTCTTTGCTCTTTCCATAAGAAAACGATTTTAAGGGTTCAAAAGTATCTAGGTCATAAACAAAACCTTTTTTTGCATGCCAAGTGAGCTGGTAAATTTTATCATTGAAAAGCGTAATTCCTTCGCCAAAGTATTGGGGGTCAAGGTTTTTCTGTTGAAGAACTTTGCCAGTTTTTAACTCGGTTTTTCGAATAAAAGATTTTCCATTTTGACCTGTGCTTTCATAAATAAAGCCTTGGTAGTATTCAAATCCTTGGGTAAAGGCATCGGGGTTGTGGGGATAGGTATTGACAATTTTAAAATCGTAAATCACAGGCTTGTGATCGGCTAGGAAGTAAATCACATTGTTCAATGTTTTGGTTTGCTCCTCAAAAAACAGGGTGGCTGTCAGCAGTTGTTTTCCCAATTTTTGATGTTGAATATTGATTTCCGAATTGTTGTTTTCAGCGATTTTTACGCCATTTAAAAAGAAATGAACCGAGTCTATCGTTGTTCCCTTCGTTTCGAGTATGGTCAATTTCAGTTTTTTATCGATGTTTATTTTTTTGGGTGTCGAAAATTTGAAAGTGATATCTTCCTTACATCCAATCAATAAAAGTCCTGAAACAAGGGTGAAAAAAAATATTCGTACGAGCATTTGTTAAATTTTGGTATTTGAAACTATTTCAAGCAAATAAAACAATTTATTTGTTTGAAATCTAAAAAATATAGTTAAATTTGCAGTCTCAAAAAACAAGAATAAAAAGATTTTAAATAGAGTTACGATGAAAAAAGGGATACATCCAGAAAATTATAGAATGGTTGCTTTTAAAGACATGTCTAACAATGATGTGTTTTTAACACGATCTACGGCACCTACAAAAGAAACTTTGGAAGTTGATGGAGTGGAATACCCATTGATCAAATTGGAAATTTCTAGAACTTCTCACCCGTTTTACACAGGAAAATCAAAGTTGGTAGATACAGCAGGACGTATCGACAAGTTCAAAACAAAATACGCGAAGTTCAAAAAGTAATTTTTGTACTCCAAAATACGAAAGCCCAATCTCAAAAAAGATTGGGCTTTTTTTGTGCTTATTTTCGAGTATTTTAGATGGGGAGATGGCTGATTTTTTTACAATTCATAAGATCGATTTGCGTCAAGTTTGATAAAAATAAAGAGCAATACCGTAAAACCCCAAAGACCAGAACCTCCGTAGCTAAAAAAAGGCAAAGGGATGCCAATGGTAGGAAACAAACCGATGACCATGCCGATATTGATAAGATAGTGAAAGAAAAAAACAGCAGCGATGCCATAGCCATATACCCTGCTAAACGTAGTTTTTTGTCGCTCTGCTAATTTGACAATCCGAAGAACAAAAACAGTAAAAGTCAAGATCAAAAGAGTTGAGCCTAAAAAACCCCATTCTTCACCAACGGTACTGAAAATGTAATCGGTGTGTTGTTCGGGAACAAAATCTCCCTGTGTTCGATCTCCTTGAAGATATCCTTTTCCTGAAAATCCACCGGATTGAATGGTAAGTACTGACTGATTGGTATTGTAACCAACACCACGAATATCTGTGTTTTTTCCAAGTAATATATTGAAGCGATCGCGATGTCTCTGCTCAAAAATATGGTTGTAAACATAGTCAACACTAAAAATAAAGGAGCTGATAGCCATGAAAAGAGCCGCTATTTTTGTCCAATGAAATTTTAGCGGTATTTTTCGATAGAAAGCGATGTATAACACAAATAAAAAAAGTAGTGACCAGGCAAAGTACATAATTGTATGCAAACCGAAAGCCAATGTGAATACGAACAAAATAATGGCAGCAAGCCCAATCGCGATATAATAGATAGGTAGGTTTTCTCGGTAGAGTACAAAAAAGAACGCCACATATATCAAGCCGGATCCTGGATCGGGTTGTAGTGTGATCAGAATAGCGGGTAAAAAAACGATAACGAAGGCTTTTATTTGATTTTTTACCAATTTTAAATCGTATTGTTTGTCGCTTAAAAGTCTTGCCAAGGCCAATGCAGTAGCTGCTTTTGCAAATTCAGAAGGTTGTAAGCTAAAAGAGCCAAAGCCATACCATGAGGTGGCACCATTAATGGTTTTTCCGAAAATAAACAGGCCAATCAAAGACAATAAGGAGGCCACATAGATCAAGGAGGCAAATTTTTCATATGTTTTTGCTTCAATGAATAGTATACCAATAATCAGTACCAATCCCAAACCAATCCAAAGCAGTTGTTTGCCGTGGTTGGTACTAAAATCTAAAATTTGAGTCTGTTGTTCAGAAAAGCTAGCCGCATAAATATTCATCCACCCAAACAAAACCAACAACAGGTACAATAAAATTAAGGGAAGGTCAATGCCAGAAAAGATGTTATTATTTTGTATTCTCACGTTTTGATTGTCGTATTTTTTCTTGTTCGTTATATACGCTTTCCAAACTGGTTGTAAACATCTTGTTCTCCCACCATTTGTTGGTTGTGTTTCGCGTGATGTATTTTTCAATCATCAAACTGGCAATGGGCGCAGCAATGGTAGAACCAAAGCCTCCATTTTCAATGTAAACTGCGATGGCGATTTTTGGATCTTTTTTAGGGGCAAAAGCTACAAAAATGGAATGATCTTCAAATTGGTACTTGGTGCCTTTCACTCTGATAAAATTCTCAGCCGTTCCTGTTTTGCCACAAATGTCAATATTTTTGAGTCGGACGTGTTTCGCTGTTCCCGTTCGAAATACATCATGCATTCCTTCAATAACTGGAGCAAAATACTTTTTGTCAATACGGGTCTGATGGGCTTTTGTATAGGTAGTGTCTGCGATAGGATTTCCATCAAAGGATTTCAAAAAGTGCGGGGTGAAATAAAAACCTCTGTTGGCAATTGCCGCAGTCATGTTGGCCAATTGGATAGGCGTTGTTAGTATTTGTCCTTGACCAATAGCGTTCGAAATTGTATAGGTAGCTCTCCATCGTTTACTCGGATACCAGCGATTGTAAAATTCAGCATCAGGAATGAGGCCTTTGCTACCCAAGGGCAAGTCGTACCCTAAATAATTTCCCAAACCAAAGCTGGTCAAATATTGATTCCAAGCATTCATTCCCTCCGAGGCGGTAGGGTATTTTTCGATCACACGTTTGTATACATTTGCAAAGTAACTATTGCAGGACTTCGCGATTCCTTTTCTTAGATTGATGGGTGCATTGTAAATATCGCAATGGCATCCCATGAACTCTTTTTCACGAGCTCCGTATCGATAGCCGTGATAGCAATAAAAAGAGGTTCGTGGGTTGATTATTTTTTCTTGCAATCCGACAAGCCCTTGAATTATTTTGAGCGGAGATCCTGGAGCGTATTGCGCGAGTAAACTCCGATCGTACATTGGTCTATTGATGGTATCTCCAAAAAATTGAACAGAATGTTTGGAGCGAAGTCTGCCAACCATGTGATTTGGGTCGTAGCTTGGCATGGTAACAAGTGATAGCACTTCTCCGCTACTCGGTTCAATAGCGACGATGCCACCACGTTTTCCTTGCATCAAGGCTTGTCCGTATTGTTGCAGTTCAATGTCAATTGTCAATTGAAGATCCTTTCCCAAAATAGGCAAGGTGTCGTACACACCATTTTTAAAGGAGCCTATAATCTTGTTAAAACGATCTCTTTGCATGTATTTTACTCCTTTGGTACCTCTCAATAATGTTTCATATTGTTTTTCGATACCTGTGGTGCCAATCAGTTCGCCAGGATGATAGTATGGGTTTTTTTTAGCGGTTTCGTCATTGACTTCATTTACGTAGCCCAAGACATTGGCTGCTGCTGGAATAGGGTAGTAGCGTTGTGGTTTTTTTTCAATGTAAAAACCTTCGTATCGATACATTTTTTCTTGAAGATAAGCAAAGTCTTCTTTGGAGAGATGGGGTAAAAAAACAGAAGGCAGGCGAGGAGACCATTTTTTTGCTTTTCTGTACCTTTTTATAAAGGATGTTTTGTCGATTTTCAATAGTTTGCAAAACTCAAGAGTGTCAAGAGGTTTTACTTCTCTGGGAATAATCATCAAATTGTAAGACAGCCTATTGGAAACTAACAGCGTACCATTTCGATCATAGATATATCCTCGTTCTGGATACGTGTATATTTTTTTTACCGTAGAGCTTTTCAATAAATTGTCCTCATTGTCATTGCTACTAATTTGCAAATGAAACAATTTTCCAATATACATGACGGCAGTCAAAAGGATAAAGAAAGTTAATAAATACCCTCGTTTCACAATTGAAAAATTAAAATTTAATAGATTTTTTTTCGATCAAATAGAACGAGGACTAAGATACTTAAAATGATTGTAAAAATACTGGCAGTAAATACTTTGTACAGAATTACATTGAAATTTTTGAAGCTGAAATAATCCAAAAAGTAGAAGAGGCTGTGGTGAATAAAAGTCAGCACAGAAATGAAAAGAATTACCTTCAAAAGAGATTCCGACATTAAGTGGAAAAGTTGGAAATCCAAGTCGTATTTATTTAAAATTAATTTCAGTAATGGAAGTCTTAAATAGGCGATACAAACGGTCGAAGCAGCGTTGATTCCTCCTGAATTTGAGAAAATGTCTATGCACAACCCTAATAGAAATGAAAGGAGAATAAAATTACTTCGCTCTTTTTTGAGTGGGTATAGAAATACAAACAGTAGGTATAAGTTTGGATTGAGGTAACCTAAAAAATGAATGTTATTCAGTACCAGGGTTTGCAAGAGTACAAGAAAAACAAAACGGATAAAAAGGAGTAGTGTTTCTCTAGTCATTTTGTTGGGTTAATTTTTCAATTTCTTCTTTGTCCGAATGCTGTATAATTTGAACATAACCTAAGCTGCTCATGTCGTTGAATAATTTTATTTGGATGTTGTGAAAGCTTTTCGAGCTCGTTTGAAAATCATGAACCACTCCAATGGGGATGCCCTCTGGAAAAAGTAATGATTTTCCACCGCTTATGATGGTGTCTCCTATTTTTAAGGGAGCTTGTCTTTGTATGTCTTTCAATTGAGAATACCTATAGTCGACGCCGTCCCAAGCCAACGTGCCAAAATAATGACTTCCTTTGATTTGAGCATTAATCTGCGATTTTCGATGTAGTATGGATAGCACGGTTGCATAGTTATTCGATACTTGATTCACAATGCCAATAATTCCTTTGCTGTTCATTACCCCCATGTCTCGTTGAACTCCGTCGAGTATTCCTTTGTTGATTGTGAGATAGTTGTTTTGCTTGTGGAAATTGTTCTGGATAACTTTTGCAGAGAGATAATATGAGTTGGGGATGGTGTGCTCCTTTTTTGGAGTCGATTCAAATTTTTTCAACTTTTCCAATTCATTTTTTAAGGATGTGTTTTCAGTTGCCAATCGAAAATTTTCCTTTTTCAGAGATGTAAACTCAAAAACAGCATTGGTCGTGTTCAACAAGCCACCCGTAAAACTGTTTGCCGAGTTGATAAATTGACTTTTTTGGTACGCTTTGGTTTGAATGGTGAATAAAAGAGCAACTACCTCTAAGAATACAAAGAGTAAGAAGTATTTGTATTTTTGAACAAAATAGACAATTTGTTGCATTTTATTGTTGTTATGTGCTCTTATAAAGCAGGTAAATCTGGTAAAATAGTTGCATGTATAATCTTCTGTATTGGAACATTTGACGCATTAAAACCATGCCGATAAAAGTGTTTGCCGTATTATTTTAACAGAACACTTTTGTAGGTATCTATTTTTTTCAAAGCGATTCCTGTACCTCTTACCACGGCCCTTAGTGGGTCTTCCGCAATGTAAACGGGTAAATCTGTCTTTTTAGAGAGTCTTTTGTCCAAACCTCTCAGCATAGAGCCTCCTCCGGCCAAATAAATTCCAGTATTGTATATATCAGCAGCAAGTTCAGGAGGTGTTTTGGACAAGGTTTCCATCACAGCATCTTCAATTCGTAAAATAGATTTGTCCAACGCTTTGGCAATTTCACGATAGGACACCTGAACCTGTTTTGGTTTTCCGCTCAACAAATCTCTACCTTGTACAAGCATATCATCGGGAGGTGTGTCGAGGTCTTCAGTAGCTGCTCCGATTTGTATTTTAATTTTTTCTGCAGAAGTTTCACCTACAAATAAATTGTGCTGTGTTCGCATGTAATACGTAATGTCACTTGTGAATAGATCGCCGGCAACTTTCACGGATTTGTCACATACGATTCCCGCCAGTGCAATAACTGCTATTTCTGTGGTTCCTCCTCCGATATCGATGATCATATTTCCTTTGGGTTCCATGATGTCGATGCCCACCCCAATCGCTGCTGCCATCGGTTCGAAAATTAAATAAATTTCTTTGGCATTCATGTGCATTGCGGAATCTCTTACAGCACGTTTTTCAACCTCTGTGATTCCCGAAGGAATACAAACGACCATGCGTAGTGCGGGAGGAAACAACTTCTTTTTGATCGAGGGAATGTTTCGTATGAACTGTTTGATCATTTCCTCAGATGCCTGAAAATCAGCAATTACACCGTCTTTCAAAGGGCGAATGGTTTTGATGTTTTCATGTGTTTTTCCTTGCATCAGATTGGCCTTTTGTCCTGTGGCAATAATCTTTCCGGAGGTTCTGTCACGTGCGACAATGGAAGGGCTGTCAATCACAACCTTTCCGTTGTGAATGATGAGC
The DNA here is from genome assembly GCA_964230805.1 of Flavobacteriaceae bacterium. Classification (GTDB taxonomy): domain Bacteria; phylum Bacteroidota; class Bacteroidia; order Flavobacteriales; family Flavobacteriaceae; genus Flavicella. The sequence goes on from CAXRIA010000016.1 coordinate 42,824, forward strand.
GTATTTGCCGTTCCTAAATCAATAGCAACGTCTTCAATCATGAAATCAAAAAAACCCATAGTTGTTTTTCGTATTTGGTTAATTTAAAGGATGCATACATTTAATGAAATATGCATCCTTCAAATTTAGTAAATTAATGTTTAAAATGGCGCGTTCCAGTAAAAACCATTCCGATATTGTTTTCATTGCAATAATCAATGGACAATTGGTCTTTGATAGAACCTCCTGGTTGAATTACTGCGTCAATTCCAGCTTTGCCCGCAATTTCTACACAATCAGGGAAAGGGAAAAAAGCATCACTCGCCATGACAGCTCCGTTCAAGTCAAAATGAAAAGTTTTGGCTTTTGCAATGGCTTGTTCCAAGGCATCCACTCTTGATGTTTGACCTGTTCCTCCAGCGCACAATTGTTTGTTTTTTACTAAAATAATGGTATTGGATTTGGTGTGTTTGCAAATTTTGGAAGCAAACAACAAATCTTCAATTTGAGCATCACTAACCAATCTTTTGGTTACGTTTGTTAGGTTTTCTTTCGTATCAGTCACATTGTTTGGGTCTTGTGCCAAAACCCCGTTTAAGGCCGTTCTGTAACTAATACTCGGTAGTTCTACCTCTTTTTGTACTAAAATGATACGGTTTTTCTTTCCTTTTAGAATACTCAGAGCATTTTCTGTATACGAAGGTGCGATTACAACTTCACAAAACAAACTATGAATTTCATTCGCTGTGGCCTCGTCAATTTCCTTATTCGCAATCAAAACACCACCAAATGCGGAAGTTGGATCGCCTGCCAAGGCATCTTTGTAGGCTTCTACCAAAGTATCTCTTTGTGCAAAACCACAAGCATTGTTGTGTTTCAGAATAGCAAAGGTAGGTGCTTCATTTTGAAATTCACGAATTAAGTTGACAGCAGCATCTACATCTAAAAGATTGTTAAAAGACAATTCTTTTCCGTGCAATTGGTCAAATAATTCATTCAAATCTCCGTAAAAGAAACCTCTTTGATGCGGGTTTTCACCGTAACGAAGTTTTTTAGAGATGTCAAAACTTTGACGGAAAGTGGGTTCTTCCTCGTTCAGATAGTTGAAAATTGCCGTGTCATAATGACTAGAGATTGCAAAAGATTTTGCTGAAAAAGATTTTCTTTGCGCCAACGTAGTGGCTCCGTTATTTTCAGAAATGATTTTTAAAAAGTCATCGTATTGTTCCATGGAAGAGACACAAATAACATCTTTAAAATTTTTGGCAGCAGCACGGATCAAAGAAATACCTCCGATATCAATTTTTTCAATGATATCTTGTTCTGGGGCTCCACTCGCAACGGTTTTTTCAAAAGGATACAAATCAACAATCACAATGTCAATTTCCGGAATTTCAAATTCTTCCAGTTGTTTTTGATCGCCATCATTGTCGCGTCTGTTCAAAATCCCGCCAAATACTTTAGGGTGCAAGGTTTTTACACGGCCTCCAAGAATGGAAGGGTAAGAAGTCAAATCTTCTACTCGTACCACGTCAATTCCCAAATCTTTGATAAAAGTTTCGGTTCCTCCCGTGGAGTAGATGGTAATATTTAATTCGTTTAATTTTCTTACAATCGGTTCTAAACCATCTTTGTGAAATACAGAAATTAAGGCTGATTTTGCGGTTTTGCTAGTGCTCATTTTGTGTGTTATAGATTTTGTGCGAAGTTACTAATTCTCCTAAGTTCTGACAACAATAATTTGAGCCGAGAAATGCGTTAAGAAGTCTTGTATTTCATTTTTGTTTAGAGGGTATTTCTTGGGAATGCTTCAAAAGCGATACAGCTGTTTTTTTTGTTTGTGATGCTCGGAAATTTTAATGCAAGTAAATGTTCTATGAAGTCGTGGTGCAAAAAAAAAGCTTTCGATTTTTCGAAAGCTTTTTAGTGGGTTCTGTAGGTGCTTACATCATGCCTGGCATGCCTCCGCCTCCCATGGGGGGCATGGCGGGCGCCTCGTCGCTCTTAATTTCAGAGAGCGTGCAAGCCGTTGTTAAAATCATACCCGATACAGAGGCTGCATTTTCTAAGGCAACTCTTGTCACTTTTGTAGGGTCAATAATACCTGCAGATAACATTTGCACGTATTCTCCAGACTTTGCATTGAAACCAAAATCAGCTTTTCCTTCCAATACTTTTGAAACGACAACCGCTCCTTCGCCTCCAGCATTTTGAACGATTTGCTTGAGAGGTTCTTCGGTCGCTCTGTTTAAAATGTTAATCCCAGTTTGTTCGTCGGCATTTTCAGCATGAATGGTAGCGAGTGCAGCTTTGGCTCTTGCCAATGCAACTCCTCCTCCTGCAACAATACCTTCTTCAACGGCAGCTCGGGTGGCATGAAGGGCATCATCGACTCTGTCTTTTTTCTCCTTCATTTCAATCTCACTGGCTGCACCAACATATAAAACAGCAACACCGCCAGCCAATTTTGCCAAACGTTCTTGAAGTTTTTCTTTGTCATAATCTGAGGTAGTGCTTTCTATTTGAGCTTTTATTTGAGAAACTCGAGTTTCGATATTTTTTGCATCGCCAGCACCATTCACAACAGTAGTATTGTCTTTGTCAATGGTTACTCTTTCTGCGGTTCCTAACATCTCTAAAGTTGTCGTTTCTAAAGACAATCCTCTTTCTTCAGAAATTACGGTACCTCCTGTGAGAATGGCAATATCTTCCAACATGGCTTTTCTTCTGTCTCCAAATCCTGGGGCTTTGACCGCAGCAATTTTGAGTGCTCCACGAAGTTTATTCATCACCAAGGTAGCCAATGCTTCGCCGTCTACGTCTTCCGCAATGATTAAGAGTGGTTTTCCTGATTGTGAAACAGGTTCTAAAACAGGTAATAGTTCTTTCAGTGAAGAAATTTTCTTTTCAAATAAAAGAATGTATGGGTTTTCCAAATCAGCCAACATTTTTTCGGTGTTGGTCACGAAATAGGGAGACAGGTAGCCACGATCAAATTGCATTCCTTCCACAATGTCAACGTAGGTATCTCGTCCTTTGGCTTCTTCTACCGTAATCACGCCTTCTTTTCCTACTTTTTCGAAAGCCTCAGAAATAAGGTCTCCGATGGTTTCGTCATTGTTGGCGGAAATAGAAGCGACTTGTTTTATTTTGTCAGAGGCGTTCCCAACAACAACGGATTGTTTTTGAAGGTCTGCGACAATGGTAGCCACGGCCTTGTCAATTCCTTTTTTCAAATCCAAAGGGTTTGCGCCAGCTGCGACGTTTTTCAATCCTTCTGTTACAATTGCTTGGGCCAAAACAGTAGCGGTTGTTGTACCGTCACCCGCCAAATCGTTCGTTTTAGAGGCGACCTCTTTCACCATTTGAGCACCCATATTTTCAATTGGGTCTTCCAATTCAATCTCTTTGGCAACACTCACGCCATCTTTTGTAATGGAAGGTCCTCCAAAAGATTTTTCAATCACCACATTTCTTCCTTTGGGGCCTAAAGTTACTTTGACGGCATTTGCCAAAGCATCTACTCCTTTTTTTAGACCGTCTCTTGCTTCAATGTCAAATTTTATTTCTTTTGCCATTTTTGTTTTTATTTTTTGCCTTTTACGCTTGTCACAAGGCAGGGTTGATATTTATTTTAGATGGAGAGGCTTCAAAAGCTTCTCGCTGTGTAAAGACTAAATAATTGCGAAGATATCGCTTTCTCTCATGATGAGATAGTCTGTGTCTTCTAGTTTTAATTCTGTTCCAGCATATTTTCCATACAACACAGTGTCTCCAACTTTTACAGTCAAAGTTTCTTCTTTGGTTCCATTTCCAACAGCTACAACAATTCCTTTCGAAGGTTTTTCTTTTGCCGAATCTGGAATAATTAGTCCAGAGGCAGTCGTTGTTTCGGCTGCTAATGGCTCAACAAGAACTCTGTCTGCTAAGGGTTTGATATTTAATTTGCTCATTATTTATGTATTTAATTGTTTGAATTTTTGCTAAAAACTCTAAAAGTATGCCAATTTAAAATCTCTGACAAATTTTAAAAAAAAAATGCCAAGGTGTCATTCCCTTGGCATTTTTTGTCTTTTCCTAGAAGGCGTCTTATTCAGTAACTTCCTCTGTAGATTCGTCTTTCAATTCGGGTAATTGAGCCGGTACTTCTTCTTCAGATACAGCTCTGTCATTTATTTTGTTTTCTATTTCTGACTCATTTGAAATGTTTTCTCTTGGAACGGCATAGTTAGAAAGTAAGATGAGTGCCATTAGCGCGATGGCCAAGGTCCAAGTAGCTTTGTCTAGAAAATTATTCGTGCTTTGTACACCGCCAATAGATTGAGATCCTCCTCCTCCGAATGAAGAAGACAAACCGCCCCCTTTCGGATTTTGAACCATTATTAGCAAAACTAAGAGTACTGCCACTATCAGTATAAGAATGAGGAACAATGTATAGGTCATGATTTATTGTTTTTTAAGTGTTTTATTTCTTTGATTCGGTCTGCAAAGAAACTACTTTTTTCTGGATATTTCAAAATTAAAATTTTGTAGGCTTTTAGAGCACTTTTGTATTTTTTTTGTTCTAGGTACACTTTGGCAAGTGTTTCCGTCATGAGTCCTTGACTGTCCAGTTTTACTTTTTCTACTGGGTTTTTTTCTTTGTCTTTGTCGACCGGCGAAATGCTTGGATTGTTTTCAATAAACAAATCAATCAAATCTTTGTTTTTTTGGAGAAGATTTTTGGATGCTTTTTGGTTTCTTTCAATAGGTTGAACATTTCCCAATTGCAGCCATTCCGAAAAAGAATGTCTCTCCTGTGAAGTAAATTCCAAAGGCTGCCCAATTTCTAGCGATTGTTCTTGAGGTATTTTTGGTTTTCTTTGAGAGGCTTCAAGGTTTTCAAACGAGGTGAAATTTGTAATAAAATCAAACAATACAGCTCTTTCCGTTGTCAAAGCAGCGGTTTCTTTTAAAACTTTGTTGTACTTGAAATTGTGGTGCTGTTTGAGTCCTTTTAGATACATGGCTTTGGCAGCATGAAAATAGGGATACTGCCCGCTGATTTTCGCTAATTCATCTACTTTTTTTTCAGACAAATAATTGTCTGGTTGGGTAAGTTGTTCTATGAATTGCTCTTTTTTCATCAATTACCAGTTTGCGACAGAGGCGTTAAAAATATCTTGTGTAATTCTGTCAAAAATTTCTTCAAAAGCACTGTCCAAACTGCTCCCGCTCAAAATGTCATTTGCAGGATAGTCATAGAAGTGAGTGAATTTTTTTTCAAAGCTTTTGTCTTCCTCCAGATTGTTGTAAAATCGAACATTGATTACAATAGTCAATCTGTTTTGTGCAGCCGTTTGGTTGGCTGTGGCAGTCATTGGAGTAATGGTGTAATTTGTGATTTCTCCTTCAAAAAATAAGTCGCCTTGCGATTTCACGAGGTTGAGGTTTGTCTGTCTTACAAACAAATCTTGCAAGGATTGCGTAAATGCTTGACTCAAACCAGGTTCAATCAAAGGGGCATTGTTTGGAAAAAAATCTATTTGAAGTGTTTTTGCATTACCGGTGTCTCCGCCCGTGAAACTATAAATCCCACAACCTAGGGTTAGCAAGAATAAACAATAAAAAGGGATGTTTTTTAATTTCATTTTTTTCCGCTTGCTTCACGGTGATTTTTGTTAGGTACAATAATACAATTAAAAGTTTATTTGGGCATTATTTTTCGAAAGTGCTACAAGTCGTATTGTTTTATTTTCCTGTAAAGGGTTCGTTCGGATATACCGAGTTCTTTGGCGGCTAATTTTCTTTTGTTTTGATTCCGTTCCAAAGATTTTTTAATCATTTCAATTTCTTTCTCATGCAAAGAAAGCGTCTCGTCTTCTTCAATGGTTTCCATGTATTCAAATTCATTTTGTAGTGTTGGATTTGCCTGCGGAATTTGAATGAGTTCTACATTGCTATTGGGAGAATAGTCCGTGTTTTCGCTTGTTATTTTTTCGATAAGATGACGATTTTTTTGAAATACTTGATCGCTATTTTCGTTTTTCAAAAGGTCTAATGTGAGCTTTTTTAAATCGTTGATGTCTTTTTTCATTTCGTACATGGCCTTGTACAAAAGGTCTCTTTCTTCCGAAAAATCAGCAGTTTCTTTTTCGTTGGATTCAATTACTGCCGGAAGATTGTTGTAGTTCGGTAAGTAATGGATCAATTTGTCAGCTCCAATATTTCTACTTTCTTCTACAACCGATATTTGTTCCGCGATATTTCGCAATTGTCGGATATTTCCAGGAAAACGATAATTGATCAATAAATGAATGGCGTCCTCTTTCAATCGAATGGTGGGCATGCGGTATTTTTGAGCGAAATCACTGGCGAATTTTCGAAAGAGTAAATGAATGTCATTTTCGCGATTTCTCAATGGAGGAAGCTCGAGTTCAATCGTGCTCAATCTGTAATACAGATCTTCTCTGAATTTTCCTTTGCGAATTGCTTCTTCCATTTTAAGGTTGGTGGCAGCAACGATTCGAACATTCGTTTTTTGCACGGCTGAGGCACCCACTTTGATAAACTCTCCATTTTCGAGAACACGAAGCAAGCGAACTTGGGTGGTTAGTGGAAGTTCTCCGACCTCGTCTAAAAAAATAGTTCCCCCGTCAGCGACTTCAAAGTATCCTTTTCGGGTTGTTGTCGCTCCGGTAAAAGCACCTTTTTCGTGACCAAACAATTCACTGTCAATGGTGCCCTCAGGAATGGCACCACAGTTTACGGCAATGTAGTTGGCATGTTTTCGGTGAGACAGTTGGTGTATGATTTTTGGAATGGTTTCTTTACCAACGCCACTTTCTCCTGTAACCAATACGGATATATCGGTCGGAGCCACACGCATTGCTTTTTCCAGTGAGCGGTGAAGTTTTTCATCGTTCCCAATAATTTCAAAGCGCTGTTTGATAGTTGTCAATGTTTCCATTTGTACTACTTTTAGATTCATTTATTGAAAAGGAATGTCTTGCGGAGCACTTACGGCGCGTCCAATCAAAGTGGCAGAAGTACATTCTTCTACTTCGATGAGAATAAAGTCTCCTACCTTTTCGTCATTTTTAGGAAATACCACGACATAATTTTGTGAATTTCTAGCCATCCAGTGATCTTTTGATTTTTTTGAAGTTCCTTCAATGAGTACCTCTGTTGTTTTTCCAATATAGGTCTTTGTGTTGGAATGACTCAAATCGCGTTGTAAAAGAATAATTTCATTGAGTCTTCTTTTTTTAATGTCGTTGGGCACATCGTCTTCCATTTTTTTAGCAGCCAATGTTCCGGGTCTTTCAGAATAAGCAAACATGAATCCATAGTCGTATCCCACATATTTCATCAGACTCAATGTGTCTTGGTGTTCCTCTTCCGTTTCTCCACAAAAGCCAACGATCATATCTTGCGAAATGGCGGTTCCGGGAACGATGGTGCGAACATTGTCGATGAGTTCCATATATTCTTCTCTTGTGTGTTGGCGATTCATTCTTTTCAAAACAGAGGAACTTCCTGATTGTACTGGTAAATGCAAATACCTACAGATATTCGGATATTTTGCCATGACATGCAAAACTTCAATTTCTAGATCTTGCGGATTGTTCGTAAAAAACCGAATGCGTAGCGTAGGGAAAGTTTTTGCGACCAAATCTAACAAATGTGAAAAATGCACCGCTGTGGCTTGGGCAATTGCTGAGGCTTTTTCAAAATCTTTTTTCAATCCCCCTCCATACCATAGATAACTGTCAACATTTTGTCCAAGCAAGGTAACTTCTTTGAAGTTTTTTTCTTTGAGCGTCTTGATTTCATCAATGATACTCTGAGGATCTCTACTTCTTTCTCTTCCGCGAGTAAATGGAACGACACAGAAAGTACACATATTATCGCAGCCTCGGGTAATTGAAACAAATGCAGAAACACCATTTGAATTTAACCGAACGGGTGAGATATCGGCATAGGTTTCTTCTTTTGATAAAACTACATTTACGGCATCTCTTCCCGCATTGACTTCATCTAGTAAATTCGGAAGGTCTTTGTAAGCATCGGGCCCTACGACAAGATCAACTATTTTTTCTTCGTCTAAAAATTTTGATTTCAATCGTTCTGCCATACAACCCAAAACCCCCACTTTCATCCCGGGATTTATTTTTTTTATGGAGTTGTATTTTTGCAACCTTTTGCGAATTGTTTGCTCTGCCTTGTCCCTAATGGAACAGGTGTTTACCAAAACCAAATCTGCCTCCTCCATATATTGTGTGGTATTGAAATCGTTTTCAGCTAAAATAGAGGCAACAATTTCACTGTCGTTCAAATTCATTTGACAGCCATAGCTTTCGATGTATAATTTTTTGGTATTTCCTTTTCTTTTTTCTGTCAAAAGGGGGTGTCCCTGTTTGTTCGCGTCTATGATCTTTTCCGTCTCCATGAGTTGTAAAAAATTGAAATACAAATATACAATCAAAAATACAAAAAGTGACATTTTGGCAGGAAATTAAAAAATAAAAACTAGAAAAAACGCAGCGTCCTAATTTCTTTTTTTTAAAAGTAAAAGATGAAATTTAAAAATTCTCTCTACTTTTGCATACGAATGTCGGCAGGCTTGATGCGTGTGTTTTGTCCCAAAAAAAAGTCTGCCGTTGTTGAAAAAATAAAGATCAAACAAGAATATGGCAAAGAATTTAGTGATAGTTGAGTCCCCTGCAAAAGCAAAAACCATTGAGAATTTTTTAGGAAAAGATTTTCAGGTTGAATCAAGTTTCGGGCATATAGCAGATTTGCCATCTAGTGAACTGGGAATTAATGTCGAGGGTGATTTTAGACCGAAGTATATTGTCTCTGAGGATAAAAAAGCGGTCGTAAAAAAGTTAACGAACCTGGCAAAAAAAGCAGAAACAGTTTGGCTAGCTAGTGATGAAGATCGGGAAGGAGAGGCGATTGCTTGGCATTTGAAAGAGCAATTGAAATTAAAAGATGAAAAGACCAAACGTATTGTTTTTCACGAGATTACCAAAAAGGCAATTTTGAAAGCTGTTGAGAACCCCAGAGAAATCAATTATGATATGGTCAATGCCCAGCAAGCACGCCGCGTATTGGATCGACTAGTGGGGTATGAGTTGTCACCTGTTTTGTGGAGGAAAGTCAAAGGAGGGCTTTCTGCGGGGCGCGTTCAATCTGTTTCGGTACGATTGATTGTGGAAAGAGAGCGCAGTATTCAAGCCTTTCAGTCAGTTGCACATTACAAGGTAGTTGCTGAATTTTTGAACAAAGAATCAAAATTTTTCAAGGCGACGATTCCTAAAAGTTTTGAAACGAAAGAGGCAGCAGAGGATTTCCTAAAGGAAGTGGCATCCGCAGACTTTTCTGTAGCAGATTTGCAAAAGAAACCCGCGAAGAAATCACCGGCACCACCTTTTACAACGTCTACCTTGCAGCAAGAAGCCTCTCGTAAATTAGGTTTTACGGTGGCACGAACAATGCAAGTGGCGCAACGTTTGTATGAGGCGGGACTTATTACGTATATGAGAACCGATAGTTTGAATCTGTCCGATGACGCGAAAAAAGAAGCGGCAGAAGAAATTACGAGCTATTATGGAGCTTCCTACAGCCATCCGCGTTCATTTAGAAACAAATCTAAGGGAGCGCAGGAAGCGCATGAGGCCATTCGCCCTACTGATATGAAACGTCATTCGGTAGAAGTTGAATTTGATCAAAATCGCTTGTACGATTTGATATGGAAAAGAACTTTGGCCTCTCAAATGAGTGACGCAAAATTAGAGCGTACCAATGTGAAAATTGGGAATTCTCAAAATGAAAAAATCTTTACAGCCAATGGTGAGATGATTCAGTTTGATGGATTTTTAAAGGTGTATCTTGAAGGAACAGACAACGAAGAGGAAGAACAAACGGGAATGTTACCACGCTTGGAAAAAGGGGAGGTCTTGACCTATAAATTTATAACCGCTACGCAGCGATTTACAAAGCCACCGTATCGTTTTACGGAAGCTTCGTTGGTAAAGCAACTCGAGGAACTAGGGATTGGTAGACCTTCTACCTATGCACCTACCATTTCTACCGTGCAAAGAAGAGGTTATGTGGAAAAAGGACAAGTGGAAGGAGTAGAAAGAAATTACGAACAGTTTGTTTTGAAGGAAGGATCGGTTGTTTGCAAAACATTGGTTGAAAAAGTAGGTTCTGACAAAGGAAAATTGATACCTACGGATATAGGAAATATTGTCAATGATTTCTTAGTAGCGAACTTTTCAAATATTTTGGACTTTGGTTTTACAGCCAAAGTAGAGACAGATTTTGACAGCATTTCAGAAGGTGCTGAGAATTGGACAGCGATAATCAAAGAATTTTACGACGATTTTCACCCGACCGTAAAAGATGTTTCGGAAAATGCAGAACGCGAAAGCGGCGAACGAATTTTAGGAAAACATCCTTCTTCTGGAAAAACAGTGTTGGTACGTTTAGGGAAATTTGGAGCGATGGCGCAAATTGGAGGACGAGAGGATGAAGAAAAAATATTTGCGAGTCTTCAGCCTGATCAAAATTTAGGAACCATAACCTTGGAAGAGGCACTTGACTTGTTTCTGCTACCCAAAGAATTAGGGAAGTATGAGCGAGAAGACGTCATTGTTTCAAACGGAAGATTTGGGCCTTATATAAAGTATGGAACTCTTTTTGTGTCTTTGCCAAAAGGAGAAAATCCGTTGGATGTAGATTATGATAGAGCCGTTGAATTGATTGTGGAGAAACAAAAAGCAGATGCTCCCATTGCAGAATATGAAAAATTACCCGTTCAAAAAGGGGTGGGGAGATTTGGGCCTTTTATCAAATGGAATGGTATGTTTATCAATGTAAACAAAAAATACGATTTTGATCATTTGACTTATGATAACATTGTTGAGCTGATAGAAGATAAAAAACAAAAAGAAATAGAAAAAGTAATCCACAATTGGGAGGAAGAAGGCATTCGATTGGAAAAAGCTCGTTGGGGACGTTTTAACCTGATCAAAGGAAAAGTGAAGATAGAGCTTCCCAAAACAACGGATGCAAAAAACATGGCCTTAGAGGAAGCAAAAGAGCTATTGGAAAAAAAGGCACCCAAGAAAAAAACCAGAAAAAAAGCGACCAAGAAGAAATAAATTGATTTCGATTAGAACATGTTTCCTGCATTGTTGATGAAATTGAGGATTCGAATTTAGTAATTGCAAATGATTTTAGAATTTTTACAGCCCTTAGAGCCTGAATTTTTAGATAAAATAGCCATGTGTCCCAAAAATACGATGGCTACGTTTATTGAATTGCATTCAGAGGAAAAAGGTTTGCCATCGATTGAAAATGTACATGTTGCCATTATAGGAGTGCAAGATGGGAGAGGTGCTGTAGGAAATGACACTACAGGATATGGGTTGGACGCTGTTCGAAAGTATTTGTATCAACTGTATCCCGGTAATTGGGGGATGCGTATTGTAGATTTGGGGAACATAGCTTCAGGAGCGACCCTGTCAGATACGTATTTTGCATTGAAAAGCGTTGTGAATACCCTGGTAAAAAAAGGTGTTTTGCCAATTATACTGGGAGGTGGACAAGATTTAACCTATGCGAATTACAGAGCCTACGACAACCTTGAGCAATTGGTGAATTTAGTATCAGTAGACGCTAAATTTGATCTAGGAACTTTAGACGCACCGCTAAATTCTCAATCTTATTTGAGCAAAATTGTAATGGAAGAACCTGCAAATCTTTTTAATTTTTGCAATATAGGATACCAAACCTTTTTTAATTCTCAAGAAGAAATCGATTTGTTAGAGAGCCTGTCTTTTGACGCCTATCGATTGGGGGAAGCAAAAAATTTAGAACTGATAGAGCCCATCATGAGAGATGCGGATATTGTAAGTATTGATATTGGAGCCGTACGAAAAAGTGAGGCGCCAGCGAATCACAATGCGGGGCCTAACGGTTTTTATGGAGATGAGGTCTGTGCCATCGCTAGATATGCAGGAATAAGTGATAAAGTAACCTCTTTTGGGATATATGAATTTAATAACCGTCTCGATATTCAAGGGCAGACGGCGCATTTGGTGGCTCAGATGATTTGGTATTTTTTGGAGGGGGTAAGTTGTAGAGCGAAAGATTATCCCTTTTGCACAAAAGAAAATTATTTGAAATACAGTGTTCCCATAGAGCAAGATGTCATGACATTTTACAAGAGTCATAAAAGTGGTAGATGGTGGTTAGAAATTCATTCATTAAACGACAATAAATACAAAAGACATGCGTTAATACCCTGCGCATACAAGGATTATTTGGACGCAACAAATCAGATAATTCCAGAACGTTGGTTCAAAGCGTTGAAAAAAATGAATTGAAAAACTACGATAGATTGACAACGAGTGAAAATATTTAAAGGACCTATCGGTTTTTACAAAAAAAAAAGATAGGTTTACGTGAATTTTGAAAGACGCAAGGAAATTATGAGAAAATGGAAATGCTATGTACTAATAATTCTAGTTGCATGCGGTTGTAGTTCCAATGATAGAGGAGAGGTTTTGGGAGTAAAATCTTCGAAAAAATGGTTTGTAGAAAAACCATTTGGCATGGTAAAAATTCCAGCAGGAACATTTACTATGGGAAGTGCAGAAGAAGATCCATTTGGAGCCATTGGAACGAGACCCAAAACCGTAACACTTCACAGTTTTTATATGGACGAGACTGAAATCACAAACAGTGAGTATAAAGAATTTGTTCATTGGGTAAGAGACTCTATCGTGAGAACCAAATTAGCCATGGCGGCTGAAGACATGAGTTATTTTTTAGAAGATACGGAAGACGCAGCTGATCAGGAAATTTTGCGGTATAATTTCATGGAGGCAGACACCACGGAATCGAATGAGTACGAACGTTATATGATAGAAAACTACGGAGGTCTTGGTGATTTAAATTCATTAACAGACGGACGTTCTTTGAATTGGCGAGAACCTATTATTTGGCAACAAGAGGATTATCCAGATGCGCAATATGCGGAAGTTATGGATTCATTGTACATTCCAATGGAAGATGTTTATGAAGGAGAACGTTTTATGGATGTCAAAAAATGGAGGTATGTTTATTCTTATTACGACAAAGAAGCTTCGGTAAGAAGCACAGAGGGAACTCGAAAAGATTTTATCAAGTACGAAGATGTAGCGGTGTACCCCGATACAACCGTGTGGATAAAAGATTTTAGTTATTCCTACAACGATCCAATTCACGATGATTATTTTTGGCATCAGGCCTATCAAGAATATCCAGTCGTTGGGGTGAGTTGGTATCAAGCACGTGCTTTTTGTAATTGGAAAACAAAAAAGAAGAATGATTACCTGCGGTCCAGAAAACATCCAGAAGAAGTTCCTTCATTTCGATTGCCAACCGAGGCAGAGTGGGAGTATGCCGCTCGCGGAGGTATTGAAAGCGCAACTTACCCATGGGGAGGACCCCACACAACAAGTGATAGAGGATGCTTCTTGGCAAATTTTAAACCTGTAAGAGGAAATTATGCGGTAGATGGGGGACTTTACACGGTAGAAGCGTATTCTTACAATGCAAATGGATATGGTTTGTACAATATGGCTGGAAATGTCTCAGAATGGACAAAAACAGCCTATAACAATGCCTACAATGGTTTGGGCTCAGGCGGAGTCAATACTCGCTTTAATGATGAGGAGAACCCCCGAAAGGTGATTCGTGGTGGTTCTTGGAAAGACATTGCTTACTTCTTGCAGGTGAGTACGCGAGATTACGAATATGTGGATTCGGTGCGCAGTTATATCGGGTTTAGAACAGTACAAGATTACCCAGGGATTTCAAAAAAATAAAAACAAATTCTCAAAAAAAAAGGTTTTATGGCACAGTCAGTAAAAAGTAAAAAAATATTAAACATGGTCTACGGACTCGGAGCATCTATTGTTTTGATTGGAGCATTGTTCAAGATATTGCACTTTCATATTGGTTTTTTAACAGGAGGTGTAATGTTGACAATTGGACTTTTAACAGAGGCGTTTATATTTGCGTTTTCCGCGTTCTACGAGCCTATCGAAGAAGATTTGGACTGGACTAAAGTATATCCTGAACTGGCAGGAGGTACTGCGAGAGAAAAAGATCTTACAGCAGAGGGTGTGCTGACACAAAAGTTGGATACGATGCTAAAAGAGGCGAATCTCGATGTTGAATTGGTAAAAAGTTTGGCACAGAGTATTCAGAATTTCAAGGGAGCGGCGGAAACAATTAACAACACTGCCCAGACGGTTGCGAGTACCCAGAAATATAATGAAGAGATGGCGACAGCAGCGCTGCATCTCCAGGCCTTGAATGATCTTTACAAGTTGCAATCTGAAAATTCAGAACGTCAGGCTCAAATAAATGAGTCCATGATGAAACACTCCGAAAAACTAGAACAACAAATGGAGGCTCTCGCAAGTAACTTATCTTCTCTGAATGCAGTGTACGGAGGTATGTTGTCTGCAATGAATAAATAATTAGGATCTCTCAATAGCTTAGTAATATGGCATCAGGAAAAGTATCGGCAAGACAAAAGATGATCAATTTAATGTATCTCGTATTTATTGCGATGTTGGCTTTAAATATGAGTAAAAAGGTATTGTCCTCTTTTGGTTACCTCAATGAAAAATTGGTAGATGCGAATACCACAGCAGCAAATGACATAGATTTTGTTTTGGGCGACTTGGAGCGAAAAGCATCTGAGCAACCAAAAAAATATGCTGAACTAAGTGAAAAAGCGACCAAAATACATGCATTGTCTGCTACCTTTTACACGTATTTACAGGGAGTCAAAGATACACTTTTGACAACTGTAGATCGTGATAAATGGACGGACTATGAGTCGATGGATTCTGAAACAGCTGGAGATGAGTATTTCTTTTCCGGTGAAAAATTGACCAAAAATGGGACCCGTTTTGTCGCAAACATCAATGCCTATAAAAATGGGGTGAAAGAGGTGTTGGGAGACACAATTAAAAAGGATATTTTGACAAATCTGAACAAAAGATTTGACACCAGTGATCAAGTGATGGAAGCAGGTTTAAAACAACCTTGGATACGGAATCGATACGAAGGGTTTCCGTTGGTGGCAACCTTGACAAATATCTCTGTAATTCAATCAGACGTTAAGAGCACAGAAAAAGAAATTTACAACTCTTTGTTGGGAAAGCAACTTTCTCAAGATGCGGCAATTAGCGAAAAAACCTACCGAGCCATTGTGATTTCTGAAAAACCGGCCTATTTTACCGGAGATCAGTTCAAAGGAACGGTTGTACTGGGCAAATACGATGCCAGTTTAAAGCCAGAGCGTTTGACGATCAATGGAAAAAATTATTCAGAAAGAGATGCCAAAGGAGCGGCGGTGGTTTCCTTCAAAACAGGAAAAGTTGGAGAAAACAATATTATCGGAGAATTTGTTTTCAAACAAGATGGAGAGGAAGTGAAAATCCCAGTGAAATCGACCTATCTGGTGGTAAACAAACCCAATTCTGCGGTTGTGTCTGCCGATAAGATGAATGTGGTGTACCGCGGCGTAGAAAATCCAATTACCATCTCTATTCCCGGAATTGCAGATAACAATATCAAAGCAAATGCCGTTGGTTTGAAAAAAGCAAAGGGAATTGGAAAATACACTTTATCGCCAGGAAAAGGAAAAGAAGTTGTCATCAATGTTTCAGGTCGAACCAATGATGGAGTGTTGATAAAATCACCTCCTGTAAAATTTAGAATCAAAGACATACCTGCACCAGCTGCCTCTATTCGTAAGCAAGTAGGTGTGATACGGATGCCAAAATCAAGTTTGGTAAAATCTCAGGTGGGTGCAGACTTGCTTGATTTTGATTTCGATTTGAAATTGAAAGTGGCATCATTTAAAATTAAAGTACCCGGACAATCTACTGTGATTGTCAAAGGAACTCGAATGGACGCAAGAGCCAAAAAGGCATTGCAAAGAGCGCGTCGTGGAGATGTAATTAATATTTTTGATGTGAAAGCGAGTATTGTCGGGAACGCATCCTATCGATTAAAAAGAGTGTTGCCTTTGAGTATAGAACTCACCAATTAAGAACAAAATGCAAGGAAGAATGAATATCAAAAAGTATGTGTTAGTTGGCGTCTTATTGCTTTGTGCAAAAATAGGATTTTCTCAATCTAATTATAATCTGTTGAACGCAAAAACTGCCGAAGAAATAGGAAAGGTACCAGAACATTTGAAGAACGCAGAAAATGAAGAACCCTTGCCTTATGGCTATGTAAATGATCGTGATATTTTATGGTCAAAAGTGGTATGGGAACATATTGATTTGAATCAAAGAATCAATTTGCCTTTGTATTATCCTATCGATTCAACCTATATCGAAAGTTCGCGAAAATCTTTGTTCTATACCTTATTGAAGGGGGTGAAATCAGGTGAAATCAAAGAAGTGTATGACGATTCTTTTTTCAGATCCAAATTGACGATGAAGGAGATCGATCAAAAATTGACGCGAATTGACACTTCTGACTACGCCTATGAATTGTTAAACGAAGGAGAAACAGATATCAAGGATTATGTAGATGAAGTTACGATCAAATCTGAGGATATCGACGGCTACCGTATCAAAGGGATTTGGTATTTTGACAAAAGACAAGGAGAAATGTCTTATCGTATTTTGGCATTGGCTCCCATGGCACCTGACGTTCAAATACTCGGAAGAGAAGAAATGGCATCTGAAGAAAGCTTGCCCTTGTTTTGGGTTTATTATCCAAGTGCAAGAAAAGTATTGCACAAAGGAATGGCCTTTAATGAAAAAAACAATCGTTCCCCAATATCCTTTGACAAAATTTTAAATGCCCGTAGATTTTCTTCCATCATTCTTCGGGAAGAGAACTTGTATGGAAACAGGAGCGTGGCAGACTACATTCGTGGAAATTCCTTTTTACAGGTCATTGAATCTGAGCGTATCAAAGAGAATATCCGAGACAAGGAAATTGATATGTGGAATTACTAACAAGGGTCTAAAAATTTCCATGAACTTTATTAAGAACAGTTGAAATACGGCTTTTCTTTTTTCGTTGCCTGGTAGCAGGCATACTCAAAGAAAATTAAGTTTACCTTTGTGTTATGGAAGTAGACTATATTGTTGTTGGATTTGGTTTGGCAGGAATGGCCTTTGTAAAAACCTTAGAAGAACATCAGAAATCATTTGTCGTTTTTGAAGATGCTTCTCAAACTTCTTCAAATGTGGCAGGAGGGGTCTACAATCCCGTTGTTTTGAAAAGATTTACGCCCGTTTGGCAAGGAGATGTTCAGTTGAAAGAAGCCATTCCTTTCTACAAACAATTGGAGAAAAAATTTAACACTACGTATGATTACAAATTTGAAACTCTTCGAATTTTTAGTTCCGTAGAGGAGCAAAACAATTGGTATGTTGCTTCCGAAAAACCTTTGTTAAAAGAGTATTTAGACGATCACATTGTTACAAAGAAACACCACGGCCTTGTCGCTGATTTCGGTCTGGGAAAGGTCAAAAAAACAGGCCGGATAGCCGTCAAGAAACTCATAGACGACTATAAGAATTATTTAATTGCAAAAGAGAAAATTTTGTTTGAAAGCTTTGTTTATGCAGACATCGAATTTCGGGAAAACAAAGTCTTCTACAAAGGAGTCAATGCAAAAAAAATCATTTTTTGTGAAGGGTATGGGATGCACAAAAATCCATTTTTTTCTTACTTACCAATGCAAGAAGCTAAAGGAGAGACAATCACCATTTACGCGCCAGAACTAAAGGTTGATTTTTTGATAAAATCGGCTGTTTTTGTGTTGCCTATCGGTGAAGATTGCTACAAAATAGGGGCTACGTTCAATTGGAAGGATAAAACGGCAACGCCCACAATGGAAGGAAAAATGGAGCTCACAGAAAAGTTGGAAAGTTTTATGAAAGTGCCTTACAAGGTTATCGATCATACAGCGGGAATTCGCCCCACGGTCAAAGATAGAAGGCCGTTGGTGGGGTTGCATTCTGAATTTCAACAACTCGCTATTTTGAACGGATTGGGAACCAGAGGGGTCATGATTGCTCCAAAACTAGCCAATGAATTGTACTATTATATCGAGCATAATGATTTGTTAGATCCTGAATGCGATATTGCAAGGTTTTAAACGCTTTATTTTGATCGAATTGATTTGTCAAAGGAAATGAACAAGTTGATCCAAATGATACGTGCAATTTTGAGATTGATCGGCCCACTTAGTATCAATACCACAATAATGCCAAGGAATGATTCCCACAAGGCAAGACCCAATATGAAATGACTGATTAGAAATACAGTAATGGAAATGCCAACGGTAAGTGCATAGGCAACATACATCGCTCCATAGAAAAAAGAGGGTTCTAACATGTATTTTAAATCACAATTGGGGCAATTTGAATGCAACTGTGTGATTTTTGATAGATTCCATGTTTTTTTGTGCAGGAAAAAATCTCCTTCGTGACATTGGGGACACTTAAAATGAACAATACTATAAAGTTTGTTCCCTTTTTGAATACACATCTTATTTTTTTACAAAGATAAAAAGTTCCTTGCTACATCAGAGTAACTTTGGTTACACACCATGTTTTTTGGGATTTCTATTTTATTGTAATAAACAATCCATAGATGAAGGCTAGACTTTTGGGTCAAAGCTTACTTGTCAAGAATTTTTTTAATATTCGGTTTGAAGTAAGAGGGGCCTTTCAATACTTTTCCATCTTCCCGATAAATAGGTTTTCCATCGGCGCCCAGTTTGCTCATGTTACTTCGCTGAATTTCGTCAAACACTTCTTCAATCTTATGTTGCATGCCGTGTTCCAGAATGGTTCCACACAAAATGTAAAGCATGTCTCCCAGTGCATCTGCAACTTCTACCAAATCATTATTGTTGGCAGCCTCTAAATATTCTTCATTTTCTTCGGCCATGAGGTTGAAACGGAGCTTGTTTTTTGCCGCTCCCAGATCTGCGGTTGGGGATTGATTGATTCCTAATTTAAATGATTCATGAAATAGTTGAACAGCTTTGATTTTGTTTTTCATTAGGGTCGGTATTTTTTTAAAGTTTGAGAAAATAAAAAAGAAATGTATTGACTCATTTTAAATCGGAAATGGTAGGATCCGATCTCTTTTGTTTATTTTTGTTAAAAATACAAAAATATGTTTAGTCGAGGTCAGTTAGTTTTTGCAGCTTTTTTTGTGGTCGCTTTTATTCTTCTTATGTTTTGGAGCTACCGAAAAGATTTTAAATTGCACCAAATACATTATAAGAATGGTGCTTTTAAAGTGGGTTTGATTTGTGTAATTGTCATTTTTGTATTTGTCGTTTTACGGATTCTAGTACATTAAAATGGCTGATAACTGGGTTGAGTTAAATTGCATTTTTTTAAGATTAAATTTTTTCGTTTTTCAATATTTGAAAAGCCAATTTCAGCCAACCAAAAATTAAAATGAGGCCACCTATTGGAGTTAAAAACCAACTGTATTTCACTGGAACCCATTCCAAGGTGATGAGATAAATTGATCCTGAAAAGAGAAGAATCCCCAATAGAAAGATCCACGCAATTGTTTTTTTTTCTTTTTCTGAAAAATAAGTGGAGCAACCCACAATAAGTACTATTACAATGTGGAAAAGCTGATATCGCACGGCGGTCTCATAACTTTGCATGCGACTGGGTGTCAGAATCTCATTCAGTGCATGGGCTCCGAATGCACCCAAAGCAATGCCAAGAGCACCCAAAAAAGAGGCAAAAGATAAAATTTTGTTCATGTAACTTTGATTGAGATCACAAAGATAATTATTCTTTCCTAAGCCTAGGGCTTGTCGATCTTGTTTCACGCAGTGTTCGTAGCTCTGATATAGATATTTTACTTGTCAAAGAAATTGAATAACTGCTGTGTAACCAAAGTTACTGTGTAGGAATAGAGAACAGGGTATTTTTGTGTCAAATAACGAAAGTAATGACAATTATGGAAACACAAACAGCAATATTTTCATATGCATCGTATTTGAAAAGAGTAAAAGAATTGCTCAAAGCAGGCAAGGTTACAGGTGACCAACAATCACCAATACTTTTAGAAACAACAGCCTTAAACTTGAAGAGAATGGAGAGAGTGTACGAAAAACAAACTTTTTCAGAGGAAACACTTCAAACGCTTGATCGTTTGGAGAGACATTTGAATTGGGTTGTGTTGGTAGAAGGTTGGTGTGCAGATGCTTCACAAAACATACCCATTTTAGCAAAAATGGCCTCGCTCTCAAAACACATTGATGTCAATTTTATTTTGAGAGATGAAAACCCAGAGATGATGAATCAATATTTGACCAATGGAGGTAAAGCGATTCCTAAGTTGATTTGTTACGATGCCATCACTGGTGAAGAACTCGGTACGTGGGGGCCAAGGCCTACTTTCATTCAACAACAAGTGAAACAGATAAAAGCAGCTAATCCTGCGATTTCAAAAGTTGAATTTCATAAATTGGTACAAAAGATGTACGCCAAAGACAAAGGAATGAGTATTCAAGAAGATTTTACTGCTTTGATGAATGAATGGAATCATAATGACTTATAAAAAGAAGATAGGGTTGTTTGCCGTTTGCTTACTACTGAGCTGTCACACACAAAAAAGAGATGCTATGCTGGTGCAAGATATTTCTCCGGAAGAATTGAAGGAGTTTAGGCAGGGGCAAAAAGGAATTTTACTAGATGTTCGCACACCAATTGAAGTAGCAGCAGGGTTTATCAAAGGCGCGAAATTTGTTGATTTTTACGGAGCTAGTTTTGAAGATAAATCGGCGGTTTTTTCAAAAGAAATAGACATTTATGTGTATTGTAGGTCAGGGGCAAGAAGTGAAAAAGCAGCTCGTATTTTGGCCACGAAGGGATATAAAAAAGTATACAATTTGAAGGGGGGAATTCGCGCATGGGTTGCGCAAGGTTTTCCTTTAGAAAAATAAAAAAGTATGGGAATATTTGATTTTTTGAGAAGAGACAAAAACAACGAAGAAGTAATTTTAAATGCCAAGAAACAGGGAGCTATTTTAATCGATGTCCGAACAGTGGAAGAGTATCGAAAGGGGTATGTTGACGGGAGTAAAAATATACCGCTTGATTTATTGCGTGACAATTTAAATGAAATAAAAAAAATGCAACAACCGTTATTGGTCTGCTGTGCAAGTGGTGTACGAAGTGGTCAAGCGAAGGTTTTATTAAAAAAAGAAGGAATTTCTTGCATCAACATAGGTAGCTGGAGGAACTATTAAATATCGAGTGGATACATTGTGATATGGATTTATTTTTGAAGTCAAACCATAAATAAAGAGGCGGCAATTCCATCTGTTAGAAATTTTCCTTTGGCCGTTGTTTTTAAGAATTGATTTTCAGTTTTCAGCGTTCTTTCCTTTAGAAAAGGAATGGCTTCTTTTTGAAGGTGCTCGTAGAATTCAGCTCCAAAATCACCGATGATTTTTTTGAATGAAACGCCCTCAATAGTCCGCAAGCCTGTCATGATATATTCGTTGTATCGATCGGTTTTTGTCAAGTTTTCGTAGGTTAATGCGAGTTCATTTTGTTGCAGTTTCTGGATGTATTTTGCATTGTTTGAGACATTCCAAGAGCGTTGTTTTCCATTAAACGAGTGTGCCGAAGGCCCTATTCCAAGATAAAAATCTCCTTGCCAGTATGCGCTGTTGTGTTTCGAAAAATAGTCAGGTTTTCCGAAATTGGAAATTTCGTACGGCACAAAACCATGTTTTTTCGTTTCAGAAAGCAATGTTTGAAAATGTGCATAAGCCAAATTTTCATCCAGTTCGGGAATTTTCTTATTTTTTATAAAACTTGCCAAGGCTGTTTTTTCTTCTACGGTTAAGGCATAGCTTGAAATGTGTGGAATTCCCATGTCGAAGACATTTCGCAAATTTTCTTTCCAACGCTCATTAGACAAGCCAGGAATGCCATAAATTAGATCAATGCTAATGTTTTTAAAATATTTTTTTGCGATGAGCAAACATTTTTTTGCTTCGGTTGCGTTGTGCGAACGATGCATCATTTTTAAGTCTTCGTCAAAAAATGATTGAATTCCGATACTCAATCTATTGATGGCTGTTTTAGAGAGTTCAATAATTTTTTCTTTCGATAAATCATCTGGGTTTGCCTCTAATGTAATTTCAGGATTCTCATCAACAATGTAATATTCTTTGATGTCTTGGAGTATGGAATTGATTTCGCGTGTTGTCAATAAACTTGGTGTTCCGCCTCCAAAATAGATCGTTTTTATTTTTTGATTCGGCAATTCATCAGAACGAAGAATAAGTTCTTTTTGAATCGATTCTAATAAAGGTTTCTTATTTTTTAAAGAGGTTGAAAAATGAAAATCACAATAATGACACGCTTGTTTGCAAAAAGGAATATGGATGTAGATGCCGGGCATTGTAATTGGTTGAGTGATATGGAACGTATGTCGAAATAGCCTGTGTGGCTTGAAAACGAATGAAATTTAATGAAAAATCACTACATTCTATGTATGCAGTTTTTTAAGTTTCATGATGTCAAAATACTTCTTGAATGTAAATGTATCAATTCTCAATGAGTACATGCGAATTCCCAAAACATTTTTTTGTCCGATCGATTTGATTGAGGAAAGGTCAATTACAAATAAAAATCGTTCACAAGGTTTTCATAAGCCGTCGTTCTTTTGTGACGCTCTGTTTCAAGAGTTAACGTATCAAATTTTGTGTCTGTCTTTCGGAATGAAAATTCGAACAAGCTTCTTTTTATCTTACTTTGTTGATTTCCTTGTACTCGACAGATTTGTTTGGGATACAAATTATGTTTTTTTGCAATTGCTAGTATGTTTTCTTCCTCTTTGAAAGGGGCAATCATGGTGAATCGTCCTTCGCGAGAAAGTAGTTTTGCAACGGAAGCAAAAAGATGCGTGAATGGTAATGACGATGTGAAACGTGCTTGTTTTCGTTTCGGATGCATCGAAGACTGTGTTTCTTCAAAAAAGGGAGGATTGGAGACGATTAAGTCGTACTGCTCATCCATTTCGTCAGCGAATTCCAAAAGAGAGGCGTGGTAACAAAACAACCGATCTGCCCAAGGGCTGTTTTCAAAATTTTCGACGGCCTGTTCGTAAGCATCCTCATCAATTTCGATAGCATCGATGGTGTCAGAAGATGTTTTTTGAGCAAGCATGAGAGCAATCAAACCTGTACCTGTACCGACGTCTAGAATAGAGAAATCATTGTTCGTTTGTGTCCAAGCTCCAAGCAATACACCATCAGTGCCGATTTTCATTGCGCAGCGATCTTGTTGAATACAAAATTCTTTAAACTGAAAAGGCTTGCTCATAGGGTGTTTTTTTAGGAGATTGGTGTAGCCTCGTTTGGAATGTGTTTAGAGATACATTTCAATCAACCCTTGAGGCGTTTTAAGATGTAGCTTTTTGTGGTCGCGATCTACCTGAAGTATGAATTCATCAATCATGGGTATAAGTATTTGCCTTCCTTCTTTTTGGACTTCAAAAAGAGCCTGTGCTGTAGTGTCATTGACACCTGTAACAATACCGATATCACCGTGGGTTTCGTCTATCACGGAGAAACCGATAATTTCATGATAATAAAATTGATTTCCTGTGAGTTTTGGAAGTAGGGTAAGCGGGAGGTAAATATCCGACTTTAAAATTGATTCAGCATCCTCTTCGCTCTCAATTCCTTCGAACCGAACCCGCAATTGGTTTCCTTTTTGGAGCAAAGATTCTTGTATAAAAAATGGAATCAGATTGTTGCCTAAATTGACAAAAACAGATTCCATTTTCTGATAAATTTCTGGTTCATCCGTGTCAAGTTTGATCACGACCTCACCTTTAAAACTGTGCTTTCTAACGATTTTACCTAAATAAAAGCAATCTTCTTTACGCATATCGTTTGAAAAAGATTTACTCTGCAGCTTTCTCTTCGGGAGCTTCCTCTGCAGCAGCTTCGCTAGTTTCCTCTGCAGCAGCCTCTGCAGCTTTTTCTTCTGCTGCGGCAGCTTCAGCAGCCTCAGCTTCCGCTTTCAAAGCGTCTTCAGCAGCCTGTGCATCGTCAATTCTTTTTTGGTTGATGGCTTGCTCAGCAGCCAAAGCTTTCGCTTTTTCTTCTGCTTGAGCCGCAGACAAACCGTCTTTTTTGGCTTGTATTCTCGCTTCTTTTTCAGTGGCCCAGGCATTGAACTTTTCCTCCGCTTGTTCAGCAGTAATGGCTCCTTTGCGAACACCGATTTCTAGATGATTTTTCAACAAAGCGCCTTTGTACGACAAAATGTTTTTTGCAGTATCTGTGGGTTGTGCTCCGTTTTGTAACCATTTTACGGTTTCGTCCAAATTCAACTCAATGGTCGCCGGATTTGTGTTGGGGTTGTAGGTTCCTAATTTTTCTAAGAATTTACCATCTCTTTTCGAACGTGCGTCTGCAGCGACAATCGCATAAAATGGTTTTCCTTTCTTCCCGTTTCTTTGTAATCTAATTTTTACTGGCATAATTTAATTTTTAAGGTACTCGACCTTGATTATTAATAGAGCGCAAAAGTACATATTTTTTTGTGTAAAAGGGTGAGTTTTGATAAAAAATATTCTTTATTCCTTCAGCAATAGATTTGAGTACAGGGAGGCACTGCATTTATTCAAAGCTTTGTGCTGTTGGCACTCGTGTCAAATTTTAGAAAGAGCAATGCCGCAGTAGAAAAAATTTAGTGTCAGAATCATTTAATTGGGAAATTATTTGCCCACATACATAAAAAAATGTACATTTGTTTACAAATAACTCCCCATACCCTTCTTAAAGAAAAATAAAACGAACCAGTTAAAACATTTGCATTATGGGGGTAGTGTACAACGCAATGGTGGTGTCTCGAGATGAGGGTTACATCGCCAAAATTTCAGATTACTGTAACAGTCTTTACAGTGATAAAATCAGATTATTTGTAGAAACAGAACCAGAAAAGATTGAAGCGGAATTGCCTTTCACGGAAATTCTGTTTTTAGATCTCGATGCTCGTAAGATTGATACGCGCTGCATTTGTCAACTTCTTGAGTTTTACGACAAGTGCGTCGTTTTTACAGGCGATGGCAAAAGTATTGAGTCTTGTTTGGTAAATCATGGTTATGTCTGTGGGTTTTTGGAAAAAACAGTAAAACTAGAGGCTTTTTTGTTGGCAATAAAACGAGCTTTCGTAGTGTTGGGAGGAATGGAACAAACAGGAGAAGAGGTTGGAGAAATTAAGAAAAATGATTTCCTTGCCGTGCCGTCTGTTTCTAAAATAGATGTGTTAAAGGTTGACAAACTATTGTATTGTGAAGCAGAAGGAAGGTACACAACGTTTTATTTGGAAGGCGGAAAGACAATTGTATCGAGTAAAAACTTGGGAGAATACGAAAGACAGTTGCCCGTTAATTCGTTTTTTAGGATTCATCACAAATATCTGATAAACATGAAAAAGGTGGCAAGTATCAACAAAGAGGGAGGGCGTTATTGTGAAATGTCAGACAAAAAGTTTCTGCCAATTTCTAAAAGAAGGCAAGAGAAGTTCAATCGATTTCTAAACTTGAAATAGAGACGGACCTGGTCTTTTGCCTTGTTTAAAATGAACGCCACATTACTTCAAAAGAGTACACCTTCCAAATTTGTAAACTTCATGGAAGGAGGTTTGTCAAGATTAATTTGTAATAAATACGAGACTCCGTGATTTGACAGAGTGGTTAATTAGTGCGGCTTCTGATTGTGAGAATCGGATATTTCAAGGAGTTGCCATTTATTACATGGAAGCTTATTTTGACATTAGATTCTTCTTTCTTTGCTTGAGAGAAGGAATGCTTGCTTTTGAAGTTTTTCATTGGTAAAAAATTCAAGGAGTGTTTTTCTGATAGTTTTATTTTGTCTCTCACCACGAATATGCCCTCAGGGTGAGAGGCTTTTTTTATAAGAGTGAGGGAATCAACCAGAAACAAAAAAAGTATGAAAATTTTAAAAATTACGTTAATTGGAGTTTTGAGCTGTCTTTTATGCTCGGAAATGTATGCCCAAGATGCGGATCATCCGTGGGTGTTAAGTATAGGTCTCAATTCGGTAGATAATAGAATTGCTAAAAGTGTGGGGAGTTCGTTGGAAGATTACTTTGGTCTTGATGATAATGAAATGTTATTTGGAATCACAAGTTTCTCGGCAAGTAGGTACTTGAATAAGGGGTTTTCTGTAGCTGTCAAAACTTCGATCAATGAGATAGATGAAGGGTTTGGATTGCAAGACGATGCTGAAGAAGTTTTCTTTTCAGTGGGTGCTGATGTAAGATATGATGTGAACAAGCTTTTAGGAGACACAGGTTGGTTTGATCCATTTATTTCTATAGGTGTCAATTTTACGAGCGTAGGAAATGATGATGATTATCGCGTAGGAGCTGGGTACGGTTTTCACGCGTGGTTTAATGAAACTATGGGACTGACGTTTGAATCCGGTTACAATCATAATTTTGATGAATCGGCCAATGATTATTTTCAACATTCTTTGGGGCTCTCCTTTCGCTTTGGTGGAAAAGATGCAGACGGAGATGGGGTTTTAGATCGCAAAGATTTGTGTCCGGACAAAGCTGGGATCCTTGAATTTAATGGTTGTCCTGATTCAGATGGAGATGGTATTGTGGATGCAGATGATGCCTGTCCAAATACAGCGGGAAGTATTGATATGGAAGGTTGTCCCGATTCAGATGGGGATGGTGTTGTAGATGCAAACGATGCTTGTCCAAATTCAGTGGGGTCTAAAAGTCATGGTGGTTGTCCGGACAGCGATGGAGATGGCGTACTTGACAAAGATGATTTGTGTATTCGTGAAGCAGGTCCATTGGATAACCGAGGTTGTCCTTATTCAGATAAGAATTGCCCATATATAGACACTGATGGAGATGGGATTATGGATAAAGATGATGCGTGTATTGATGAAGCTGGAACGAAGGCAAACAAAGGGTGTCCAGAATTGTTGTCGGATGAATCAAAAGAATTGGGGGATTTTTCAAAAACGGTTAACTTTGACTTTGGAACAGCCAAATTACGACCAGAAGCTGCCAAACATTTAAATGGAGTGGTTGCGGTGCTAAATGAGTTTCCTACTGTAAAGTTTAATCTTTTGGGATATGCAGATGATGTAGGATTGGAAGCTTACAATTTGAGACTTTCAAAAAATAGAGCGATTGCAGTAAAGGAATATTTGGTTCAAAAAGGTGTCGACTCAAATCGATTGAAAACCAAAGGGCACGGGGAGCAATATCCCATTGCATCCAATCAAACAGCTGAAGGGAGAGAAGCAAATAGAAGAGTAGAGATTGTCATAAATAGAGAATAATTTGTCATGATAAAGTGGTGTTTTACAGCGAAAGGCGGAAATTCATAATTCCCTACTTGTAAAGCGAATAGTTTTCAAACACGCTATATTTTCAGCTCAACCAATGTTGTGTAGAATACATATGAAATGAAGTCACATCCGAATAAAACATTATTCGGATGTGCTTTTTTAAAACATTCATAATTTTCTACTTAAAAAAAATGATTTACAAAAGTCTATGGTCTCTCAAAGATTATTTTTTTAAGACAATTTGTCCTGAACCATTCATATGTTACTAAGGTTTTTTTTAATCGGAGTTTTTTCAAAATAAAACAGTCAAAAGTTGTTTTTGTCAAGAAGATTTGTGTCTTTTAATTTTGTTTGTAAATTAAGTTGTTCAAAAGAGGAAATTCATTGAATTTTATTAGTACTTTTAGACTCCTAATGAATAGATCTCAACAGCTTTTATGTACCTAATATTTGATACTGAAACCACTGGATTGCCCAAAAACTTCAGGGCTCCAATAAGCGATACAGACAATTGGCCCCGTTGTATCCAGATTGCTTGGCAATTGCATGATGAGTTTGGGAAAATAATCGAACACGACAATTTTTTAGTACAACCTGAAGGATTCAATATTCCTTTTGATGCCGAACGAATTCATGGAATTTCGACGAGTTTGGCTCAAGAGAAAGGGATTTCTTTGGAATTGGTTTTGCATAAGTTTGCCAAAGTTCTCCAAAAAACAAAATTTATTGTGGGGCAAAATATTGGCTTCGATGTCAATATTATGGGCTGTGAATTTTTCAGAAAGGGAATTGAAACCAATTTAACGAATCTCCCTGTATTGGATACCTGTACGGAAGTAACCGCTCAGTTGTGTCAAATTCCTGGAGGAAGAGGAGGGAAGTTTAAGTTGCCAACCCTTACGGAATTGCACGAATATTTATTTGGAGACGCATTTGGTGAAGCCCATAATGCTACAGCAGATGTAGAAGCAACGGCACGTTGTTTTTTTGAATTGGTGCGTAAGCAAATTTACACGGCAGAAGAACTTCAAGCCGAAGCCAATTATCTGGAAATTTTCAACAAGGCGAATCCAACATCTATTGAGGTGATTGGTTTGACGCATTTGAATTTGAAAAAAGAGAGTGAGAAAATTCGCAAACGAGAAGAGGCCAAAGAAATTGTAGAGTCTGTAGATGTCTCTAAGAATTCGGAAACGTTAAAAGAGGCTTCTTTTGTTCACTTGCACAATCACTCACAATATTCAGTATTACAATCGACCATTCAAATAGGAGGTTTGGTAAAAGCAGCGGCCCAAGGAAAAATGCCAGGGGTGGCTTTGACAGATACTGGAAATATGATGGCTGCGTTTCACTTTGTGCGCGCAGTGGCGAATCACAACAAAGCGGCAAAGGCGGCAAATAAAGAGGCCGTTGAAAAAGGAGAGGCACCCACAGAGGTTCTCGTAAAACCCATTGTAGGCTGTGAGTTTTATGTCTGTGAAGATCATACAGACAAGACAAGGAAAGACAATGGATATCAAATTGTACTCTTAGCAAAAAATAAAAAAGGGTATCACAATTTGGCAAAGATGTCTTCGATTGCCTTTGTAGATGGGTTTTATTATGTGCCTAGAATTGACAAAAATGTCATAGCGCAATACAAAGAAGATATCATTGTATTGACAGGAAATACGTATGGAGAGGTACCCAGTAAGATTTTAAACGTTGGAGAGCGTCAGGCCGAAGAATCTTTACTTTGGTGGAAAGAACAGTTTGGAAATGACTTGTACATTGAATTAATGCGTCATGGACAAGAGGATGAAAATCAAATCAACAAAGTATTGTTGCAGTTTGCGAAAAAACATTTGATAAAAACAGTAGCAACGAATAATACATTTTATTTGGATAAAGAAGATGCCAATGCACACGATATTTTATTGTGTGTGAAAGATGGTGAAAAGCAAGCAACTCCCATTGGCCGTGGAAGAGGGTACCGTTATGGGCTCCCTAATTCAGAATATTACTTTAAATCTTCTGAAGAAATGAAAGAATTGTTTGTGGATATTCCCGAAGCAATTCTCAATATACAAGAAATTGTAGATAAAATTACCCCATTTGAATTGGCAAGAGATGTGTTGTTGCCTGCCTTTGATATTGGAGAAGAGTTTAAAGACGCCAAAGATTTGGAAGATGGAGGGAAAAGAGGAGAAAACAATTATTTGCGTCATATTACTTATGTAGGAGCCAAAGAGCGTTATGGAGAGCTTACAGCATCTATTAAAGAACGACTTGATTTTGAATTGGATGTCATTGCAAAAACTGGGTACCCTGGATATTTTCTAATTGTAGAAGACTTTATTAGAGCCGCGCGAGATATGGGAGTTTCTGTAGGCCCTGGACGTGGGTCAGCTGCGGGTTCAGTGGTTGCGTATTGCTTGAAGATAACCAATATTGATCCGATAAAATACGATTTGCTATTTGAGCGTTTTCTCAATCCAGAACGTGTTTCGATGCCCGATATTGATATCGATTTTGACGATGAAGGAAGAGGGAAAGTAATGGATTATGTAATTGAAAAATACGGAGCGAATCAAGTTGCTCAAATCATTACTTACGGAACCATGGCTGCAAAATCGTCTATTCGAGATACGGCTCGAGTTTTGGATTTGCCATTGTACGAGGCCGATCGAATTGCCAAGTTGGTTCCCGGCATGAAACTGAGTAAAATATTTTCTTTGGATGACAAAGAGCTCAAAGAAAAATTGCGTTCTGAAGAAATGGAGTTGGTCAATGAGCTGAAGGAGATTTCAAGCGGAACAAGTCCGGGAGCCGAGACCATTAACAAAGCGCGTGTTTTGGAGGGTTCGGTTCGAAATACGGGAATTCATGCTTGTGGGGTGATCATTACACCTGACGATATTACAAAATTTGTTCCTGTAGCGGTAGCCAAAGATTCCGATATGTATGTCACACAGTTTGACAATTCTGTGGTGGAAAGTGCGGGTCTTCTGAAAATGGATTTCTTAGGATTGAAAACCTTGACGCTGATCAAACATACGGTTAAAATTGTAAAAGCGCGTCATGGTGTTGAGCTCGATCCAGAAAATTTTCCATTGGATGACGAAAAAACCTATGAGTTGTTTCAAAAGGGAGAGACTGTTGGGATTTTTCAATACGAGTCTCCAGGAATGCAGAAATACATGAAAGAATTGAAACCAACGGTTTTTGCAGATTTAATTGCCATGAATGCTTTGTATCGTCCTGGTCCCATTGAGTACATTCCAAGTTTTATTAATAGAAAACACGGCTATGAAGAAATCGAATACGATTTGGATGCCATGGAGGAGTACCTCGAGGAAACATACGGTATTACGGTTTACCAAGAGCAAGTCATGTTGTTGTCACAAAAATTGGCTGATTTTACGAAAGGGGAAGCCGATGTGTTGCGAAAGGCAATGGGAAAAAAGCAAATTGCTGTATTGGCAAAAATGAAGCCTAAATTTATCAAGCAGGCCGGTGCAAAAGGGCACCCTGAAGATAAACTTGAAAAAATATGGACCGATTGGGAAGCCTTTGCCTCGTATGCGTTTAACAAATCACATTCCACATGTTATGCTTGGATCGCCTACCAGACAGCCTATTTAAAAGCGCATTATCCTGCGGAATACATGGCCGCTGTTTTGTCAAATAATATGAATGATATCAAACAGGTCGCATTTTTTATGGAAGAGTGCAAACGGGCAGGATTGACCGTTTTGGGACCCGATGTGAACGAATCGTATTTGAAATTTTCTGTAAACGAGCAAGGCGCTATCCGCTTTGGTATGGGAGCCATCAAAGGAGTTGGAGGAGCCGCGGTGGAAGAAATTATTCGAGAGCGAAAAGAAAAGGGTTGGTTTCGCTCCATTTTTGATGTGGTGAAAAGGGTCGATTTGCGATTGACGGGTAAAAAAGCCATTGAAGGTTTGATTTTAGCAGGAGGCTTTGACTCTTTTACCAAAACACACCGGGCTCAATATTATATTACCGATGAAAAAGGCACAAATTTCTTGGAAAAAACGTTGAAATTTGGACACAAATACCAAGACAGTCAGAATTCTTCCCAAGTTTCTTTGTTTGGAGAGGCTTCTGAGGTTACTTTTCCAGAGCCTGAAATTCCGACCTGTGAAAAGTGGGGAACGATGGAGTTGTTGGCAAAGGAAAAAGAGGTGACGGGAATGTATATCTCTGCACATCCATTAGATGATTTTAAGAATGAATTGAAATTTTGCAATGTAGGTCTTTCTCTATTTAAGGGGGACCTCAGTAAATATGTGGGTCATAAATTAAGTTTTGGTGTGATTTTGACTTCTGTGGAACATCGAGTGTCAAAAATGGGAAAAGGATGGGCAACGTTTACCGTTGAAGATTATGGAGACAGTCATGAATTTCGAATTTTTGGAAATGAATACATGCAATTTCGCCATTTTTTAGCGCCAAATTCCTTTTTGTATATCAATGCAGTTTTACAGCCGGGGTGGACAAACAAAGACACAGGAGTTGTGGGAGAACCGCGTTTAAAGTTTACCAATTTCATGTTATTACACGACGTGTTGGATGAAAAATGTGAAAAAATTACGATTCTACTCAACAACGAAGAGGTTACAAAGAAATCCATTGAAAATTTGCACACGATTTTAAAAGAGTACGAAATTGCAGGAAAGCAAAAATTGTCATTTTCCATCACAGAACGAAAAGAAAAGTTTGAGATTACACTTCCAAGCCGTACCATGAAAATAAATGCTTCTTCAGAATTTTTTAAACGAATGGAAGCAGAAAATATCCGGTACAAGATGAATTAGCCCTGCAGATTTATGAATTGTTGGATTTTTGCCATTTCTTTGAGAACAATAGTATTAAATTGTGTTGATAGCATATGAACATAGAGGAATTACGGGACTATTGTTTGAAAAAAAAACATGTGACGGAAGAATTTCCTTTTGATGAAAAAACGTTGGTTTTTAAAGTTGCGGGAAAAATATTTGCTTTGATTGGTTTGGAAACATTTCCTTCGGCAGTTAATTTAAAATGCAATCCAGTATATGCGCTTGAACTCAGAGAGGCCTATCCCTGTGTTCAACCAGGCTATCACATGAATAAAAAACATTGGAATACCATTGTTTATGAAAATTTTTCAGAAAAGTTGTTAAAAAAACTCATCGATCATTCGTATGACAAAGTAGTGGAAGGATTTTCGAAAAAAAGGAGGTTGGCGTTGCAATTGTGATGCGTTGCTTTAATTTTTAAGGAGTAAAGAGAATACTACGAATTAGTAAGTTCCATGAAATATTTGTAAAAATATGGGATGGTTTCAATGCCCTTGAAAAAGTTAAACAAGCCAAAATGTTCATTCGGTGAATGAATGGCATCACTGTCAAGCCCAAATCCCATTAAAATAGATTTGCTTTTTAATTCTTTTTCAAAAAGAGAAACAATGGGTATGCTTCCCCCAGAGCGCTGTGGAATAGGACTTGCATTAAAAGTAGCTTCATAGGCTTTTTTTGCTGCTTGATAGCCAATGTGGTTGGTTGGAGTCACATAAGGATGTCCACCGTGGTGCGTTTTAATTTCCACCGAAACCGCTTTTGGTGCCAAACGTTGGAAATAATTGGTAAATAGTTCAGCGATTTCTTCATGATCCTGTCCAGGAACTAGGCGCATCGATATTTTTGCATGGGCTTTGGCAGGAATGACAGTTTTGGCACCATCACCTGTATATCCACCCCATATTCCATTGACGTCCAAAGTGGGTCTGATCGCGTTTCTCTCATTGGTGGAATAGCCCGTTTCACCGTATATTTCTCCTATGTCTAAGGCATTTTTATAGTCTTCCAAAGAAAATGGAGCTTCCGCCATTTGTGCCCGTTCCTCTATAGATAAAATTTCCACATTTTTGTAAAATCCAGGAATCGTGATTCCCTTTTCTTCGTTGTGCAATTTTGAAATCATTTTGCACAAGATATTGATGGGATTTGCAACAGCTCCTCCATACAACCCAGAATGCAAATCTCTATTGGGTCCTGTCACGGTCACTTCCATGTAAGAAAGTCCTCTCAATCCTGTGGTGATGGAAGGTTGTGTATTGGAAATCATTCCCGTGTCAGAGATAAGGATGATGTCGTTTTCTAATTTTTCGAGGTTGTTTTTTACAAACCATTCCAAGCTTGGAGAGCCAATTTCCTCTTCACCTTCAATCATGAATTTTACATTGCAAGGCAACTGATCGGTTGCGATCAAATATTCTACCGCTTTGATATGCATGAACATTTGTCCCTTGTCATCACAAGCACCTCGTGCAAAAATAGCCCCCTCTGGATGAATTTCCGTTGTTTTGATAACGGGTTCAAAAGGAGGGCTGTCCCAAAGATTTATAGGATCCGCAGGTTGCACATCGTAATGACCATATACCAAGACGGTGGGCAATGTCGTGTCGATAATTTTTTCTGCATAGACCACGGGATACCCAGGAGTTTCACAAATTTCAACAAGGTCACATCCAATTTCTTTTAAGGATTTTTTGACAAGATTTGCCGTGTCCAAAACATCTTGGTTAAAAGCAGAGTCTGCGCTGATAGAGGGTTTTTTGAGTAGGTCAAAAAGCTCTTTTACAAATCGATCTTTATGAGCTTCAAGGTATTCTTTTTGGTTTTTCATTGGAGGCAAAAAAGTTGGTTCTTCAAAAATAATAAAAAACGAATGAACCCCTTTGAAATGTATCAATATTGTGTATATTTGCACCCACACAAGCGGGCGTGGTGGAATTGGTAGACACGCTAGACTTAGGATCTAGTGCCGCGAGGTGTGAGAGTTCGAGTCTCTCCGCCCGCACGAAAGTGTTAAGCTTTGGACAATTTGTTCAAAGCTTTTTTGTTTTTAAAACATTTGTAGAAAATAGATCATCTGATATAACAATATGTAAACAGAATAATCTTAGGTGCCGTCAATGGGTGTATCAATCTCGAATTCCTTCATAAAAAAAGGAGATTAAGTCTAAAAATAGTGATAGTTTTGCAGGGTACAAGAATATGAAAACCAATGCTGAACATACACAATTTAACAGTTTCCTTTAGTGGAGAAGATCTTTTTTCAGAAATATCATTCAAATTAGAGAAAGGAAATAGAGTCGGTCTTGTTGGGAAGAATGGTGCTGGAAAATCTACTCTATTAAAAGTGATTTCTGGAGACATTGAAAACGATGGCGGAACCTTGGCACTTGAAAAGGGTGTTCGTATCGGATTTCTTCGTCAGGATATCGATTTTGTCGCAGGAAGAACGATTTTGGAAGAGGCCTATCAAGCTTTTGAAGAAATTGTAGAGTTGGAAGGTAGGTTGTCAAAAATCAATGAGGAGTTGGCAACAAGAACCGATTACGAAAGTGACTATTATACCCAATTGATTCATGATTTGGATGAGGTTTCCACTCGTTATGAACTATTAGGAGGATACAATTACCAAGGCGATACGGAGAAAGTATTGCAAGGATTGGGTTTTCAAAGAGAAGATTTTGACAAACGGACCGAAACCTTTTCCGGTGGATGGCGCATGCGAATAGAGTTGGCAAAATTATTACTTCAAAAGAATGATATTTTATTGTTGGATGAGCCTACCAATCATTTGGACATTGAATCGATTATTTGGTTGGAAAATTTTTTAAAATCGTATGCCGGTGCCATTGTGTTGGTTTCTCATGACAAAATGTTCCTAGACAATGTGACAAATCGCACGATTGAAATTTCTTTGGGAAAAATTTACGATTATAAAAAGCCCTATTCTCAGTATTTGATTTTGCGTGAAGAGATTCGTGAAAAACAATTGCAATCGCAAAAAAATCAAGAAAAAGAAATCAAAGCGAAAGAACAATTAATAGAGAAATTTAGAGCAAAGGCGAACAAAGCCTCTATGGCACAATCTCTTATAAAACAATTGGATAAAGTTGAACGCATTGAAGTAGATGTCGAAGACAACGCAGTGATGAATGTCAAGTTTCCAATTTCGAAACAACCCGGAAAGGTAGTGGTTGAAACAAAAAAACTTTCCAAAAGTTACGGTGCCAAGAGCGTATTGGATGACGTGAATTTTATGATTGAACGTTCGGCAAAAATAGCCTTCGTCGGGCAAAATGGACAAGGAAAATCTACCTTGGCAAAAATGATGGTCGGTGAAATAGATTACGATGGAAGCATTGCCTTGGGGCACAATGTAGAAATTGGGTATTTTGCTCAAAACCAAGCCGAATATTTGGATGGAGAGAAAACCTTGTTGCAAACCATGGAAGATGCAGCGAATGATACCAATCGTATGCGCGTGAGAGATATGCTAGGTGCTTTTTTGTTTGGAGGCGATGACGTTGATAAAAAAGTAAAAGTCCTGTCTGGTGGTGAGAGAAATCGTTTGGCAATTTGTAAAATGTTATTGAGTCCTTTCAATGTATTGATTATGGATGAACCGACCAACCATTTAGACATCGTCTCAAAAAATGTTCTCAAAAAAGCATTGCAACAATTTGAAGGTACGTTGATATTGGTTTCTCATGATCGCGATTTTTTACAGGGGCTTACAGACAAAGTTTTTGGTTTCAAGGATGGCTTAATCAAAGAATATTTAGGAGACATTGATTATTTTTTGGAAGAGCACAAACTAGCGAGTTTGCGAGAAGCTGAAAAAAAGACAAAGGTTGTGGAGGTCAAAGAATCAAAAAAAGAAGCTCACAAGTTGAGTCGACAAGAAGAAAAAGAGTTGAAGCAATTAAAAAACAAGTTGAGTAAAGTGGAAAGAACGATCGCCTCTATTGAAAAAGAAGTGTTGGAAATGGATGCCGCATTGGCAGAGGATTATGAAACAGTTTCCTCAAACCCTGAGTTTTTTGAGAAATACCAATCGAAAAAAGACAGCTTAGATACTTTAATGGAAGACTGGGAGTCTTTGGATGAACGACTGAATTCCTATGCTTAAGCGCATAAAATCGGTTTGTGCGAGCGCATAAAACAAATATAAAATGAACTTGACAAGCCCCATAATAGAATTGGAACTCCCCATTTTACAAGAGAAGAGAGTCTCTTTGTTTGTGAAAAGAGAAGACCTAATACATCCTGTAATTTCTGGAAATAAATACCGTAAATTATATTATAATTTACGCATGGCTGAAAAGTTAGGCAAGAAAAAACTGGTTACTTTTGGAGGCGCTTATTCCAATCACATTTTGGCAACGGCATGTGCAGGTGCTGCCTTTGGTTTTGAAACAATTGGAATTATTCGCGGAGAAGAGTTAGCTAATGATTTATCCGCCACTTTGGCGTCAAATCCAACATTGAAGGCAGCAAAGGAATATGGTATGAAGCTTCAATTCCTAACACGTTCTGAATACAAAAAAAAGCATACAACGGGTTTTTTAAAAGATTTGCAAGCATTCTATCCTGAGGCTTATCTCATACCTGAGGGAGGGACAAATGACCTGGCAGTTAAAGGATGTGAGGAGATATTAGACAATCAAACAGAAAAATTTGATACGATCTGTTTGGCAGTGGGAACAGGGGGAACCATTTCAGGAATTATCAATGCCTCAAATACAAAGCAAAGAGTAATTGGTTTTCCCGCGCTTAAAGGCGATTTTTTGAGGGAAGAAATCGAAAAAAACAAAGTCACAAAAACCAATTGGGAGCTCAATCAAGCGTATCATTTTGGAGGCTATGGGAAGGTGACAAAAGAGTTGGTCAGCTTTGTGAATGACTTTAAAAAAGAAGTAGGGATTCCTTTGGACCCCATTTACACAGGGAAAATGATGTTTGGTGTCTTAGATTTGATTGCGAAAGATTTCTTTCCTGAAAATTCAAAGATTTTGACAATTCACACAGGGGGTTTGCAAGGCATTCGGGGAATGAATATCTTGCTAAAAAAAAGAGGGTTGCCTTTGATTGATTTTTAAGTGAATAAAATGAACAATCGAATTTTGCATTTTAACAACAATACTTTAGGTTGGAAGTTTTATAGAATAGTCGGTTTCTTGATCGTTGCGTTTTTGGTAGGCTGTGGTTCTAGTCGCAAAACAGTGAAACGAATACCTGTGCCGAAGGTTGTTATCGAAACGCCAAAAGACAAAAAAGTAAAAAGAGAAGTTGCCAAGCTTCTCAAAAAAAAATCGCGGTTGAATATTAGAACCATAGCCTACATCAGCAAATATGCAGAAACGGCAATGCACGAGATGAAAAAAAATAAAATTCCAGCGAGTATCACACTAGCACAGGGGATTTTGGAGTCGGGGAATGGTGTTAGTCAGTTGGCTTTGCGATCAAACAATCATTTTGGAGTGAAATGTCACAAAGGTTGGAATGGGAAGTCGGTGCGTCACGATGATGATAAAAAACAAGAGTGTTTCCGAAAATACAAGGAAGTGTCAGATTCTTACAAAGATCACTCAAAATTTTTAAAGACAAGAAGTCGCTATAATTTTTTGTTTCAATTGAAAAAAGACGATTACAAAGGGTGGGCAAAAGGATTGAAAAGAGCAGGTTATGCCACGGATAAAAAATATCCAAAAAAACTAATTCATTTGATTGAAACCTATCATTTGTACAATTACGATAAGATTGTGTTGCGGAAAAAAATAAAAGAAACAAAGAAAGGGAAAGCAAAAATCTATCGTGTCAAAAAAGGTGACACCTTGTTTTCGATAGCTAAAAAGTACAATGTTTCTGTTGAAGAATTAAAAAATAGGAATGATTTGAAATCAAATGCAATCAGCATCGACCAAGAATTATGGGTAAAATAAAAACGAGATCGTCTAAAAATTACTTTTTTAGACGATCTCGTTTTTTAGGTGTTCCATAGGATGTTAATTCCTTTCAATTGCTGGCATTCGTTTCATTTTACTTTTTCTTTTTTTTTTCTTTTTTTTCCATTTTTTGAATTGCTTTTTTGTTAAAATAGATTTCATCTTTTTTTGGAAAGCCTTTTTTTGTTTAAATTTTTCATTTGTTTGAGTTACAGTTTTATTTTTTGACTCTCTGTTGGCTTTGCGCTCTTTTCTTTTTTTAATGGATTCCACGAGCAGCGGTTTTATCTTTTGCTGTTGCGAATTTGATAGACCTAATGAACGGGTCATTTTTTTTAACGCTATACTGGCTTTCTGTTCAGTACTTAAATTTAATTTCTTGGACGTGTCTTGGTTTCCCGATTGTGCTAGGGTCAAGGAAAAGGTGAAAATTGTTAAAATAGCGGATAACATTATTTTTTTCATGGCATAGAATTTAAAGGTTCGTATATAACTGCTTGACAATCTTTAATTTGATAAATAATAGGTGCTTAGTAGTTACCTAAACAGCCCGTTTAGTAATTTTTTAGTTTTGTTTTTGAGCTCATTTTTTTTGGTGTCTTCTTTAGAACGCTTTTTATCAAAAATATTGTTTACAAGATTTTCTTTTTGAGCTTTGACTATCTTTTTCGTCAATGCTCTTGTAGCTGATTTCATGTTGGTTTTTATGAATGGCTCATTGACTGATCCGTTAATGGAAAGTATTATTGGAATACTAATTTCATTTTTATCGCTACCTGATAAATTCGCAATAGAACTAGTAATACTGCCTCCAAAATAAGATGCAGGTAGATCCATTTGTATATCGTAGTTTATTTGATTATTAAAACTATGCCCACCACTTAATTGGATAGGAATACCATCGTAACTACCGATTTTAAATGGTTTAAAATTTACTTTTCCTCGTTCAAAAGAGACTTGCGCTTTTATTTTTTTGAGGTTTAATTTTGAAAAATCAACGAATGAAAGTTGGGAATCAATTAAGTTCAAAACTTTTGATTTTTTAGGATCGATTTTAGCTACCTCCAAATGAGCAAGTGCTTTGCCAGAAATGCTTTGTAGGTCAGGAGAAAATTTATTGTCTAAATCCCCATTCAATTTAAATGCAGTGCTTATTTTGCCATTGAAGATATGGGCAATAGGAGCCATTGAATTCAGTAGTTTCATAGAACCAAAAGAACTAGCAATGTCGAAATTTTGGATATTTAAGTCAAAATCGAAAAGACTAGGGCTGGGTTTGGTGTTTACAAAACCTTCGACAACAATGTTGCCCTCAAACATTTTTGCAGTTGTTTTTTCAAAAACAGCTTTTTGGTCGTTGATTTTTACAACGCCTGTAAGATCTTTTAGTACTAAGTTGTCGTACAAAACCTTTTGAGCATTGACTGTTAGGTGAGCATTTATTTTTGCAGGAATTTTCATGGATTCAAGAGAGGAAATGGTATCAGTAGCGCTATCAGAGGTGCTGTTTGAATTGAGTAAATCTTTTGCGTTTAGAAAGGAAGAGTTCATGTTAAAATCACCTTGCAATTCACCATGGTCAAAAAGATAAGGATATAGATTCTTAATGTTTCCGTAGAGTTCCAGGTCACTAGCTCCCGTTTTGGCTTCAAGTTTTTTCAAAGAGATTTTTTTTGGATCAAAAGATAGCTGCGCCGCATGTATATGAATTGGGTTTGGAAGCAATTCCGTGTCGGTTACAAAATTGTGAAAGGATACATAGCCAGCATTTGAAATTTGTTTGAAGTCTTTATTTTCAAGGGCTTTTTTCGTGAAAGAACTCGTAATTTGGGCTTCTATTTTTCCTTGAAGTTTTTGTTTTAATTGTAGGGGATACGATTCGGAGATGTTTTTTAAGTCAATACGTCCTGTGAATGTGGCTTGTACTTTAGGATTGTTGGCAATGTTGGTGATTTTACTTTTCGCTGAGAATACATCTTGATCTATTTTAAAACGAAGTGTTTTTATAACAAGGGCAGTATCGTCTATTTTTCCTGTTGTGTTTGTAATTTCCGTATTTATAAAAATATCTTCAACCGTTTTTGGAAGTTCAGGATATTTGAAGGAAGCATTTTTTGTGTCGATATGGAATTTAAATTTAGGAATGTCAGACATATTGTACAGTCCTTTTACATGTCCTCTGAAATTTAGATCCCCTGTTGTTTTGACATCTTTAAAGTTAGAGGTATAGGCGGAAGGAATCAATGATAACAGACTTTT
This sequence comes from Flavobacteriaceae bacterium, assembly GCA_964230805.1. Taxonomy (GTDB): domain Bacteria; phylum Bacteroidota; class Bacteroidia; order Flavobacteriales; family Flavobacteriaceae; genus Flavicella. The sequence goes on from CAXRIA010000016.1 coordinate 83,284, forward strand.
AAATTCAGAGGAGACCGTATTAAAATTGAAATCCATGGATATGTTTTCTTCTTTTTGCTGCACAAAGCCGTCTGCATGAAGAATCAAATCATTTATTTTAAGATTGTTTTCTTTAAAAGTGAATTTCCTGTTTTTTAAATCCAAGTCGAATTCAGCTTTTAAATTGGCGGTAGCTTCGTGTAAATAATCAATATTTGCCATTGAAAACGAAAGTTTTTCAATGGAAGATTGTGTTCGTAGGTGAATAGTTTTTCCATTTAATGCTGCAGCTCCTTTGTGGTTGAGGTTGCGGGCTTTGAGATGAACGTTGCCAGCGCTGTCAAGATAGTTTAGGTTGATGTTTTTTAATTGATAGGAATCAATATTTAATGAAAAGTCAGAACTGTCAGTTGTCTCATTTTTTAAGGTTTCGTCTTTCTTCTTACTGAGGTCGTAATTATGAGCTCCTTGTTCATTAGTCATTAAATTTAAATGTCCATTTTCAAGAGCAATTGATTTTATGGTTGGGCGTTTTTCAAAAATATTGAGAAGTCCTGTTTTTAAATGAATCGATTCAAGAAATACAAGTGTGTCTTTGTGAAAAGCGGTGTCGGATTGAATGAATAAATCAGCAATTGCAATGGTAGCATTTGGAAAATTTTGAAATAAACTGATGTGAATGTCTCGAAACGAGACGGTTGCATCAATGGATTTATTAATTTCCACAGTTGCAATGTCAGTGATTTGTTTTTTGAATAGAAGAGGAATGCTAGTGAAAAATGCGAATACAATGAAGATCAGTAAAAAAATGATTTTGAATATTTTTTTCATGCCAAAAATTTTGAAACCTAAAATACAATCTATTGAGAGCGTTGTCAACAAGAGATTTCCTAAAAAGATGTTAAGATTGGGTGAAAAAAAACCCACTCTACGAATAGAGTGGGAAAATTGCTATGAAAAAGAAATTGGTGTTGAACACCAACTATTCAAATTTAACAAAAAAAACCGTTTGAAAATAAATTTTCTGAATTTTTTTGTGGTTCTTCCTCTTTTATTAATAAATGTTAAGGAAAGCGGCCCTTTGAAAAAGTTGTCTGTTGCATCAGAAACACTTTTAAGACTAAACAATCTCTACAATGAGTGTATCGTCTACTTTTGACACATTCGCCAAATTATTTTTGGTTAATGTTTTGATGGATTTGTCCCATTTTTTATTACTCAAACCCGCTTTGGATTTGAGCAGTGTGAGTTCCATTTTTTCTGCTTTTTGAAGAATGGCAAGTATCTCTTTTTCCGCGTCGTTCAATTCAATCACCGGCGCTTTCTTTTCGGGTCTCATTTGTGGAAAAAACAACACTTCTTGGATAGAGCTATTGTTGGTCATTAACATCACCAATCGATCAATTCCGATTCCGATTCCAGAAGTAGGTGGCATTCCGTATTCCAAAGAGCGAATAAAATCATGGTCAATAAACATGGCTTCATCATCTCCTTTTTCAGATAATTTCAATTGCTCTTCGAATCGTTCTTTTTGGTCGATAGGGTCGTTCAACTCTGAATAAGCATTGGCCAACTCCTTTCCATTAACCATTAATTCAAATCGTTCTGTCAAAGCCTTATCCGTTCTGTGTTCTTTCGTAAGAGGGCTCATTTCTTTGGGGTAATCGGTAATAAAGGTGGGTTGTACATAGTGGTGCTCACATTTTTCACCAAACAATTCGTCAATTAATTTGCCAACTCCCATGCTATCGTCCACTTCAATACCAACGTTGCGGCAAACTTCTTTTAATTGATTTTCATCCATGCCCGCAACATCGTACCCGGTGTGTATTTTAATAGCTTCTAGAATCGGAACTCTAGGGTAAGGTGCTTTGAATTCAATTTTGTTTTCTCCCACAAGAACCTCAGAAGAACCGTTTGAATCGATGGCTACTTTTTCAAGAAGTTGCTCGGTCATCTCCATCATCCAATGATAATCTTTATAAGCTACATAAAGCTCCATTACGGTGAATTCTGGATTGTGTGTTCTGTCCATTCCCTCATTTCTGAAATCTTTGGCAAACTCATAAACCGCATCAAAACCGCCAACAATCAATCTTTTAAGATACAATTCATTGGCAATTCGCAAATACAAAGGAATGTCCAATGCATTGTGATGGGTAATAAAAGGCCTGGCAGACGCTCCTCCTGGAATGGGTTGCAATACAGGCGTCTCTACCTCCAAATAATTTCGTTCGTTAAAAAATTGACGAATGGAATTTGTGATTTTGGTCCTTTTAATAAAAGTATCTTTGACAGAGTCATTGACAATTAAATCGACATAGCGCTGTCTGTATCTCAGTTCGGGATCGCTAAAAGCATCGTGTACTTTTCCTTCAGAATCCGTTTTTACCACAGGTAATGGGCGCAAAGATTTGGTAAGCAATGTCAGTTTTTTTACCAGAATTGATGTTTCTCCGACTTTGGTTTTAAAAACTTCTCCTTCCACACCAATGATATCTCCAATGTCTAAAAGTTTTTTGTAAACCGTATTGTAAAGTGTTTTGTCTTCTGTTGGAGCTATTTCATCTCGATTGATGTAGATCTGCATGCGTCCTGAGCTATCTTTTAACTCAGAAAATGAGGCTTTCCCCATCAACCTTCTACTCATCAATCGTCCTGCGATTACAACGTTTTTGCCTTCAAATTCCTCAAATCGTTCTAGGATATCTTTGACCGTGGCTGTTTTTTTAAATTCTTCAGCAGGGTAAGGGTTGATTCCTAATTCACGTAGTTTTTGAAGAGATTCTCTTCGTACAATTTCTTGTTCTGACAATTGCATGTGATGCTCTATTTTAAAGATGAAATGGTTTGCCGGCAAAGATACTTAATGAATGCCATACTTAAAATAAAAAGTGAAATTTTTAAGAGTCTTCAAAAATTCCTGTATATTTGCAAAGTGCATATTATATGTACTAATGTGTTGTTTTGACATTTTTCACAAAAGTGTCATGGTTTTTGTTGAAACCAGTGGAAAGCTTCCCTTAACGGGTTGCTTTTTTTTTGCAGTTTTTTCAAAAGAAAGCGTCTTTGTGATGCCACAAATCTTGAATAAAGTACAGCAAAAAAACAAGGCTTGTTACAAATTTGAGTCCTGTTGAAAATAAAAAACCAACGAACGATCCAAAAGCTGCCTTGAATGCAATTTTTTTATTTGTTGGATCGTTGATTAATTCTCCTGAAAACGCTCCTATGAGAGGGCCAAAGATTAATCCGAGGGGGCCAAAAAACAGTCCCACTAGCAACCCGATTGTTGCTCCCCAAATTCCTTTTTTAGAGCCTCCAAACTTTTTGGCGCCCAATACAGGGATTAGATAATCGAGTAATGTGATCACGATGGCGATTGCCAAAGTGATCCATAGAAAGTTCCAATTGGTTGGAATGATTTCTGTCAATTGCAATAGTAACAATCCTAGCCAACCTGTTGGAGGGCCAGGAAGTATGGGCAAGAAAGCACCTAGTATACCCATAAGAATAAAAAAGAACCCGAAAAGTAAAAGAATGTAATCCATTTTTTATTTGCAATTTACACTATTTAATTTAGTTAGAAATGAACGGAACGAGCGTTTCGTTTTGGGTGCTCTCAATATTTTCTGATTGCGATAAATATTGTATTTTCACAGGGAGCAATTTTTTATCATGTCAGTTCGCTTTTTTATACTTTGTAGCCTTTTTTACTTTTGCATTTCTTGTGAATTTGTTTCAAAAAAAAATGCAATAAATCGCAGTGCTCAAGTGATAGATACTATGATTGATGTGAAACGTGTTGATGTGTTTCCGTCTTTCAAAACATGCGATACATTGTTGGCTGTTCCTTTAAAAAACAGCTGCTTTACTAAGGAGCTACACAAACATTTGACCGCATCTTTGTTGCTGCATACTTTTACAGTGTCGCAAAGTATCGATGAGGTGGTGCGTATTCAGTTAAAAATTGACAATCAGGGGCGTTGTGAATTGATGCAAATTATTTCCTCTAAAAAAGTGCAAAAAATGCTTCCAGAGCTTGACAATGTGATACGTGAAAGTGTTGAGCGTTTGCCTACTCTTTTTCCAGCTTTGAAAAGAGGGATTCCAGTGACGAGTATTTACGAGATTCCGATTGTTGTTAAAATTGATTAATGAGTGGCCGTTTGGGAAATTGCTTATTGCAAGCGCTTCCATATTTCATCTTTCAAAGTTGTTAGTCCAATTTGTGCAACAGAGGAAATAAACAAGCTGGGAATTTCTTTTGGCAAGTCTTTCGCGATCTCTTCTTTGAGTTCCTCGTCCAACATATCACATTTTGAAATAGCCAACAGTCGTTCTTTGTCAAGGAGTTCCGGATTGTGTTTCTTCAATTCGTTTAGTAGAATATTGTATTCTTCGCGGATATCATCGGAGTCGGCTGGAATTAAAAAAAGGAGTACAGAATTTCTCTCAATATGTCTTAAAAAACGATGGCCGAGTCCTTTTCCCTCAGAGGCACCTTCAATAATTCCTGGAATGTCAGCCATGACAAAACTTTGATGATTACGATACGCTACAATTCCCAAGTTCGGTTTGAGTGTGGTAAAAGCGTAATCTGCAATTTTTGGTTTTGCGGCAGTAATAGAAGCCAATAAGGTAGATTTTCCGGCATTGGGAAATCCCACTAGTCCAACATCAGCTAGAATTTTTAATTCGATTTGAAACCATCCATCAACACCGTCCATTCCAGGCTGCGCATAGCGAGGTGTTTGATTTGTAGCCGATTTAAAATGCCAGTTACCAAGACCACCTTTTCCTCCTTCTACCAAAATGACCTCTTGGTTGTGCTCAGTGATTTCAAAAAGAATCTCTTGTGTTTCGGCATCCCTCACAATAGTGCCTAAGGGCACGGGAATGTATTGGTCTTCTCCATCTTTTCCAGTGCTTCTGCTTTTACTTCCATGACCACCCGCTTCCGCTCTTGTGTGTTTTAGGAATCTCAGATGATGTAGCGTCCACATTCCTTTGTCTCCTTTCACAATGACGTGCCCTCCGCGACCACCATCACCACCATCAGGTCCTCCTTTGGTAATGAATTTTTCCCGGTGTAAATGGGTGGAACCACCTCCTCCTTTTCCAGAAGAAGCGTAAATTTTTATATAATCTATAAAATTTCCTTCAGTCATATTAGCTTCGTTTAACAGGCAATCTTGTGCTAGTGTCTCGAATTTTCTTATCGAAAAACTAGGTCAAGGTATCAATTACATTTGAGATAAGTGCGGTAATGTCTGAAATAGAACCGACACCATTGATACCGTAATACTTGTTTTGTTTTTCGTAATATTCTTTGACAATTGCTGTTTTTGTATTGTATTCGTTGAATCGATTTCTGATTTTTGCTTCGTCTTGATCATCAGCACGGCCTGAAACTTTGCCTCTTTCCAGCAATCGAGTAACCAAAATATTTTCTTCCACTTCTAGGGCAATCATTCCATTGATCGTGGCTCCTTTTTTTGCTAAAAAGGCATCGAGCGCAGCAGCTTGGGATTCTGTTCTCGGAAAACCATCAAAAATAAATCCTTTGGCCCTAGGGTTTTTATCGACCTCTGCTTCCAGCATGTCAATGGTTACGGCATCAGGTACCAAGTTCCCGTTGTCGATATACGATTTTGCAAGCAAACCTAATGCTGTTTCATTTTTCATGTTGAAGCGAAATACATCTCCTGTTGAAATGTGTACCAAATTGTATTTGTCTTTGAGGACGTCTGCTTGGGTTCCTTTTCCAGCGCCAGGAGGGCCGAATAATACGATATTTTTCATTCTGTTAATTTTTTAATTTATAAATATTTGGAAGATTTCTTCCAAGCCCATTGTAATCCATTCCATACCCAACAATAAATGCGTCGGGAATCGGGAATCCCACACCATCAATGTGCAATTCTTTTTTAAAAACATCGGGTTTAAAAAAAAGAGTGACCACTTTTGTTTGCTTTATCGGTTCTTTTTTTAGCAAATCAACTAATTTTTGAAGGGTTGCTCCCGTGTCTATAATGTCCTCCAAAATTACGACAGTTCTTCCTTCTAGATTTTCATTGAGTCCGATTATTTCTTCAACTTTTCCAGATGATTTTGTATTTCGATAGGAGGCGAGTTTGATAAAGCTTACATCACAAGGTCCATCGTAGGCTCTTATAAAATCGGCAGCGAATACAAACGATCCATTCAAGATTGGTAGAAACAAAGGAGTCTCATTTTGCAAATCCTCTTTTAATTTTTTGGCCAATAAACGCACAGCATCAGCAATCCTTTCTTTACTGAAGTAAGGAGAAAAATGCTGATCGTGAATTTGAATGTTACTCATTTTTTTCTTTCTAAAAAAGAACACAAAACCGTCCTCAAATTATTTGAGGACGGTTTTACGCGTAAATTCATACGTTTTTTATTTTTTGTTCTGTTCTGATTTTTCAGAAGTATCGAACATGATTGGTGATGCGATGAACAAGGAAGAATAGGTTCCAACGAGTACACCGACAATCAATGCAAACATAAATCCTCTGATGGAATTTCCACCAAATGTAAATATAGCGAGCAATACGATTAAGGTTGTCAAGGAGGTATTGATGGTTCTTCCTAGAGTACTACTCAATGCCTTGTTGACTACCTCATTATAAGGCCATTTTGTATGCAATTTTGCAAATTCACGAATTCTATCAAAGATTACCACCGTATCATTCAAACTGTATCCTACCACCGTTAATATCGCAGCGATGAATGACTGTCCAATTTCCATGTCAAAAGGCATGATTTTATAGGTAATGGAGAATATCGATAGTACAATCAATACATCATGAAATACGGCAGCCACAGCACCTAAACTGTATTGCCATTTTTTAAATCGCAACAGGATGTATAGGAAGACGATGAGTAAGGATCCGAGGATTGCCCATTGAGCAGCCGTTTTAATGTCGTCTGCAATTGTTGGTTCTACTTTGATAGCACTGAAAACTCCGACTTGTTGACCGTCAAAACCACCGTTGAATTCCTCCAAGGTTGTCCCTTCAGGTAAGAAGGCTTTCACACCGTTGTACAAAGCCGTTTGAACTTCTTCGTCAATACGCTGTCCTTCTTGGTCAATTTTGTATTTGGTAGTTATCTTTAAACTATTGTTTGATCCGTAGGTTTTTACTTCCGGAGCGCTGCCAAATACTTCTTTCAAACTATCGGCAATATCCGTAGAACTTACGGGTTGGTCAAAACGTACCTCAAAGGAACGACCACCAACAAAATCAACACCGTAATTCAGTCCGTTTGTAAACAAAGAACCCAATCCAATAATGATAATGATAGCAGAAACGCCATACATTGCTTTCCTTTTCGCTAGGAAGTTGATGTTGATATTCGTGAACCAGTTTTTAGTCAAGCCAGTGTTGAAAGTCAACAATTGTCCTTTTCCAGAGTAGCGATCGATCAAAAGTCTGGTGATGAAAATTGCCGTGAACAAGGAAGTAGCAATACCAATCATTAGAGTAGAAGCAAATCCCTTTACAGGACCCGTTCCAAAAATGAATAAAATCACACCTGTTAATAGCGTGGTGATGTTCGCATCCAAAATGGAAGATAAGGCATTGTTGAAACCATCACTAATTCCTTCTTTCAATGCTTTCCCACGTGCCAATTCTTCTTTGATTCTTTCGAAAATAAGTACGTTCGCATCCACAGACATACCTATGGTAAGTACAATACCTGCAATTCCAGGCAGGGTCAATACAGCACCAAATGCGGATAAGATTCCAAAAATAAAAAGAATATTTACGGCCAAAGCAATGTCAGAAAAAATACCTGCTTTTCCGTAGTAAAAGATCATCCAGATGAGAACCAAGATCAAAGCGAGAATAAAAGACTCGATTCCACTTTCAATGGCTTCTTGACCTAAAGAGGGACCAACGATTTCAGACTGAATAATATGAGCAGCAGCTGGCAATTTTCCAGCTTTCAGTACATTTGCCAAATCTTTGGCTTCTACCACTGTAAAATTACCTGAAATAGAGGTGCGTCCTCCAGTAATTGCGGTGTTGACACTAGGTGCTGTGTACACATAGTCATCCAAAACAACGGCTACAAATTTACCGACATTTTCGGTAGTCATTTTCGCCCAAAGTTTGGTTCCTCTAGAATTCATGGTCATGCTAACCTCAGATTTTCCTAATTGATCGAAATCATCTCTGGCGTCAGTAATCACATCTCCTTGTATCGGCGCTTCGTCTTTTCGGTTTCCTTTGATCGCGTAAAGTTTGATTACTTCATTGACTGCTTTCGCGTCCCATAAGAATTTTACATATTTCAATTCTGCAGGTAAAAGAGCCTTGGCTTCCTTTGAATTTAGGTATTTGTTGACAGCTGCCGTATCCAATACTTTGCTAAACCCAACGATAGAGCTTGCATCATTTTGGTTTCTTGGCTGGTTGAATTGGAATACGTTCAACAAGCTTTGTAGGGTAGTTTTGGGTGTTTGAATAGAATCTTGGACTTCACCTAATAAATCGTCGATATCAGAGGTAGCATCCTCTTTTTCGGTTTCGTTCTCGGTAATGACTGCTGTTTTTTCAGCCACATTAAAGAGATATTGTCCAACCTCAATGTTGGTAAAAGCTTCCCAAAACTGCAACTCTGCAGTGGACTGCAATAATTTCTTTACACGTTCAATGTCTTTGGCTCCTGGCAATTCAATTAAAATTCTACCAGAATTTCCAATTCTTTGAATGTTGGGTTGTGTCACGCCAAATTTATCGATTCTGCTTCTCAAAACCTCAAATGCGGTATTGATCGATCCACTAATTTCGGCACGAATGGCCGTTTTAGTGTCTTCGTCCGAAGTTTGAAAATTGATTTTTTCTCTTAGTGATTTGTTTCCGAAAATATCAGGTGCATTCAACTTTGTTTTGCCCTCACCGATGGTTTCAAAAGCTCTAAAGAAAAGCTCCAAATAAGGGTCTGTGCTTGTCTTTTGAGCAGCAGATGCAGCGTTCAAAGCTTCATTGAATACCATGTTTTTTGAGTTGTTGGACAGTCCAATTAAAATATCTTTCACGGACACTTGGAGTGTGGCGTTGATTCCTCCTTTCAAATCTAGACCAAGGTTGATTTCTTTGTCTTTGATATCGTTGTAACTAAAGCTTACTCCAAAATTGTCAAAAACAGGAATATTTGCAACGGAGTCTAAATAGGATCTTTCGAATTTTGCGAGTGCTCTTCCGTCATTTTTTTCTGCACGTGCGATTGCGTATTCTTTTGCGTCCGTTTCAACGCTACCAGCCAACCAAGTAAAAGAAAGTTGGTACAAACTAACGATCCCGAAGAGTATAGCGAATAGTTTTATAAGTCCTTTGTTCTGCATTCTATTGTTTCTTAAATTTTATAAACGTGCAAATATAGTATTTCAAACAGGAAAAGCCAATTTTTTGAGAGTATATATTCAAATGCCTGTAGGAGAATGTGTTGCCTTTTTCTTTTGTTTGTTTTTTTACTGGAATATAGTGTTTTTTTTTGTTTTGCGGCAATTGTTTTTTTATACAAAAAAAGCCCTTCAAACAAATGAAATCTATCAGAGATCGCATGGTTTGAAGGGTGTTTTTTAAAAATTCAATCTAGGAACTAGATTTCCAAGAGTCCATTTGTTTTGTTTACTGCTGCAGCACTATTTTCTAATTTCGTCTGTTCTGCTTCCGACAAGTCAATTTTGACAATTTTTTCAATTCCGTTTTTGCCTAATACTACAGGCACACCGATACAGATATCGCTGAGCCCATATTCTCCGTCTAGAAGAGCAGAGCAAGGAAATATTTTTTGGGAATCACAAGCAATTGCCTGTACCATAGCAGATACCGCAGCGCCTGGTGCATACCATGCAGATGTGCCAAGCATACCTGTGAGTGTCGCTCCTCCTACCATGGTTGCTTTGGCAACTTCTTCTAGTTTTTCTTCCGACAAAAATTCGCTAACAGGCACAGAATTACGTGTTGCAATTCTTGTTAATGGAATCATTCCGGTATCGCTATGACCTCCGATTACCATTCCGTCAACATCAGATGCTGGAGCCCCCAGTGCTTCACTCAATCTGTATTTGAAACGAGCACTGTCTAAGGCACCTCCCATTCCAATGATTCTATTTTTCGGAAGTCCGGTAGCCTTGTGTGCCAAGTATGTCATAGTATCCATAGGATTACTGACAACAATAATGATCACATTCGGAGAATGCTTGATGATGTTTTCTGAAACACTTTTAACAATTCCTGCATTGATGCCAATCAACTCTTCACGCGTCATGCCTGGTTTACGAGGTATTCCACTCGTTATTACTGCTACGTCGCTATTGGCTGTCTTGCTGTAGTCATTTGTGCTTCCTGTGATTTTCGTGTCAAATCCATTTAAAGAAGCTGTTTGCATAAGGTCCATTGCTTTTCCTTCGGCATAATTTTCTTTGATATCTACAATTACAACTTCCGCTGCAAAATTTTTAATCGCAATGTACTCAGCACAACTTGCACCCACAGCACCTGCTCCGACAACAGTAACTTTCATATTCTATTATTTTATTTGTTTTGAATTATTTTGTGCCAAAATTACTAATAAATAGGTGAAAAAAAGTCTTTTTTTATATGATATTTCTCATATTACTAAAATCTCTTAAACAGTTAAAATCAGGGCACTAAAGCTGAGAATATGAAATTATTAGTTCGTGATTTTTAGCAGTTTCGTAAAACTATTTGTTGCTTTTCTTTTGAGAGAAACGGACAAGAGAGTTACCTAATTTTAGTAGTCCAGAAACATCGAACCTCTGAACAAAATTTGGGCGCGTGCAAAACAGCAGTAACTTTATGTTTTTTTTGTTGCAGAAATTAAAAAAGCACACCGAAAAAGGTGTGCTTTTTTATCTGCTAAGTATTCGATTTAAGCGTCGATATTTGCATATTTTGCATTTCTTTCAATAAAGTCTCTACGTGGAGGAACTTCGTCTCCCATCAACATAGAGAAAACCCTATCGGCTTCTACGTCGCTATCAATGACCACTTGTCTTAGGGTTCTGAACTCTGGATTCATGGTTGTGTCCCACAATTGTTCCGCGTTCATTTCTCCCAAACCTTTGTAACGTTGTATGGTGGCTGAGCCTCCCATTTTTTGCACAATCAAATCTCGTTGATCATCGTCCCATGCATATTCTCTTTTTTGTCCTTTTTTCACAAGGTACAAAGGAGGCGTGGCGATGTAAACATATCCTTGTTCAACCATTTCACGCATATATCTAAAGAAGAAGGTAAGGATAAGTGTCGCAATGTGACTACCATCTACATCGGCATCACACATGATTACAATCTTGTGATAGCGTAATTTCGAAAGGTTCAGTGCTTTGCTGTCCTCTTCGGTACCAATGGTAACTCCAAGAGCTGTGAACATGTTTTTGATTTCTTCATTTTCAAAAACCTTGTGAACCATGGCTTTTTCGACATTCAAAATTTTTCCCCGCAAGGGTAAGATGGCTTGGAAATTTCTGTCTCGTCCCTGTTTGGCCGTTCCTCCAGCAGAATCTCCCTCTACCAAGAATATTTCACAAGCCTCAGGGTCAGTTTCAGAACAATCTGACAATTTACCGGGCAATCCACCAATAGACATGACTGTTTTTCGTTGCACCATTTCACGAGCCTTTCGTGCTGCATGTCTTGCTTGTGCGGCTAAAATCACCTTTTGAATAATTGTTTTGGCGTCATTTGGGTTTTCTTCCAAATAATCTGTGAGCATCTCAGAAACAGCCTGGGAAACAGCAGAGGTGACTTCTCGGTTCCCTAATTTTGTTTTCGTTTGTCCTTCAAATTGTGGTTCTTGAACTTTTACTGAAATAATAGCGGTCAAACCTTCTCGGAAATCATCTCCTGCAATATCAAACTTAAGATTTTTTAGCAATCCTGAATTGTCTGCGTATTTCTTGAGTGTCCCTGTTAATCCTCTTCGGAAACCAGACAAATGCGTTCCTCCTTCATGTGTATTTATGTTGTTGACATAGGAGTGCAGGTTTTCAGCATAAGAGGTATTATAGACCATGGCTACTTCAACAGGAATACCATTCTTTTCTCCTTCCATTGAAATGACACCGGCTGTCAACTGCTCGCGTGTGCTGTCTAAATATTTTACAAATTCACTCAGGCCTTCAGTACTGTGGAAAGTTTCAGTAATGTCTTTTCCTTCATCGTCCTGATTTCTCTTGTCGATGATGTGTATTGTAATTCCCTTGTTTAGGTAAGCTAATTCGCGCAAACGTGCTGCTAGGGTGTCGTAGTTGTATTCTGTCGTTTGTTGAAAAATTGATTTGTCTGGTGTAAAAGTAACCTCAGTACCTCTTTTTTCGGTGGCACCCATTTGCTTTACAGGATACAAGGCTTTTCCTCTTTCGTATTCTTGTTCCCATATTTTACCATCTCTGTAAACGGTTGCTTTCAGGTGGTCAGAGAGTGCATTTACACAAGAAACACCGACACCGTGCAACCCTCCAGAAACTTTGTACGAATCCTTGTCAAATTTTCCTCCAGCCCCTATTTTGGTCATGACAACTTCGAGTGCTGAAACCCCTTCTTTTTTATGCATTCCAACGGGAATTCCACGTCCGTCGTCTTGTACTGTAATGGAGTTGTCTTGGTTGATAAAAACAGTGATGTTATTACAGTGACCTGCCAAGGCTTCGTCAATGGAGTTATCAATAACTTCATATACTAGGTGGTGTAGTCCTCTGACACCCACATCTCCAATATACATGGAAGGACGCATTCTAACATGTTCCATTCCTTCCAGAGCCTGGATGCTATCTGCGGAATATTGTTGTTTGTT
>CAXRIA010000017.1:0-19055 GCA_964230805.1 Flavobacteriaceae bacterium
CGATCCAGTAATCGCGTATATCGATGATTTTGATTATGACGATACATCCGATAATAGCGGAGGAGGATCGGGCTCTGATACGGAGGTCACCGTATATGACGATTTTGAAGGAAACGGAACGATTACCACTTGGGCAGAAGATGGAGCCAGCATGGATACAAGTTTTGCAAATCCTTATGTCGAAGGGATCAATACCTCGGCAACGGTTTTAAAATACGAAGATACGGGAGGGCAGTACGCCAATGTACGATTTGACACGACAGATAATTTTGATTTATCGACCAATAGCACCTTTGCCTTAAAAATTTATGTTCCCTCATCAAGTATCAATGGAAATCAGCCCAATCAAATGTCGTTAAAACTACAGGACGGTACCTTGGGGCAACCTTGGACTACCCAAAGTGAAATTATCAAGCCTATTTTGTTGGATCAATGGCAAGAAGTGCAATTTGATTTTGCCAATGATTCTTTCATAAATTTCGATTCAAATTCAGCAGCCCCCACCTCAAGAACAGATTTCAATCGAATTGTATTGCAAGTAAATTCTGAAGACAATACCGATCCAGTAATCGCGTACATCGATGATTTTAATTACGATGCTTCATCGCTTTCAGTACCCAACGAGAAGCCCAAGGATGAAATAAAAATAGGTCCCAATCCAACCAGTGGAGTGGTTCATATCAGAGGCAATTTTGACCAGTTCCTACTTTACACGATGACAGGCAAGAAAATATACGAAGGGAAAAGCCCAGTTTTGAATCTTGAAAATTTTCCGACAGGAATTTATTTGCTGCGGATTCAAACAGGAAAAACGTTTGTAACATCCAAAATCATCAAAAAATAACTTTCAAAATTTCAGAGGCGAATTTCCTACAGACTTGCTTATATTTGCTACGTTTAAATACAGTAGCGAATGGATATCAAAAATGCACAATTAGCAGTAGATTCTTGGATCAAAGAACACGGTGTTCGTTATTTTAACGAGCTCACCAATATGGCACAATTGACAGAAGAAGTAGGCGAAGTGGCTCGCATTATAGCCAGAAGATACGGTGAGCAAAGTGAAAAAGAAAATGACAAAAACAAAGATTTAGGTGAAGAGTTGGCCGACGTTGTTTTTGTAGTACTTTGTTTGGCAAACCAAACAGGAATTGATTTGCAAGCTTCTTTTGATAAAAAGTTGGAGTTAAAAACCAAAAGAGATCACGACCGTCATCACAACAATCAAAAATTAAAATAATGTCCCAAAATATTTCTCAAGTTCCTTTTTGGAAAGTTGTAGCGCGTTTCAGTATTAGTTTTTTAATATTGCTCACCATTGTGTTGAGCACAGCAACCTATTTTAAAGAGGGAAATTTGAATGCAGTTTCCAAGAGTTTGCAAGACGGGTCCTGGATTCAGTTTGTGCTCATTCGAATTGCTGTGGCACTCGTTTATGGTATAGCGATGGCTTATTTTGCAAGAAAAAAAGCAAGGAAAATAATAAAAAAATAGATGGATGAATCCTTTACAATTAACACATTTTTCAGGTGAGATAAATCACAAAATACAAATCACAGGATCAAAAAGTGAATCCAACCGCCTTTTGATTTTGCAGCAATTGTATCCGAATTTAAAAGTTTTGAATTTGTCCAATTCTGACGATACAAATTTGATGCTCAAGGCCTTGGCAAATACAGGTAAAGAAATCAATATAGGACATGCAGGGACCACCATGCGATTTTTGACGAGTCTTTTAGCCATTCAAGAAGGAAAAGAAGTTGTCTTGACCGGTTCCGGACGAATGAAAGAACGTCCGATTCAAATTTTGGTAAATGCCTTAAGAACTTTGGGAGCTGATATTTCCTACATCGAAAATGAAGGATTTGCCCCCCTATTGATCAAAGGAAAAAAATTAGAAGGAGGTAAGGTGAGAATTGACGGAAATGTGAGCAGTCAGTACATTTCATCGCTGTTACTTATTGCTCCGAGTTTGGCGAAAGGAATTGAAATTGAATTTGAAGGAGCCATTACCTCTGTGCCCTATATAAAAATGACGTTGAGTCTTTTGGAAGAATTGGGCATACCCACCTCTTTTTCGGGTCAAAAAATTACAGTAGCCTCGAAAGATAAGATTCAAGACACGACAGTTACAGTGGAGTCGGACTGGAGTTCTGCTTCTTACTATTACAGTTTGGTAGCTTTGAGTGAGGGAGGAAAAATAATTTTGAATTCCTACAAACAAAAAAGCTTGCAGGGAGATTCCGTGTTGTCAGAGATTTACAAAAGTTTTGGAGTAAAGACAACTTACGAAGGGAACAGCATTGCATTGGAAAAGACCAATAATTTTCAAAATCCGACAAACGTGGCTTTCGATTTGATCAAAGCACCCGATATTGCCCAAACCATAGCGGTGACTTGTTTTGGAATGGGAATTGCTTGTGATTTGTCAGGATTGCACACCTTGAAAATAAAAGAAACAGATCGATTGGTAGCTTTGGAAAACGAATTGACAAAATTAGGTGCGGAAATTACGGTAACCGATAAAACCTTGCATTTAAAAGAGGCTTTCCAGATTAAGAGTAACGTATCTATTGCAACCTATCAAGATCACAGAATGGCAATGGCTTTTGCTCCTTTGTTGTTAAAAACTTCGTTGCGCATTGAGGAGGCAGATGTGGTTTCCAAGTCGTATCCCACTTTTTGGAAAGACTTTTCGAATTTTCAATAGATTGAGAAAAAAGGCACTGCATAATGAATCGCTAAGGCCTTCTGTTTTTTAGCAAGTTGTTTTTTTTGTTCATCTTCGTCAGAAATTTCGTTGGAATTTTCTCAACGATTTCTGCAAGTGATCACTGTAAAATCAAAATAAATCAACAAACACTTGACAACCCCTGTCTCGATGTTGTATATTTGCCTTCTTTTAAAATTTTAAAAACCAGCGTTTCACGGTGTTTTTTCACTGCAAAACCCCTATAAATTAGATACCACAGAATGAAATTATCAGCATTTAACTTTGATTTACCAAGCGAATTATTAGCAGAGTACCCAGCGGAGAATAGAGACGAATCTCGATTGATGGTATTGAATCGGAAAGAGCAAACCATTGAACATAGAATGTTCAAAGATTTGATTGACTATTTTGATGATGGCGATTTGATGTTGGTAAATGATACCAAAGTTTTTCCTGCAAGGTTGTATGGAAATAAAGAAAAAACAGGCGCTCGAATTGAAGTATTTTTGTTGCGAGAATTGAACGCAGAAAATAGACTGTGGGATGTGTTGGTAGATCCAGCGCGAAAAATAAGAATTGGGAACAAATTGTTTTTCGGTGAGGACGAAAGTTTGGTAGCCGAGGTAATTGACAACACAACTTCGAGAGGACGTACCTTGCGTTTTTTATTTGATGGATCTTATGAAGAGTTTAGAGAACAATTGAAGGCCTTGGGAGAAACACCCATCCCAAAATACATCAATAGAGAGGTAGAGGAAATGGATGCAGAGCGTTACCAAACGATATATGCCAAACACGAGGGAGCAGTGGCCGCACCAACGGCAGGAATGCATTTTTCAAAACATTTGATGAAGCGTCTGGAAATTAAAGGAGTAGACTTTGAAGCTTTGACATTGCATGTCGGATTGGGAACGTTTAGTCCCGTGGAAGTTGAAGATTTGTCAAAACACAAAATGGATTCAGAGCAAGCGCTGATTACGCCAGAAGCGGCTGCAAAGGTGAACAAAGTATTGGATCGTCAAAAACGAGTTTGTGCGGTAGGGACTACCGTGATGAGAGCTATCGAGTCATCGGTTTCAGCAAATGAAAGGCTGAACCCCTTTGATGGATGGACACATAAATTTATTTTCCCGCCTTATAAATTTAGCGTAGCCAACTGTATGGTAACTAATTTTCATACTCCGAAATCGACTTTAATGATGATGACTGCCGCTTTTGCGGGATATGATTTTTTGATGAAAGCGTATGAAGAAGCCGTGAAAGAAGGTTACAAGTTTTATTCTTATGGTGATGCCATGCTTATTTTGTAAATAGGAAGAATAAAAAATTAAAACGAGTTCGAAAAGAGAATTCAATAGCAAATATCCCGGTTCTATGAAGTATAGTGTCGGGATTTTTACTTGCAATAGAAACCTAGTTTTAACCGATTAGAATGACATTAAAAAAGAGAGATATACGTGCGCTGACCAAAGAACAGCTGAGAACTTTTTTTTCGGAAAATGGCGACAAGGCGTTTCGTGGAAATCAAGTGTATGAATGGTTGTGGAACAAATCGGCACATTCTTTTGATGCCATGACCAATCTTTCTTTGCAAACACGTGAAATGCTTGCAACACATTTCGTGATCAATCACATTCAAGTAGACGACATGCAGCGCAGCAGTGACGGGACGGTAAAAAATGCCGTGAAACTGCACGACGGTTTGGTTGTAGAATCCGTTTTAATTCCGACCGAGACCCGAACAACAGCTTGTGTTTCTAGTCAAGTTGGGTGTAGTTTGGATTGTAAGTTTTGTGCGACAGCGCGACTGAAAAGAATGCGTAATTTAAATCCAGATGAGATTTACGATCAGGTAGCTGCAATCAACCAACAAAGTTTGCTATACCACAATCACAAGTTGTCCAATATCGTTTTTATGGGCATGGGAGAGCCTTTGATGAATTATAAAAATGTGTTGGCTTCTATTGAAAAAATAACTTCTCCAGAGGGGTTAGGAATGTCTCCGAAACGCATTACCGTTTCTACCTCAGGAGTTCCAAAGATGATTAAAAAATTGGCAGACGATGCTGTTAAATTTAATTTGGCTGTTTCCTTGCATTCCGCCATTGATGAGGTACGAACTGAAATTATGCCTTTTAATGTAAATTTCCCATTGTCAGATTTGAGGGAATCTTTGGAATATTGGTATGCCAAAACAAAAAGAGCGGTTACCTATGAATACGTAGTTTGGCAAGGAATTAATGATACCAAAGAGGCCATTCGTGCCTTGGTGAAATTTTGCAAATACATTCCATCAAAAGTGAATATTATTGAGTACAATCCTATTGATGACGGCGTTTTTCAACAAGCGAGTAAAAAAGCGATTGCTGATTATGTGAGTGTGTTGGAGATGAATGATATCACCGTAAATGTGAGAAGAAGTAGAGGAAAGGACATTGATGCCGCTTGTGGTCAATTGGCGAACAAAGAAATTAGTACAAAGGAGAAGTAAAGATTATTTTCTGTGACAGAAAGCCATCGGATTGGTCTTTTACATCAGAAAAATAACTTAATTTTAGCATTCTTATGAAAGCAATCGAGCAGATAAAATACCCAATCAATTCGGAAATGGAGCTCTTTGAAGAGAAATTCAAGGAGTCCATGTTGACGAAAGTTCCTTTGCTGAATCGAATCACCTACTATATTGTCAAAAGAAAGGGAAAACAAATGCGTCCGATGTTTGTTTTTTTGGTAGCCAAAATGGTTTCAAAGGGAGGTTTTCATGATCGAACCTACCGAGGCGCATCTGTGATAGAATTGATTCATACAGCCACCTTGGTACATGATGATGTGGTAGACGATAGCAATCAAAGAAGAGGTTTCTTTTCTATCAATGCCTTGTGGAAAAATAAAATTGCGGTTTTGGTAGGGGATTTTCTTTTGTCGAAAGGTTTGTTACTCTCCATTGATCACGGGGATTTTGATATTTTACAATTGATTTCCGTAGCAGTGAGAGAAATGAGTGAAGGCGAATTGTTACAAATTGAAAAAGCACGTCGTTTGGATATTACAGAAGACGTATATTTTGAAATTATACGTCAAAAAACAGCTACCCTGATTGCTGCTTGCTGTGCAATTGGTGCCGCATCGGTGGGTGCTTCTGATGATGAAATCAAAAAAATGCATCGATTTGGAGAGCTGATAGGAATTGCCTTTCAAATAAAAGATGATTTGTTCGATTATACGTATTCTAATATTGGGAAACCCACAGGGATAGATATCAAAGAACAGAAAATGACACTGCCATTAATTCATACCTTGAATACCTGTTCTAAAAAAGACAAAAAGTGGCTGATCAATTCCGTAAAAAAATACAATACGGATAAAAAAAGAGTAAAAGAAGTGATCGCTTTTGTGAAAGACAATGGAGGGATTGCCTATACAATTCAGAAAATGGAGGATTATAAAAAAAAGGCACTCGCTATTTTGGATACATACCCAGAATCGGATTTTAAAGCTTCTTTGCGCACCATGATCGACTATGTAGTAGACCGTAAGAAGTAACTCACGACTGTTCTCAAGTTTGTGCGTTGAGCATCAATAATTTTTCCATCAAATGCCTGTTGTTCGAAAGCCTAGGTATTTTGTGTTGTCCCCCTAATTTTTGCTCTGATTTTAACCAATCGTAAAATAAGTTTTTCCTTGATGTATGAATTTTAGGAAAATCCAAAGTCATGTTTTTGTAGCGCTTTGCTTCGTAGTCAGAATTGATTTGTTGAAGCGCCCCATCTAAGTATTTTGAGAAGTCTTCTAGGGATGCTGGCGGCTCTTTAAATTCAATCATCCATTCGTGAGAACCTTTTGTTTTTCCTGTCATAAAAATTGGAGCGACCGTGTATTCTAATATTTCTACTTGGCATTTTTGACAAGCAATTTGCAATGCATTTTCTGCATTTTCGATGATCAGTTCTTCTCCAAAAACATTGATAAAATGTTTGGTTCTCCCCGTTATTTTTATTCGATAAGGATCTAGTGATGTAAATTTAACAGTGTCACCAATTAGGTAACGCCAAAGACCAGAATTGGTAGAAATAACGAGCGCATAATTGGTGTTGAGCTGTACATCTTTTAAGGGGATGGCGTTTGAATTTTCACCATTAAATTCGCTCATAGGAATAAATTCATAAAAAATTCCATAGTCCAACATTAACAGCAATTCGTCTGAATCGTTTTGGTCTTGAATGGCAAAAAAACCTTCCGAGGCATTGTAGGTCTCGTAATATTTGAAAGAGGAGCTTGGAATTAGTTTTTTGTATTGTTTTTTGTAGGGAGTGAAATTGACACCTCCGTGAAAATATACTTCTAAGTTAGGCCATACTTCAAGAATGTGTTTTTTTCCTGTGGTTTCCAGTACTTTGTTTAGAAGAACGAGCATCCAAGAAGGAACACCCGCCAGGCTGGTAATGTCTTTATGAATTGTTTCCGCTACAATGGCATCCATTTTAGCTTCCCATTCACTCATAAGGGCAATTTCTTGTTTGGGAGCGCTACTAAAATCGGCCCAAAAAGGCATGTTCTCAATAATAATGGCCGATAGATCTCCAAAATAGGTGTTGTTGTCTTGGTAAATAGCACTGCTGCCTCCCAATCGCAGATTTTTACCTGAAAACAAATCTGCTTCTGGATTGTTGTTGAAAAAAAGACAAAGCATGTCTTTTCCCGCGTTGAAATGGCAATAGGCAATTGCTTCATCACTGACAGGAATGAATTTACTTTTGGAGTGTGTAGTGCCACTGGATTTTGCAAACCATTTGATAGGAGAAGGCCAGAAAATATTAGTTTCTCCTTTTCGAGCCCTTTCTATTAGGGGCTCTATAGATTCGTATGTCTGAATGGGAATAGTGCTTGCAAATTTTTCGTAGGAGTCTATATTTACAAAATTATACTGCTGTCCAATTTCTGTGTTTTTAGCCGTTTCTAACAAATTCAGAAGTAATTCATTCTGTACTTCGATTGGAAATTTTAGGAATAAGTCGAGTTGGTGTTTTCTTTTTTTAAGAAACCAAGAGAGAATTGAATTTACGAATAAAAAAGCCATTTCAATATCTTATTTCAGCGTATATTTGTCTAAAGCAAAAAGCAGTTCTATCTTTTGAGAGCTAAATGTACTCATTTTATTTTGGCTGCCAAAAGGGTGCTATGACTTCGTAGCAGACTGATTTTTTTTAAAGTTAGACCCAGAACGGTTTTTTTAATTTCAATACGAGCGAAATGATCTATCAAGGTGTATTAAAAAAAATGGCCACTGAATTTTCAGAGACCATTCAATATTATTTGGAATTGGAAAATGATTTTTTAAACCTAAATCAATTATTGGATAGGCAAATTGAAATTTGTTTTGAAAATTATCAATGCCTGTCTTGTGGCAAGCAGAAAAAAATTTTTAGACAGGGGCATTGTTACGATTGTTTCTATGAGCAGCCGGCGGTAGGCGATTGGATTATGAAACCAGAGTTAAGTCAAGCCCATTTGGGGATTGAAGACAGAGATTTGACCTATGAAAAAGCAGTACAATTGCAACCACATATCGTTTATTTAGCTTTGGCAAGTGAAGTAAAGGTGGGAGTTACGAGAAAAACACAAGTACCGACTCGATGGATGGATCAAGGGGCGAGCAAGGCTTTAGCGATAGTCGAAGTTCCCAATCGATATTTGGCAGGAATCGCAGAGGTGGCATTGAAAGCCTACGTATCGGATAAAACAAGTTGGCAAAAAATGCTTAAAAATGAAATCAAAGAAGTTGATTTGGTTGCTCAGATGCAGACCTTGAAGCCCTATCTTCCTGCAGAAGTGCAGCCTTATTTTTTGGAAGACAATAAAGATATTTGGCAATTCGAGTATCCCGTGTTGCAATTTCCTTTGAAGGTCAAGAGTTTGAATTTGATTAAAGAACAATCTTACACTGGAATTCTTAAGGGGATTAAAGGTCAATACCTAATTTTTGAGGATGGTACGGTTTTCAATGTTCGAAACAATGAAGGTTTGGTAGTGTCGTTGGAATTGAACTAAACCTTTGGATTCGAGAGCTCCAAAAATCGTTTGGTAGAATTTCTTTCTACCAAATTACTTTTGATAATTTTTGTAGCTATTTCACGATTGACCTCTGTACTTTCTAACTTTTCAATCAACATATTTGCTGCAGCTTCTCCCATCAATTCACCATGTTGGCTCATTGTTGTTAATGTGGGTGTTGAATGTCTGGCTAAAATACCATTGGAGAAACCAATGACCGAAAAATTTTCAGGGACTTTGAATCCTTTTTCTTGGGCAATTTTCAGGGCAGCCACAGCGGTTTTTTCGTTGGTCGCAATCACGCTGTCGATATCATTGTTGTCAAATAATGGACGGATGAGGTCTTCGTATTTTTTATAATCGTCCTCAAAGATGTTCAGAACAAGGTTTTTGTCAAACGGAATGTTTTGTTTTTCGAGTCCTTTTAAATAGCCTCTGTAACGCGATTTTCCTGAATTTAATTCACTCGTAGAAGAAATGAAAGCAATCTTTTTAAAACCTGTATTCGATAAATGTTTGACCGTTTTTTTTGCCGCTTTGTAATCATCGATAATGACTTTATCGCAAGCAATGCTTTCAGCCACACGATCAAACATCACGATAGGCGTTCCCTCTCTTATGGACATTTCAAAATGCTTGTAATTGTTTTTCAATTCGGTCTCTTTCGCGATTGAAATGATAAATCCATCAATACTTCCATTCGATAACATTTCCATGGTTTCAAGCTCCTTGGTATACGATTCATTTGAAATACAAGTAATGATTTTGTAGCCATTTTCATTGGCAGCTTTCTCTACTCCTTTGAAAATTTGTGCAAAAAAGTAACTCAACATGTTTGGGATGACCATGCCGATTGTTTTGGTCCGCCTTTTTTTCAAGCTCAAGGCATTGAAATTCGGTTTGTAGTTCTTTTTTTTGGCATATTTTTGAATTTTCTCTTTTGTCTGATCACTGATTTCATAACTATCGTTCAATGCTTTTGATACCGTAGAAATGGAGACATTGAATTTTCGTGCGATGTCCTTGATGGTGATTTTTTTCATGAAAAAGAAAATTAGGCTTTCTTGCTATTTTGAGAAAGTGGAACAAAAATAAGAATATTTTGCTCAAAAAAGGAATTTAATAAAAAACCTTGTTGCTCATTTTCAATGCAAAGAGCTGTTTTTGCAATTCTATATATTTTAGAGTGTACGACGTTTTCTTTGGACTAAAATTACTATTGGGGTGTATTGTTTTATAAACAGTAGACCGAATGAACTTCTGTTCTGGTGAGCTTTTACACAAGGATTGTTTATGTTTATTTTTTTTCAGGCAGTGGACTCATCTCGAATTTGTTGTGAATAAGAATGATGGCCAGTCCAAAAAGAGTAGCTCCTACAATCAAAAGCGTACTTGTTAAGCCGCTTGCGTTGAAGTACATGCGCAGTAAAATGGTAGAAACCACAAATCCAGAATTTCGTATAATTTTGTGAAATTTATCTGTGTAAAAGAAGGAAATGAGAAGAAGTACGACATCTACCAGAATCAAGACGGTAAAAAATTCATCGAAGAATAAATTGTTCAAGGTTTCAAAACTAGCCAAACCACTGGAGCTCATAGAAAGTTGGGACAACCAGTCAAAGAGTGTGATGGTAGCCATCGTAAAGAACACAGGTACTAAGACCAATGCAATTGTTTTTTTTTGGCGAATGAATTTTTCAATCCGTGGGTTGTTTTGTGCTTCAGCTCTTTTACGTTGGCCTTCTTTTTGAAATTGATAAATGAGATAGAAAAGAAAAATAGAGGCCAAAATATCATAAGTGAATTGCAAATCATCTTTGATTTCAAACCAATTCGAAGAAAGTTCAATAACCGACAAGTCTTTGAATAATTTTCGAATAATAATCAATGTTATAATTTCATACTGTTTTGTGATATAGGTAGTGAACGATCTTTGCAAATAGTATATGAGCAAGTAAACTTCGTAGACAAGAATAAAGGAGAAGGGCGTGTAAATTGCAGAGATCGGATTTTTGAACAAAGCCGCTTCAGAAAAAAAGTGAATGACATTGAACTTCGACAAATAGATCAAAATTAAATGGATTGAAAACCCTGTTAAAGCAACATAGAGGGTTGTTTTTTCAATTTTCTTTTTTGTTTCTTCCGATAGAAAAATCTGATAAAGTGTATGCATTGCATTCATGCGCATTTATCTTGAATGATTTCAATTGTCTTCTATAAATCTTTTAAAAAGGCAATAATACCTTTTGTAGACCCTTTGGTGTTTGGTCGCATTAGGTGACTGCTTTAAAGTTAGTCATTTTTTTTGGAATTGATTTTTTTTAATCAAGAAGGAGTTCTTCGCCTCTTTTGAGATTAAACCTTTTTCGAAAGAGTCCTACAATTAGATACAAAAGGGGCGTGTCCAAAGCAGCGACGATTACTTTGAATAAAAAGCCACTTAAAATGAGCTTTCCAAAAGCACTCCAGGGCAATACATTGAAGCATGTCAATAGAAGTACAACTAGCAAGGTATCCATAAATTGTGAAGAAAATGTAGAAAAATTATTGCGCAACCACAAATGCCTGCCTTTTGTTTTTTGTTTCCAAAAGTGGTAAATCCGAATGTCAACAAATTGCGCAATTAAGTAGGCAAGCATAGAGGCCAACACTGCAACTGGTGACAAACCAAAAACTTTGGTAAACAAGGCGTTGTCCACTGGAGACCATGGGGTTGCCGCGGTGTAATTGGCAACAAGAATAATGAGAACAGAGAAAAAAGAAGCGAATATTCCTGTGACGACTACCTGATTTGCTTTTTTCTTTCCGTAAATTTCAGAGATAATATCTGTGATTAAAAAAGTGATGGGATAGGGAAGCAGACCCACGGAAATTTCAAAAGGAAACCAGCCGAATGGGTTCCAGAAAAAGAACTTTTGAAAAATTAGATTTGAAACTACCAAAGAGGTGATAAACAAAGCGGATAGAACTGAATAGATTTGAGATGCAAGGCGTTTGTTTTGTGTTTGCATGAGGTAGTGTTTTGTTACGAAGATATCGAATTTATTCCAAGATTGTGAGCGTCTTATGTTTTTGTAATGCTTGTCAGTTGTTATTTTTAGACCGAATATGGTCAACTTTGTCACCAAAAAAACAATGCTTACTTTTGCAGCTCAATTTGAAAATTAAATAAGATGAAAGCATATGTTTTTCCAGGTCAAGGAGCACAGTTTACAGGTATGGGACTCGATTTGTACGAAACGTCGGAGTTGGCAAAAGAACTGTTTCACAAGGCCAATGAAATTTTAGGTTTTGACATTACAAAAATCATGTTTGAAGGTTCAGCAGAAGATTTGAAACAAACCAATGTAACACAGCCAGCAATATTTTTGCATTCGGTTATTTTGGCAAAAGTATTGGGTGATCATTTTCAGCCAGATATGGTTGCCGGACATTCTTTGGGTGAATTGTCAGCCTTGGTGGCCAATGGAGTTTTGTCGTTTGAAGACGGATTGAAATTGGTTGCGAAAAGAGCCGATGCCATGCAAAAAGCATGTGAATTGCAGGCAGGAACCATGGCTGCAGTATTGGGATTGGAAGATGCAATAGTAGAAGAAGTTTGTGCTACAACACCAGGAGATGTCGTGGCAGCAAACTATAATTGTCCTGGACAATTGGTAATTTCTGGAGCTACGGAAGCTGTAAAATCTGCGTGTGACTTGGCAACTGAAAAAGGAGCAAGAAGAGCATTGCTTTTGCCTGTCGGAGGCGCATTTCACTCACCACTAATGGCACCGGCAAGAGAGGAGTTGGCCGCAGCAATTGAAGCAACGCAATTTAACACGCCCTTATGCCCTGTTTATCAGAATGTAGTGGCAAAGGCCGTTACGAAGCCAGAGGAAATCAAAGAAAACTTGATTGCGCAATTGACAGGAGCCGTAAGATGGACTCAATGTGCGCAGGCGATGATTGCCGACGGTGCAACAGAGGTTATTGAAGTGGGTCCTGGAAAAGTATTGCAAGGCTTGTTTGCCAAAATAGACAGATCTGTCGCACGAAGTAGTGCAGCTATTTAAAAAGAGGCCGTATTTGTCAATTTAAAAAAAGAGAAGTTTCATGAAACTTCTCTTTTTTTGTTTCACAACATGGATATTTCGAATACACAATAAAAAAAATTGCTTACGATTATTTTTGAGCGCGTTGCCATTGCCAAGCAGATTTCAACGCTGTTTCCAAAGAAATTTCCGTTTTCCAGTTCAGTTCTTTGTTTGCTAGGCTTGTATCTGCATAGGCAGCCGTGACATCTCCTTCTCGCCTTCCTACAATTTTATAGTTTAGCGGTTTTTTAGTCACTTTTTCAAAAGCTTGGATCACTTCCAGTACAGAGGAGCCTTTTCCTGTGCCAATATTGAAAACTTCAAAATTTTCTTTGTTCTTTTTTTCAATCAATCGATGCAAGGCAGCAATGTGTGCTTTTGCCAAATCAACGACATGAATATAATCTCTTATGGCCGTTCCATCGGGGGTTGGATAATCGTCTCCAAAAACAGACAATTCTTTTCGAATTCCCGCAGCTGTTTGGGTGATATAGGGAATTAAGTTTTGCGGAACGCCTAAAGGCAATTCACCTATTTTAATGCTAGGATGCCCGCCGATAGGATTGAAGTAACGCAAGGCGATGGCATTTAAATTTAGAGCTTTGCAAGTATCCCTGATAATGATTTCACCGGCTTGCTTGGAATATCCGTAAGGCGATTCAGCGGGTTTTACCGGTGCCTTTTCGGTGATGGGTAGCGTATCAGCTTGTCCATATACCGTACAAGAAGAACTGAAAATAAAATTTTCGATGTTATGAGCAGTCAATTCTTGTAATAAATATACCAAGCTATTCAAGTTGTTCTGGAAGTAATCCAAGGGCTTAGAGACGCTCTCGCCCACAGCCTTGTAGGCAGCAAAATGAATAACACCGTCAATCGAATATTCGTTGAAAAAAGATTGGACTGCTTTTTGATTTCTCAAATCAAGATTTACAAAAACAGGTGGAATACCTGTAATTTCGGTAATGTTTTCCAATACCTCTATTTTGCTATTCGACAGGTTGTCGATAATGATCACTTCATATCCTTTGTTTTGGAGTTCCACAACGGTGTGCGATCCTATAAAGCCCAATCCTCCGGTTACTACTATTTTTTTCATATCACGTATTTAAAAAATTAAGAATTGTTTCAATGATGTAATCTTGTTGTTCCGTTTCCAATTCTGTGTGCATTGGCAATGAAATTACAGATTTTACCAACTGATTGGTCGCTTTGAAATCTGCATCATTGTAACGCGTATTTGCATACGGTTTTTGATGGTGCAAAGGGATGGGGTAATAAATTGCGTTTGGAATGTCGTTCGCATTCAAATGTTCCTGTAAGGCATCTCTATCAGCATCGATAATTTGCAAGGTGTATTGATGATAAACATGGCTGGAAAAATCAGCGGTTGCTGGCGTGATAATTTTATCACAATTTGCAAATCCAGCAGTATAGTAGGTGGCTGCTTTTCTTCGCGCTTCACAATAAGAATCGAGTAATTCAAGTTTGATACGCAAAATGGCGGCTTGGATACTGTCAAGTCTTGAATTTACACCAACAAATTCATGGTGGTATTTTTTGTGCATACCGTGGTTTGCAATGCCACGAATGCTATGTGCCAAGGCATCGTCATTGGTAAATATTGCGCCACCATCGCCATAACAACCCAAGTTTTTGGATGGAAAGAAAGAGGTGGTTCCGATGGTGCCAATAGTTCCTGCTTTTTTTGTCGTTCCATTTTTAAAAATATAGTCGGCACCGATGGCTTGCGCAGTATCTTCAATGACATATAAGTCGTGTGCACGGGCAATCTCTAAAACAGCCTCCATATTTGCGCATTGTCCGAACAAATGAACGGGAACAATGGCTTTTGTTTTTGGTGTGATGGCTTTTTTTAAAGCATCAATACTGATGTTAAATGTATTTGGCTCTACATCCACCAGAACGGGAGTCAATTTTAAAAGGGCAATTACCTCCACCGTTGCAGCAAAGGTAAAGTCAACAGTAATCACTTCATCTCCTTCTTTTAAACCCAATGCCATCATGGATATTTGCAAGGCATCGGTTCCATTTGCACAAGGAATCACATGTTTGACATCCAGGTAAGATTCCAGATCTTGCTGAAATCCTTTCACTTCAGGACCATTTATGAATGCCGAAGATTCGATGACATCAACAACCGCTTTGTTGACCTTGTTTTGGATTTTTTCATATTGACTTTTTAAGTCAACCATTTGAAGCTTTTTCATATTTGTTCACTTTTCAAGTGTCTACAAAAATACGTAATTCTAGTGAGGTTGATCTGAATATCTTTCACTATATTTAGTTGACAAACTAAAGGTTACCATGACAAACGTAAGAATAAAAATTTTATTGAGCTTCTTTGGGGTCTTGGTTGTGTTGCTCTTTGTTGTGTTTCAAAATCAAAAGCCAAAATATCGAGGAAAGTTAAAACTCAATGAGATTGCAGAAAAAGTAGATGTTTATTTTGATGAGATGGGAGTGCCTCATATTTATGCATCCTCAAAAAAAGAGGCCTACAGGGCCTTGGGGTATGTCCATGCACAAGACCGATTATGGCAAATGGAGTTGTTGAGGCGTATTGCCGCAGGACGATTGTCTGAACTTTTCGGGGAAAAAACAGTAGATGTCGACATGTTTTTTAAGACTTTGGGGATCGAGGAAGCCGCAGAAAAAACACTTGATAAATTGGCCAAAGATTCCGAGTACTATCAATTAAGTCAGGCATATCTGGGAGGAGTCAATCAATTTATTGAAGAAGGAACCACTCCTATCGAGTACCATTTACTTGGATTGGAAAAAGAGTTTTTTCAATTGAAAGATGTTTACAATGTATTTGGGTATATGGCTTTTAGTTTCGCCATGGCACACAAAACGGATCCACTTTTGTCCGATCTCAAAGCAACATTGGGCATGAAGTATTTGAAAGATCTCCCTATTGACGTTGACACTCTAATAACCAGTATCCATGGAGATGCAGCTTACAGCAGTGTTGCTTCAAATGTGAGCCGTTCTCTTACTGAAGTTTTTGATAAAATACCAGTTCCGCTTTTTATCGGAAGCAATGCTTGGGTATTGGGACCAAAAAAAACATCAACAGGGCAAGTACTTTTTGAAAACGACCCTCACATTGGTTTTGCGCAGCCCTCTGTTTGGTATCAAGCACATCTTAAAACCCCCGATTATGAAAGTTATGGGTTCTATTTAGGGTTGACACCATTTCCACTTTTAGCACACAATCGAGATTATGCCTACGGAATTACGATGTTTGAAAATGACGACATTGATTTTTATTACGAAGAAGCGGATGAAAATAGTAAACAATACGTGTACAAAGACACAGTGATGGATTTTTCCTATGCAGAAAAAAGCATTCAAGTGAAAGATTCGGAGGATGTTGTCATATGTGTAAAAAAATCAATTCATGGCCCTATCATAAACTCAGTCTTGGAATCTGTAATTTCAAAAAAGCCACTTGCGATGAGTTGGGTATATACCAATTTGGAAAACAAATTGTTACAAGCCTGTCACGGTATGTCACACGCCAATTCCTTGAAAGGATTTGAAGAAGCTGTGCGTTTGATTCATGCTCCAGGGTTAAATATTATGTATGGAGATGCGAAAGGAAATATTGCATGGTGGGCAGCAGCGAAGCTATATACAAGAGAAAATCGAGCGAATCCGAAATTTGTCTTGGATGGTGCGTCTGGCAAAGATGACCAATTGGATTTTGTGGATTTTTCCAAAAATCCGCAAGCGATAAACCCAAAAAGTGGGTATGTTTATTCTGCCAACAACCCCTCTTTTGCATGGGTGCAAGAAAACGGGGGTTTTCGAAAAAAAGGATATCCTGGCTATTATTTACCCGAAGATCGCGCCAAAAGAATTGTTTCGATTCTTGATTCTAAAGAAAAATTTACGAAAAAGGAGATGCAAGAAATGGCACTGGATGTGACGTCTAGCACGGCCCTCACATTTTTAAAATACTTCGAATTGGATAAAGTTTTGAAAACTTCGTTAACACCAACAATGCAAATGGCTGTTGATGTGCTCTTGGAATGGAGGGGAGATTTTATAAAAAACTCGGTGGCAGCAACGATCTATTTCAAAATGGTCTATTTGTTTTTAGAAAAAACAATGAAAGATGAAATGGGCGTCGCATATTTCAACAAATTTTTAAATACACATTTGCAAAAAAGAGCCGTTCATTTTTTGATATCCAATGAGCAGTCTGTATGGTGGGATAACATTCATACCTCAAAAGTTGAAAATAGAGATGACATTTTAAAAGCGGTTTTCAAACAAGCAATTACAGATTTAGAAAAGCAATTCGGGAAAGATATTTCAGTTTGGAAATGGGGAAGTATACATCAACTCAAGCACAAACATGCCATGGGAGAGGTGGCTGTTTTGAGTCCTTTTTTGAACGTAGGTCCTTTTGAGGTTGACGGTGCCAATGAGGTATTGAACAACCTGCAATTTCCTATCGATTCTACTGGAGTTTATCATGTGAAAGGAGGTGCCTCGACAAGACGAATCATTGATTTTTCGAATATTGAAAAAAGCAGTGCTATTTTGCCGACAGGTCAATCCGGCAATCCATTCAGTAAACATTACAAAGATCAAGCTGAAAAGTATGTTCAAGGAGATTATGTTCCTATGCTCCTGAACAAGGAATTCATTAGAAAATCCAAAGATCATTTGGTGTTTATAGCAGAGTAGAACTGTTTTTTACTCGAAAAGATCAGAGGACAAGTAGCGATCGCCTCGGTCGCAAATAATAGCGACCACAATACCGGACTCTATAGAATTTGCAATTTTTACAGCTGTTGCCACAGAACCCCCGCTACTCATTCCTGCAAAAACACCTTCCTCTTTGGCAAGACGCTTGGTCATTGCTCTTGCTTCGTTTTCGCTTACTTCCAAAATAGTGTCTACTTTGGAACGATTGAATATTTTGGGCAAATATTCTTCTGGCCATTTTCGAATTCCTGGAATTTTAGACCCGTCACTTGGATGCGCACCGATAATCTCGATTGCTGGATTTTTTTCTTTTAGGTAGGTAGAAGTGCCCATAATGGTTCCCGTGGTTCCCATAGCTGACACAAAATGAGTCACTTTTCCCTCGGTATCTCTCCATATTTCTGGCCCTGTAGTTTTGTAATGTGCTTTCCAGTTGTCGTCATTTGCGAATTGATTGAGCATTACATAGCCTCCCTCGGCCACTTTTTGATCTGCATAATCTCGAGAGCCAATGATGCCCTCTTCAGCAGGTGTTAAAATTACTTTTGCACCGTAGGCACGCATCGTTTGTGTGCGTTCTTTGGTTGAATTTTCTGGCAAGACCAGTTCAATTTCTATATTCAATAGTTGTGCGATCATGGCCAATGCAATCCCCGTATTTCCACTGGTCGCCTCAATCAGTTTGTCTCCTTTTTTAATAGCACCTCGATCCAAGGCAGAAGCGATCATGTTATAGGCAGCACGGTCTTTTACACTTCCACCAGGATTGTTTCCTTCTAGCTTGAGTAATAATTTTACATTTTTATTTGAGATCAAATTTTGAGCCTCTACAAGTGGTGTATTCCCAATCAGGTCCACCAGTTTGTTAAATTTCATAGTATTGTCATTTTGAGTTTTCAGTAAAAGTCGTTTTTGAAATGAAAACGAAGTTCTTTTACTTTTGAACTAGTCTTTATTTTTTTTCTTTGATACGCACTTCAGTGGTAGTCGTATTCATAACGACAGAATTTTTAGGCACCGAACGTGTAACCCATGAATTTCCTCCAACGATGCTGTTTTTTCCTATAATCGTTTCACCACCTAAAATTGTTGCGTTGGCATAAATGCATACTTTTTCTTCTACCGTTGGATGTCTTTTGGCATCTTTCATGTCTTTGCTTACACTCAAGGCCCCCAAAGTAACTCCTTGGTAAATTTTTACATAGGGTTGGATAACGGTTGTTTCGCCGATGACAATTCCTGTTGCATGGTCAATGAAAAATGGCGAAGCAATTGTCGCTCCAGCATGTATGTCGGTTCCCGTAATACGATGCGCATATTCACTCATGAGTCTCGAAAAAAGCAACATATCAAGCAAATACAGTTCATGACTTAACCGATAAATGGCAATGGCATAAAATCCTGGATAGGTCAAATAAACTTCTTCAATACTATTAGACGCCGGGTCGTTTTCTAAAATATAGGCAGCA
>CAXRIA010000018.1:0-20534 GCA_964230805.1 Flavobacteriaceae bacterium
TCTTCTGCCCAAGTGGTAATCGTTCCGTTTCCTTCAAAATCGTCATATACGGTGACCTCCGTATCAGAGCCCGATCCTCCTCCGCTATTATCGGATGTATCGTCATAATCAAAATCATCGATATACGCGATTACTGGATCGGTATTATTTTCAGAATTTACTTGCAATACAATTCGATTGAAATCTGTTCTTGAGGTGGGAGCTGCTGAGTTCGCATTTAAATTTATGTAAGAATCATTGGCAAAATCAAATTGCACTTCTTGCCATTGATCCAACAAAATAGGCTTGATAATTTCACTTTGGGTAGTCCAAGGTTGCCCCAAGGTACCGTCCTGTAGTTTTAACGATATTTGATTGGGCTGATTTCCAGTAATACTTGATGAGGGAACGTAAATTTTTAAGGCAAAGGTGCTATTGGTCGATAAATCAAAATTATCTGTCGTGTCAAATCGAACATTGGCATACTGCCCTCCAGTATCTTCATATTTTAAAACCGTTGCCGAGGTATTGATCCCTTCGACATAAGGATTTGCAAAACTTGTATCCATGCTGGCACCATCTCCTGCCCAAGTGGTAATCGTTCCGTTTCCTTCAAAATCGTCATGCACGTTGGTCGCAGGATTGGAATCAGATCCTCCTCCACCGCCATCTACTGGGGTCGGTTCGTACACACGAACATAATCTATGTCCATACTGCTCTCTGTGAAACTTGATACAATACTGGGTTCAATGGCTATGTTTAACAGAAAATATTGCGGGGCATCATAGGGCCATGTATTGGCATCTTTCACCTCTGGATTGTAGGTGTAATGTGACACCCCATCCACACTAAAAATCATGCGCTCTGCATTCCAATCCAATTCATACACATGAAATTCACTCGAAGCCATGGGAATCGTTTGACCGCCATGATTGATGGTTCCTCCATAGCTGGAAGGCGTATGCATCGCACTGCTTATGTAATTTTGATTGCTCCCCCAGTGTTCCATAATATCTATCTCTCCACAGGCAGGCCAGGCGGTGGTTCCATGTGTCTCTGCCCAATAACCTCCTGCTTCAGTAATGTTTTGTCCCAACATCCAAATGGCTGGCCAGGTACCAGATCCCGTTGGCAACTTCGCACGAACTTCTACACGACCGTATTGGAAAGCATATTTGGAATTCAATCTTGCGGAGGTATACTGTTTCGTGTGTCCTTGGTCTGTAAATGTCTCTTTTTTCGCCACAATACGCAACACTCCATTACTCACATAAGAATTGTCGAGACGATTTGTATAGTGTTGAATTTCTCCATTGTACCAGCTTCCACCAGAAGGAAGTTGTGTTTGATGAAACCATTTTCCATCATCGATGGCTCCATCGGTATCAAACTCATCGGACCAAAGCAACACATTGGAATTTGTTTTTTGAGCTGTTTGACTTTTTGCGGCATAGCTCTTTTGTGAGAATCCTTGGTGAGTGAATAAGAAGAAACAAAGAAAGATGGTATGTAATCTTGACATGGTTTTAATTTTAGTTTGGTTCACACAAAATTATACTATTTGGCTAGTTTTTTTTACTTAAAAAACCCTACAAATGCACTACAACTGGATAACATATGCTTTACAAAATATTTTTAGGAGCGGGGTTTAAAAGTTCTAAAAAGAGTTCTCTCGAAATTTCTTCGGCACCCAAACTTGCCAAGTGACTGTTGTACACTTGGCAATCTAAAAACTTATAGCTTTCTTGTTTTAGCCGCTCTACCAAATAAACAAACGCTACCTTGGAAGCGTTGCTCACTTTGCTAAACATACTTTCACCACAAAAAACAGTCCCTAAATCAACGCCGTATAACCCTCCCACCAATTGGTCGTTTTGCCATACCTCCACTGATTTTGCCTTGCCTATTTCGTGCAATTTTACATAGGCTTCCTCCATCTCGTCAGTAATCCATGTGCCCAGATCCTCTTTTCGTTGGATAGACTTGCAATGGTGAATTACCTCTTTAAAATTTTGATTGAAGGTTATGACAAACTGCTTACTCTTCAGAATTTTTCGCAAACTTTTGGAAACTTTTATCTTGTCAAAAAACAAAACCATGCGTGGATTTGGACAATACCAAACGATCGGTTCTCCTAAGGAATACCATGGAAAAATTCCATTTTTATAAGCTTCGAGTAATCTCTCTATTGAGAGATCACCTCCTAGTGCCAGAATTCCCTCTTCTGAAACACATTCTAACGAAGGAAATTTTATGTCGTTTTTTGACAGCCAAATCATTTCCCAAAAATATAAAAATCCGTAGGGCAAATCATTTTATTAACTCATAAATTTTGAATAGGCGCTTGCGAAACAAACAACAAAATTCTCACAAAAAAAAAGCTGTTTGAAAGTTCAAACAGCTTTTTATCATGTATAAGTTGAAAATTATCCGAGTGCCACTCTTGAAAAGTTCACTACAGAAACGTCACCCAATGCTTTCACGTATTCGGCCACCGTTTTCTTTTCATCTTTGATGAAGTTTTGATCTAAAAGACAAAGCTCTTGATCTAAAGTTGTATTGTCAGAAATAAATCTTTCCAATTTTCCTGGCAAAATTCGATCCCAGATTTTCTCTGGTTTTCCTTCTGCCTTCAATTCTTCTTGCAACTTTACTTTGGTTGCTTCGATAATCTCATCTGTCAACTGTGACTTAGAAATAAAGCTAGGTACATTTTTCAATGTTTTTCCTAATCTTCCCAACTCAATGTTTTCTTTCTCAATTACGGCGATACGCGCTTCGGTCTCTGCCGCAACAAACTCAGGGTCTAAATCTTTGTAAGACAATGTTTTTGCTCCCATTGCAGCCGCTTGCATTGCCAAATCTTTGGCAACCACATCGGCTCCTTCTACATTTGCAGACAATCCCACCAAAGAAGCAATTTTGTTTCCTGCGTGGATGTAATAGCCTACATAAGGGGCTTCAATTTTTGAAAAATCGTTCAAATCAATTTTTTCACCAATGACTCCCGTCTGCTCGATCAATTTTTCTGCTACGGTCATTCCTCCAAAATCTGAAGCTAAAAACTCCTCTTTTGTAGCGTAAGCCAAGGCTTTTTCTGCCAATTCTGTAGCCAAGGCTACAAAACTTTCGTTCTTTCCAACAAAATCTGTTTCACATCCTAAAACAATCGAAACACCTGCTGTATTGTCTGCATTTACTTTTGCAATCGCAGCACCTTCAGTAGATTCTCTATCCGCTCTTTTGGCAGCAACCTTTTGTCCTTTTTTACGAAGAACTTCAATTGCTTTGTCAAAATCACCTTCTGCTTCTACCAAAGCTTTTTTACAATCCATCATTCCAGACCCAGTTGCTTTTCGCAACTTCATTACGTCTGCAGCTTTAATTTCTGCCATGATTTATTTACTTTTTTTATTATGATCTCAAAAACAAGTTCTTTCTTTCAAAGAACAGGCTTCGCAATCATGAAAGGTTTATTAAATTACTTTTCTTCTTTTACTTCTGCTGGTGTTTCCACTTTTTCCTCAGCGACTACAGGAGCTTCTTCTGTTTTTTCCACTTTTTCTTTGGAAGCTTTTCTGTTGCTCAAACCATTTGCAATTGCTTCAATCACGTAAGTCATCACCTTGTCAATTGATTTTGAAGCGTCATCGTTTGCAGGAATGACAAAATCTACCGCTCTTGGGTCAGAGTTTGTATCTACCAAAGCAAATACAGGAATGTTCAATTTTTGAGCCTCAGCAACAGCAATGTGTTCTTTTTTCACATCTACAACAAATAAAGCACCCGGCAAACGCGTCATGTCAGCGATGGAACCTAAGTTCTTTTCTAATTTTGCTCTTTGACGATCGATTTGCAACTGCTCTCTTTTTGACAATGCAGCAAAAGATCCGTCTTGTTTCATTCTATCAATCTGAGCCATTTTTTTCACAGCTTTTCTGATTGTGATGAAATTCGTCAACATTCCTCCAGGCCATCTTTCTGTGATGTAAGGCATATTTACAGAGGCTGCTTTGTCGCCAACACTGTCTTTTGCTTGTTTTTTGGTCGCTACAAATAAAATTTTTCTTCCTGACGCAGCAATTTTCTCTAATGCCGCAGAAGCTTCTTCAATTTTTGCTGCCGTTTTGTACAAGTCAATAATATGAACTCCATTGCGCTCTGTGTAAATAAAAGGAGCCATGTTTGGGTTCCATTTTCTTGTCAAGTGTCCAAAGTGAACACCTGCGTCTAATAATTCTTTAATTTCGATGTTTGCCATTTTTGTTTTTGTTTACGTTCTCTAGTATAGCAATGAGTGAGTAGCGCTTTGCGGTCTCCCCCATTTAGATGCTAAACAAGCCCTGATTGAACAGGGCTGCGATAACTTGATTATATTTATTTTTTGTCCGTGTTGGACATCGCATAAAATCCCAATAAAACGGATTAACGTTTCGAGAATTGGAATTTCTTTCTTGCTTTCTTTTGACCAAATTTCTTACGCTCAACCATTCTTGGGTCTCTCGTAAGCAATCCTTCAGGTTTCAAAATTGCTCTGTTTTCAGCATCAATTTCGCACAAGGCTCTAGAGATTGCCAAACGAATCGCTTCTGCTTGACCTGTTACACCACCACCAAAAACATTTACTTTGATATCAAATGCTTCTGCATTTTCTGTCAACATTAGTGGTTGTTGAACTTTATATCGCAACGTTGAGGTTGTAAAGTAGTTGTCCAACTCTCTTTTGTTAATTGTGATATTTCCTTTTCCTTCTGATAGGTAAACACGCGCTACGGCTGTTTTTCTTCTTCCTATTTTGTGAACTATATCCATGTTAATTATCTTAGGTCGTTTAAGTTAAATGCTTTTGGCTCTTGAGCAGTTTGTTTGTGCTCTCCTCCTGCATATACATACAAGTTTCTAAAAATAGCTGCTCCTAATTTGTTTTTAGGCAACATCCCTTTTACTGCTTTCTCGACTAAACGAGTCGGATCTTTTTCGAACATTTCTGTTGCTGATAAAGATCTTTGACCTCCTGGATATCCTGTGTGACGAATGTACGTTTTGTCATTCCACTTGTTTCCAGTCAAAATAATTTTTTCTGCATTGATCACTACAACGTTGTCTCCACAATCTACATGTGGCGTGTAGTTAGTTTTGTACTTCCCTCTGAGCAACATGGCTACTTTGGAAGCAAAACGACCCAATGTTTGTCCGTCCGCATCTACAACCAACCACTCTTTATTGACAGTGTTTTTGTTTGCCGATACTGTTTTGTAACTTAATGTGTTCATACACTATTAGTTTTTGTATTGATGAATAAATATTTTTTTCCCTGTTTAAAGGGCTGCAAATATAGGACTAATTATTCTATTGAACAATAGGTCTTCAAAAATAAAAAGGTTGGGGTATTTTGTTTTGAAAAATTATTTTTCAAATACTTGTAAATCACTAGCTTTTCATAGCTTGTAGATCTTTCTCTGTGTTGTCATTTTTTGGTTTTGAAAGCATCCGTTTTCGACATGGCAAACCGCTTTTTTCAAGTTCAATGAATCAGCGCGATTTGAACTTCTTTTTTTGTGCCTGACACCCAAAAAAAACAATCGTCAAATGTAGGCTTTGAAAATTTTGGCTGAAAATTATTACTGAAACCAAAGGGCTCTTTTGGATACCCTACAAATGTCTTGTCGAGTTTTTGATTTTCGTTAACATCTTGATACAAGGCTATTGCATAGGTACCATTTGGCACTTCAAACGTTACTTCTGCGCAAGGAATTTGTGGTTTGATTTTTTTTCTTTTCAATTCTTTCCCTTTTTCTGGAAAATCTTCAGCCTTGTTGTAAATCGTAACATACATGGCGCCTTCTGACTTTTTGATGTTTTGTATTTTTACTATCAGAGTTGATTTCTTTTCAATTTTCAGAGAAAATCCAAACAAACTGCAGAGCACAAAAAGGCAACTTATATTTCGAATTGTATTTTTCACTGTCTTTAAAATCAATGTGCTTGCAACCAATTTTCGCCGAGGCCAACTTCCACATCAAGAGGCACTTCTAATTCAAACGCTTTCTCCATTTCACGTTTGATAATTGGTTCCAATGCGGCTCTTTCCTCCTTGTGCATATCAAACACCAATTCATCGTGTACTTGCAGCAACATTTTTGATTTCCAGTCGCCTTCTTCCAATCTTTTTTGGATGTTGATCATCGCTATTTTTATGATGTCTGCCGCAGATCCTTGAATCGGCGCATTGACCGCATTACGCTCATCTCCTGAACGCACCATTCCATTTTGTGAATTGATATTTTTCAAATAACGTCTTCTTCCCAAAACCGTTTCAACATAGCCGTGATCTCTGGCAAAATCAACTTGTTTTGCCATGTACGATTTTAAAGTTGGATAGGTTTCATAGTAAGCTTCAATCAAGGCTTTGGCTTCTTTACGCGTCATCCCGGTTTGATCTGCAAGAGCAAACGCCCCTTGCCCATATAAAATCCCAAAATTAACCGCTTTTGCGTTGCTCCGTTGAGCGCGTGTCACTTCATCTAAAGAAACATTGAACACTTTGGCAGCTGTTGTTGCATGAATATCTTGTCCTTCTTTGAATGCTTGAATCATGGCTTCCTCTTTGCTGACCGCTGCGATGATTCGCAATTCTATTTGGGAATAATCGGCCGCAAAAAGCACGTAATTTTCATCGCGTGGCACAAAAGCTTCCCTCACTTGCCTTCCCCTAGGTGTGCGAATCGGAATGTTTTGCAAATTTGGATTGTTCGAACTCAATCTACCCGTGGCCGCGACCGTCTGTCCATAGGTAGTGTGAATTCTTTTGGTTTTTGGATTCACCTCCGCTGGCAAAGCATCAATGTAGGTGCTTTTCAATTTCACCAAACCTCTCCACTCCAATATTTTTTGAATTATCTCGTGCTCTTTTGCCAATTTTGAAAGAACATCCTCGTTTGTGGCGTATTGGCCTGTTTTTGTTTTTTTCGGTTTTTCAACCAATTTCATTTTTTCAAATAAAACAACCCCCAATTGCTTTGGAGATGCCAAATTGAAATGTTCTCCTGCGGCTTCGTAAATCTTTTTTTCGAGAACCTCAATATCTTTTGTAATCTCTACAGACAAATCCTCAAGGTAGGAGGTGTTTAGATTGATCCCTTCAATTTCCATTTTTGCGAGTACTCTCAATAGAGGAATTTCAATGGTTCTGTAAAGGCCCATTAAATTGTTTTCTTCAAGTTCTTTTTCAAAAATCATTTTCAATTGCCAGGCCATATCTACTTCTTCTACTGCAAAATCTGCTTGCTTTTTGAGTTCTGCTTCTTGAAATGCTATTTGAGATTTCCCTTTACCGACAACTGTTTCCTTAGCTATTGGTTGGTAATTCAAATACGTCTCGGCCAAGATATTTAGCTGGTGTCGCATGTCAGGATTCAATAAGTAATGTGCCAATTGCGTATCGAAAAGAGCACCGTTCACCTGCACTTCAAATACACCCAAAACCTTAAGATCGCGCTTTAAATTATGTCCTATTTTTTCAATGTTCTCATTTTCAAAAAACGACTTGAATTCTGCTAAAATTTGCATTGACTCCTGCGCTTCTTTGGGAAACATGACATAATAGCCCTTCCCTTTTTGGTAAGAAAAGGAAATGCCTGCTATTTCCTGTCCAGAAATATTTGTTTCGATACTGAAACAAACAGAAGACTGTCTGAGTAAATTTTGTACCAATAAATTTCTTGCTGTGGCAGTATTTACGAACTGATAAACATTTTTTGAGGTAACGATTGTATGGAAACCCGTGTGTATCGGATTTTGCGCTTCCAATGGACTTGCAAACAAGTCAAGTTGAGCGGTCACAACGGGTGCTTTTTTTTCTTGAGGAAGCCCTTCTTTTTGAACAGGTTCTTGCGCTGCTTTCTCAATTTCAGGACTTTTAAAAAGCTTGTGAACCGTATCCAAAGACCGCCTGAACTCCAATTCTTGAAATACATCGGTCACCTTCTGAAAATCAGGGGAGGACAACAAATAATCATCGGCATTGAACGTTACAGGACAATCCAATAAAATGGTTGCCAATTTTTTTGAAAGCAAACCCAATTCTTGATTGGCTTCTACTTTTTCTTTCATTTTTCCTTTGAGTTCGTGGGTGTTTTCAAACAAGCCTTCCATGCTCCCATAGGCTTTCAGAAATTTCTTGGCTGTTTTGTCTCCGACTCCAGGCAAACCGGGAATATTATCCACAGCATCACCCATCATTCCCAAGTAATCAATCACTTGTAATGGATCTTCAATTTCAAATTTTTCTTTTACTTTTTCTACATCCCAAATCTCGATACCATTGCCCATTCGAGCGGGACGATACATAAATATATTTTCTGAAACCAACTGTGCGTAATCTTTATCTGGGGTCACCATGTACACCTGAAAACCCTCTTTTTCGGCTTGCTTGGAAAGTGTTCCAATCAAATCATCGGCCTCGATACCCTCTCTTTCAATAATAGGAATGTTCAGGGCTTCTAAAATTTTATGAATGTATGGCACCGCAATTTTAATGGCCTCTGGGGTTTCTTGTCGATTGGCCTTGTACTCTGGAAACACTTCACTTCGAGTAGAAGAACCTCCTTTGTCGAATGCGACAGCGAGTAAATCTGGTTTTTCCCTGCGAATCACATCCAGCAAAGAATTGGTAAATCCCAAAATTGCCGAAGTGTCCATTCCTTTGGAATTGATTCTCGGATTTTTGATCAGCGCGTAATATCCTCTAAAAATCAATGCAAAAGCATCTAGTAAAAACACCCTCTTTTGAGCTGCCATATCGTAAAAAATTAATGAAGAGTAAATGTACAGAAATAAGTTTGAAAAATACCGGCCACCAATGCAAGCTTTTAAAACCCCACTAAAAAACCCAGGGCTCACTTACAAAAGGAAATCTAAAGCAAACGTAAAATCTCCAAAACCACCTCTTTTTTTGTTTTGTTGTCTGTCACCACTTGAAGCGCTGCTTTTTGGTAATATGGAGAACGCTCAAACAAGTGTTTCCCAATAAATTCAGCCAAAGCTTCTTTTGTTTCAATATTGGCAATCAAAGGGCGCTTGCTTTTTTTCAAGAAAAGTTTGTCTGTCAAAGTTTTTACAGAAGATTTTAAATAAATACTTTGGGTGTTTTCGGATTCCAAAATGGACTTCATATTGTCACCGAAACAAGGCGTTCCTCCTCCCAAAGACAAAATGGTATCTTCTTGGAGCAAGAGAAGTTCTTTCAAATACTCTTCTTCTTTTTTTCTGAAGTAGATCTCTCCTTTGGATTGAAATATTTCCTTGACGCTCGCCTTTTCTTTTTCAATAATATAATCGTCCAAATCAATTAAATTGCATCTTAGTTTTTTTGACAATTTTCTTCCAATGGAGGATTTTCCAGACCCCATATACCCGATTAAAACGATGATCATATTTTTCTGTTTGTTTCGATTTGTTCCATGCAAAAGAACGAAATTAAATTACCGTTTCCAATTTTTGTAGCTGTGTCCTTTTAGGGCAAAAAATAAAATAATGACGTAGCAAGGAATTAAAATCCAATAGCTGCTCTGCGCAGCACTTGCGGTCGCTTCTAATTGTTCAACTCCTTCCGAAATCAATTTGTGTTTTTGCGCATCTACCAATCTACCGTAGAGCGGAGGAATAATAGCGCCTCCTGAAATGGCCATAATCAATAAAGCAGAAGCTGTTTTTGTAAATTTCCCCAATCCTTCTAGTGTCAATGGCCAAACCGCTGGCCACACCAAAGCATTTGAAATTCCTAAGGCAGCCACAAATAAAACAGATGTAAATCCTGTGGTATTCAATATCATAAAACTGAAGACAATTCCCAGGGCTGCGCTTGCTATTAAGGCTTTCCTTTGCGCTACATATTTCGGAATCAAAACGACACCCAATGCATAGGTAGCCACCATGGCCAATAAGGTAAATGTGGTAAAAAATTTTGCTTCTTCTGCAACAAACCCCAAAGAAATACCATACGCGATAATCGTATCTCCCGCAATGACCTCTGCTCCCACATAGACAAACAATGTCAACACACCTAGCCACAAATGTGGAAATTGAAAAATACTGGTTTTGGCCGTTACTCCCACGCTTTTTTCTTCCTCTAAGGAAGGTTCAACATGGGGCAAAGGTGCCTTTCGAATTAACACTCCCAAAACAACCAATACAATCGCCATAATGACATAGGGAACAAACACGCTGTCTGCCATGCCGTCTAACAGGAGGGCTTTTTCTGTTTGCGAAGCTGTGCCAAGCTTTTTCTTAACCTCGTCGATTCCGGATAGCAAAAGAGCGCCAAAAAGCAAAGACCCTAGGGCGCCTGCTATTTTATTCGCAATTCCCATGATGGCAATGCGCTTGGCACCACTTTCAATAGGCCCCAAAATAGTGATGTAAGGATTGGCGGCTGTTTGTAAAAGTGTCATTCCCAAACCTTGAATAAAAATTCCGGTCAAAAAGACCCAATACGTTCTCGCTTCGGCTGCCGGAATAAAAACCAACGCCCCCACTGCCATGATCATGAGCCCCAAAGACATTCCTTTTCGATAGCCTATTTGGCTCAATATTTTTGAGGCCGGCAAGGCCATAATAACAAAACTTATGTAGGAAGCGGAGGCTACCAAATACGATTGCGCCTCGTTGAGTTCATTGATCGTTTTCATAAAAGGAATCAACGCACCGTTGATCCAAGTAACAAAACCGAAAATAAAAAAAACCCCCGCGATGATGGATATTGCAACCCAATTCCCTTGTTTGCTTTGTGCTATTCTTACCATTATTTGTATTCCTCTAATATTTTTAGTTTTTCTTAGATCGAAAGAAGTCTTACAAGGTGCCTCTGCACATCTTTCTCTCTTTGGAAACGTTTAAAGATATTGTAATTTTTAGGAAAAACAAGTGGCATCACCACATCTTACCTAGAAAGATTTTTTTACCCATACGAAAGCGAGAAATGTCGCAAAAGCTCGGGTGCAATTAAATTTTCATAAATAACATAAATACAGTATATTGCAAAGGAGTTTTGGATTTGAAACAAATCA
Organism: Flavobacteriaceae bacterium; assembly: GCA_964230805.1. Classification (GTDB taxonomy): domain Bacteria; phylum Bacteroidota; class Bacteroidia; order Flavobacteriales; family Flavobacteriaceae; genus Flavicella. The sequence continues at coordinate 11,047 of CAXRIA010000018.1, forward strand.
GAAACTTACATTTTTAAAAAAAGCTTACGAATTATGACAAAATTTGGAGAACTTATTAATTTGGACATTCCTGTTTTGATTGATTTTTATTTTGAATGGGATCAATCTGGAGAAAACCCACACGAAGTTTTGCGCGATGTGGTGGCTGCGCTTGGAGACAAAGCAAAGGTGATCAAAATTGATATTGAAAAAAATGAAGTGCTGGCAGATGCCTTAAAAGTAAAAGCCAACCCTACATTTATCATCTACAAAAAAGGCGTTATGAAATGGCGCCAATCCGGTGATCTGGATGCAAACACACTTATTGGATTGGTTGAGCAATACGCTTAGTCAATTCACATTTTTTTAAACTCATACCCCTTTTCTGAAAAATACTGCAACACTCTTGGAAGTGCATATTGCATGTTTTCACGTGCTTTGATACTATCGTGAAAAACCACAATGGAACCTGAGGATGCATTTTTCAAAACGTTGTTAAGACTCTTTTCTGGGGTTGTTTGCTCGTCAAAATCAGCACTCAATACATCCCACATCACAATTTGAAATCCTTTTTTTGCCAAAGCCTTCACTTGAGCCGGACGAATTTTTCCATAAGGGGGGCGAAACAATTTGGAGCCAACACCCAATGTTTGCCTAAAAACTTCTTCGGTTTGCATGGTTTCATGAACATATTCCTTGGGACTTGTGCGCCAACCGTTGGCATGATTTTGCGTGTGATTCCCCAAAGAATGACCTCTTTTTTTGATTTCTTTCACAATTTCTGGATGTGCTGACACATTTTTACCGATACAAAAAAAAGTGGCTTTGGCCTGGTATTTTTCCAATTCTCGTAGTACCCAATGGGTCACCTCTGGCGTGGGTCCATCATCAAAGGTTAAAAAAATTTCTCTTTGAGAGGTGGGCACACGCCAAACCAAACGGGGCATTGCATTTTGAAGCCATTTTGGTATTTTTATAAAAAGTGCATGCATCTCTTTTTACCTTTGGTTGTTAGTCCATTATCTCATAAACCTATTTATTCCATCAGGTATTCAAATTGCTGAATGGTCGCTAGAAATTCTGATTGTATGTTGGTGAGATAGGTTTCATCTTCTTCAAAGCGTTCTGCATCGCTTAGTACACTTCGATACATATTTAAATTTCGCTCAATTCCTTCAAAAATTGCATCCAAATAATATTCATCGAAAGCCGCGTAATGACTTAATTTTTCTTGAAAAATACGCATCAATTTTTCAGAAACATTTCTCGCTTTTTCAACCTTTCCTAGTCGGTAATAAAATTCTGGATAACTCAAACAAATTCCATAATGTCCGTATTTTTCGATCGGCATTTTTTCCAAACTCATGTCCAAAATTTCCTCGGCACGTGGGTCCTTTTTTTCTTCAATCAACTGTTTTGCCAAACGAAACATATTGTTTCGAAACGAAATGGAATTTTTTCTGGATTCGACATCAAGGTAAATGCGATTATTGTCAATTTTGTCCCAAGACCAGTTTTTGATCGTCTTGTAGAGTGCCTCGCTATCAATTCTTCCCAATTCAAAAATCCCGTTTTCATTGGGTGTTCGTATGGGCACGAATTTATAGGCCAACCCATCTAGTTGCAAGTAATCTTTCAGCCAAATATATTCCTCTGCTGCATTGGCGCCCCCCGTGAAATACAAAGCTTGTTTCCAATGGTTATTTGCCAAAATATCCAACATTAAAATTCTATTTTTTGTCAAGCCTTGTTCGTCAATATCGATGTCGATATAGGGAACAATGGCTGCTGAATCTTTCAGCGCGACAATTCCATTTTCCAACACTGCTTTTTTATCCACCGACAAACGAAGTTTGTTGGTCGGGTAAAACTTCTCTTTGTGTCCATTTTCTGTTTCAAAATAGGTTCTATCATCATCTGAAGCGATCCACGTCATAAAGTTTTTTATATCCCACCGGGCTTCTGTCTGTGGAAAGTGATAGGCAACATCTAAGGTGCCGTGCTTGTACTGATCGTGTGTTAGCTGTGACGGAATTGGGGCAGCTTCGTAGGTTTTTCGTTTCATTTGATCGATGTACCAATCGGTTGCAAAGAGACTGGTATTGACCAACTTGATGTCGGTGCGGTAATTTTCTACTTCTTGCAAATACCAAAGCGGAAAGGTATCATTGTCTCCAATGGTAAACATAATCGCTTCTTTTTGACAGGAGTCTAAATAGGCTTTTGCATTAAAGTGTGCCGTGTATTTTCCGGAACGATCGTGATCGTCCCAATTTTCGGAGGCCATCAAAGTAGGCACTGCAAGAAGAGCGAGTACAGAAATTCCGAAGGCTCTTGTTTTGGCCGGTAAGAATCCTTTTGAATATTCGTACAAGGCATACACGCCAAAACCGATCCACAGGGCAAAAACATAAAACGACCCCACCACGGCGTAGTCTCGTTCTCTGGGTTCAAATGGTTTGGGATTGGTGTAAAAAATAATCGCAAACCCGGTGAATACAAAAAACAAAAACAAGGTGTAAAAATTATTTTGGTCTTTTTTCAATTGAAAAATCAATCCAATAATTCCGAGAATAAGTGGTAAAAAGTAATAGGTATTTCTCCCTTTGTTTTCTTTTACGTCTGTCGGCAAATTGTCTTGCGGCCCCAATCGCATTTCATCTAAAAACGGGATGCCACTGAGCCAATTTCCATTTTCAATATCTAGATTTCCTTGCACATCGTTCTGTCTTCCGACAAAATTCCACATCAAATACCTGCCGTACATATAGCCAAACTGATAGGTAATCATGAAATAAATATTTTGAAAAAACGTGGGTCTTTCTTTACTATTCGGATGAATGCCTGCAATGGACTTGTAATTTTCTGTGGCCGCAGGGTTTGTCATCCGCGGAATAAAACCTTTGTGTGTATCGGTGTATACGGGTACGGCATTTTTATAATTGTTTACAATCACATATTTCCCGGTACCTTGGTCTTTTTCATATTTAGGTTTGTCATTTTTATAGACAGGTGTCCCATTCGCGTCGGTTTTTTGTGTCCGATCGTAACTAAAGGAATAGTAGGTGTCATAAAAAACATTGGCATCGCCATACTGTTCACGGTTGTAATAGGCCAAAAGTTCTCTGGCACTCGAGGGATTGTTCTCGTTGATGGTGGTATTTGCGTTGGCTCGAATTGGCAACATGAGCCAACAAGAGAAACCGATCATTACAAACAATACTGACAAGAGTAAGGTATTTGCCACATGGTGTCTTTTTTGTCGGGTGTATCTCAATCCAAAATAAAAGCCGGCGACCAACACCAAACCGGCAATGATACTTCCGGAATTAAAGGGCAAACCAATGGTATTGACAAAAAACAGTTCGGAAATACTGAAAAATCGTAAGGTGAATGGAAACAAGAATTTAAAAATAAAAGCCAGTACAAAAATCGCTGCAACATTGGCCAGTACAAATTGTTTGGGCGTTACATTTTTGTAGTTTTTGTAAATGTAAACAAACACGATGGCAGGAATCACCAACAGTGATAAAATATGCACTCCAAAAGAAAGCCCCACGACAAAACAAATTAACAAAAGCCACTTATTCCCCCTCGGCTCGTCCATTTCATTTTCCCATTTCAATGCCAACCAAAACAACAGAGCCATTAGAAAGGAAGACATGGCATACACCTCTGCTTCTACCGCGCTGAACCAGAAACTGTCGGAAAAAGTATAGGCCAGTGATCCCACCAAACCACTTCCCAATACAGCAATGGCTTTGCCTTCAGAAAAGCTTCCCGATTTCAAAGCCAGTTTTTTGGCAAGATTTGTAATCGTCCAAAACATGAACAATATGGTAAATGCACTTGCCAAACCAGACATGAAATTCACCATTTTGGCAATTTGGGTCAATTCGGAAGTAAACATGGCGAAAAAAGCACCCAACATCTGAAACAAAGGGGCTCCGGGCGGATGACCTACTTCTAATTTTACGGCCGTTGAAATGTATTCTCCACAATCCCAATAACTCACCGTAGGTTCTAGTGTTAAGGTATACGTTACAAGGGCTATGGCAAACACAAGCCAACCCAATCCAATATTTACTCTTTTGTAATTGTCTAAAAACATCGTCTTTCTAAAAAAATATCTTGTTGCGAATTTAACAATTTCAAGTGAGGTGACTTCTTAATTTTCGTTAAATCCGAATTTCATGAAAAATACTGTTTTTCAAACGCCCTGTAGATTGCATTCCATCCCTTTTAAAAATGAAAAAAAATAGTTGTAAAAAAACAAAAAAATGTTTGTTTGATTGAAACTTTCCCTTAAATTTGCACCCGCAAACGACGACAGACTTTTGTCTCGCGAGCCTCAAAAGCCAACCGGCTTTTTTCAATGACCCATGGTGTAATGGTAGCACTCCGGTTTTTGGTACCGTCAGTCAAGGTTCGAATCCTTGTGGGTCAACAAAAAAAGAGAAGTTTTTCAACTTCTCTTTTTTTTTGCTTAGTGTTTATCGCATTCTATTCTCGTGTTCACTACTTAAAAATTATTTTTTTATGCAGAAACACTGCATATGTGCTATTTATTTTGGACTACTATAAATAAAAAAGCATGAACAATTACATAAAAATTACATTTTTAAGCATTTATTTCACCTTAAGTTGTAGCGACAATGATACCATCACTGGAATTAATGGGAAGGATGGTGAAGATGGGTCAAGTATTGGGTTAAAAATAACTTCACAAGAAAATGATTGCCAACTACACGTTTTTTTTCATGATTACAACAACAATAGCGAACTAGATTCGGATGAAAAACTCATCACTTCTTTTGAACTTTGTAACGGAAAGAATGGTGCAGACGGAACGAATGGTGTCGACGGAACGAATGGTGTTGACGGAACGAACGGTGTTGACGGAACGAATGGTGTCGACGGAACAAACGGCAAAAGCATTGGAGTAAAAATAATTGAGTTGTCGGCGAGTTGTATGGAGCACATCTATTTTGAAGACAAAAACAATGACAATCAACTCGATGCGGACGAGGCCATTATCACGACATACGACATATGCAATGGCGACGACGCAATACCTTTAGGTATTTTTATAGAAAACACAAACGTGATGGATTGTGCAAACGGTGGTTATATTATTCGTTCATTTTACGATTATAATTTTGACGGCTTGTACAATGATGATGATGAAATCATCAACTCAAATGTGACTTGCTACCCAACCTCAACCACAAATGAAAATAAATTAGAAGTCATCACCCTATTTGAGCCTCAATTAGACGGTTATAATTTCAACATCTCTTCAGATGGCAAGCATATTTTTACCTATGGAATGAATGAAACATTAGTAATCAACATTGAAAACAGCTACGAGCAAGTTGGACAAACCATAAATGAAGAAAACATTACAATACCCTTCAATTCTGGATTAACCGCCTCAGATTACAGCTACTTTATGGCACATTCAAATGCAGATGCAACATTTTTAACAAATACAAGAAATGCTTTCAAATTGATAGACGGAAAGTGGGAAATCCATTCTAAATTCTCCTTATCTGGAGGAACTATTGATGGAGGTATCAACAAAACTGGGGATATAATCGCAACCTATGTAAATGGTGAATCTGTGCATTTTTACCAATACAACGCTGCTGACATGGAATGGGTTTTGATTGATGGTCTTAATGTTTCAAATTACAAATACGACATTGGCCGAATGAAATTAAAGATTACAGACGACTTTAAAAAACTTTTTATTTTCTCCCACCATTATAATGAAAAGAAAATCACCACATCTGTAATCAATTTAAACATCGATGGTTCAGACATCACCTTTTCAGACGGGGGCTCTTTTGATACTGCGTCCCAGCGAGATGATATGAATATCGATTTTAAAACCTCTCTGTCTTCAAATGGAAATCACGTGGCGATAAGTCATTCCGAAAGTTACGGCCGAGGCAAACATTATTATTTTGACATGTATCAAAGTAACGATAATGAATGGACAAATTTAAAAAGCATGTATGGAGGCTCTGTATCACCTCAAGAATATCAAGCAGGTAAAGGCTATGAAATGGCTCTGAATGAAGATGGATCGAAAGCCGCAGTATTTGTGCCAAGTTCCGAAGACCAAAATATTTCGGATGTTTTTATTTTTGAAATTTTAGATGATAACACTTGGAAGCAATTGTACTCGCATCCAAATATTTCTATTACCGAAATATATAATGAACGTTTTAGAAACAATACCATTATAACAACATCAGAAAATGAATCTCGCCTCACGTTATTAAAATTAAAATAATAAGCTGTTATTCTTACTTTCTTTGATGACAAAAAGGAACAAAGCTATGATAATAAAAAAACATTGTTTTCCAATGTGCAGTTAGGTAACGATCATAATTTATTGATAAAATAGAATTATTCCAAACATTAATGAATCGTAAATATTGAGAATCAAATCGTTTCGAATCAACAAAAAAAGAGAAGTTTTTCAACTTCTCTTTTTTTTTGCTTTGTTTCAAAATAACAGAATTTTTAGGCCTCTTCTGTATTTTTCTTTTCATCTAAAATCAACTTTACGCTGTCTTTGAGCACGGCAAATTCTTTTACTGAGGAAAGATCGCTGATTTTTACATAGTATGTTTCTTCTGGCAAGTCCGATATGTCGTAGGTTTTACGATACACATACCCCTTGGGAAGCACCTCTGTCAATACAATTTTTCCGGATTGATTTTTTATTTCCACCGTTGCCTGATCGTCCAAAGTTTTTACGTACAATCGAAACGCTTTGGCATTGACTTTTTTCAGTGCTATGGATGGGGCAGGCGCTGTTGCAAGCATTTGAAAACTCACAAAAACAAAAAACACCAACCCTAAAATACCTTGTTTTTTAAGATTCTTTTTTTTCATAGTTTGCTGATTTCTTTCTATTTACAAAAATACTTTCTTTCTTTTTCATAGGTTGGCTCCATTTTAACGCTCTTTTGTGTTCATTTAACCGCGTCTTCCTTTCAAAATAAAAACAGGTCTTATCAAAAAGTGGGCCAACAATGATTTGATTTTTTCTATTTCAAGCAAGGGCCACGCTATTGAAAAATCTATGAAAATTTAGTTTTTAAAAGTTTGTTGGAATTTTATAATAAATAGTATATTTGCAGTCGAAATTCGAAGAATGCCTTCGGATTCCAATGCCAAAATGCGAAAGTAGCTCAGGGGTAGAGCACCACCTTGCCAAGGTGGGGGTCGCGGGTTCAAATCCCGTCTTTCGCTCTAAAAAAAATTCCAACGCTCGAGTGGTGGAATTGGTAGACACGCTGGACTTAAAATCCAGTGGACTGTAAGGTCCGTATGGGTTCAAGTCCCATCTCGAGTACAAAACCCGCAACACATGTTGCGGGTTTTTTTGTTTTTTCAATGTACGCGATTGAAATGAGCGGTTTTCAAAGTCATTGATGATTCTAAGAACGGATTTGTTACGATCTCGGCTATGATTTCGTTGCGGAAAATCATACTGATTTTTCCGATTAAGGAAACAAGATGACAAATTGCGCAAGAATTTCGGCGAAGGAAATTCCACCGCAATGATTTATACACGTTGTTGGCAAATCGTTTTAATCAAATCCCTCGCTGAAAAATTCCTCAAGTGTCATATCAAAAGCGTTTGCAATTTTCAAGAGGCTTGTATACTGCAAATCAGTTCCGATTTCATATCTGCCATATTGTGCTCTATGAATTCCATTTATCTATAAGTCGTTTTCTCAAAGTTTTAACCATTGGAAACTCCCATTCTACATGAGCTAATCCCTCAAATTTTTGGGAAGCCATGAACCCCTCACTTAATCCACCACAACCTGCAAACAGGTCTATAAAAGTGTATTTTTTACTCATGTTCAACTAAAAGTTCTTTTACGCTTACTTTTAAAATTTCAGCTATTTCATAAAGGCATTCAATACTTGGTTGTCTTCTGTTTTGGACGTATGAGTTTACCATGTTGTAACTCTTACCCAATTGTTCAGCTAGCCAAATTTGTTTGATGCCTTTTTCTTCTAAAACCTCTTTTATTCGGTTCATTTTTGAATTATTTAATTCAGATAGCAAAATAGGAATTATATTTCAACATCTCACTAGATGAGCATAAAAATAATCACTAAATTTGGATGGTGAAGGGAAAGTGAAAGCTCTTTTTATTTTGTGAGGTACGAAAAAATTAAAGGTGCTTGAACGTGCGGTTGGGTTTTTTTAGTTCAAATCTTCAATATCAATAAGATTTCCGCATTATGCACAACGGTGAGTATAAACGTAGTATGGGCGATAGCCCATATTATCTTTTATGCAATGTAGGCACAGTATTTCATTAGAATTTATCAAGATTTAGGGAATTGCACCAATTCCGTATCGCTTCCCTATCTGCATTAGAAATATTGCTGTGGTCAAAATCAGTTACATTTTGAAAAGGAGCTGGCATTACCAATTCATCTAATGGATAGTTCTGGAAATGGTCTGTACATTGCGGTCGGTGGCACGAGGTACAAGAGTTTCGAATATTAGTTGTATGTGGTTGTTGCCAATCTTGGCCAATAACAGAATAAGGAGCTGAACCGGTTAATGGAAGAAGTAATTCCGAAGTATCAGCAGGATTTCTTAACTGGTCTACGGCAGGAGTGTGTAGAAATGGACTTGCCATGTGACAACTTGTACAATTGAACTCTTGCGATATTTGAGAGGGATTTCCCCATAAATCATTATAGTTGGCATCTCCTAGCTTAGGTACAGCAGTATTAACTGGGTCAAAATCATCAATCTCAAAAAAGCAAGTTTCACCTGTAGAAAACTTATGTCCAATAACTCCTAAACCACTTCCCCTAAAAAAGGTAATAAACACCACATCACTATTTTCTGACCCATCAGTATTCAAGCCTTGATACCGCCCCATTCTATTTCCAGGGTCACAAGGTGCATTGAAAGCAAATGGGTGGTCACAATCGCTTATATTATCACTTGCATGAGTTAATGGGATACCATTTTTAGTCATAGGGATTTCAATTGCATCCTCATATTTGAACTCAGGTAGTGGCCCTAAAACAGATTCACATTCATATGCATAGTCAAGGGCTGTTCTTCCTGAATCCATAATGTCATCATCCTTTTTACAAGATTCAAGGATTAACAACATAGCAGTAAATCCAAAAGCTATTAATATCACAAAGTTTCTTTTCATCATTCTGATTAAACGGTTTTTGTTTCTTTTTGTTGTGCCTAACGGTCTTCGTGTATGGCTCGTTGCGGAAAATCATACTGATTTTTCCGATTAAGGAAACAACTTGGCAAATTGCGCAAGAATTTCGGCCAAGGAAATTCCACCGCAATGAATTATACACGTTGTTGGGAAATCGTTTTAATCAAATCCCTCGCTAAAAAATTCCTCAAGTGTCATATCAAAAGCGTTTGCAATTTTCAAGAGGCTTGTATACTGCAAATCAGTTCCGATTTCATATCTGCCGTATTGTGC
>CAXRIA010000019.1:0-23388 GCA_964230805.1 Flavobacteriaceae bacterium
AATTCTTAGCCTTTTTTCTTTGTAAAACCCGCATCATTTTCCGTACAACACATACCCAAAGATACTGTGATTAGGCTCTCTCAAAGACACATCCTTTTTAAGTTTAACAATCGTAAGTAATAGGTAATAAATGTACCCCCCACACATAAGTGGTTGATAACCGGGCGCATAAAAAAGCCTTGCAAATAATTTATTTGCAAGGCTTTTAAAAAAATGGAACAGCCACTAACAGCTGTATCGTTGTGGAATTATTTTAATTTTTTGGCATGTTTCACTTTCTGTTTGGTCAATGCCAAAGCAATGACCTCGCTCATTTCATTGACATAGTGAAATTTCAATCCTTTCAAGTAAGAGGCTTTGATTTCATCGATGTCTCGTTTGTTTTCGGCACATAAAATAATTTCTTTAATATTCGCTCTTTTTGCAGCTAGTATTTTTTCTTTAATACCTCCTACCGGCAAAACTTTTCCTCTTAGCGTAATTTCACCAGACATGGCCAGATTGGCTTTTACTTTTCTTTGTGTCAAAACGGAAACAAGAGATGTTAACATTGTAATCCCAGCGCTCGGTCCGTCTTTGGGGGTGGCACCTTCAGGCACGTGAATATGGATTTTGTAATCGTCTAATACAGATTGGTCAATACCAAAAAAATCAGCATTGGCTTTGATGTATTCCAAAGCAATAGTGGCGGATTCTTTCATCACTTTTCCTAGGTTTCCTGTAATGGAAAGTGCTCCTTTTCCTTTGGATAGAATCGATTCTATGAATAAGATATCCCCTCCCACACTGGTCCAGGCCAAACCGGTAACCACGCCTGCCACACGATTGTTTTCGTATTTGCTTCGCTCTAATTTGGAAGCTCCCAATATGCTCACAATGTCTTCATTGGTCAATTTTGTATGGTATTCTTCTTCCATGGCTATGGACTTGGCCGCATAGCGCACCACTTTGGCGATTTGTTTTTCCAAACCACGAACTCCGGATTCTCTGGTATATCCTGTGACAATTTTTTCCAATTGCGCTTTTGGCACCTTTAGATGCGTATTCGTCAAGCCATGTTCTTCGAGCTGTTTGGGAAGCAAATGTTTTTTGGCAATTTCCACTTTTTCCTCAATGGTATATCCCGACACGTTGATCAATTCCATACGGTCTCGCAATGCCCAAGGTACTTCACCAATAGAATTGGCCGTTGCAATAAACAACACCTTCGACAAGTCATACCCCACCTCCAAATAATTGTCATAAAAAGACGTGTTCTGTTCTGGGTCTAAAACTTCGAGCATGGCTGCAGAGGGATCTCCCGAATGACTCGCTGCCAGCTTGTCAATTTCGTCCAAAACAAATACGGGGTTGGATGTTTTGACCTTTTTCATATTTTGAATCAAACGCCCTGGCATAGCACCAATATAAGTTTTTCGGTGCCCTCTAATTTCTGACTCATCGCGCAAACCTCCCAAAGACATGCGCACGTATTTTCTACCCAAGGCCTCTGCAATAGACTTTCCCAAAGAGGTTTTTCCTACTCCTGGAGGTCCATACAAACATAGAATGGGTGATTTCATATCTCCTTTTAATTTTAAAACGGCCAAATGCTCAATGATTCGCTGTTTTACTTTCTCCAAACCAAAATGCGCACTGTCTAATATTTTCTGAGCGCGTTTGAGATCAAAATTATCTTCAGAAAATTCATTCCACGGCAATTCTAAAAGCAATTCCAAATAATTTCTTTGCACGGCAAAATCTGGCATTTGAGGATTCATACGTTGCAAACGTCCAATTTCTTTGTTGAATCGTTCATGCACCTCTTTTCCCCATTTTTTGCTTTTCGCTTTGATTTTCAATTCATTCAACTCTTCGTCATGTGACGCAACTCCCAATTCCTCTTGAATGGTTTTGAGTTGTTGATTCAAATAGTATTCCCGCTGTTGTTGATCCATATCAACGCGCGTTTTGGACTGAATATCGTTTCGCAAAGCCAAACGCTGTAATTCTTTATTTAGCTCCTTCAAGGTAAGCATGGCTCTTTCTTTCAAACTATTTTTTTCAAGCAATCGTTGTTTTTTACGAACACTTAAATTCATGTTAGAAGAAATAAAATTCACCAAAAAAGATTGACTTTGGATATTCTTAATAGCGAAGGCCGCTTCTGAGGGCATGCTTGGGTTTTCTTTGATCACTTCCAAAGCCGACTCAGTAACGGATGCCATAATTTCTTTAAATTCTGGAGAAGCATCAACAAAACGATCCTCTAAAAACTCTTGAGTCGTTGCCTTGAGATACGGCTGTTCTTGTATCACTTCTTTGATTTGAAAACGCTTTCTTCCTTGAATAATTACTGTTGTATTCCCATCAGGCATTTTGAGTACTCTAAGAATTTGTGCAACCACTCCTGTCTTATGAATATCCGTTGCTGTAGGAGTTTCTACCGAAGCATCTATTTGAGAAACAACCCCTAACACCTTATCTCCTTTGTTTACATCTTTGATCAATTGAATGGATTGATCTCTGCCCGCTGTAATGGGAATCACCACACCCGGAAACAGCACAGTATTTCTTAAGGGAAGAATCGGCAAAACCTCAGGAATTTTCTCCTCATTGATCTCTTCTTCGTCTTCCGCGGTCAATAGTGGAATCAATTCTGAATCTTCATCCAACATATTTTGAAGCGACAAACTGTCTATTTTTATAATTTTAGATTTACTCATTTGTATTGTTTACTGCCAACTTGACATTTTTATGGTTTTCATTTTTTAAAAACGACCCCTGTTTTTTTATCAAACTACCTGTAAACAAGCATGTTTACACACATCTGATCGTTTTTACACCATTTATAAGTCAATTCTTGTGCCAAATGGCAAGTGCAAAATATTTTGTAATTTCAAGGACTTAATTGATCTATTTTTATGAGAACACCGGCACAGTGGTATGCAATGTATGCAGAAAGCCATCAAAACAACCTCAATCAAAAAATACACTTTGTATGTGTACCTGTCATTTATTATTCCATCATTGGATTGTTGCTCGAGATACCAGCTACGCTGATAGAAAACACATGGCAACTTGAATTGCCAAGTTTAGAAAACTGGGCGAGTGTCGTTGCATTGATTGTTTTAATCTTTTACTTGGTATTGAGCTTTAAAATTTTTATCCGCATGTTCCTATTCACCGCGGCATGTATCGCTTTAAATCAATGGATCGGGGTTTTTACTGATAATTTACATGTATCCATTGCCCTGTTCGTTGTGGCTTGGATGGGTCAGTTTTACGGACATAAAATTGAAGGACGAAAACCTTCTTTTCTAGAAGACCTACAATTTTTATTAATTGGTCCTGCCTGGGTATTTGAGAAAATATTTTAGTTTTTTGAAAGAACAAAAAAAACCGAATCAAATGATTCGGTTTTTTTAAAATTATTTTTGATAGACACGGATCCAATCCACATACATGTACTGAGGAAAAGACGTACTTTCATCAGGACGTCCGGCGTGCGACCCACCCACCGCGACATTCAACAAGAGAAAAAATTCTTTGTGAAATTCTGACATTTCTTCCGAAGTGATGTCCACTGAGGCGTACTTTTGTCCGTCTACAAACCAAACAAAGCTCTCTGCACTCCACTCCAACTCAAATGTATGAAAGTCATCAGAAAAGTTTCCTGCCTCCAACTGATGTGCCACGGCTCCCATCATCGCATGTTTATTTTCACTGTTCGCATAATGAATATTGGCCTCTACAACAGCAGGGTTTTTTGACCCATACAATTCCAAAATATCGACTTCTCCAGACTGTGGCCAAGGGGTATCTCCTCCATTTTCATCAATGTTCGCTCCGAGCATCCAAAATGCGGGCCATATTCCTTCTCCTGTCGGCAATTTGATTCGCGCGGCTATTTTCCCATACTTCCACGTTTGTTTGTTTGCAGTGTGCAATCTGGCAGAGGTGTATTGGTTCATCCCATGGGCATTACTTTCATGCAAAGCACGAATCACCAACTGCTCGTTTTCAACGTAAGCATTTTCTGAGCTGTTCGTATATCGTTGCCATTCGTCGTTGAAACGACCGGCTTCTTCCACTTGAAAATTCCAATTTAGTGTGTCTAGAGTAGTCCCATTGAATTCATCGGACCAAACCAGTTTCCATGCTGCATTCGTTTTATTCTCCCCATTTGCCTGTGGTTTGTCTTTTCCTTGTTTGCATGAAAGGAATATAGTTCCTAGCAATAAGGCATAGAACATAGTAGATTTTCTCATCGGTTTTTTTAGTTTTCGTTTTTTAAATTGGTTTTTGTGTTCTTTAGAAACGCAATATAACCTTAATTTTCAAATTCTAATAAGAAGCCCCTATTTTCTGTTTTTCAATCCGAATTTATCAAATAAAGAAATGAGACGAACCTTCGTTTTGGATTCTGAAATCTCTCCAAAATTCTTGATTTTTATTTCGTTACAATTCTTTATGCAAATCCTGTTGAAAACTATTTTGAAATTTTTTCAATTTCGGTTTGATCACAAAATTACAGTAGGGTTCTTGTGGATTCAATTCAAAATAATTATGATGATAATCCTCTGCAGGATAAAAGGCTTGAAATTCTGAAACCTCAGTAACAATCGGGTTTTGAAAAATATTTTTCCGGGTCAATAGACCTATCATTTCTTTGGACAACTCTCTTTGGGAGTGGTTGTGATAAAAAATAGCAGATCGGTACTGTGTTCCAACATCATTTCCTTGTCTGTTCAAGGTGGTTGGGTCGTGTGTAGCAAAAAATACTTCCAATAGTTTTTGGTAACTTACAATAGAGGAGTCATACGTGATATGTACGACTTCAGCATGTCCTGTTCTCCCCGAAATTACTTCGCGGTATGCTGGGTTTTTGATATGTCCACCACTAAATCCAGGTGTGACACTCTGTACACCTTTCAATTTCGCAAATACAGCCTCTGTACACCAAAAACATCCATTTCCAAAAGTTGCCAACGCTGTTGTCATTAAGATTGTTGTTTTCTATTGGTTGTTTAAAAATAAAAAAAACTCCTTCAATATAAAAGAATAATAAGCGTTTAAAACGAAACTTTACCCTCTAGGTAATGTTTTTTGATACCGAATGTATCTTTCAAACTTTGAATTTTAGCATCCAACAAGGTTAGATCGTTTTCTTTGGAGGACTTGGTTCCAACGAGAAGTATATTTTTACGCGTGTGCTCATTCGAAACAAATTCAAAAATTTTTGTCTGATAGTTTTTCTTTTCCAAAATCAATGCCCTTAATGTATCTGTCACCATTTCAAACTGACGCTCTTTAAAAATGCCGTATTTCAACATAGGACTTTCCTGCTCCTGTCCTTTTAATTGTTTCCGAATGTCTTTATGACAACAAGGTGCACAAACAATCAGCCCCGCATTGGCGATAATTCCTTTGGAAATGGCATCGTCAGTAGCGGTGTCACAGGCATGCAATGCGATAAGAATGTCTATTTTTTTGTTTTCATAGGACTCAATAGGCTGGCATACAAACTGTAAATTTTCAAAGTTACATTTTGCGGCAACGTCATTGCAATACCTCACCAATTCTTTGCGTAATTCAATCCCTGTCACGGTAACCTCCATTTTTCGTTGCACGACCAAATAGTCATACAACGCAAAGGTCAAATAACCTTTTCCAGAACCCATGTCTACAATTTGAATTTTTTTGGGCAACTTGGCATTGGCCATCAAATTTTCCATGATTTCCAAATACTTGTTTATTTGACGGAATTTATCTGCCATTTTTGGAATGACATTGTTTGCTTTGTCTATAACACCGAGATAATACAAATACTTTCCTAACGCTGCTCTTTTCTCTTTTGGTTTGTCGTGTGTTACTGGAGGCTTGTTAGAGAAACTCGGATTTGTTTTTTTATAGGATATCAATTTCTTTTTCGATACAAAAACGTGCAAATCCTCACGCAAGGTAAAAACTACGGCGGTTCTAAAATTCATTAGCAAGGCCTCTTGCAAGATTTCAATTCCTTCTGAAATAGAATGGTTTTTTACCTGATCATTGGTTTTGTAATGGTATGTCAATGAAAGTTTCTGCTCCTCTTTCACCACTATGAGCCGAACATAAATATTGCGCAAACCGTCATTTTTACGAATCGGCTTGCTCAAAGTGATTTTTACAAAATCATCTTCAGCAATGCGGGTTTGAATTGTACTGGAAAAATTACTAAAATCCATTTTATTTTATCATAAGGCTTGCAAACTTGTTTGCAGGGTCTCTATTTTTGCCAGGGCATCGGCTTCTTTTTTGCGTTCGTTGGCAATTACTTGTTCCGGTGCATTGTTTACAAAACGTTCGTTATTCAATTTCTTTTGCACCGATTTTAAAAACCCTTGTGTGTAATTCAATTCCTCTTCTAATTTTGCTTTTTCAGCACTGACATCTATGGCGCCTGCAATGGGAATAAAATATTCATTCGACTTGATACGGAAACTCAAAGCACCTTCCACTGCCTTTTCTACTGACATAATTTCTGAGGCATTTCCTAATTTTTGAATAACAGAGGTAAAAGTATCGCCTCCTTTTTCATTTGCGAAAACATAAAGCTGTATACTTTCTTTAAAAGAAATGTTTTTTTCTTTTCGAATTTTCCGTATGCCTGAAATCACTTCAGAAGCAAATTCAAAATCTGCTATGATTTTTTCATCAAAAGTACTCACTTCTGGATGAGACGCGATAATTAAAGCTTCTTGTGGCGTTCTGTTTTCAATATGTTGCCAGATTTCCTCAGTGATAAAAGGCATAAAAGGGTGCAATATTTTTAAATTATCTTCCAAACACTTGATAGCGGCTTTTAAAGAAACACGATCGATGGGCTGTTGATACCCTGGTTTGATCATTTCCAAAAACCAAGAAGAAAAATCATCGTAAATCAGCTTGTAGATAGTCATCAAAGCCTCACTGATTCTGTATTGTTCAAATGATTTTTCGATTTCTACCAACGCTTTTTGGAACTTTGCCGTATACCACTCAATGGCAATTTTAGACGATGTTGGCTGTTCCATCGTCTCTGAAACCTCCCATCCATCAATCAAACGAAACGCATTCCATATTTTACTCGAGAAATTTCTTCCCTGTGCACACAACTCTTCATCAAACAACAAGTCGTTTCCAGCTGCAGCACTGAGGAGCAATCCCGTACGCACTCCATCTGCACCGTATTTTTTCATCAATTCAATGGGATCTGGTGAATTCCCTAAAGATTTTGACATTTTTCTACGCTGCTTGTCACGCACCAATCCCGTAAAATATACGTTGCCAAAAGGTTTGGCCTCCGCAAATTCATATCCTGCAAAAATCATTCGTGCTACCCAGAAGAAAATGATATCGGGACCTGTGACCAAATCGTTGGTTGGGTAGTAGTACTTAAACTCTTCATTGTCTGGATTTTTGATTCCATCAAACAATGAAATCGGCCACAGCCACGATGAAAACCAAGTATCCAATGCATCCGGATCTTGCTTTATATCCTCGATTGTCAGAGAAGTGTTTTTGGTTTTTTCTTGCGCCAAAACCAGTGCTTCCTCTGCAGTGGTTGCCACTACATAATCTTCCATTCCATCACCGTAGTAAAAGGCGGGTATTTGATGTCCCCACCACAATTGGCGTGAAATATTCCAATCGCGAATGTTCTCCAACCAATGTCTGTATGTATTGTTGTAATGCTTTGGATACAATTTGATCTCTTCATCTTTCAAAACCGCGTCCAAGGCTGGCTTTACGATGTCTTCCATTTTCAAAAACCACTGTACCGAAATTTTAGGCTCAATAACCGCTTTGGTTCTCTCCGAAACACCTACTTTGTGCATGTGTTGTTCTATTTTCACCAAGGCACCTATTTCTTCCAATTCTTTGGCGATTTCTTTGCGAACTACAAACCGGTCTTTTCCGTCGTAGTGCAATCCCAATGCATTCAAACTTCCATCATCGTTCAAAATATCAAGCACTTCCAGTCCATGCTTCTCGCCAATGGCCTTGTCATTTTGATCGTGCGCAGGTGTAATTTTCAAACAACCTGTTCCAAATTCAACATCTACATAATCATCTTCAATGATAGGAATCACTCTGTTTGCAATCGGTACAATGACTTTTTTCCCTTTTAAATGTGAAAATCTTTCGTCGTTCGGATTGATACAAACCGCCGTGTCTCCTAACAAGGTCTCAGGACGCGTTGTTGCTACAGTAATGGACTCTGAAGAACCTTCTATTTGATAGTTGATATAATAGAGGTTTCCTTGCTTTTCTACAAATTCTACTTCTTCATCAGAAAGTGTCGTTTTTGCTTCAGGATCCCAATTTACCATGCGGTAGCCCCGATAAATCAATCCTTTTTTATAAAGATCGACAAATACCTTGGTAACCGCTTCACTCAAATTGTCATCCATGGTAAAAGACGTACGTTCCCAATCACAAGATGCACCCAATTTTTTCAATTGTTCTAAAATGATTCCTCCATGTTTGTCTGTCCATTCCCATGCATGTTTCAAAAACGCATCACGTGTTAAGTCTTCTTTGCGAATCCCTTCGGACTTCAATTTCGCAACTACCTTTGCTTCTGTAGCAATGGAGGCATGATCTGTCCCTGGGACCCAACAAGCGTTGTATCCCTTCAATCGGGCACGACGTATCAAAACATCCTGGATGGTATTATTCAGCATGTGGCCCATATGCAATACACCTGTTACGTTTGGAGGAGGAATAACGATTGTATAGGCTTCTTTTTCATTGGGTGTGGAGTGAAAATATCCATGCTCCATCCAGTAGCTATACCACTTGTCCTCTACATTTTCAGGGTTGTATTTGTTCGGAATCATAATTGCTTCGTGCGTTTGGTAATGTTTTTATCGTTTCAATTCAGATCATGTGATCTTCGTTGCTTGTTCAATTCAAAATATGAATGGCCAAAAATACAACTATATCTACTCATAGCAAATTAATTATGTCACGGATTGAATCAAAATAGAATAAAGACTTAGGGAAAAACAGCCTTCCATTTGTAACTGTTTCCATCGAATTGTTTTAACTAAAATCTAACATCTTTGTATTTTGTGGTTTTGGAAAAAAACTTATTTTAGCTTACTCAAAATTATACATTATGAAAAAAATATTTTTAACAATCACTTTTCTTTTGGCAACACTTTTTGTGACAGCCCAAACCACATCGCCAACAGAAACCTTTGACGAAAATGCACCTGTATTTCAATTCGAAGAAGAAGTTATCGATTACGGTAAAATAGAACAAAATGCGGATGGTAATCGTGTTTTTAAATTTACAAACAGTGGAAAAACACCCTTAATTATCAGCAAAGCGCAAGGAAGTTGTGGTTGCACGGTACCTACTTATGACAAAGCTCCTATCTTACCTGGTGAAAGCGGAGAAATCAAAGTAAAATATGCCACCAATCGCGTGGGACGTTTTTCAAAAACGGTAACATTGACATCCAATGCTTCAGAACCCAAAAAAATACTTCGAATCAAAGGAGAGGTGTTGAAACCAACCGAATAAGACCATCGATATACGAATAAAAAGCCATCCCTTCGGATGGCTTTTTTTTATAGACTTGAAAGAAAATGATGTTTACAAATCCCTGTATTTTTGTGTTGTTTCAAAAATCGATTGCACTATTTTTTTCTCTTGTCTTGAAAAATCAAAGCCTCTCAAGGCTCTAATGCGTTCGACTGTTTTAAAAAAATCTTCAAGTCTTGTTTCTTCTTCATTTCCCCAAGAAAATGAAGGAATGAATTTTTTGGAAAAATCAACGCCAAACACATTCGCACCCACACCCACAATCGTACCTGTATTCAAACAAGCACCTATTGAAGTTCGGGTGTAATCGCCGAAAACCTGACCAAACTTCAAAGTGTCTAATTCTTTAAATTCATCCCATTCGTAGCTCCAAACTTTTATTTTGGAATAATTGTTTTTCAAGTTCGACCCCGTCGTGTTGGCTCCTAAATTGCACCAGTCTCCGACAATCGAATCTCCTAAATAGCCGTCATGCCCTTTGTTCGAATAATTCATGACAATACTGTTTTTTAATTCACCTCCTACCACACTATTTTTACCGACGCTCGACGCACCATAGATCTTACTTCCCATTTTAACCAACGAGCCGTCTCCCAAAGAAAAAGCGCCTCGAATCATTGCACCTTCCATCACAATGGCTTTTTTTCCAAGGTAAATAGGGCCTTCGCTCGCATTCAAAAAAGAAAATTCAACCACAGCACCTTCTTCTAAAAAAATGCGTTCTGGACAAATAACGTGATTGGTTTTACTTAGGGGTTGTGAAATTCTGTCTTTGGTAATCTTTTCAAAATCTGCCTCGAACACCACCTTGTTTTTTTGAGACAAATCAGGCAAACTCACAATCCGAAGTGGCACTTCTTCACAGAGGATTGATTGATAACTTTCAAAATCAACTTCTTTCTGCGAGGACTCTACAAAAAAAGCCACAACTTCACCTTCGTGAACAAGCATTTGATTTTTGGACAGTGCCTTGATTTGATTCACAAGAACCTGATTTGGGAGGTATGTTGCTTCAATAAAAACATTTTGTTCCCATTCAACCATTGGAAATTTGTCTTCCAAATAGTCTGTGGTCAAAACAGTACAAGTAGTGTTCAAATACTGCTCCCATTTTTCTTTGATCGAAGAAATACCCACATGTAAATGAGCAACAGGCCGCGTAAAAGTGAGCGGTAAAAATTTTTCTCTCAAGGGACCATCAAATAAAATACAATTCATTTTGCATACACAATTTTGGGAAATTTTTAAAAAACTCTCAGTAAGTTGAACCCAAAGAAAACATCACCCCCGGACCAATCACCATTGGCATTTAAAAATCCGGTATCATTCATTTGTTGTGCGTTCGTAAAATGGAGTTGAAACACATGGCCTCCTGTCTCTATATCAAAACCAATGGACAGTGGATTTTGAAACCTATTTTCCACAGCTCTGTTTCCATGTGCCACATAATCCAAATTCAACGTCCATCGTTTCGATAATTTATAGCGACCTCCCAGTCCTAAGGCATACTGGCTGTTCTCTTGATTTTCGAAAGGCGTAAAGTTTTCATGCCAATAAATGGGTGCTATTTGCAAGGAAAGTTTGTCATTCATTTTTCGTGAAATCAACAATTCTGCCAAATAATTGAATCGTTGTTCGTTCGTAAAATTCACATAACTCGGATCCGGATCTGCCGATTTGTAAGCCACCGCTCCAAAGGCAACAATTGAAAACGGAAAACCATTTTTTTCTTGATTTTGAATTTTTAATTTGGCCGTTGCATCGTAGGTTTTTTCCATAGAACTTCTCGATATACTGGCTGTGAGTCCATCGGTAATACCGTAAATAAAACTAAACCGAATTTGAGCTCCATCCAAACCGAATAAATCTTTAAAACCTCCTTGTATGGAACTAAAACGGTGCGCAATTACAAAATACAAATCGCCTTGAGCCGCCAATTTGGTCGACTCTAAATTTACAATTTTTAGGCCTTTAAAAACGGAAGTTACGTCACCTGTTTCTTCCAATTCCCCCTGTAATTCTTCAAGAAGTTCCTCTTGGGCATGGGTGATTTGAAAAACGAATAGCCATAATAAAAAGGGATAGAAACGCTTCATTTTTTATTTTTTTAATTATTTTTTGACAACGGAACATTCATCGAGTTTTACGACTTCTAACAATTCATCAAAACCAATACATCTCCCCTTAATTGTTGTTCTAGGATTCTTAATTTTCTCTAAATTTTTTGAAAAATAACACACCACACGCGTGTTCAAAGTCACACTATTGGCATCTCGCTCTGACACCGCACCCGTCACAGTTATTATTTTGTTTAAATATTTCTTCGTCGCCTGATTTGAATTTTGAGCAAACTCCATATAAATCTCCTCAGAGGTTCTTTCAAAATCAGTTTCCGCTGTTTGAACATCGCGGTGTTTTTGATAAATATACTTGTAAGTGGCGAGTCCAAAAACCACAAAAAACAAGAACAATAGCAAACCGATAGCCTTTTTCCACATACTACGAAAATATCAAATTCTTTTGGAAACAAAAAAATCCGTAAATTTAGGGTATCAAAATAAGGCGGGTCTATTTTAATTTCAGCCCCCTTTTTTCGAAACGAACTACCCTAATTCAACAAAGATGTACAAAAAATTATTACTATCCGCTCTTTTTATTTCATTAACCGTAAGTTGTACTTCCGATTCGGAAGCAGATGTTATCGGACCTATAACGGATCCTGATCCCGTATCGATTACTTATGTGAATACCATTGAAAATTTGATTACGCAAGGATGTGCAAGCACAAACTGCCACGGAGGAGGCAAAAGCCCCATGCTCACCAACTACGAGCAGATCAAAACGGCTTTTGAGGCTACAGGTACATGGAGTGCCTTAGGAAGAATTGAAAGCGGAAACATGCCCAAAAATGGATCTCCCTTTAGTCAAACAAGTATTGACAACATCAAAGCGTGGATTGCGAATGGCTATCCCAATGAATGATTTATGAAATTAATCGTTTCATCTCTTCTTTTTTTTGCAACACTGCAATGCTATGCGCAACAAAAATTTATAACGAAATCTGGACAGGTTCGTTTTGAAGCATCTGTTCCTTCTTTTGAAAAAATTGAAGCAAAAAACGACAAGGTCACGGCAATTTTAAAAGCCGATACCGGAGAAATAGCTGTGTTGGCCTTGGTACAAGGTTTCCGTTTCAAGATCGCACTTATGGAAGAGCATTTCAATGAAAGTTATGCAGAAAGCGACGTATTTCCCAAAACGATGTTCACGGGTAAAATTGTCGATTTCTCCCAAGAAGATTTCCAAACTGAAGAATACAAACCGATCAAATTGCAAGGAAATTTCACCTTTCATGGGGTGACAAAGGAAATCAGTGTGCCTGCTACCTTACGCTTCATAGATGACACCTACACATTGTCCGCTTCTTTTTCAATTCTGGCCTCTGATTACAAAGTTAAAATTCCTAAAATTGTCCGAAATAAAATAGCCAAGGACATTGCGATCCAACTGCAGTTGGATCTAAACGAAAAATAGCCCCTCCCAACCCCTCTACAAAACGAAAGCGACCTCCTATTCGGAGGTCGCTTTCTGCAGCCATGTGTTTTTATGGCCTTTTAACAAATGCGTTGAAATTATTTGTTCAAATACATCTTTCTTCTTGAATACAGCTCGTAAAAAGCATCGTCTTTCAAGCTATCAATAAACAAAATGGATTCTCCTGTTGATTTCATTTCAGGTCCTAACGTTTTATCTACATTCGGAAATTTGTTGAATGAGAATACGGGTTGCTTGATTGCATAGCCATCGAGCTTTGGTTGAAAATCAAAATCCGTTACTTTTTTGTCACCAAGCATCACTTTGGTTGCGTAATTCACATACGGTTCTCCGTACGCCTTCGCAATAAAAGGAACCGTACGCGAAGCTCTCGGATTGGCTTCAATAATATATACCGTGTCGTTCTTGATCGCAAATTGAATATTGATCAATCCCACAGTTTTCAGTGCCACAGCAATTTTCTTAGTATGCTCCTTAATTTGATCCATTACAAACTCTCCGAGATTAAATGGCGGTAAGGTTGCATTGGAATCTCCAGAGTGCACTCCACAGGGTTCAATATGCTCCATAATACCAATTATGTACACATTTCCATCTGCATCACAAATAGCATCTGCCTCTGCTTCTATCGCACCTTCCAAATAATGGTCTAACAACAATTTATTTCCTGGAATTGATCGGAGCAATTCTACCACATGGGCTTCCAATTCTTCTTTATTAATCACAATTTTCATGCCTTGACCCCCCAATACATAGGACGGACGCACCAAAATTGGAAAATCTAAATTGTCAGCAATTTCTAAGGCTTCATCTGCGTTTGTTGCCGTTCCGAACTTTGGAAACGGAATCTCTAATGAGGTCAACATCTCAGAAAAACGCCCTCTGTCTTCGGCCAAATCCAAAGCTTCAAAACTTGTTCCCATAATTTTTACACCGTAGGCTTCTAGTTTTTCAGCAAGTTTCAAAGCCGTTTGCCCACCAAGTTGAACAATGACACCTTCTGGTTTTTCGTGACGAATGATATCGTACAAATGCTCCCAGAATACCGGTTCAAAATACAATTTGTCTGCTGTGTCAAAATCGGTAGAAACCGTTTCCGGGTTACAATTCACCATGATGGTTTCATATCCCGCCTCTTTCGCTGCCAATACACCATGCACACAACAGTAGTCAAATTCAATACCTTGACCAATTCTGTTCGGACCAGAGCCTAATACCACTACTTTTTTCTTATCGGTCACAATGGATTCATTGTGTGAAAATGGCGTACCATTCTCTTGAGTCATGGTATTCTCAAACGTGGAATAGAAATAAGGTGTTTGTGCTTCAAACTCTGCCGCACAGGTATCTACTAATTTGTACACACGATTGATGTTAAATTCTTCTCTTTTCTTGTATACTTCTGATTCTAGACAACCCAACATGTGTGCAATTTGTCTGTCTCCGTATCCTTTTTGTTTTGCTTCCAAAAGCAAATCTTTCGACAACGTTTCTAATTTGTAACTAGAAATTTCTTTTTCCAATGCAAACAGCTCTTCATATTGTTTCAAATACCACATGTCTATTTTTGTGATATCGTATATTTTCTTCAATGAAATTCCTGCTTTGATAGCATCATAGATCGTAAACACTCGGTCCCATGAAGCATTGGTTAATTTCGAGATAATGGTATCATAATGCGTTTCTTCCTTCCCATCTGCTCCCAAACCATTTCGTTTGATTTCCAAAGACTGAGTTGCTTTGTGCAAAGCTTCTTGGAAGGAACGTCCAATTCCCATAACCTCTCCAACAGCTTTCATTTGCAATCCAAGTGTACGATCTGCACCTTCAAACTTATCAAAATTCCATCGTGGAATTTTTACGATAACGTAATCCAAAGTTGGTTCAAACAAAGCCGAAGTAAATCCTGTAATTTGATTGTTCAACTCATCCAAGTGATAGCCCAAAGCTAATTTTGTCGCCAATTTTGCAATCGGGTATCCTGTGGCCTTGGATGCCAATGCCGAAGAACGCGATACACGTGGATTGATTTCGATAGCAATAATATCTTCTTTTTCATCTGGAGACACGGCAAATTGTACATTACATCCCCCTTCAAAATCACCGATAGAACGCATCATATGGATGGCCATATCACGCATCTTTTGAAATGTAGAGTCGCTCAAGGTCATGGCAGGTGCCACTGTGATCGATTCTACTGTGTGAATCCACATATGATCCATATTTTCAATAGAACATACGATCACAACATTGTCGTTTTTATCACGCAACAATTCCAACTCGTATTCTTTCCAGCCCATCATGGCCTTGTCTATCATTACCTCGTGAATTGGAGAGATTTCCAAACCTCTTCGCAACAATTCATCAAAATCTTCTTCTTCATACACAATAGCAGCCCCTGCTCCTCCCAGTGTAAACGAAGAACGAATACACAATGGGAATCCAAATTCTTGTGCAATCTTTTTCCCTTCTAGAAATGACGTTGCAGTAGCTTGAGGAGCCATCTCTACTCCTATTTCTCCCATCAGTTTACGGAAAAGCTCTCTGTCTTCAGTGATGTTGATCGCATCAATATCGACCCCAATCATCTGAACATCGTTTTCTTCCCAAATCCCTTTCTCATCGGCTTCGATACACAAATTAAGAGCCGTTTGTCCTCCCATAGTAGGTAATACCGAATCAATATTTGGGTGCTTGGCTAAAACTTCACGAATTGAATTCGTAGTCAAAGGTTTTAAGTACACATTGTCTGCTAATGACGGATCTGTCATAATTGTTGCAGGATTCGAGTTGATCAATGTAACTTCAATCCCTTCTTCTTTCAAAGAACGAATGGATTGCGATCCTGAATAATCAAATTCACAAGCTTGTCCAATAATAATGGGACCTGATCCTATAAGTAAAACCGATTTGATGTTGTTGTTTTTTGGCATGCTATTACTGATGTTTAAATGTATTCAAGTTGATGGAAGACAAGCCGCATCCACTTGCTTTTTTCAACTCTTGATAGTCTTATTTTCCTTTTTTAATTCTATTGGCAAATATATTCAAAAAAAAGGTGTTACTAAACAATAGCAACACCTTTATATTTGAATTCAATATCCATTATTTCTTCGGTCTTGGAGCTGAAGAAACAGAAACTCTTTTTCTCCCCTTAGCACGTCTTCTTGCTAAGACTTTACGTCCATTCGCTGAAGCCATTCTTTCTCTGAAACCGTGTTTGTTTCTTCTTTTTCTTTTCGATGGTTGAAATGTTCTTTTACTCATTGTAATATCTCTTAAAAATCTTCTTAATCTTATTTATAGCTCAGGCATGAAAACCACCTACTAAAATCGAGGGCAAATATACAAAAGGTTTTGTGTCTAACAAGATGTTTTTGCAAAAAAATAAAATTATTTTACCTCAGAATAAGGTGTTCCAATCCCCCCATCTTGGATTGTGGAAACTTACGAACCCTTTTATTTTAATATCCGTTCTAAAATTTTCAAAATTAAACCTTTTTGCTTGTTAGGTCAAACTTCAAAGAGATTGCCTCCAGTCATTTTTTATTCATGTAATGTCTGCACAAAACACCCCTACAAATGTCATCTTGTCACTCTTGTCTGTCTTGAAGGCAGAAAATCAAGGTTTGGTATTTATTTTGACTAGGATGAATCTGTAAATTTAAAAAAACAAACAAATCTATAAATTATGGCAAAAGGAAATATCAATGTATCGGTAGAAAATATTTTTCCATTGATCAAAAAATTCTTGTATTCTGATCACGAAATCTTTTTAAGAGAATTGGTTTCAAATGCAACAGATGCGACTTCAAAAATGAAGCATCTGATTGCTATGGGAGAAGCAGAAGGGGTGGAATACGGAACTCCAAAAATCGAAATCATTGCAAACAAAGAAGAGAAAACACTTCGCATCATTGACCAAGGAATTGGAATGACTGAAGAGGAAGTTGAAAAATACATCAACCAAATCGCGTTTTCAGGGGCAGAAGAATTTATTGATCAATACAAAGACAAAGTGGAAGATGCCGGAATTATTGGTCACTTTGGACTCGGATTCTATTCTGCTTTTATGGTTGCAGATAAGGTAGACATCATTACAAAATCGTTCAAAGATGCCCCAGCGGTAAAATGGTCTTGTGATGGTTCTCCGAACTATACCATTGATCCAGCAGAGAAAACAGAAAGAGGATCTGAAATTGTACTTCATATTGCGGAAGATTCCTTAGAATTTTTAGAAGAATCAAAAATTACGGAACTCCTCACGAAATACAATCGTTTCAATCAAATTCCGATCAAATTTGGAACCAAAGAAATCAACGATCCTGAGTTTACACCGAAAACAACAAAAGACAAAGATGGGAAAGAAACAACGGAACCTCACAAACAAATTACCGTTGATAACATCATAAACAATACAGCGCCCGCATGGACTAAAAAGCCCGCTGATTTAAAAGCGGAAGACTACAACACATTTTACAGAGAGTTGTACCCAATGCAATTTGAGGAACCCCTTTTTAACATTCATTTAAATGTGGACTACCCTTTTAATTTGACAGGAATTTTATACTTCCCGAAGTTGTCTCCAAACATGGATCTACAAAAGGATAAAATTCAATTGTACCAAAATCAAGTCTTTATTACGGATAATGTGGAAGGCATTGTTCCTGACTTTTTACAAATGTTGAAAGGTGTTATTGACTCCCCAGATATTCCATTAAATGTTTCTCGTTCTTATTTACAAGCAGATGGTGCTGTTAAAAAAATATCGGGATACATCACCAAAAAAATTGCGGATAAATTAAATTCTTTATTCAAAAACAATCGTGAAGATTTTGAGCAAAAATGGAACGATATCAAGGTAATCATCGAGTACGGAATGCTTTCTGACGAAAAATTCTTTGAGAAAGCTCAAAAATTCGCCTTACTCCCCACCGTAGAAAACGCTTTCTTTACTTTGGAAGAATTGAAAGAAAAAATCAAAGACCTTCAAACAGACAAAGATGGAAACCTAGTTGTTCTCTATGCTGCCAACAAAGAAGCACAACACAGCTATATCCAAGAGGCTAAGGAAAAAGGTTATGAGGTATTGTTATTAGACTCTCCTATTGTTTCTCATTTGATGCAAAAATTGGAAGGAAGCAACGAAAAATTAAAATTTACACGCGTTGATTCTGACCACATTGACAACCTGATCAAAAAAGACGATGAAAAAATTAGCAAACTATCTGATGAAGAAAAAGAAAGTTTGAAACCAATCATCGAAGAAAACATTCCGAAAGAAACCTATACTGTTCAATTAGAAGCGTTGGATTCTAATGCCAACCCATTTAGCATTACTGTGCCTGAGTTTATGCGCAGAATGAAAGAAATGAGCCAGTCTGGGGGTGGCGGTATGTTTGGTATGAACAACATGCCTGAGATGTACAACTTGGTGGTCAATACCAACAACGACTTAATCAAAGACATCTTGGACACCAAAGATGCGGCGATTCAAAAAGAATTGATTGGACAAGCATTTGATTTGGCAAAATTGTCACAAAACCTATTGCATGGTGAAGAATTGACAAACTTTATCAAGCGTAGCTACAAAATGATCAAATAATTTTTCCCCGATACCAAAAGGGACATATGCCATCGTTATTTTTTTAACGATGGCATTTTTTATTTGACAGAAAACCAATACCAATATTGAGTCAAAATATTGTCCGTTCAAAAAAATCCGTTTTCACGATTCTAAAAATAATTATCTTAGCGGTCACAACCATTCATCCATGTTTTCCAAAGAAGAAGCGTCCAAATTGAGAAAAGACTTTTGGGTAAGTTACGGAAAGTCTTTTCCTCGAAAATGGCTTACCTACAACACTAAAATCAAAGATTTTAGCTTTAAATTTTATGCTGACAATAAGACAGCCCGTGTCATGCTCGACATTGAATCGGCGAGCGAAGCACGAAGAGAATTGTTGTATGAACAAGTGGCTTCGCTAAAAACAATTCTTGAAGAAACCTATCTTCCTGCTGTTGTATTTGACAAAAATCACTACCTCGACAATGGAAAATGCATTTCGAGGATTTACGTAACACTGGATGCTAAATTTAGTATCTACAACAAAAATAGTTGGGGAGTGGCTTACGAATTTTTCAACGAGCACATGCATCAATTTGAACTTTGGTTCTACGAATTTGAAGATTTTATCAAGCAAGCGGATGTTTCTTGATACAAAAACACGATTTTCTAAATTTGTGCCGAGGGTAAAAACAAAATTTTAGACTCAAAAAACGCACAAGTTGGTTATCTTTGCACCATGAATCATCAAGACACCATTGTTGCTTTGGCTACAGCCGCAGGTGCAGGTGCAATTGCTATTATTCGCTTGTCTGGAAAAGACGCAATTGCCATTGCAGATGCCAACTTTCAATCGATTAAACATAAAAAATCTCTGTGCGACCAGAAATCGCACACCTTACATTTGGGACACATTACGAACAACGGAAGAGTCCTTGATGAGGTATTGGTTTCTATTTTTAAAAACCCGCATTCCTACACAGGAGAAGACACTATTGAAATTTCCTGTCACGGTTCAAGTTACATACAACAAGAAATAATTCAACTATTTTTAGAGAAAGGCTGCCGAATGGCAGATGCCGGCGAATTTACATTAAGAGCCTTTCTCAACGGAAAACTAGATTTAAGTCAAGCGGAAGCAGTAGCCGACTTAATTGCCTCTGATTCCGAAGCTTCCCACAAAATAGCCATGCAACAAATGCGCGGCGGCTTTAGCAATGAAATTCAATTATTAAGAGAACAATTGCTAAATTTTGCCTCTTTGATTGAATTGGAATTGGATTTTTCAGAAGAAGATGTCGAATTTGCAGATCGTGAACAGTTCAAAATATTGATTAGAAAAATCCAATTGGTCTTAAAACGACTGATTGATTCTTTTGCCGTTGGCAACGTGATTAAAAACGGAATCCCAGTGGCGATTGTAGGTGAACCCAATGTTGGAAAATCAACCTTATTAAATGCATTACTCAATGAAGATCGCGCCATTGTTTCTGACATTGCAGGAACCACCAGAGACTCCATTGAAGACGAAATAATTATCGACGGTGTTTCCTTTCGATTTATTGACACAGCTGGTATTCGAGAAACCAAAGATGTCGTTGAAAATATAGGCATTCAAAAAACATTTGAAAAAATAAACCAAGCGCAAGTTGTTCTCTATTTACTCGATAGTGAAAAATCAAAAATTGACAGTCAATTATGCAGAACTGAAATTGAAACAATCAAAAATAAATACCCTCAAAAACAATTGATTGTTATCGGAAACAAAGCGGATAAAGTTTCAACCAATGAAATAACGCAACTAAAAAAACAAATTCCTGAATTGATTTTCTTATCTGCAAAAGAAAAATCAGGAATCGAAACTTTGACTGATCAGCTCACCGCATTGATCAACACGGGAGCGCTTCAAAATAACGAAACTATTGTGACCAATTCCCGACATTACGATGCCTTATTAAAGGCCTTGAACGAGATAAACAAGGTAGACGAAGGTGTTCAAATGGGACTTTCTAGTGATTTGATGGCCATTGATATTCGTGAAGCACTCTACTACTTTGGATTGATTACAGGGGAAGTAACCAATGACGACCTACTCGGAAATATCTTTGCCAATTTTTGTATCGGGAAATAAAGCTTTTTTTTGGAGGAAATCGCTTAGAAATAAGCGCGATTGAAACACATGGCAATAATCTACGAATTGCGTTGAAATTTTCTCTTTTCAAGCAACCTCCTTTTTAAAAGAAACACCAAAGACGATATCTTAAACTTCTGTTAAATAACGTTTTCTTACTGAAAATTTTCTTAATTTCGTATTCAGTATGAAGAAACTCGTTCTTAAAATAGCATCGTTTTTGATGGCAGTTGTCGTTGTATTTTCTACAATGTCATTTACTGTTGATATGCATTTTTGTGGAGATCGTCTAGTTGAAACGACTATTTTCCAAAAAGCTAAAGGCTGTGGCATGGAAATGGAAAAACCTTCTGCTAAAGGTTGTACTATCTCTAAAAACAATTGTTGTAGCGATGTACAACAAATAATTGATGGACAAGACGAAATGCAATTCACGATTGACAAGCTTCCCATTGACCAACAGATTTTTATTGTTTCGTTTGTTTACACGTATAAAAATCTTTTTGAAGCTACTGAAAAAAAAGACACCTCATTTAGAGATTATTCACCACCACTCGTCACAAGGCAAATCTACCAGCTAGACGAGACCTACTTAATTTGATTTTTAAATAATAGACTTTTTTATCCAATGAATGATTTTCATTAGGATAATTTCTTGCCTGTCGGTGGCTGACAGGTATTCGGTATTTTCTCAATACCAATGTCTAATTATTTAATTATCAAGTCCATGCTAAACAAAAGCATAAAATTTCTAATAGAAAACAAACTTGTTGCAGTCCTGTTACTCGTCCTTTTTGTAGGCTGGGGAACAGTCAATGCACCTTTCAATTGGGATACTGGTTTTTTGCCATCTAACCCTGTCGCTGTAGATGCCATTCCAGATATTGGCGAAAATCAGCAAATCGTTTTCTCCAAATGGGAGGGTCGTTCCCCACAAGATATAGAAGACCAAATCACGTACCCATTAACCACATCACTTCTAGGTATTCCAGGAGTAAAAACCATACGTAGTTCCTCTATGTTTGGGTTTTCGAGCATCTATATCATTTTTGAAGAAGATATAGAATTCTATTGGAGTCGAAGTCGAATTCTCGAAAAGCTCAACTCATTACCTAGTGGACTACTTCCCGAAGGTGTCAACCCAGCTTTGGGCCCAGATGCGACAGGTTTAGGGCAAATATTTTGGTACACGTTGGAAGGTCGAGACGAAAATGGAAAGGTTACTGGTGGATGGGATTTACACGAATTACGTAGCATACAAGACTACTATGTTAAATATGCTCTGTCTACTGCAAGTGGCGTATCAGAAGTAGCATCCATAGGTGGTTATGTTCAGGAATATCAGGTGGATGTGAATCCAGAATTGATGCGGCAATATAACATCGGATTACACCACGTTGTAAAAGCAGTAAAGGAGAGCAACAAGGATATTGGAGCTCAAACATTAGAAATAAACAAAGCCGAATACCTGGTTCGAGGTCTGGGTTATATTAAGTCTATTGGAGACATAGAAAATGCAGTAGTAGCATCTGAGGATTTTACAGCCATCAAAATTAAGGACATCGGCAAAGTGTCTTTGGGGCCGGCAACTCGTAGGGGAATGTTAGACAAAGAAGGTGCGGAAGTCGTGGGAGCGGTTGTTGTAGCCCGCTATGGCGCAAACCCAATGAAGGTCATCAATAATGTAAAAGAAAAAATAAATGAATTAAGTCCCGGATTACCTTCAAAAGTATTAAGTGACGGAAGGACTTCACAAGTCACTATTGTGCCTTTTTATGATAGAACTGAACTCATACAGGAAACACTGGGCACACTGAACGAAGCATTGACTTTAGAAATACTAATTACCATTTTGGTCATCATCATTATGGTATTTAACCTTCGAGCCTCTGTACTTATATCAGGACTCTTACCTGTTGCCGTTTTAATGGTATTTATTGCTATGAAACTCTTTGGAGTAGATGCCAATATTGTGGCATTGTCCGGTATCGCCATTGCCATCGGTACAATGGTAGATGTGGGGGTTATTCTTTCTGAAAACATCATAAGGCACTTGGATGAAAATAATGAAAAACTGCCTATAAATACAGTGGTATACAATGCCACTGAAGAAGTTTCGGGTGCAATAGTTACCGCAGTAATGACAACAATCATAAGTTTCATTCCTGTCTTTACAATGATTGGTGCGGAAGGTAAATTATTCAGGCCTCTGGCATTTACGAAAACATTTGCGCTAACCGCGTCAATTATCGTGGCACTGTTCTTAATTCCACCTTTTGCAGCCTTCTTATTTAGAAAGAAAAGCCTAAAGAAACTATCAGGTTATATAATCAATGGTATGTTAGTCGTCTTTGGAATCGTAGCCATTATTTTTGGTTCTTGGCTAGGATTAATTCTAATAGCGTTTGGCGTTACTGCCTTTTTGAAATCACAGGGCAGCATCACAGAAAAACGTGCCAGCCTCTTAAATATAGGGATTTCTGCTTTTACCATCGTATTTCTGCTAGCAGAATATTGGCGGCCACTCGGTGTAGATAGAAGCATCCTTTGGAACTTAATTTTTGTCGGACTGATTTG
>CAXRIA010000020.1:0-73129 GCA_964230805.1 Flavobacteriaceae bacterium
TCTTCTACTAAGCAACTATTATTGCTGTTAGCGGGTGCAAATATAGAACCTCTTTTTGTTTTGACAATAACTTTTTTACCCTTTTTTGCCCTTTTTTTTTATCCAATCCTTTAATGCCTTAGATACAACTGTTTACATATCAAAAAAAAAGCGGATTGCTTAACACAATCCGCTTTCTGTTTTTATTTTTTGGTATCTTTTCCTTTTAGGCCCCGCGTAAAAATGTACTTACATTAGCATCGATTCTCGACGTCAAATTAGACACATCGCCTTTTTCAAAGGCTTCTCCCGTAATTTTTTCGTACAATTCTATATATCGATTGGAAATTTCTTCAATTTTAGAATCTGAAATTTCTGGTACCTGTTGTCCTTCTTTCCCTTGAAAATTATTTTCAATCAACCATTCTCTTACAAATTCTTTGGAGAGCTGTTTTTGTTTTTGATCTTTTGCTTGAATTGCTTCATATCCGTCCGCATAAAAATAACGAGAGGAATCTGGTGTGTGTATTTCATCAATGACCACAATCGTCCCATCCTTTTTTCTTCCAAACTCGTATTTGGTATCCACCAAAATCAATCCTTGTTTTTCGGCTATTTCTGTTCCTCGTTCAAACAAGGCATAGGTGTATTTTTCTAATTGCTCGTAATCTCCTTGCGACACAATTCCTTGTGACAGTATTTCTTCGCGTGAAATGTCTTCGTCATGATCTCCAATCGCGGCTTTTGTGGAAGGCGTTATGATTGGTTTTTCGAACTTTTGATTTTCAATCATTCCGTCTGGCATCGGCACGCCACACAATTCTCTCTTTCCTAACTTGTATTCTCTCCAAGCATGCCCTGTCAAATAACCTCGAATCACCATTTCTACCTTAAAAGTCTCACACATATGTCCTACCGTCACGTTTGGGTCTGGGGTAGCAACCACCCAATTGGGCACCAAATCTTTGGTGGCTTCTAACATTTTTGCGGCGATTTGATTTAAAATTTGTCCTTTGTAAGGTATTTGTTTCGGCATGATTACATCAAAGGCCGACAAACGGTCTGTAGCCACCATGACCAATAATTCATCGTCAATATTGTAGACTTCGCGGACTTTTCCTTTGTATATGGTTTTTTGTTTGGGAAAATTAAAATTGGTATCGTTGAGGGTCATGCTCATGGTTTTCTTCATTAAAATTGAAACGAACTGTTCTTTTTTTTTGCAAAAGTAACGAAAAGTTTATTTTTTCGTCATTCCTAAAAATTTTTATTCGGTTTCTATTCCTTTGTAAGCTTTTATAATTTCTTTGACCAATCGATGGCGAATCACATCCTTGTCATCTAAATATACATTGGCAATTCCTTTGACATCTTTCAAAGTCAACAAAGCTTCTTTCAAACCTGACACTTGTCGTCTCGGCAAATCTATCTGTCCTGGATCTCCGGTAATGATAAATTTGGCTCTTTTTCCCATACGTGTCAAAAACATTTTCATTTGAGAATGGGTTGTATTTTGCGCTTCGTCTAGTATGACAAAAGCGTTGTCTAAGGTTCGACCTCTCATAAATGCCAAAGGGGCAATTTGTATGGTTCCTTTTTCTATATAGGAATCTAATTTTTCGAAAGGAATCATATCGCGCAACGCATCGTACAAGGGTTGCATATAGGGGTCTAGTTTGTCTTTTAAATCGCCTGGCAAAAACCCTAAATTTTCTCCAGATTCTACGGCGGGCCGGGTAAGTATAATTCGTTTGACTTCTTTGTCTTTAAGAGCTTTTACAGCCAGCGCGACTGCCGTGTAGGTCTTTCCTGTTCCGGCTGGACCGATGGCAAACAGCAAATCATTGGTTTCCATTTTAGCCACCATTTTGCGTTGATTCTCCGTTTGTGCTTTGACCAATTTTCCGCCAACACCATGCACCAAAACACCATCTTTTCCTACAACATCTTTGGAAGCTTTTCCTGAACTGGTCAGCAATTGTTCAATGGCATTTTCACTCAAATGGTTGTACTTGTGAAAATACTTTACCAGCATTCCTATTCGTTTTTCAAATTCATCTAATATTATCGGTTCTCCGAAAGCTTTGATTTGTGATCCCCTAGCGACTATTTTCAATTTTGGAAAATAAGTTTTTACCAATTTCATGGTTGTATTTTGTGTTCCAAAAAAATCAATGGGATTAATTTCTTCAAGAAGAATGCTTCGTTCGTTCAATTATTGTGTGTTTTTAGGGTTTTATATTCTCCGCAGAGCTGTTTTTCATTTGCGTTTTTAAAAATACTAATATTCTGATAACAATTCGTTATCTCGGCTTCTTTTTTGGTTTCAAATTTCTAAGCATGGTTTGTTGGTTGCGGTTTTATATTTTACTAAATTTGCCTGTTTCTGATAATTGACAAAGCAATTTTACGATTGCTTGAAAAGGAAGTTTCTGACTTATGTCCATACTTACACTTACGACTGATTTTGGCACAAAAGACCACTTTGTGGGCGCGGTTAAAGGGGCGATTTACTCTACCATTCCTGACGCTAAAATCGTAGATATTTCACATAGTATTTCTCCTTTTAACATTACGCAAACGGCGTATATTTTGAGAAATGCGTACCAGAATTTTCCACCGGGTACCATTCATATTGTTGGGGTGGACTCTGAACTCAATGAGGACAATCGACATATTGCGCTTTTGTTAAACGGTCATTATTTCGTTTGTCCTGATAACGGTTTAATTTCTATGGTGGCCTCTGACATCAAACCGAGTAAAATTGTTGAAATCAATATTCACGATCGTTTGGAGAGTAGCTTTTCTGTTTTGGACGTTTTTGTTCAAGTAGCCGCACACATAGCACGAGGCGGAACTTTAGAAGTGATTGGAAAACTCATTTACAATTACAAACAGCTTTTTGAAATTCAACCACAAATTTCTCCTGAACAACATAAAATACTCGGAAACGTTATTTACATAGACAATTATGGGAACATCATCAGCAACATCACTGAAAAATTGTTCAAGGAGATTGGAAAAGGCAGACGTTTCAAATTGACAGCAAGCAGTTACTCGTTTGCAAAAATTCACCAAAAATACAGTGATATTGTCGATTTCTCCTTGCCCGAAGACCAACGAAAAAGCGATGGAAACCGCTTGGCTATTTTCAACTCTGCCGGTTTTTTGGAAATCGCGATTTACAAAAGCAATTTGACGACTGTAGGTGGGGCGTCTAGCCTTTTAGGATTGGATTATCGTGACCCGATTGTGATTGAATTTTTACCCTAATCTAATGATTTGATATTTTATGTATGCCTTATTAAAAAAAGAATTGCATTTGTTTTTTGGGTCCTTCACAGGATACTTTGCAATGGCTCTTTTTTTAATTGTAAATGGCTTGTTTTTGTGGTTTTTTGACAACCAGCACAACATTTTACATTCAGGTTTTGCAAGCTTGTCTCCTTTTTTCGATTTTACTTCTTGGCTGCTCCTCTTGTTCATCGCTGCCTTGACCATGAAAAGTTTTTCGGAAGAAATGAATACGGGTACCATTGAAATTTTAAAGACCAAGCCGTTGTCTACATTCGATATGGTCTTAGGAAAGTACACGGCTCTTCTCATCTTAGTCATTGTCACTTTATTGCCTACTGCCGTTTACGTCTTCAGTATTTTTAGGATTGTCAGCACTCAAGACACCGTTGAAACAGGAGTCATTGTCGGATCGTATCTCGGGCTTCTTGGCCTGGCTAGTGTCTTTACCTCGATTGGCTTGTGGGTTTCTACCTTTTCTAAAAGTACCCTTGTTGTTTTACTCGGTTCTGTGTTTGTTTGTTTTGGTTTGTTTTACGGACTTCAAGACATCCGTATTTTTTCATCGGACCTCAATTTCGCCTTGAAAAAACTTGGTATCTACTATCATTTTGAGAGTATTGGAAGAGGCGTACTCGACACGAGAGATCTTTTTTATTTTGTGCAAACAACACTGCTTTTTTTGGTGTTGACGTATACGCGCATGGCACCGAAAAAAAACTGGAAACCCACCATTTACACTTTGGCTTTTATTGTTACTTCTGCAGCTTTGAGTCAACATTTTTACCAACGTTTTGATTTGACCAAAGACCGACGGTATTCGTTGGCTACTGTCTCCAAGAACCTGCTTTCTCAAATAAAAGAACCTGTATCTCTGAAAGTTTATTTAGAGGGAGAATTCCCCGCAGAATTCAAACGTTTGCAAATGGAAACACAACAGCTTTTGAAAGAATTGAGAGCTGTCAATAAAAACATCTCATTTGTATTCGTCAATCCTGAAAACGACATACAGCGCCTGCTACAGAAAGGATTAACGCCAAGCCGTTTGACTGTAAAAAAAGAGGGGGTTGTTTCTGAATCCATCATTTTTCCGTGGGCCACCATCGAATATCAAAATACGATTGAAAACATTTCTCTGTTAAAGGATAGTGCTCCAAACATTTCTCAGGAAGAACAATTGCAAAATTCCATTCAAAATTTAGAATTTGCTTTTCTTGACGGTTTGAAAAAAATAGTTTTTCCAAAGAAAAAAAGCATTGCGGTACTCAAAGGAAACCGGGAATCAGAAGATCTTGAGCTGTACTCTTTTCTGAAGGCTTTGGGCAGGCATTACCACCTGGCACAATTCACCTTGGATTCGGTTTCAAGTGCGCCTCAAAAAACATTGAATCAACTCCATGGTTATGATCTGACCCTTATTGCCAAACCGAAAATCGCGTTTGATGCACAGGAAAAATTTGTTTTGGATCAATACCTATTGCAGGGAGGAAAAACCCTTTGGCTCTTGGATCATGTAGTGGCAGAAATGGACAGCCTGTCTAAAAATGGGAGGAGCCTGGCTATTGCTCGAAATTTAAATCTGGACGATTTTTTCTTTCGATACGGCATACGTGTAAATCACAATATGGTCAAAGATTTGTACGCTGCTAAAATCGCTCTAGCAACGGGCAATACGGGCAACAGAACCAATTACGAAAACTTTCCTTGGCATTATTACCCTTTGGTAAAACCGTCAAACACACATCCGATTGCCACGAATTTGGGAACGGTTAAATTGGAATTTCCATCGACCATAGACACCTTACAAAACGACATTCACAAAACAATTTTACTAGAGAGCTCCTCTTTGAGCAAAGTGGTAGAAACGCCAAATTTTATTGATTTAAAGACGGTAAGTGAACGTCCAGATCCAGAAATTTTTCGACAAGGAAAAAAAATACTCGGCATCCTCTTGGAAGGAAATTTTACTTCGGCATACAAAGACCGGATACAACCTTTCCAACTGCCTGAGGCAAAAGAAATAGGCCTGCCAAGCAAAATGATTTTGATCAGTGATGGTGATATCGCTCACAATCAAGTACACCAAGGAAAACCACTAGAACTGGGCGTTGACAAATGGACACAGGAGCGCTATAACAACAAAGAATTTTTACTGAATGCTGTGGACTATTTAGTAGACGATACAGGTTTGCTAAAACTGCGTTCAAAGAAAGTCAAACTCCCCTTACTCAACAAAGCAAAGATTGTTTCAGAAAAGGAATTCTGGCAGTTTTTCAACATTGTCTTACCGTTGATCATGGTTGCTATTTTTGGCGTACTGTTTTCTTGGTACCGAAAAAGACGGTACACCACCTGAAAAAACATTCTTTTGAAAATAGAAACACTGACAATAGCCCACTCGGTGTTTCCAAAAACCTTTAAGACTTTCTATTTGCTAGCAAAGGCGGAGGATTTCCATCAAAAGGATTGCTTCTGTGAATGGTTTTTACACCCATTCCTGCGGCTCTTATCACTGCCCTATCTCCGTGTTTTTCTCTCATTTTGTCCATTGCTTGATACAAACTCAACATCTTTTCATTGTCCTCAAAAAGATTGACCTGATGTCCTCCACGAACCAAATTACTAAACTTCACTCCTACAAGGCGCACCAGCAATCTCCTCTGGTACAAACTTTTATACAGTTCCATGACAATTGGCAAAATTGCTTCGTCGGATGCACTGTAGGGAATGCTTTTTTGCTTTGTATACGTTTGAAAATCTGAATATCGAATTTTAACGCTGACGCATGCGGTTAATTTGTTACCTCTTCTAAGCTGAAAAATTAAATTTTCTGTCATTGCCACTACGATACTCCTAAGTTTGGAAACATCAGTGGTGTCTTTTTCAAAGGTTCGCTCTGTTGAAATGGATTTTCTTTCTTGGTGCTTAACCACGGGCGTATTGTCAATTCCATTGGCTTTTTTCCATAGTGTTTCCCCTGACTTCCCAAAAACCTTCATCATCATATCTACAGGCATTTCTTGGATGGTTTTGATCTGTTTTATTCCCAGATCACACAAAGAATTGTAGGTCTTTTGTCCTACCATTGGAATTTTACGCACAGACAATGGGGCTAAAAAATGTTTTTCTGCTCCCTTGTCAATTCGAATTTCGTTGTTTGGTTTTGCTTGACCTGTGGCTATTTTAGAAACCGTCTTGTTAATGGACAACCCAAAAGAAATTGGCAAACCTGTTTCTCGAATAATTTTTTGACGCAACTCCGAAGCCAACTGATGGCATCCAAAAAACCGATCCATTCCTGTAAGATCTAAGTAAAATTCATCAATAGAAGACTTTTCATACAAGGGAACGGTAGCTGCCACCACGTCTGTTACCAATTTTGAATATTTGGTGTAAATTCCTGAATTTCCTCTTACAACAATGGCTTCAGGGCACAATTGTTTTGCCATTCGCATAGGCATTGCGGAATGTACGCCGAACTTTCTAGCCTCGTAACTACAGGAAGCCACGACTCCTCTGTCGGAGGTGCCACCAATCAAAACAGGTTTGTGTTTTAAACGACTGTCTATTAGCCTCTCACAGGACACGAAAAAAGTGTCTAAATCCATGTGTGCAATTGCACGCTCTTCGTTGGTCATTAGGCCGTATTTTTTTTAGATTCATCGGCGTACCTAGGGTCTTGAACGATGGCTAATTTTTCCATTTCCAAAACATTGATGGTGATACAATCAAACTCCTTGGTTACTTTTCCTGTAATTTTGTAAACCCCCATTCCTCGAAAAGGGTATTTTCGGATTATTTTTGGAAAATGTACCGTATCTAAAGGAGCTCCTTTTGCATCTACAAAAGTTCCGAAACACATCAAATCTCCTTTGGAAGTTACCGTACTTTTTACTGCCACATAGTAACCAAAAACCGTTGCTACTTTCTCTTCGTACTTTGGCAAATCACTTGCAAAAACTTGTTTTTCTATTGGGTATTCCAAAAGTTCAAAAGGACTTCCAAGAGAAAATCCATAATACTGCATCTGATCAAAGGCATCTTCAAAACGACTGGAAAACAGCTTGGGGGTTTTGTATATTTTTTTCTCAGAAGCAAACAATGTATGCACCTTTTCTTCCAAAACAACCTTGTTTATTTTCATATGTGCTTCCCACAAAAGTGCTCGTTTGTCTCTTCCTGTAAATTGAAAGGCGTTTGCTTTGATCAAAATACTCAACTGCGACAATGGCATGGCAACTCTCGAAATAAAATCATCCAAATCGTGAAAACGCCCCTTTTTATTTCGTTCTTCGACCACTTTTTTTGCGTAGTTCCCCTCAAAAGAGTGCAACATCATAAATCCTAAGTAAATCGTTTTTTCTTCAATACAGTTGTCATACTCGGAATGATTGATGTCCACCGAATGAATACAACCTCCACACCTTCTCGCTTCATGAAGGTAGTGTTCTGGTCTGTAAAACCCGCCGTGATTGTTCAATGTTGCCACCATATATTCCAGGGGGTAATACGCTTTTAAAAACAGACTCTGATAACTTTCAACGGCATAAGAAGCAGAGTGTCCTTTTGCAAATGCATAGCCTGCAAAACTTTCAATTTGCCTCCATATTTCATTTGTCAATGCAAGCGTGTGTTTTTTGTTGTGGCAGTTTTCAAAAAAGATTTTTTTTACTTTCAAAAATTCTTCTTTCGATCGAAACTTTCCACTCATTCCACGGCGAAGCATGTCTGCTTCTCCCAGACTCAACCCACCAAAATAATGCGCTACTTTTATTACATCTTCCTGATACACCATCACTCCATGGGTTTCTGGCATGATCTGAAGTAAGACTGGATGGACTTCTTTTCTTTTTTTGGGATTTCTACATCTTGC
Source organism: Flavobacteriaceae bacterium (assembly GCA_964230805.1). Classification (GTDB taxonomy): domain Bacteria; phylum Bacteroidota; class Bacteroidia; order Flavobacteriales; family Flavobacteriaceae; genus Flavicella. The sequence goes on from CAXRIA010000020.1 coordinate 8,147, forward strand.
AATGTATTCTCGCATCATTCCCGATTTTGAGACGCCGGGTCGGATTACGGAACTGGCTGCTACCAATCCCAAATAATCTTTTACCTGTAATTTTTTTAAAAGCATTCGCATTGCAGGAGATTCTACATAGAAACATCCTATTGTATTGGCATTCTTTAAAAGTTCTTTGATCTTCCTGTCTTCTTTGAATCTTTGAATGTCGTGTATGTCTATTTCTGGGTGTGTTGGGTTGTTGTATTTCACAATGTCAACTGCTTCGCGAATTTTCCCCAAGCCTCGTTGGCTCAAAATATCAAATTTGTAGAGTCCTATTTCCTCGGCAACTACCATGTCGAACATAATGGTTGGGTATCCTTTTGGAGGCAGGTAGGTTGCACTGTATTTGTGCAGTGGCTCTTCAGCAATTAAAATCCCACCGGGATGAATTCCCAAATAATTTGGAAAGCCTTCTATGTATTGACTATACGTCAATACCAATTTTGACAAGTGGTCCAATTGATCTGGATGAAAATTACGATTGGCTAGTTTGTCGATCTCCCTTTTGGGCAAACCAAACACTTTTCCCAATTCTCTTACCGAAGCTTTGTATTTAAACGTATTGTACACGGCAATCAAAGACGTATGCTTGAATTTTTCAAAAACAAAGTCCATAATATCGTCTCGATCTCTCCATGAAAAATCAATATCAAAATCTGGAGGGTTTGTTCTGTATAAGTTTATAAAGCGTTCGAAATACAAATCCAGTTCAATGGGATCTACATCGGTGATTCTCAATAGATACGCCACAATACTATTGGCTCCACTTCCCCTTCCTACATAGTAGTAATTTTTACTTCGTGCGTATTTTAAAATTTTCCAATTGATCAAAAAATAGGAAACAAATTGCTTCTCTTGGATCAGTTGCAACTCTTTTTCGAGTCTGTCAAATATTCTTTTTCCTATTTTTTTATACCTGTAATGCAGTCCTTCGTACGACAGTTTTTTGAGCAATCGAAAATCCAATGCTTCCGAACGGGTATAAGTCTTTTGATTTTTGGGAGTGCTGATCGACAGGTCAAAATCTACAGAGCACATACGCAGCATATGTTGTGTGTTTGCTATTATTTGCGGGTATTCGAAATACATTTCCTGTAAAACTGGCTCTGGAACCATCAGATCGGAAGCGGCTCCTTGTTCTGCTGTTGGCAATTTACTCAGCAATGTATTGTTTTCAATGGCTCTCAATAACCGATGTGTATTGAAACCTTTTTTATCTTGAAAAGAAACGGTTTTTAAAAGCACCAATTTCTCGAGTTGGAACCGCCATTCTGAAAATTTTAAATGATTCAAGTCCGAAGGTTTTACTCCGATGTATTCGTTTTCTTTGAGTACTCGTATTTCTTTTTGATAGGGATAAATGACATAGGTGTTGGGCAATGAGGCCGCATTGTCTGGCATCCCAATTTTATTTTGATGCAAGAAAGAAGACAGGTATTTGTTGATCTGATAGTAGCCTTTATTGTTTTGGGCTAGCATGATGAATTTCTGCTGTGCTCCTTGCCTAAAATCGACTCCTAACACAGGTTTTACGTTGTGTTTCAGGGCGTGTTTTACAAAATCCAAACAAGCGGTGGTGCTGTTGACATCTGTCAATGCCAAGGTCTGCAAGCCATGCTTTTTGGCAAGCAACACGAGGTCTTTGGGTGGGATAGAACCATAACGCAAGCTATAGTACGTATGACAATTTAAATACATTTTTGGGGTAGGGGTATTGATCGTATCAAATATTTTGCTAAATTAGCTCAATAAATAAGCAATGATTGCTCATAAATTTAGCATTATGAATTTTTTGTCAAAAAATATCAAGCACATACGGGTTTTAAAAGGATTGACGCAAGAGCAGTTTGCTGACGATTTCAACGTTTCCCGATCGAGAATTAGCTCTTATGAAGAAAACAGAGCGGTTCCTCCTATTGATTTTATCATTGCGCTTTCCAATTCGTTTTCAGTTCCCATCGATGTATTGGTAAAAAACGATCTTTCAAAATCAAAAAACGAATCTTTTATTGAGGTGGGAAATCAGCGGATTTTATTTCCCATCATGGTTGACGACGCCAACGAAGATTTGATTGAAATTATTTCAACCGAAGCTTCGGCAGGTTATTTAAACGGGTATGCCGATCCTGAATACGTAGAGGATTTACAAAAAATAAAGCTTCCTTTTTTACCTGCAGGAAAACACCGGGCTTTTCCTATCAAAGGAGACTCCATGCTTCCTACCAAAAGTGGGTCGTTTGTGATTGCCAAATTTTTAGAAGACATTCAAGACATCAAAGAGGGCAAAACCTACATTGTTTTGACACAAAATGATGGTTTGACCTACAAACGTGTGTATAAAAAAGAAGAAGATCGTTTGTTGCTTGTTCCTGACAACAAAAAATACAACGCTTATGAAGTCGCTTTGGAAGATGTTTTAGAGTTATGGGAATACACGTGTTGTATCAATACACAGGAATACGACGAACACGAATTAAAAATTAGCAACATCGCACTTATGTTGACCCAACTCGGTGTGGAATTGAAAGCGCTTAAAAAAATGATTGCTTGATGTATGCCATTGTGGACATAGAAACAACCGGAGGGGACAAAATCACGGAAATTTCCATTCTTGTTTTTGATGGCAAAAAAGTGGTGGATGAATTTACCAGTTTGGTGAATCCAGAGTGTTCCATTCCGCAATACATCACTTCTTTAACAGGTATTGACAACCAGATGGTGTTGCATGCTCCCAAATTTTATGAAATTGCAAAAAAAATAATTGAAATCACTGAAAACACCATTTTTGTGGCACACAGTGTCAATTTTGATTACAACATTCTTCAAAAAGAATTCCAGTCTTTGGGGGCACGTTTTCAAAGAAAAAAATTATGTACAGTACGATTGTCTCGAAAAATCCTCCCGGGATTGCCTTCGTACAGCTTGGGAAAACTTTGCAGTACTTTGCAAATTCCACTTTCCAACAGACACCGTGCCAAAGGCGATGCCGATGCTACTGTGCTACTCTTTGCTTTGTTGTTAGAAAAGGACCCTTCTGACATCATTGGCGCTTCTTTGCATCCTCGATCGAGAGAAGCGACACTACCTCCCCTACTTCCAAAGCGTGTTGTTGACAATTTGCCCGAAACAGAAGGGGTGTATTATTTTAGAAACCGCGACAACGAAATTCTTTACATCGGAAAGGCAATCAACATCAAAAAACGAGTTCTCAGCCATCTCTACGACAAATCGAAACGGGAAATCAATCTATGTTTGGAAACCGCCAACATTACGTATACGGAGACCGGTAGTGAGTTATTGGCCTTGCTTTTGGAGTCTGCCGAAATTAAAAAACAGTTCCCAAAATTCAACAGGGCACAACGAAAAACCCGTGAAAGCATTGCCTTGTTTAGCTACCAAGACAGACAGGGTATCTTGCACATTGGAACCAACAGCATCAAACTTGTACAAACCCCAATCACCAAATTTTACACGGCACGTGAGGCACGCGCTTTTGTGGAAAAACTTTGTGAAAAATTTGAGCTCTGTCCCAAATACTGTCATTTGCAATCGAATGTTTCGAGCTGTTTTCATTACCAACTCAAGCAATGCAGAGGTATTTGTAGCCAGAAAGAAAGCATTGCAAGCTACAACCAACGCGTACGGCAGGCCATTGCTTCCATTCAGTACGAAACCGAAAGTTTTTTAATCTTGGAAAAGGGACGAAAAAAAACGGAACTTTCTTTTGTATTGGTCATCAACGGCGTGTACAAAGGATTTGGTTATGTGCAAAAAAAACGTTCTCAAAAAACACTGGCGGATTATTCGAAAAACATGGTCCTTCAAAAAGACAACAAAGACATTCACCGCATCTTACGGGGCTACCTCAAACGCCAACCTGACACCGTAGTTCCTTTGGGCAAAGAAATGATCCAAGAAAATTTTGACCTTGACAGCTTGTCCAATACTTTTGATGCCTAAATCCTTGCAAAGCAACTCCAAAAAAAACAAACGATACCTACAAATAGCTACAAAACCTACACCCTACAAAAACAAGCTCCATTTCAAAAACGAATTTGCCAATGCAAGTATTACGAGTCGGTCTTGTTTTGTTCTTTTTGCAGCGCTTCTTCCACAGACTTGGCCGTATCCAAAACGGTTTTCTCTAGTTTGATGGGATTCCATCCAAAAGTACTTTTGGTCTCCTGCACATTCCCGTTAAAAACATTCCCTATAAAAGGAAGCAATCCTTTGAGATCGCGATTAAAATTGGCCATAAATTTTAGCAAAAAATTAGGTGCCAATTGGGTACTCACCTGATCGTAGCCATTGGACTTTAATATTTGGGCCATTTCTTGGAACGAGTAGGCTTTCTCCGTACCCACAATAAATCGTTTGCCGTTTGCAGATGGGTTTTCCAATGCCTGCACATGAATTTTGGCTACATCTCGCACATCCGACATATTGATGGCTGCTTGCGGCAAACGTGGCCAACCCCCGGTTAAGAGTTCTTTGTAGGTCGACATGGATTCTCCTGACAAGTTTCCTGAAAGCGTAGGTCCGTAAACCGGCCCGGGATGTATAGTCACCAATTCTAGTTTGTCAGCTTCTTCTTGGTTTTTTATAAATTCCCAAGCGCTTTTCTCGGCAAGGGTTTTGCTTTTTAAATAGGCCGAAACTCCTTTGGCATGAACATCGGTCCAACAATCTTGATCGATCGATACATTGCCTTTATGACCACCAACCATGGCCACCATAGAAGATGTGAGTACCATTCGTTTGATACCGGCTTTTTTGGCCGATTGCAAAGCACGCTGCGTACCTTCTACCGCAGGCTTGATCAATTCATTTTCGTCTTTCGGCTGCCTTGACACAAAGGGCGAGGCCACGTGCAACACATAATCACAACCCGCCATCGCTTGGTCCCAACCTGCATCACTTAACAGGTCCAATTCGCAATATTCTAAATTCCCTTTCGGATCCACCTGTTTTTCAATCGCTTGAGACACCTCCTCTGATTTTGATAAATTTCTCACCGAGCCCTTTACGGCATAACCATGCTTTAGCAATTCTACAGCACAATGCTGCCCTATGTATCCTGAAATACCTGTCAATAGTACTTTATTCATTTCCGACTTTTTTCTTTGGTTCTGCAAGCAAAGATATTTAATAACTTTGATTGTATAACAAATAATCTGTGTTCGATAAAACAATGTTTCGATACAAAGCAGCCTCTCGATGGCCTTAATCAAAAAAGAAGCTAATAAATTGTTTTATAGTTGTTTATTGGACAAAATCGCTCTAAAAAACCCATTATAGATTTGTATTATTCGATTAAATTTTACTATTTTTAAAATCAATCAAAAACACACATCATGAAATACCTACCCCAACTCTACCTTATTTTATTTTCTTTGTCTTTTTTTTCTATCCATGCGCAAGCTCCTGAAAACGCCGTCGGCTTTGCAGAGAGCAGACCCAACACCTTCGTTCTCGGAAATCAAAGTAGTGTGGATGTTTGGCTCCAATGGTGCGCATTGCACGAAACAGGAGATGTTGCCGCCATCACCGACTTGGCAGCAGACAACATTCGCATTGAGGCGCCCGGCGGAGAATTTGTCATTGAAGGAAAAGAAGCCCTGACCAACTTTCTTACCCAATGGTTTGCCAATAACGAAAAAGTGAGCGTGCAACAGCAGTGGGGTGTGCCCGTAAAATTTGTAAACGACCAAGGAACTCCCATCAACGGAGATTGGCTGACCACGGGTTTTTTCCTACGAATCGACAACGGCACTACGGTTACTATTGAAGACAATCATGCCAATGTCTATATAGAAAACGGAAAGGTTCAATATTTCAAAGTATTCCAACACGGGGTCATTCAACCTTCGAAAGTAACGCTCTCCATTGATCTTTCCTCCTACAAAGGAGCCTATAAAACGGTGGGAGTATTCGGTACTTTTAACAATTGGTGCGGCACTTGTGACGCACTGACAGACGAAGACGGCGACGGGGTGTACACCACTACCATTGAAGCGCGTCCTGGCGAAATGCAATACAAGTTCATTCTCGACAACCAAGCTGTTGAGGAAACGTTTGAACCCAACACGCCTTGCACAAAAACCACCGATGTGTACACGAATCGGGTTGCACAAATTGCTGGCAATACAACCCTCGAGACTGCCTGTTTTAATTCCTGTGCGCCTTGCCAGTAAAATACCAGAACCAAACACCCTGTAAAAAACCTCTTGATCCTTCAAGAGGTTTTGTTTTTTGATGGGAACGGGATTCATTCCTCCTCGTTGTTTCGGAATGGGCCTATAGTGGAGTGAAATTAAACTCTTCTAAAGACAATTTGAATAAACTACATCAAACATGATCTATAATCGATTATTATCGGAAAGATGATATTATTTGAAGTGTATGTCTGGTCCGTTGTTCAATTTCAATGTAATCAAAAGAACCATCGGCTTGTTTAGCTATAAGTTTTGAGCCCATCCCAACGCAATAAACACCGGCTTCAAACCAGCTTTTAAGGTTTTCTTCTGTTGGTGATACGCCTCCTGTTGGCATAATACTGGTCCATGGTTGCGGTGCTAGTACCCCTTTTACAAATTCTGGGCCGTAGGTACTTCCCGGAAATAACTTCACAATCTCACAACCCAACTCTTCCGCCTTTGCAATTTCTGTGAGTGAGCCACAACCTGGTGACCACAATACTTTTCTGCGGTTGCACACCATGGCAATGTCTTCTCTGAGTACAGGCGTTACTACAAAGTTGGCCCCATTTAGCATATAAGCTGATGCAGCCCCTGCGTCTGTTACCGAGCCTACGCCCATAATCATCCCAGGGAGTTCTTTGATGGCATATTTGGTAAGTTCGGTAAATAACTCCAGGGCAAAATCACCTCGATTGGTAAACTCCATAAGACGTGCACCTCCATCATAGCAGGCCTTGAGCACCTTTTTAGCGATTTCGACATCACTATGAAAGAAAAGGGGCACCATACCGCTTTCTTTCATTGTTTGTGCTACTTCTATTCTTGTATACTGTGCCATATCTATTGGTTTAACGGGCTACACGACCTGATGCGTCGCCACCCATGAGTTTTTCTACTTCGGCTACCGTCACAAGGTTCGCATCGCCCTTAATGGTATGCTTTAAGCAAGAGGCTGCCACTGCAAAGTCTAGTGCATGTTGGTCGTTGTCTGGATATTTTAATAGTCCATAGATAAGACCGCCCATAAACGAGTCGCCACCGCCTACACGGTCTACAATATCTGTGATTTGATACTGCGTGGTGTCATACATAGTCTTTCCATCATATAACACCCCAGCCCATGTGTTGTGTGAAGCCGATATTGATCCTCTGAGGGTCGTAATGACTTTTTTAGCCTTTGGAAACTTCTCCATCATCTGCTTACAAACAGAAAGGAATGCTTCCGCTTTTACATCATGCCCTTGGGTTTGTACGGTTAGTCCTTCAGGCTTGATACCAAAGTGCATTTCCGCATCTTCTTCGTTTCCGAGTACAATATCGCAATACGATGTAAGCTCGGTCATGATTTTCTCACGATGCGCATCGTCACAATACTTCCAAAGTTTCGCACGGTAGTTAAGATCTGTCGAGATAGTAATTCCTTTCTCACTCGCAATCTTTACTGCTTCCAGACATGCATCTGCCGCAGACTGTGAAATGGCAGGGGTAATCCCTGTCCAGTGGAACCATTCCACGCCTTCAAAGGCTTTGTGCCAATCCACCATACCAGGCTGTATTTCAGACATGGCCGAATAGGCCCTATCATAGACCACTTTACTGCCCCGACTGACAGCACCTGTCTCTAGGAAATAAATCCCTAAGCGGTCACCGCCACGAAGCATAAAATCGGTTTCAACACCCCGCTTACGCATTTCCATAAGGGCGCATTCTCCAATATCGTTGTTAGGAACACGTGTTACAAAACGTACGGGAACGCCATAGTTGACAAGCGATACTGCTACATTGGACTCGCCGCCTCCGTAGATGACATCGAATGAGTTGGTTTGAGAGAAACGCAAAAAACCCGGAGGAGCTAGGCGCAACATGATTTCACCAAAAGTGACTACTTTTTTCATTTGTATTTCAATGGTATTTAATTAATTAACAATTTAAACTAGGTTTCTTTTTTAGGCTTCAAGTTCTCATCTAAAGGCGTCATTCTTGGTATCAATAAATGTACTATCCCTAAGACTGTAAGATATAATGATCCAGCTAAAAGAAATGCCCAGAAGTAGCCACTATTACCTGCTGAATCTAAAACCGACCCCAATACCATGTCTGCAAGAATACCAGCTATAGTGCCAACCATACCACCTATACCAACTACAGAGGCTGTTGCTTTTTTAGGAAATACGTCAGAAACTAGCGTAAATACATTAGCAGACCAAGCCTGATGACCTGCCGCAGCAAGACCTATAAGGAAAACGGCGACCCATTTACTTTCTGTAAAGGCCACAAAACTAACCGGGAGTATAATTAAAGCACAAATCAACAATGTTCTTTTCCTAGCCTTATTGACGGTCCATCCTTTCCGCATGAAAGCACCTGAAAGATACCCACCAAAAACACTTCCGACATCTGCCAAAATATAAATAACAAAAAAGGGTAAGGCAATGTTTTTAATGTTTACCCCAAAGAAGTCTGCTAAGAATTTAGCTCCCCAGAAAAGATAAAACCACCATACTGCATCTGTAATTTTCGCTATAGAAAAAGCCCAGGTCTGACGTTTATTAAGAACACTTTTCCATGGGAGTTTTTCTTCATTCTCCACTTCTGAATCTTCTTGAATATACGCTAGCTCCTCTTTAGTTACGTTTGGATGGATTTCAGGTTTTTTATAGGTTCTAAGCCATAAAATAACCCAAATTGTACTTAAGGCTCCAGTAATTAAAAATGGGATTTGCCAGTTTTTACCGTTTTCGTGAACAATCCATCCAACTACGAATGGAGCCGCAATAGCCCCAATACTAGTTGCGGCATTAAAAAGGCCTGTTGCAAAAGCACGATCTTTTTTTGGAAACCATTCTGCTGTAGTTTTAATAGCTGCTGGAAAATTTCCTGCTTCTCCAAATCCTAATCCAAATCGTGCTGCCGCGAATCCAATTACACTAAATCCTGGACGTACCAAAGCATGCAACATTCCAAAAATACTCCAGATTACAATGGATAATGTATATCCTTTTTTAGTTCCTATGCGATCTATAATACCACCCATTGTCAAAAGTCCAATTGCATAGGCTACTTTAAATGAAATCATAATATTGGCATAATCGCTATTGGTCCATTCAAACATTTTTTCTAATGTTGGAGCCATCACACCTATAAGACTTCGATCAAAATAGTTGATAGTTGTTGCAAACATCAAAAGTCCTAATATTGTATAGCGATAGTTGCCTATGTTTTGCTTCTTGTTCATAAAAAATTATTTGTCATTATTAAATTGAAAATAGTTGACGGCATTGTTATAACAAATGTCCTCAATCATTTTACCAAGAAATTCTATATCGTTTGGAACTAGTCCTTGTTTGACATCTTCAGCTATAATATTGCAAAGTATCCTTCTGAAGTATTCGTGCCTAGGAAAAGATAAAAAGCTACGACTATCTGTAAGCATTCCAATAAACTTACTTAGCAAGCCCATATTTGAAAGTACATTGAGTTGTTTTTCAATACCGTCTTTTTGGTCTAGAAACCACCAGGCAGCACCCCATTGCATTTTACCAGGAACACCTCCGGTATTAAAATTTCCCATCATGGTTGCAAAAATTTCGTTTTGTGCTGGATTTAAATTGTAGGTAATGGTTTTTGTCAATTGATTTGTACGATCCAAAGCATTTAAAAACCTTGACAATGCTTCAATAATTGGATAATCTGCTATAGAGTCACAACCAGCATCAGCGCCAACAAGCTTGTTTAATCGATCATTATTGTTTCTTATGACTCCTAAATGAAATTGTTGCACCCAACCTTTTTCGTGATACTTTTTGCTTAAATGCATTAAAAGACTCGACCTATATTGCTGTATTTCAAGTTCTGTGAGTTTTACACCCCTATAGTTTTTCTCATAAATCGATTGGATTTCATCTTTATTGAAATCTACGAAAGAAAAAGCACCACTAATTCCGTAATCTGATAGTTTACAGCCATTTCCATGGAAGAAATCTATTCTGTTATCAATGGCTTTTAAAAGATTTGAATAATTACTGATCGAGAAATTGACACAATCTTCAAGCTTTCTTACATAGGCATCAAATTTTTGTTCTCCAATAAAAAATAAGTTATCCGGCCTGAAGGTGGGGTAAACTTTTGTGAAAAATCCAGCCTTTGCTATTTGTTTATGATATCTTAAGTCATCTGTGGGATCATCAGTTGTGCAGATTACTTCAACCTTCATCTGCTCTAACAATTGAGCAGGTGTCTTTGTTTCTAAAACCCTATTCGTTTTTGAATAAATATCCAAAGCATTATTGGGTTGTAATATTTCATCAATATTAAAATAACGCTTCAACTCTAACTGTGTCCAGTGAAATAATGGATTTCTTAAGGTGTTCGGAACTGTTTCTGCCCATTTCTTAAACTTTTTTTCTTTAGAAGCATCTCCGGAGATAAAGTTTTCTTCAACTCCATTGGCACGCATTCCCCGCCATTTATAATGATCTTCACTCAACCAAGCATTGGTTATGTTATTTACTGGTTTGTTTTCTGCAATTTGTTGAGCCGACAAATGATTGTGATAATCTATGATAGGCAAATCTTTTGCATATTCATGATAGAGCATTTCTGCCTCCTGGGAGTTTAATAGAAAATTGTCTGTTATAAAGTTTTTTGAATTTATTTGGCACATAAGTTCAAACTGGTTTTAATTCCTAATTCCAAACCTCTAAGCTCTGCTAAACCTCTTAACCTTCCAATTCCTGAATATCCTGGATTTGTCTTTTTCTTTAAATCGTCTAGCATCTTATGTCCGTGGTCAGGTCTGAAAGGCATTCTTACGTCTACTCTTCCTTGCTCCACACGATTTTGCTGCTCTTCTATTAAGGCTCTCATCACACCATACATATCAACGTCTCCATCTAAGTGATTTGCTTCGTAAAAGTTTCCATAATTGTCACGTATGGTAGCTCTCAAATGAATAAAGTGAATTCTGCTTCCCAAGCGTTTTACCATACCAACCAAATCGTTGTCAGAACGAACACCAAACGAACCTGTACAGAAAGTTAATCCATTGTGATGACTATTAACCGCTTCGCACAAATCAACAATATCTTGTTCAGTACTTACCACACGTGGTAAACCTAAAATTGAATATGGAGGGTCGTCTGGGTGAATACACATCAACACGCCAGCTTGTTCTGCAGAAGGAATGATTTCCGATAAGAAATGGAATAAATGTGCTTTTAATTCTTTTGGTCCAATATTTTTGTAAGTGGCCAAAATTGCGTTGAACTCTTCCAGAGTATATCCCTCTTCGGCTCCAGGCAAACCCGCAATAATATTTTTAATCAGCTTGGTTTGTTCTTCCGGAGTTGTATTTTTTAAGTACGCCGCAGCGGCTTCTTTTTGTTCGTCTGAATATTGCTCTTCAGCCCCAGGTCTCTTCAATAAAAACAACTCAAAAGCAGCAAAAGCATCTACCTCAAATCGCAAGGCAGTCGATTGATCCTCTACCTCATAATCTAAATTTGTACGAGTCCAGTCCAATACAGGCATAAAATTGTAGCAAACAGTATCAATTCCACAAGCACCTATGTTTAGAAGGGTTTGCTTGTAATTTTCTATATACTGTTCAAAATCTCCTGTTTGGGTTTTGATATTTTCATGAATAGGAACAGATTCCACAACACTCCATGTCAATCCAACTGCTTCAATTTCTTCTTTTCTTTTCAGAATTTCTTCTGTGGTCCATACTTCCCCGTTTGGAATATGATGCAAGGCAGAAACAACACCAGTGGCTCCAGCTTGTTTTATATCTAAAAGAGATACCGGATCGTTAGGTCCGTACCATCTCCAGGTTTGTTCTAATGAAATACTCATAATAATTCGTTTTAAACACCGCTATATGCAGCAAATCCGCCATCAATTGGTACTACAACTCCTGTTACGAAGTTTGCCCCTTCTCCACATAGCCACAATGTTGTTCCAACAAGGTCTTCTGGAGTCCCGTAGCGACCCATTGGTGTTTGATCAATAATTTGTTGTCCTCTCTGAGTCAAACTTCCGTCTGTATTTGTAAGTAAAGTTCTGTTTTGATCGGTCAAGAAAAATCCAGGTGCTAATGCATTCACACGAATCCCTACTTTAGAGAAGTGAACCGCCAACCATTGTGTAAAGTTTGAAATGGCAGCTTTTGCACCACTATAGGCTGGAATTTTAGTCAAAGGAGTAAAGGCATTCATAGACGAGATATTTAAAACGCTGCATCCTTCTCTTCCTACCATATCTTCAGCAAATACCTGAGTAGGCAATAAGGTTCCGATAAAATTTAAATTGAATACAAACTGAATTCCATTTGCATCTAAATCGAAAAAAGTTTTAAATCCTTCATCCTTTTTCATCAAGTCTTCAGCAACTAAAAAAGGGTTGCTTGTAGTTCCTAAAGGGTGGTTACCTCCAGCTCCATTAATTAAAATATCACAAGGTCCGAATGCTTCATTTACCGCTTCTTTCGCTTTTAATAAAGAGTCTTTTTCAAGTACGTTCGCCTCCAGTCCAATGGCTTTGCCGCCATTTGAAGTAATTTCTGAAGAGACTTTCTCAGCTGCTTCTTTTCTTAAATCAAGTACTACGATATTATTTCCTTCATTAGCAAGTGCATTAGCCATAGTACTGCACAAAACACCTCCTGCTCCTGTTAATATAATTGTCTTATTCATTTTTATTTCCTTCTTATTTATTTTTTTATTTCTTTTTATAGTAGAGCTTTTTGCGCATCAAACTCGTTGGGTCTCCTCCCACTAGAATTTCAAAACCCCCTGCTTCAATTTCCCATTCATTTGAGAAATTAACATAGGACATATCCTCTTTATCGATTGTAAATTCAATTGTTTTTGTCTCCCCTGGTTTAAGAACTTCTTTTTCAAATCGAACCAATCGTTTCACATCTGGAGAAATGGTTGCTACAAGATCTTTAACATACAATTGAATCGTTTCCTTACCTTCTCTTTTACCTGAATTTGTTACGTCAATCGAAACATTTAGTGATTCATCACCAATTAAAGTATCCTTACTTATTTCTAGATTTGAATATTCATATTTTGTAAAGGACAAACCATAGCCAAAATCATATTGTCTATAAAATCCATTGTATTTCCATTTCGTATCTCGGATATCAGTCTTTTTGTGATAGTAGGGCAATTTATTTCCTGAATATTTCGGATAAGTATATGGTAATTTTCCACTTGGATTAGTAACCCCATATAGAATATCAGCAATGGCACGACCACCTTCCTGCCCGGGATAATATGCCATTAAAATAGCATCTGTTAATGGTTCAATGTCACTTATAATTCTAGGACGACCTTGAACCATTACCAAAATAATTGGTTTATTCGTTTGTGCTAATTGCTTAACAAGGTTTTGCTGTGCTTTTGGCAAAGAAAGTTCATTGATATCAGATGGCTTTTCAGATGCTCCAATTTCCCCGACACAAACAACGATATAATCTGCATCTTTAGCTTTTTTAAGGGCTTCATTCGTATTTACATCTTCTATATATCTTGTTCCTTCAACATATTCAACATTAACATCTCCAACTTGAGTTTTCAAGGCATCTAAAATTGTCAATTTAGAGGTATCGTTATATTCCGTTTCCATACCTGAAAACGAACGAGACCAAGCTCCGTTTAGCAAATTAATTGAATTCGCAGTATAACCAGTAACAAGAACTTTTTTACCCTTTTTCAAAGGAAGTATCTCATCCCTATTTTTTAATAAAGTAATTGCCTCAGATGCAGCTTGATAATTTAAATCGATATGCTTCTGTGTTCCAAAATCAGTATAATTACTATAATCGTAGTATGGCTTTTCAAAAAGATTTAAGTAGAATTTAAGCCTTAATATTCTTGTAACCGCATCGTCTACTCTGCTCATTGGAATCTCTTCTTCCTGAACCAATTCAACAATATAGTCAGCCACATCCATACTAAACGGATTCATTACTAAATCTAATCCTGCATTGATGGCCAGTTTTGTAGCTTCTTTTTTATCCTTTGCTGAGTTGTGGGCTGTTACCAGATATTCAATATCACTAAAATCAGATATAACAACTCCTTTGAAATTCAATTCACCCTTTAAAATGACATTTATATAATATTCATTAATATGACAAGGAAGTCCATTTACAGCATTTGAACTTATCATTACACCCATGGCTCCATTTGCCACTGCTTCTTGGAAAGGAGGTAAAAAATACTGACGTAAGTTATTCTCTGGAATAATAGCATTCGCACGATCTTTTCCATTACTCCCAGCTCCATAACCTAAAAAATGTTTGAGGCATACTGCATTACTCAAAGAATCTTGCAAACCATTAGCACGCGATCCTTTGAGGTAAGCCTTGGTCATGGTTTTTACCATATGCGGATCTTCTCCGAAACTTTCAGATATGCGCCCCCATAAAGGATTTTGGGCTACATCGGTATTTGGATTAAAGTTCCAAGGTAGTGAAGCAGCTCTGGACTCATAGGATGTTATATTCGCAGACAACTCGGTGAGTTCAGTATTCCAAGTAGCAGCCAAAGCTATTTGATGAGGAAATAGAACTGATCCCATTACATAGTTCGCTCCGTGAATATTGTCAATTCCGTATAAAACAGGTATCCCAAATCGAGAGTGCTTTATAGAAGCATCCTGGATTGTTTTGATTATATGATGCCATTCCTCTGGTGTAGCAGGGAACCTAGGAGTGTTATGAATGGAACCAACTCCATATTCACAAATAATTTTATGAAACCTTATACTATCAAAAATTGCTGTATCCCTTTTACTCCAATAACTTCCTTTCAAAATTGCTGGCAATCCTACATTCAGCATTTGACCTGCCTTTTCTTTGAGAGTCATTTGGCTTAAAATATCAGCGATTTTCTCCTCAGTTTCATCGGTTTCCAACAAACTTATAGCCTGTGTAGTTGACTTTTCCTCTAAAACACTTTCACAACTTAAAAGGCACGAAACAACAATTAAAAAAAGTACAATATTCTTTAACTTCATGTGGTATTTAAAATTTTATTCTTTGATCATTTATTGAATTTAGTACCAAAATTCCATGTGCTTAATTTTCAAATTGGAATGACTAGTAATTGGGTGTTTATTGAATTTTTCTCAATTGAATAGCATTTAAAACTGGAGCGTTTTTAATGGCTTCAAAATCAATTTTAATTCCATTCCCATCAATTACATTGATTTGATACTTCACTGAAACTGCCTTTTCAGCACCGTATCTGCCAGCGATATTTAGTTCATTCTCTATGTAGTTTCCATTCATAATCACATTAAAGATTCTTTCAGAAGCATCTTCAATAATTCGGTCATTTCCTAAGTTATAAGCTAGAGCTTCACGTTCAATATTTGATTCAAACTCTGCCCAATGCAGCACAACGTCGTACTTCCCATTGGGTACGTCAAAATAAAAACCTTCAATAGCAACTCTTTGGGTCTGATAGACAGGATCATCTTTAGTATTTTTAATATCAAGTTCAGAACTTGGTAAACTACCAAATTTAGTTTTTGCTCTATAGGGTTTTCCTCCTGTATACCCCCAACTTCCCTGAACATATTCTTGTTCAGGTATCCATACCAAACTGTTAACCCGGTCTTCATAAATTCGTTTGGTCCCTAAAAGCACATTTAACTCGTCAAAATCATCATCAAACTCTGAAAATTGATTCGGTGCCAACCTAAAATCAATATTCAAAACATCGGTATAAGTTTTAGCTTGAAAAGTGCTTGTTGCTTTAAGTTTGTTTAGTCCATTTGTAAAGGGGATAGAAAAACGAGCGATATAATCTTTCACCTCGGCATTGTAGACAACATTATTATGAATTAATTGTACGGAATCACTATTGCTATATACAGTTACAGGTTGTAGACAATAGTCTTCTCCAGTCTCAACTATACCGCCTCTAATTTTCCATTCATTCTGACCGAATTTTATAATGGGTTCCTCGGAAAGTTTGGTTTTATACAACCACCAGGTGTCTTTTTTTTCCCTGTTTAGAGTAGTTATTCCCTTTAAATTGGTATTGGGCATAGCATAGCCTCTTGTTTCTGAATAGAAATCATTCAAATTCCAAATGTTAGCACCAACTATAAAAGGGCGTGCCATAATAGCCTTTAGATAATGCTCATGATATCTATTGCCATACTCAACTGTGTAGTCAAACCTTTCCGGGCTAAACGTGTGTAACCTGTGATGCACATCTGCTCCATATTCTGAAATGATTATGGGCTTGCTTGGAAAAAGACGATGAATTTTATCAAGGTCTTTATCAAAATGCTCAAAAACACCCCCGTACCAACCTTGGTATAGATTCCATCCCAATAGCATCGGGATATCTGTAAGTCCTGCATTCATATAACGATCTATAGCACCATGATTTACAATCATGGTATATCGGCTAGGATCTAATGTTCTTATTTTATCTTCTATTTTAGACGCCAGTTTTACAATATTATTGGTATACAACTCATATCGCTCTTTCTCGGTTTTCTCATCAAAAGTTGGGCGTAAAAGCACCTCGTTCATGTAAGCCCAGATAATTAAAGAGGGATGATTGAAATTTTGCTTCACCATTTCTTCTACCATGTGAAGGCTATTTTCTGTAAACCTTTCGGATTCAGTTATGGCATTAATAATGGGTATTTCTACAGAAGTCAAAATACCTATTCTATCACAGGTTTCAAGAACTACAGGGTCTTGGGGATAATGGGATATTCTCAAGAAGTTTCCACCCATTTCTTTAAGCAATTGCACATCGCTAACATGCATTTCGTTCGTAAGAGCGTTTCCTTTTTTAAAATAATCCTGATGACGGTTTGTCCCTATGAGTTTAAGATACTCGCCATTTAAGAAAAACCCTTCTTTTGGGTCAAAATGAAACCATCTTAAGCCCAATGGTTCAATGGACTCATCCAACACAACCCCTGTTTTTGAGTCCTGTATTTGGGTTATTACCTGATATAAATACGGGTTATCTGGGGACCATAGCTTTGGATTATCAATAACAAATGCTTCATTAACTGAAAAATGCTTATCCTGCTTTCTGAGCTTTATTTTTTTATTTTTTTCTGATACAACTACACCTTGATTGTCTAGAATACGATTTACCAGAGTTAGGTTTCTGTTTTGATGTTCGCTATTATTTATGAGACAGTTGATCCTTACATGACCTTCTTCTTTGGATACTTTGGGAGTCGAGATATATACACCAGAAGAACTATGGTCATCTATTAAAAAATGGATCGCATTTTGTTTGATGAGATAAATATCTCTGTATATGCCTCCAAAAAAAGTAAAATCAGCAGATAACGGTGGAATCGCTTCATGATGACTATTATCGACCTTTATTGCCAATAAATTAGACTCTCCAAAATTAAGAAACTCGGTAATATCAAAATTAAACCTAGTGTATCCCCCATTATGTTGGCCAACCCAATTTCCATTAACATAAACATCCGTAACTTGATTAGCTCCTTCGAAGTATATCTGAGTTTTTACGTTCTTATCGTGCTTTTCAGCTTTTAGATCAATGGTTTTTTTATACCACCCTACTCCTCTGTAATAGCCTGGGATTTCATCTATCGCATCCTTATTATTCCAAGTATGTGGAATGTTGATGGTTTCCCATTCTATATTCTCGGATAATAACGCTTTGGATGGAGATTGAGACGGATCAAAATCAATATCTCCCAGGTGAAAATCCCAATTGTTATTAATTGTAATAACTCTTTGGGATTGGGATGATACTATTAAGGCGGTAAAAATTGCTGTTAATAAAGAGATCGCTCTTTTATTCATTATTATTATTTCAGATGATTAATTTGATGGTGTTGACTTGAAAAATGCAATGACAGACGCTTTTCGAATGGCAATTTGGTCTTACTTTTGTTCTTCCATACCTATATCGACTCCACCCCCAAGAGGTACATCATTTCCAAACATATCCTTGATTATAATAACTCCACCCTCACCATTTAAGGCAACATTTTGGTTGTTATCGCCAACATCAATACCAGGTGAATTTGAGGAAAGGCGGAAATTCTCTATATCATTTAATCGTGGGTTAGATCCAACACTATAAACAGGGGTAACATTCCATAAGTTTGCTGTACTACTTACTGATGAATTTTTAGATATTCCAGAAAACATATTATCATGGATGGAATTTCCTGAACTACTTTCTAAGCTTATAGAGCCATTGGTTCCGTTACTGTAGAAAATATTGTTATAGTATTCTGCACTTCTTGAATAACCATCCCAACTTTTATGTTGAATTACCTCTATTGATTCATCTAAATCTGTGTAAACATGATTATTATACACCTTCAAACTCATCACATTTCCTGAAGTCTTAATCGCATGATCTCCATTGTTGGCCAGTAAATTATAGCGAATAATCGTTTCATAATTGAAAGCTGTAGGCCATCTGGCTGGTCCTCCCGTGATTAAAACGCCACCTTCTCCATTATTATGGCAATAATTATATTGAAATGTAGTCCAGCGTGTTTTGAAATCGCTATCCAATCCCCCTGAATCTACATCTCCTGTATTGGTAATGGTATTTGAGACTTCATTGTATTGAAACAAAGCATAATCTGTATTAAAGCAAAAAGCTGCATTTCCTGAGGTAAACTCTCCACAATAATCAAATGTATTGTACTCCACTAAAGGAGCATGTGCATTTTTAAGGATAAGACCATTCCCGGCTATATGTTCAATGGTATTGTTTCGATACAACATATTTTTACTTGGAACCCATGAATGATTTACATAAACACCGCCGTTTCTTGGCCATTCTCTATCTTCCCATGAAGACGTATTGTATATACCCGTTTGCGATACATGATGGATATGACAGTTTTCAATGAGAAAATCGTCAAAATAGGTTTCCACAACATTGCCAAGAATTACACTAACTATACCTCCACTAGCTTTGTTGTTCGAGAAATTTCCACCTTCTAAACCGCCATGAAGACCATTAACATCATGTATTTCAATATTTCTAAAATATAAATGATGAACCACTCCAAAATCTCTTGCTTCCACATAAATGCCTTTTCTGTTTTCAGCAGGAGCATCTCCTAAATTGGTGATTTCCAAATCAGAAACTTCTATATACTCTTGATTTCTAATTAAAAAAGCATAAGGTTTGCCCTTCGGAGCAATTTTAGGTTTATCACCACTTCCGTAGCTTGTGATTAAAATAGGATTAGATTCATCGCCACTACCTCTAAATCTAAAAGTTTCATTCCACACACTGCCTTTTTTTAAATTAATAGAATTTCCAGGGTTTAAAGTTATTCGATTAAGATGGGTAAAGCTTTTCCATGCCGTTTCAGGAGTGCTACCATCATTATCATCACGTCCATTATTGGAGTCTATATAATAAGCATCACTATTCCCTTTTGGAGTAATGTTATCGACATTATCCCTAGAGCACCCTAAAATAAAAATTGACGAGGTAAGGGCAAAACTCAATAGAACAATCAGCTTGAAACTAGTTTTCATAAAAGTATTTTCTTCTATATTTATGTTAGAAAGTTTTCTAAAATCTATTTAACTCTTTCAAAAAACAATCTAAGAGGTTAATTATGGGCATTCAAAATTTAAAGAGTTGCCGTCTATACCTATCAATTCAAAATCATCAAAGTAAAATAATGTAGACGATGCTGCATCTCCATTTATATGGGTTCTTAAATACATCCTATCCGGGTTTTTGTCTGCAGATCCATCCGGGATATAATATTTATAAGAGCCATAAGCTGCACCATGGTAATTATAATCATCTTGATTGCTAAAATCAAATTCAAGAGTTACCCATTGGTCAAATGCAGATATTTCCTTTTCAATCCATACATTACGCTTATAAGAGTCGCTATATGACGTACCATCAGTTCTGTATCTATCTTCAAGATAAAGACGAACTATCCGTTTGCTTGCGTTGTCTGTATTGTCAATCATTGTTCCATCTGGAG
This sequence comes from Flavobacteriaceae bacterium, assembly GCA_964230805.1. GTDB lineage: Bacteria > Bacteroidota > Bacteroidia > Flavobacteriales > Flavobacteriaceae > Flavicella. The sequence goes on from CAXRIA010000020.1 coordinate 28,393, forward strand.
CTTCTACAGTAGAAGGTAAATAAACTTTGACCCTAAATTTGCTTTGTAATGAAAAATCAAATTCAGTTCCATCATCTTTTTCACTAAACTTTAATATACCATATTGACTTCCGCTTGGTTTATAATGATACCTTAATGTAGTGGAACTATTTCCATTTTGTACACTAGAGGGCAAATCTGCCAAGGCCAATGTCCCAGAAGCATCTCCTTGAGCATCCCATAAAATTCCACCACATTGGGCTCCGTCCATATCATCAAAAAGCCTCCAATTTTCGGGAGGTGCTACTCCCGCATCAACATCTACACTAAAAGATTCAGTATTTTCTTGGCTCCCAGCTCCATTGATGGCTGTAAATTTAACCACGCAGTTTACTGTTACAGGTTCTAATAAATCATTGGTAAAAACATAAGTATAAGAGTTACTACTTGTTACTTTCTCATGAATTAGAGTTACTCCATCTTCCTCAAATATCTCAATTTTGTAGCTGGTTGCATTTATAGCCGACATACTAAAGTTAACCATTCCTGATCCATCGCTGGATGGCTCAACAGTTGTCAAGAAATCAACAGGTTCTTTTTCAGGAATTTCAACTACCAATTGGAAACTAGCCGCCTCTCTAACACCTTGGGCAATTAGCACTGCATTATAGGTTCCAAATTGATCGTAGGTAACAGAAAAGTTATTTTCAGTAAAACTTTCTGGGTTGTCATCATCCGAATTCTTTTTTAAGAGAAAAAATACCTGACCTTCAGCCGTAGCCTCAAAATTTACTGTATAGCCACTACTTTCATTATCTAAAGAGTATGTCAGGTTTAGATTCGTTGGGATATCTTTGTAACCTTCTAGTTTGTTGTCCAAAACATCCTCTTCACAGGATACGAACATCAGTATTATAAAAATACTAAAGACACTTTTAATGGTATTTTCAATGGTATTCATAATCATTAATTTTAAATTTTATCGTTTGAGTTTGCAACTCGAAACTATTATTGGTATCCTTGATTTTGCGGGAATGATGGCCCCATTAAATCTAACTGAGACTGAGGTATTGGCCAATTAACCATATGAGGCTCCATTGGATAAGGTTGATTGTTTTTAGTATTAGAACCAAATCTGTAGTGCAGATTCTGACGCTCTACCAACAAGCCCAATCTTTTTAACAAATACCATCTGTTTTTTTCAAATGCTAATTCTCTTGCAGATTCTTCTAAATAAGTTTCTAAAGTAAACTCGGTAAAATTGTGGTCGGAATTACCAAAAGCTCTTTCCCGTATCTTATTGATATACTCCAATGCCTTGGCACTAGTTGGGCTTTCATTATCCGCTCTCCAATGGGCTTCAGCTCCCAGCATTAATGTTTCAGCGAATCGATAATAGAGATAATCTTTCCAGTTTCCATTTGACCCTATAGGTTTTTCATCGTCATGGTATTTTTTCAAACTCCAATGGTAACGTCTAAAATTATCTTCATATCCGACAACTTCATTTCCAAAATTAGGATGGTCGGGGTTGTTACATATTAACTTAGTTGAATAATAGTAGGTGGTGTATCTAATATCATTGTCTTTATCGTAAAGCGATTGCAAATAATCATTAGGAAAACCCCATCCCAACGAATTTCCACCAAGTTCTACACTTGGGATCATTTCACCAGAATTAAGCTCATAATATCGATTATTAAAGAATGAACTATACCAGATGTCACCACCTCCTGCTAAATTATCGGATTCCCCTAAAGATTGGTCTCTTGGATATACAGCCAATGCTTCTTCATGATTTAAATCTTGTCCAAAGACCTTATCTAAATCAACGAGATGGTAAGTTCCATTATCTACAATAGCGTCAAACTGAGAAGCCGCCTCGCTCCAATCACCTTGCCACATCGCGCTTTTTCCTTTTAAATGACGTGCTACAGCTTGATTGTATCTCCCAAAATCTTCTTTGTATTTTAAGTTCTCAATAGCATAATCAAAATCACTATCAATAAGCTCATATACATCCTCCTGGGCAGCTGGAACATATTCTACTAAATCTTCATAGTTATCAGCGTTTGTCGGAATGGTATCCAATAAAATATTTCCGTACAAACGAGCCAAATCAAAATAAGTTTCTCCTCTTATTAGTCTGGCCTGAGCCACTAAATTTTTCAATCTATCATTTTGCTGTAAGCTCGGAGCTGCTGCAATGATAGCATTAGCCCTGTCGATAATTTGATAACAGCTTACCCACTTATAATTGGCAAATCCCAATGTAGCATTATGTCTTGTAGGATCATAAGGAGTAAAATAGGTTCTCATTTGTCCTAAGTCTGTTCCAATAAGTATAAAAGCATTGGCTCTAAAACCATCACCATCACGTCCACTAGCATTGTTCTTTCTTACTTTATTGTACAATGCGGTAACACCAACTTCTATACCATCTACAGATGAATAAATGTAATCGGTAGAAATTTCATCTATTGGCTCTTCATTCAGAAGGTCACTACAAGATGTGGAAAACAATAATATTGCTATTGCTAATCCCAATAAATAATTATTTTTTTTCATTTCTATTAAATTATTTAAATTCATAATTAAAATGTGACTTGTAGTCCAAACACCACTGAAACTTGCTCCGGATAAGCGTTTGGATTTTGATCTGGACTATAGGATTTATAGTCTGTTATGGTTACAGGATTACGTGCAGTAGAGTAAAGTCTTACGCTGCCCATATTTAATTTATTTGTTAACATTTCGGGAAGGGTATACCCCAATGACAGCAGTGAAATTCTAAAAAATGAGGCATCCTGTAATCCTAAAGTATTCATAAATACTGGACTGTTTCCAGCATCTGGTCTAGGCCAATCCCCAGTAGGGTTTTCTGGTGTCCAATAATTTTGCTTTATACCATTGAACAACCCTCTTAAATCTCCCCCTTGATTATAGCTATAATAATAAGGGTTCATCATTTTACGGCCTTGAACTGTGGTCGCTTGAACTGTAAAATCGAAGTTTTTGTATGTAATATCTAAATTAAATGTTCCAATCCAATCTGGATCTTTTTTAGTGATAACACGATCATCTGGGTTTAATACTCCATCATTCGGATCAACATCTAATAATCTAATACTACCTACTTGGGCATCGGGTTGATGGGAGTCATCGATTTCGTCTTGAGATTGAAAAATCCCAGAATATTTGTAGTCATACTCCACATCGATTGGATATCCAATAAACCATTGGTTACCCACATCGTCATCTTCGACACCATCTCCATCCTCATCTAAACCATAAAGGGAAATAATTTTGTTCTTATTTGTAGACATAATAATTCCAGCATTAATTTTGAAGTCCTTCTTATCTACGACATATCCGTTGATTGCACACTCAAAACCTTTATTTTCGATTTCTCCAATATTGCTTAATATACTGGTATAACCTAAGGCTGCATTTAAAGTTTTGCTCACCAAAAGATCTTTGGTTCTTGTGTTATAATACTCGAACGTTGCTGTTACCCGATTATTCCATAATCCAAAATCAAGTGCAGAGTTAAAAGTCGTAGAGGTTTCCCATTTTAAATTGGGGTTTGGCAAAGTGTTTCCTGGAATATATCCGGTACTGATTTGATCATTAAAAATATAATCATTTTGACTGGCGGTGCTTAAACTTCCGTAGGGACCAATAGCCTCATTTCCAACACTACCATAGCTCAGGCGTAATTTTAAGTTGTTTAGAACATCTAAATTTTCCATAAAGCTCTCTTTGTGAATGTTCCATCCAAGGGCAACGGCGGGGAAATACCCCCACTTATTATTGTCTCCGAAAACGGATGATCCATCAGCACGAAAAGAGGCCGTTAAATAATATTTGTTTTTGTAATCATATTGCGCTCGCCCTACAAAGGAGAGTAATGATCGCTCTGATGCACTTATGAGTGGCTCATTGAACTCAGCAGAAAGCAATCCATAAACACCTAATATATCATTTTGAAGATTGGATGCTTTATTCCTAAAATATTCGAATCTTCTTTGATTAACACTCTGAACAAATGTTAACCCAAGATTATGGTTATTCTTTTCATAATCATAATTAATGATATTCTCCAGTTGCAATTCGGTGGACTTTTGGAATGTAACTTTACCTTGCCCAAGGCCTCCATTTCGAAAACCAACATAAGATTTACCTGTTGAATATTCAAATGCTTCTTGATTCCATGAACGTCTACTGATATTTAGTCTATAGTTTAAATCTTTAAGAGGCTTAACATCAAGGAATACGTTCATAATATCACTTCTGTCCTCTAAAAGATTCTCCGTAGTATCCAAATCAAGAAGTGGGTTAATACTTTCTTGAAATCCAGAAGGATTCAGTGCCAGTTCACCACTCTCATCATATATCACCCCTAAAGGACTTGCTTTCACTAATCTTTCCAGAGTGTTGCCAGTTCCTGGGTCATTCTTTTCTGAAACATTCCAGTTGGTATTCATCCCCAAGCTTAACCATGAATTTAGTTTTTGATCTACATTTAAACGAATAATCATTCTTTGAAAATCAGTTCCGGGAACAACACCGTCTTGTTGCTGATAATTAAAACCAGTGTATACTTTCGTTTTATCAGAACCTGTCGAGAAGTTAAAATTGTGATTTTGTATTGGGGCTATTTGCAGAACTTCATCAAACCAATCGATGAAATTTCCGTTCTGTAAAGACTCCAATTCTATAGGGGTAAAAATATCTTCATCCGGCATATAGGCACCTCCATTGGTAGTTCTAAAAGCTTCTCGTTTCAGCATGGCATATTCTTCCGGGCTATAAACATCAAAATTTCTATTGATGTATTGCATCCCATAATATCCATTATAACTAACATTTGACTTCCCTTCAGCTGCACGTTTGGTAGAAATAAGAATTACACCATTTGATGCTCTCGCTCCGTAAATAGCTTGGGCTGCAGCATCTTTTAAGATTTCCATGGAAGCAATATCATTGGCATTTACCTCATTGATATTACCTACAGGAACGCCATCAACAATTACAATAGGATTGTTACCTCCATTAATAGAACTTCTTCCACGAATGAGTATATTGGAAGAACTCCCAGGACCAGCATCCGAAGTTGTTATGAAAACACCAGCGGCCTGCCCTTTTAGCATATCGCCAATATCTGTGGAAGGCACCCTGTTTATAGTCTCTGATTTCACCGTGGTAACAGAGCTAATAATATCACTCTTTTTCTGGGTTCCGTATCCAACTACCACAATTTCGTCTAAAGTCATATTTTCTTCCTCTAGAATAATAGTATAGTTAGTAGCATCTCCTATCTCTACTTCTTTCGTTTTAAAACCCACATATGAAAAAACTATTGTTTCACCTGTATTTGCGGTCAAATTAAAGCTTCCATCAAAATCGGTACTTGTACCGATTTTGGTTCCTTTTTTAATGACTGTTACACCTGGTAATGGGATTCCAGAATTACCACTAACTATACCTTCAATATTTTTATCTTGACCATAGCTAATGGAGGTCAGTAAAATAAAAACCAAGCATACTAGTCTAAATAGTATCCGTTTATTGCTCATAATTTTTGATTTATTTGATTAGATATTTTAAAATTATTTCGAGTCCTTTATTATCGTATATAATTAAACGGTGACCCGAAAAGAAACTACATTGATATGCAATAACTTTTCAGGCTCACTTATTTAAATTAATTAACATGAACTTTTTAACATAGTTACCACTTGGACCATTTATCCCCAAAACATAGGCACCATTTTGGAGTTGGTTTTTGGTATCTAATGTGAATCTACTTTGATTGTTTGTGTTTTGTTTTAGTAACAATTGTCCATTTAAGTTAAAGATGCTAACCATGTGCTCTCCGTCTAAATGAGACCCTAAAACCTCTACCACTACATTACCGTCTTCAGCTTGAAATATTTTAACAGAGCGTTGATTTGAAACAAAAGATTCTAAATTAAGAGTTTCTGCAAGAACATCGCTCCAGCTCATGCCTAAGGAGAGTCCATCAACAACAGCTTCTACTTTTCGTTGACGTAAATGAAGTATTTTTATATTAGAGAGATCGCTACCGCTACCATCATTTGGGGTAAGAGTAGGAGTTGAAGGCTCTGAAAGCGGAACACCATCCTCATTGTGTTCAAAAATAAACAAGCTGGCCACATCGTTGTTATCTCCTGCTACAAATTCATATTTTACCACAAATAGATAGGTTTCATTATAATTATACAAATCTGTTGTCCAGTTAATATCTGTGCTGTACCCCTTAGTAAAACCAAAAATTAGATTGCCAGAGCCATCATCTTTTGCCATCACTCTTCCACGTAAACGCTGCGAATTGTAATCGCTTACAGCAATAAAGAAATTGTTGTAGTCTCCACCAATAGTGGTTGTAATATTCCCCAAGAAAGACAGATAAACCGTCCCTGAGTTTACTGAAGAAGAAAAGAAAGGTTTTTTGGCTATTCTTTCTGGGCCATAGGTATTTGGATCCGTATCGCCATCTTCAGAGATATTAATGTGAGCAGCGTTCCCAACGCCCGAAACAGCCAATCCAGTATATTCTAAACCTGGGCTAACAACAGAAATTGAAGGAGAATTACTCCCTTGTACAGTAAAACCAATACTCTGATCAATGAGCAATGTAGATTCTGGGTAGTCAAAATTTTCCACATTGGTTTGTGCAAACACACAAGTAGATAGTACTAACAAGATGTTTGCAGTCAAAACCTTTTTAAATTGTAATTTTAGTTTCATGTGTCAAAAAATCAATTGGTTGTAATTGGGAACAAAATTATTGGGTAGCTCTACAAATTATTTTGATTAATGTTTCAAATTTTAACAACATTGTTCCATGTCAGTACTTATGTTACATTGATGTAACATAAGTACTATGATTACTTCATAAATCTATATCCGCCGCACCTTAATATTTGTACCTTTGCTAAATGAAATATCGACTAAATAGTATCCTTTTCTTGTTAATCTCCATTTCGATATTTTGTCAAAATAATCCTCATATTTCATTATCGAAAGTAACCCCTGATGGAGGGATAGCCTATTCTCAAGTAACATCTATAATTGAAGATAGTAAAGGGGTTATGTGGTTTGGTACCAATAACGGTCTGTTTTCTTATAACGCCGCAAGAATTAAGAAGTATGGCTATTTGGAAAAAGATTCCTCAACTGTATCTACTAATAGAATCAATTCCCTATTTAATGATCATGCTGGAAATTTATGGGTGGCTACAGAAAACGGATTGTGTATCTATAACGCTCGACATGACAATTTTACCAGACATGAGATTAGAAACGAACTTAATGAAGAAATTGGTCAAGATATCACTTCATTTTTTCAAGATGAGAACAACACCTATTGGCTATCTAACGAAAAGGGATTTGGAACATATAATCCCAAAACAAAAAGTGTCATCTACCAAAATATAAACCATAAAACTGACATCGTCAACCACTTAATCATTGGACCTGACCAAACTGTCTGGGTGTTTTATGAAGATGGTGATATCTATTTTAAACCCAAAAACTCAGATCAATTTAGGTTTTTCAAAAAAAGCTTTATGGATGGCATTAGCTCCGTACTAATTGACGACAATGTCATGTGGATAGGGTATGGTACGAAAGGACTACTTTCACTTAATCTATCAGATGGCACTACTGCAAAATATTATGACCCAGACCTAGCCAAAATGAGTGCCTTTAAAGGATATCAAATAAGAAGTTTAATCAAAAATGATAATAATATTTGGGTAGCAACTGATAAGGGAGTTGCCATGGTTAATAACAATGAGCTTAAACTTTTAATAGACCAGAAAAAACATCCGAACCTACCTCATAACTCTATTTGGTCTTTATATAAAGATTCCAATGCTAACATTTGGATTGGAACTTGGCTTGGGGGTGTGAGTTTTCATAGTGATTACAACAACTCATTCCAGCATCACACCCAATCCACTTCAAAAGAATCATTAAGTAGCAATATTATAAGTTGTTTTGCGCAAATACCTAATTCATCAGAAATATTGGTCGGAACTGATGTTGATGATTTGAACCGTTACAACCCAGAAACAAATGATTTTACTAGTTATCCTGTAATTTATAAGGGTGAAACCATTAAGAAAATTAAATCTATAACTTATGATAGATTCGGTACTTTGTGGGTAGGAACCTACAAAAATGGTTTACTATTTAAAAAAGCAAGACAAAACACATATGAGCGATTAGAACTACCCTTTGAAGAAGGACTTCAGGCCTTAAATATACTAGCAACTCAAGAAGGAATATGGGTTAGTAATTTTCCTTTGGGAGTCTATTTTTACAATTTCCAATCTAAGACTTTTACTAATTTCACACATGACCCAATAGACCATAACTCCATATCCAATAATAATGTCAATCATATCATCGAGGATAGAAACAATAATATATGGTTTGCTACTGAAAATGGTCTTAATTTATTAAAAAAAGGGACCTCCAAATTTATTCGTTATAACAACATTAAGAATAATCCCAATAGTATTTCACACAATTTTATTAATCATATCCATGAAGATGAAAAGGGTTTATTATGGTTAGGCAGTAATGGTGAGGGCATCAGTAGATTTAACCCTATTACCGGTGAAATTGAAAACTTTACTTTGAAAAATGATGGCTATGGCAATGAAATATTTTCAATACTTCAAGATCAAAAACAAAATTTATGGATAGCTACTGACAATGGACTTTATAAATTCAATGTCTTATCGAATACTATTGAACATTTTGATAGCAATAGGGGCATAAAGAATAATAATTTTTATCCAACCGCAGCACTAAAATCCAATAATGGTGAACTTTATTTTGGGGGCTCTAATGGCTTGATTAGATTTCAACCAGATATGATTGTTACTAACCCAATTCCACCGATTACCACCATCACTCAATTATTTGTTAATAACAAAAAGGTTGTTCCAAGTGATGAAAATAGTATCCTTAAAGAAGCTATAAATAATACAACTTCATTAAAATTGAACTACCAACAAAATTCTTTTAGCTTAGAGTTCATCGCCAACAATTATATCCACCCAGAAAAAAACAACTACAAATACAGGTTAAAGAATTTTGACGAAAAATGGATTACAACAAAAAAAAGGGGACAAGCTTTATTTACAAATATCCCAATAGGTAACTATATTTTTGAAGTTAAGGCCTCTAACAATAATGGAATTTGGAATGAAACACCAACCAGAATTTCAATTCAAATCACGCCACCCTTATGGCTAACATGGTATGCCTATTTGTTTTATGTTTTAATTGTTATGACAACACTTTACTTCTTAAGAAAACAAACTATCAATAGACAAAAATTAAAACTGAAACTAAAACTGACACAAATTCGTAGTGAGGCTGAAGAGAAATTACATCAAATGAAGCTTCAGTTTTTTACGGATATTTCCCATGAATTTAGGACCCCATTAACCCTTATAAATGGACCCATAAATCGATTATTAAATGGGAATCCTAAAAATACTGACCTATCCCGTAAGCAGCTAACGCTCATAAAAAACAATACAGACCGTTTATTAAGACTCATCAATCAATTCTTAGATTTTAGAAGAATTGATCAAGGAAAATTAAAACTAAGCCCAATCAATACCGATCTTATTTCATTTTGTAAAAATGTATTTGATTGTTTTGAAGAGCTTGCCAGCCAGCGCAGGTTCAATTATAATTTTATTACAGAATATACAAGCCTTAAAATGGACTTTGATGCTGATAAAATGGATAAAGTGTTGGTGAATGTTTTATCTAATGCCTTTAAAAACACGAGCGACCAAGGAAATATAACTTTAAAAATTAAGAAAAATAAAAAATCGAAATTAAAAGACAACTGGTCTAATTTTTCTACTGGTGAAGAATTGCATAGTGACTTTATAGAAATTAGCATTACAGATTCTGGTTTAGGCATTTCATCAGAAAATTTACCAAAATTATTTGAACGTTTTTTCCAAATAAAGTACAATAATCAAAGTGACGTAAGTGGCACTGGAATTGGGTTGTCCTTAACAACCAACTATATCAATATTCATAACGGTCGATTGATTGTGAGCAGTCTGAAGGGTGTTGGGACAACATTTTATATTTATTTACCAATCCATCAGTCCAATACTTTAAATGAACAACCTAATACCAGAATAGGGCTAAAATCTTTTGATTACGATTCTGAAGCCAATAAATACAGTGCTCCTGAGGTAAAAAATGACAAAATCATTGACAACCAAGAGGCCCTTATATTAATTGCGGAAGACAACCCTGATTTATTGGAGTTTCTAGAGGATTCCCTCTCTAATCATTTTAGAATAGCAAAATCCAAGAATGGAAAAGAGGCGCTTAATTTGGCCATGTCGCTTCATCCCGATTTAATTATTTCTGACATAATTATGCCCGAAATGGATGGTATTGAATTATGTAAAAGTATAAAAGAGGATATTAGAACAAGCCATATCCCAGTTATTTTACTTACGGCTTTGAGTACGGTACAAGATAAAATTTCAGGAATACAATCTGGAGCGGATGCATATGTCCCTAAGCCCTTCAATGAGGAGTTTTTGATCTCTCAAATTGATAATCTCTTGAATTCACGAAAAATACTGCGTTCCTTATTTGCTTCCAAACAAGAAGAATGGGATGAAGAAGTAAACATTTTGAACATAGATAAGAAGTTTATAGGAAAGGCAATAGACACTGTTGAGAATAATATTTCAAATTATGATTTTACAGTCGAAGATTTTGCTAAAAGCTTAAACCTTAGTAGAACACATCTTCACAGAAAACTAAAATCACTTACCAATCAATCAGCTACAGAATTCATCAGAAATATACGATTGAAACACGCTATAGTTTTAATGAAATCAGGTGATTACCGCATAAATGAAATTGGTTATATCGTAGGCTTTAATTCTCATAATTATTTCACTAAAGCATTTAAAAAACAATATGGAAAATCACCAAGAGACTTTATTAGAGATAATTTTAAGAAATAAATATCACTTTTTCTTTTATGAAGACGCTCCAGCAGATTTTTTTACTTTTTATGTTTACTCGAACAATTTGTAGAAAAAAATAAATCACTGCCTTCTTTATTATTAACAAGAATATATTTACATTTAAATTATCGAAGAAAATAGATTGATGCATTACAAGCCCTTATTAGACTACATTCGCAATTCCGTTGATTTGACTCCGGAAGAAGAATCCCTATTAATCTCAAAAACAACCATTCGAAATTATCTTAAAAATCAATTTCTTGTGCAACAGGGAGACGTGTGCAAACATGTGAACTTTATTGTTTCAGGCTGCACTAAAACCTTCCATGTCGACTCGGATGGTCATGAGCACATCGTAATGTTTTCATTAGAAGATTGGTGGACCTCTGATTTGGGTAGTTTTTTGACACAGACGCCCGCAGACTTCAATATTCAATGTATTGAAAAAACACAATTGATTCAGTTTGACTACGAACAATTGGAAGCGTTGTACCTAAAAATCCCGAAATTGGAACGTCTTTTTAGAAAAATTACAGAACGTGCTTTTGTGTCTTCTCAAAAGAGAATCATTCGAAATTTTAGTCTTGATGCCAAAGAACGTTATGCCTTTTTCAAAAAAACGTATCCAGAGATAAATCAACGTGTCCCACAATACATGATTGCCTCCTATCTGGGGATATCCAAAGAATTTTTAAGTAAAATCAAAGGCCAACTCTTACAAAAATCCTAAACTATTAATCTGGTTTAACCTCATTTTATAAACTAGTTCATTTTTTAGCATGTATCTATTTTGGAATTTTGTATCCAAACATATTAAAACAAATAAAAGATGAAAAAATCAGTAAAATTAGTAGCAACCGTAGTTCTCTCCTTGGCAACTCTTTCCTTTACATCCCCAGAAAAAAATGAGAAAGAGGTAAACACACAAACAAGTACCGTTACATGGAAAGGATACAAAGTATTGGGGTCTCACACAGGAACCATTCAAATTAGCTCTGGAAGTTTGCTTTTTGAAAAGGAAGTTTTGACAGGTGGTGAATTTGTAATTGACATGACCACAATCAACGTAACAGACTTAGAAGGAGATTATAAAAACAAACTCGAAGGACATCTCAAATCTGACGATTTTTTTGGTGTAGAAAAATTCTCGACAGCCTCTCTGAAGTTCAAAAAAGTGAAACCAACTGGCAAGAACTCCTACAAGGTACGTGGCGTGATCGAAATCAAAGGCAAAAAAGAAACGATTTCTTTTGACTTTTCAGTGTACGGTAAGAAAGCCAACGCAACGCTAAAAATTGATCGATCTAAATTTGATGTACGATACGGTTCTACAAGTTTCTTTGAAGGGCTAAAAGACAATGCGATTTACGATGAATTTGACATCATCGTTGATTTAGAATTTTGATAAAAATCACTGTGTTCATTTTGAACTTCCATTGTTCGTAATCGTTGAATCCCAAAACAAATGAAAACCCTACTTCACAAAGCCAACACAAGAGGTCATGCAAATCACGGGTGGTTGCAATCAAAACATACCTTCAGTTTTGCGAGCTACCAAAACCCAGAAAGAATGCACTTTGGGGTGTTGCGGGTATTAAACGACGATGTGATTGCTCCTGGTATGGGATTTGGCACACATCCCCATCAAAACATGGAAATCATCTCTATTCCTTTGGAAGGCGATTTGGAACATAAAGACAGTATGAACAATATCACAGTGATTCAATCTGGTGACATTCAAGTGCTGAGCGCCGGAACAGGAATTACACATTCAGAATACAACAAAAACAAAGATCAACAAGTCAAGTTTTTGCAAATATGGGTGATTCCCAAAAAAAAGAATGTCAAACCGCGGTACGATCAGATTTCTTTGAATATCAAAGACCGAACCAATCAATTTCAACAAATCCTATCCCCCAATCCTGAGGATGCGGGGGTTTGGATTCATCAAGATGCTTGGTTTCACATGACCAACTTAGAAAAAGATAAAGAAATCACTTATCTTCTGCAGAATCCAGCTAAAAATGGAGTGTATGTTTTTGTATTGAAAGGGAATGCAAGCATCCATGGGCAAGCACTTCAAAACAGAGATGGCTTGGGGATCTGGGACGTAAATCAACTAGACATAAAAGCAACGACCCATACAGAACTACTGTTGATGGAAGTACCCATGAATACAAACCTTTAAACAAGTTAAAAAATGAAAAATATCGTTGTAATTTCTGGACATCCCGATCTAGACAATTCGACAGCCAACAAAACGATTGTTGGTGTTTTAGAACAAGAAAACAATTTCAAAATAAGCAAACTTATGGATGCTTATTCCGACTATCAAATCGATGTAGACAAGGAAATTCAAAATTTATTAAATGCCGATGTCATTGTACTACAATTCCCTTTTCACTGGTATGGCGTTCCTGCCATTCTAAAAATGTGGATCGACAGGATTACAACACCGTTGGTTTACGGACCACACAAAGGAGGTTTAAAAGGTAAAAGCTTTCTATTATCCACCACCACAGGAGGGCCTCTAGAATCCTATCAATCTAGTGGATACAACAAATATACCATGAAAGAATTGTTGCTGCCTCTACTAAAATTAGGCGACTCACTAGAGATGAATATTTTGGAACCACAGGTATTGCACAGTGCCGTTTTTCATGATCCTGATGGCCAAAAATCCTTGCAAAATAACGCAAAACAACATGCGCTTCAATTAATTGAACTTGTGAATAAATAACCTTCAGACAGGTTTCATGAATGCCTAAAAGTTCAAACCTATATCCATCGTCCTCTTGAAGGTTCAACTCTAATTGATTGTTTTCACTAGGGTTATTGTAAAAATCAATTCAAAATGATTTTGAAATGTTTGAAGTTGAAATTTAGACGCTTCGTAATATTTTGAAATAGCCTTGTAGAATGTTGTTTCTACTTTTGTCCATTAACAATTAAATATTTTAAATATGAAAACATTTTTTTTGAGTACACTCTTAACACTAATGTCGTTTACAGTTTCTGGACAAGATACAGAGTTTGACAGAGAAAAGGCTAAGGCCAAAATTGAAGAGCAGGTAGAATCTTTAAACCTAAATAATAATCAAAAAACTCAATTCAAAGAAATAAATGAGAAATACCGATTAAATCTAGAAAGCATTAAAAATAGCAACAAGGCTAGATTTGCGAAGTTTCAAGACTTGAAAAAGTTAAGAAAAGAGAAAGATGAAGAAATGAAGCTTTTATTGAATGATGAGCAATTCAAAATGTACAAGGAATTTCAAAAGCAAAATAAGAATAAAATGCGCGAAGAATTTAAAAAGCGAAATAATAACTAGTTTTTAATTATTAACTTTTGCCCACCATTATTGGTGGGCTTATTTTTTAGTATGAACTTAACTAAAGGTGAATATAAAACAATTATTTATGTGTCTATTTTTATAGGACTAATACTCAATTTCCACAAAATACTGAGAATATTTGGTGAAGTGAATGCGGTTATAGAATCCCGTTGGGATTTTAACCTATTTGAACTGATTTTTCAGGTACTCTTTCAAATATTGTTTTGTTACTCTATTGGTTTTACAGCCTTTAAGAAAGTCCAAAATGTTTTCTCAAATAAGTTGTTTACCTTTAAAATCATATTGGTATTTATACTGCTTACCGTTGTTTTTTGGTTTGTTGGCTCTAAACTTCAAGAACTAATCTTTAATAACGTTTCCAACGAAAAGTTTTTTTATAGAGGATATCTCTTAAGATTTGTTTTGAGTGCTGTTTTAATATTTATAACAATAAAGTTATTACTTCTTAACAGGCAAAAAAACCTGAAGGAATTGGAAAATGAAAAATTAAAATCATCTTATTTAAATTCAAAATTAGAAAATCTTAAAGCACAAGTTAACCCTCATTTTCTCTTTAATTCGTTTGCAAATCTATCTGCTTTAATTAATCAAGACCAACAAAAGGCTACAAAATATCTTTCAAATTTATCTGATGTTTTCCGTTACACACTTAATAATGCAAATGAGCAAATTGTCAATTTGATTGATGAGTTAAATTTATTAAGTTCTTACGTAGAGTTGTACAAAATTAGAGTACAGGATGGTTTGTCATTACATATAGACTTGCCAGACACCAAAAAAAAGATATTACATATGTCATTACAACCTTTAATGGAAAATGTAATTAAGCACAATGAGATATCCAATGAGAAGCCTCTAGGTATATACCTGAAACAAGAGGGAGATTTACTTATTTTTAAAAATGACTTAAACGCTAAAAGTAAAGTTGAAAATACTAATGGCATTGGTCTAACTAACTTAAATGAACGATATAAAATACTGGTTGGAAAAGAGATTAATATCCAAAAAAGTGAAACACACTTTGTTGTAAAATTGCCTTTAATTTAAATTAGCCTATAATGAATGTAGTAATTATTGAAGATGAACCTATAATATCTCAGAATCTTAAATCGATTTTAACAGAGCTAGACCATTCAATCTCTGTATTGAAAACATTATCGAGTGTACAAGAGTCTGTAACTTGGTTAAGGAAAAATCAATTGGATTGTGATCTTTTGTTAATGGATATTCATTTAACAGATGGTCTCTCTTTTGAGATTTTTAATGAGGTTAAATGCAATACCCCAATTATATTCATAACGGCCTATAACCAATATGCCTTGGAAGCATTTAAGGTAAAAGGTATTGATTATATTTTAAAGCCTTTTGATAAAGCAAAAATTAAGCAATCCCTAGAGAAATTCAAAAGTTTAACGCAAACGGGCTCAAATTCTATAAACTCTGAAAGTTTAAGACATTTGATGGAAATTGTAGCTGCTAAGAAAAATACTGATGGTCGAAAATCTTATTTGGTGTATCACCAAGACAAACTTATTCCATTAGAAGTTGATGATATATCCTGGTTTTATAAATCTGACCAGGTTACCTATGCTTGTACAATTTCCAATAAAAAATATGTAATAGATGATGCTTTAGACAAGATACAGAATGAAGTTTCTTCAGTAAATTTCTATAGAGCAAATAGACAGTTTATTGTTAGTAAAAACGCAATAGAGAATATTGCTTTCTATTTTAATGGTCGATTGATTGTTAATATTTTGCCTAAACCAGACGAAAAAATAATAGTTAGTAAGGCTAAGGCAACTGATTTTAAAAATTGGTTAACACAGTAAACTTAACAATAGATTTAATTCTCTCAAAAGGTTTTTTAAACACAATACTGTTTAAAGTTATTTAACACTTCAAAATATACTATTCGGAGTATATTTTGTCAGCTTCAATGATTTTTTTTCCATAAGACCTTAAAATTGGTTGAATTTTGATTTAAAACATAAATCAAATATGAGAAATCTATTTAAATTATTTACAGTAATCCTCTTGTTTTCATGTAGCAAAAATGAAGAACCTCAAGAACAGGTTAACCAAGATACTCCTCAAGAAGTTGAACAAGATACTCTTGTCTCGGCTTTTTTTGGACTTGACAATGTACTACCAAGTCTATTTTGTAATCAACCAGGAAGCCTGTTAGATGGTATGCCTGTTAATTTTATATTCCCATTAGATGCATCCAGTTTATCGGAAACTGATTTTGAAGTTGTAGATAGCCTTGGAAATATACATACCCCTATTTGTGTTTCTTTGGCCCCAGCTAATGAAAACGGAGAAAATCGAACTGTGCTTCTTTTTGGTGAATTTGGTACCGCTGTTACCAACCCACCTGTTGAAGTTAGAGTTGTAGGGGATTTATTTACAACTGATACTTTAGCTGGAGAGTCCGCTTGTTCAGCAATCATAAACCTAAACGGAATCACTACCACGAATATAATTCCGCTTGCTGATGGACCAAGTTTATTCTTTGCCCAAAGAATTGATGGCAATCTGAATAAATGTAATTCAGGAACACAAACAATTCAAGTTGCTTGGAATGGTGGCGTTACACCGTATGTAAGTGGTGATACCGAATCTGACTTATTTCAGTACTATGTTGGCTATTCTGACAGTTCTGGAGTTCTAATACCGCATGTCCCTATTTCGATAGCAGATATAAATGACAACGACAACTTTCACCAACTTTGTTTTTCTACAAGTGATGAAATTGTTAAAATTTCAATGATGGCCAACACGGTGGAAGACCCAAACCACGACCCAAATTTATACAGCGAAATTGATGTTAGTTCCTGCACTCCTTAGACAAGCATTGAAGAGAGCCTTTTCGAAAAAGGGTATAAAATTTACCCGAATCCGTTTTCAGATGAAATTTTTGTTGAGAATCTGCTTGGTGACGAATACTTCATCATTTATGACTTCTTAGGGCGAAATATTGGTTTTGAGAGAGAATAGTCATAGACCCGAACGACAGAACATATCGAACCTCAAATTTGAACCCAGTATTTAGGTTAATCCATTCATTTACAGGAGATAAGGATGGTTCCAATAAAAAACGGACTAGTAAAAATACTAGTCCGTCTTGTTTAGTAGCGGGAACAGGATTCATTCCTGGACGATGTTCCGGAATGGGCCAAAGAGGAGAACAGCCCAAAGAAACTCCGATAGCTTTGCCATCTGATTTTTTATTTTGTTCTTAAGACGATGCAAGCATCACTTGACCCCAAAATAAAAACTCCTTGATTTCTCAAGGAGTTTCTTCGTAGCGGGAACTGGACTCGAACCAGTGACCTTCGGGTTATGAGCCCGACGAGCTACCTACTGCTCTATCCCGCGATTTGTGGTACAAAGATACCTGATTTACCTTGTTCTTTCCAAATAAAAAATGGCTTTTTTTAAAGATAAAATCTAACTCGTTTTTAAACAGCTCTTTATCCCGAACAAAACAGCACTAACCTACAAAACTTTCCTTTCGGTTTGTTTTTAGCTCCATGAAAAACGAGTACCTTTGCCCTGTAAAAAACACATCATGACACACAAAGCTGGTTTTGTAAATATTATTGGAAATCCCAATGTTGGGAAATCAACCCTTATGAACGCGCTTGTGGGAGAGCGTTTGTCGATCATTACCTCCAAAGCGCAAACCACGCGCCACAGAATTTTAGGAATCGTGAACGGCGATGATTTTCAAATTGTTTTTTCTGACACGCCAGGAATTATTAAACCTGCTTACGATTTACAAGAATCCATGATGAATTTTGTAAAATCTGCTTTTGACGATGCCGATGTACTTATTTACATGGTAGAAATCGGTGAAAAAGAATTGAAAGACGAAGCTTTTTTCCAAAAAATCACCCATTCGAAAGTTCCCGTTTTGCTCTTGATCAATAAGATTGACAAATCCAGCCAAGAAGAGGTGGAAGAAAAACTCGCCTATTGGCAAGAAAAAGTTCCCAATGCAAACATTTATTTGATTTCTGCCTTGGAAAAATTTGGTATCGAGGGCATTCTTGACAAAATCATTGAAATATTACCTCCCTCTCCTGCTTTTTATCCAAAGGACCAACTGACGGACAAACCCGAACGTTTTTTTGTAAATGAATGTATCCGTGAAAAAATATTGATGCACTACAAAAAAGAAATCCCATACGCGGTTGAAATCGAAACAGAGGAATTTTTAGAAGACGATAAAATTATCAAAATACGCGCTATTATTATGGTGGAACGCGAAACACAAAAAGGCATCATCATTGGACACAAAGGAAGTGCCCTCAAACGCGTAGGTATGGAAGCGCGAAAAGACTTAGAGAAATTTTTTGACAAAAAAATATTTTTAGACCTCTACGTCAAAGTCAATAAAAATTGGCGAAATGACTCCAAACAGTTGCGCCGTTTTGGATACAACGATTGATCTTTTATGATAAGATCTCGACATCGTTGTCTTTTCTACGACTCGTTGGAATAAAAAATGTAATTTTGCAAAAAAAATCAACCCATTCAAATGAATACTATTGTAGCCATTGTAGGAAGACCCAATGTAGGGAAATCAACCTTATTCAATAGACTTGTGCAACGCAGGGAAGCCATTGTTGACTCTGTAAGCGGTGTTACGCGTGATCGGCACTATGGAAAAAGTGATTGGAACGGAAAAGAATTTTCTCTGATTGACACGGGGGGCTATGTCATAGGCTCCGACGATGCTTTTGAAGGAGAAATTAGAAAACAAGTCGCTTTGGCCTTGGACGAATGTGATGTGATTGTATTTGTGGTCGATGTAACTGCTGGCATTACCCCGATGGACACGACCGTTGCCAAACTCTTGCGAAAATCTAAAAAACCGATTTTTTTAGCGGTAAACAAAGTAGACAATGCCATGAGAGCAGAAGAGGCCTACGAGTTTTACAATTTAGGTTTGGGCGACTACTACACCATTTCTTCGATCAATGGATCGGGTACGGGTGAATTGCTAGATGCTGTTGTCGAAAACATGCCCTTCCCTGAAGAATTTGACGAGGAAGCAACCGCTACCGAAGAACTGCCGCGCTTTGCTGTAGTTGGAAGACCCAATGCCGGAAAATCTTCTTTTATCAACGCACTCATTGGAAAAGAAAGAAATATTGTCACCGACCAGGCGGGAACCACGAGAGATGCGATCGATACGGAATACACGCGGTTTGGTTTCAAATTCAATCTGGTAGACACGGCTGGAATTCGAAAAAAATCAAAGGTCTCAGAAGATTTGGAATTTTACTCCGTGATGCGCGCCGTGCGTGCCATTGAGCATTGTGATGTGGCCATTCTCATGATAGATGCCACTCGAGGTTTTGAAGGCCAAGATCAAAATATTTTCTGGTTGGCCGAAAAAAACAGAAAAGGAATTGTGGTTTTGGTCAACAAATGGGACTTGGTAGACAAGGAAACGAATACCATGAAAACCTTTGAGGCCTATGTGCGCAAGCAGATAGAGCCCTTTACAGATGTGCCTATTGTATTTACATCCACGGTAACCAAGCAACGTTTGATCAAAGCGATTGAAACCGCAGTCGAAGTTTATGAAAACAAGAAACGTCGTATTGCTACGAGTAAATTGAACGAAACCATGTTGGAAGTCATTCAAAACTACACACCTCCAGCTGTCAAAGGAAAATTTGTAAAAATCAAATACTGCATGCAACTACCAACACCCACACCACAGTTTGCGTTTTTTGCGAACTTACCACAGTATGTAAGAGATCCTTACAAAAGATATTTGGAAAATAAATTGCGTGAAATTTACGATTTTAAAGGGGTTCCACTGAGCATTTATTTCCGTCAAAAATAAGACTATTCAAAACAAAAAGAGACCGTAAAAACGGTCTCTTTTTATTTCAAACATGGAGGTTTTATTCCAAAGCCCCCAAATAACGTTCTGCATCCAAGGCAGCCATACAGCCCGTACCGGCTGCTGTGACCGCCTGACGGTATTCTTTGTCTTGCACATCTCCTGCTGCAAAAACACCCGGAACATTGGTTTTTGTCGATTTCCCTTCAGTGATCAAATACCCTGCTTCGTCCATATCCAACACCCCATTAAAAATGGCTGTATTGGGCGTATGTCCGATGGCAATAAACACTCCAGATACGGGAATGTCGTGTTTTTCATTTGTTTTGTTGTTCACAGCTCGAACACCTTCTACTACGTTCTCTCCGAGTACCTCATCAATTTCAGTATTGTACAATACTTCTAAATTTTCCGTTTTTTCAACTCTGTGCTGCATGGCTTTCGAAGCACGCATGTAGTCTTTACGCACCAACATGGTTACCTTGGTACAAATATTGGCCAAATACGTCGCTTCTTCCGCAGCCGTATCTCCAGCACCAACCACGACCACATCTTGTCCTTTGTAAAAGAATCCATCACAGGTAGCACAAGCCGAAACACCACCACCTTTCAAACGTTCTTCACTTTCCAGTCCTAAATATTTGGCAGTCGCACCGGTAGAAATAATTACCGTTTCTGCTTCAATATGGGTGGTTCCGTCAATAACTACCTTGTGCACCCCTCCTACCTCTTTGGAAAAATTCACCTCTGTTGCCAATCCGAAACGCACTTCCGTTCCAAAACGCTCGGCTTGATTTTTCAAATCTTCCATCATGGCCGTTCCATCGGTTCCGTTGGGATACCCTGGAAAATTATCAACTTCTGTGGTAGTAGTCAACTGTCCGCCCATCTGCAATCCGGTATACATCACAGGTTTCAAATCGGCTCTCGCCGCATAAATAGCTGCCGTGTATCCTGCGGGTCCCGACCCTATGATCAGGCATTTTATTTTTTCAATTGTATCTGACATGCTTCGCTTTTTTTAATTTTTATCAAAAACAAAAATAGCACAAATAAGCCTCCAAAATTCGGATTGTTTATAATTTTTTACAATCTGTGAATAAGCAAAAACAATGTTTCTCTTGTAAGTTCAAATACCCATTTTTGTGCTTGAACATTTGGCAAAAATAAATTCAGCAAATTCGTTGTTTATGTACATTCATTTTAGGTATCTTTGCAGCGCTTTGAGCGTATTCAAATCGCACAGCGAAATGGTGTCTTTGTAGGAACAAAATCGCCATTGGACCAAAGTATTTTCGGGGTGTAGCGTAGCCCGGTCATCGCGCCTCGTTTGGGACGAGGAGGTCGCAGGTTCGAATCCTGCCACCCCGACAAAAGCCTGAGAATTTCAGATTCTCGGGCTTTCTTTTTAAAGATGGGACAGAAGCTTGCTTCGTAGGACCTGTTTGAAAAGAAAGCAGAGAAATACAGGTGTATTTCGAAGTGCTTTTAGCAACAAACTCAAATACAGAATCATCGCGTAAAACAGATAATCCTGCCACGCCGACAAAAGCCTGAGAATTTTAAATTCTCGGGCTTTCTTTTTAAAGAAGGGACAGGAGCTTGCTTCGTTGGACCTGTTTGAAAAGAAAGCAGAGAAATACAGGTGTATTTCGAAGTGCTTTTAGCAACAAACTCAAATACAGGATCATCGCGTAAAACGGATAATCCTGCCACCCCGACAAAAGCCTAAGAATTTCAGATTCTTAGGCTTTCTTTTTAAAGAAGGGACAGAAACTTGCTTCGTAGGATCTATTCAAAAATAAAGAGAAGAGACACAGATGGTATCTCTTCTCTTTATTTTTCAAAGCCTCTATTACACGTTAGAATTTTATATTCGTTTAAAACAAACACAGCTTCAAATACATCACTGTGTTTGTTATTTTTACCGATATGGATTTCATTATTTAATAACTAATTTTGATGTTGCCAGCATATTGCCTTCTTCTACTTTTAAGATATAGACCCCTGAATTCAACTTTGAAATTCTAATTATTTCATTTGCTTTGATGTTTTTTGAATACACTCGTTTGCCTGAGATATCAAAAATTTGAATTGATTTAGCACCATTTGAAGCTGTTGAAACATAAAATCCATCCTTATTTACAGGGTTTGGATATACCTTATACCCTTCAATTGTATTGCTTATAACAGACAACGTAGCGTTAATGGCATCAACATTTCCTGTATGCTGTGCATTCCTAGCAAACATTGGCCAATCGCCTGAGGCTTGACCTGTAGCAGTTGTTTGCAAGGCATACAACTGCCCAAGACCGGCATCATCGGTAGCTCCGACATATATTTTTCCATCTGCTCCAATAGTAGCGGATGAATTTATTCTAGCTCCCAAATCTAACGGTGCATAAGCTTCTGTTCCATCACTGTTCAGGACATAGAACATACCATCAAGCGTACCAAAATAAATTTTGCCATCGTTATCAATTGCAGGAACTACTTCTATCCCTCCAATCGCTGGGTCAGCAGCTAGCGGATAAGACCACAATTCTGATCCATCTGTTGAGTCATATGCTCTCATTCTTCCTCCCTCACTACCCAAATAAACCGTACCATCATCAGCAACGGCAGGACCTCCACGTTGTACATTTTCCCCTGTCAAGGTTACTGACCATTTTTCAGAGCCATCAGTAGGATTGTAGGCTTTTAACACACCATCGGCATCTGAATTTAATTTGGCTGATAAATACACTGTCCCATCTGCCCCTAAAGCTATCGCTGAAGCTACCCAGTCGCCATAAACAGCACTCCATTTTTGAGTCCCATCACGATTAATAGCATAAATATTATCATCCGTACTAGCCGCATAAATGGTCCCGTCTGATGCTACAGCAGGGGTCCCATTAAAGGCTGATCCAGTGGCAAATACCCAATTTTCAGTATTCAAATCGGCTGACAAAGAACGGATGCCCCTGTCTCCCTTATCATAACCACAAATATAAACGGTACCATCTGAAGCGAAAACTGGTGCTGTATCACGTTGCCTAGTATCTATATCTCTATCATGAGTTCTGTTGCCATTGTCCGGATCAAGCCGAAACACAACTCTACTATACTTTCCTCCCATATAAATGCTTCCATCTCCATTAATTGAAGGCGATGACTCAATGGCATCTGGTTTTGTAAAATCACTTTCAGAAATTGAGGTAGACCATTTTAATGTTCCATCTGGGTTGATTGCAAAGAAATTTGGGTCTGGTTGGGCTGGTGGCGTAACTGCTGTTCTTGTTCCTAAATTACACGCAATATAAATAGTTTCATCCTCGGCAACTGCAGGTGAGGTACGATGAATTTCGTCTGGTAGCGTGTAACTCCAAACCGTTGTAATGGCCTGTCCAAAAGACACAACTGTAAAAAATAATAATCCATTTAGAAGTAACTTCTTTTTCATAATGTATAAAATTAAATATTAATAAAAAATTGCCTTATATTAAGATTGATTGTACTTAATAATTACTTTTATGTTCTCCTATGTGATCTAACATCCCAGGAAATGCTCTCAAAACCGTTTTTTGACTCGAGATCACTTCTTTTCAAAATCCGTTGGGTTTACCCAGCCAGCCTCCAATTTTTCCTGATTCATATATCTTTCATAAAAATCAATCCCTTTCGGGTTTCCATATTTGTAACTGTCGAACACAGCTCCATTACCGAACATTCTCGGATCTTTTTGTTCTTTTAGTTCGGCAAACAGCTGTTCTTTCAACGAATTAATCTTTTGTTCGTATTTTGGATCTTCAGCTAGGTTGGTTATACATTCAGGGTCTTGGCTGATATTGTACAATTCATCTTTAGGCCGTTTGCCAAAAGATTTTTTCCAATTTCTATTGCTCTGAGGACTATAATCTTTTTGATTTAGAATAACGGTTTTGGTCGGACTTCCATCACAATTTAAATAGCCCGTTTCTGGATTTCCAGCAGGCCAACGAGAGGGCTCAAAATTATGCAGGTACAGATAGTCCCCTTTCACAATTCCTCTAATAGGATACCCCCAATTGTGAGGTCTGCCCACATCGTGCCTTTCTTTGCCGATCAATACATGGTCTCTGGTCTTATCCAGTATTCCAGATTCTGAAGAATATAGTAGATTCATCAAACTCTTCCCTTGTATAAACTTCATTCCGCTTTTTTTGGGTGTTATGCCCGCGAGCTCAAGAAATGTAGGAGTGAAATCAATAAAACTCACAAAATCATCAACTACCCGATTTGAGTATTTGATTCCATCCAACCACATCATAGCAAGAGGCATGTGGTTGGACAATTCATATTCCTGCCCTTTGATTCTCGGAAAAGGCATACCATTATCCGAAGTAACCACCACAACAGTATTGTTTAATTCCCCTCTTTTTTCCAGTTCATCAAGTATTTTGCCCAATTGCTCATCAAAATATTCAATCTCATAGGCATAATCCAACACATCTGTTCTTATCCGTTCATTATCTGGCCAGAAGGAATAGACCTCGTCAATATCCGCTAGATTCTTACCTCCTTTTGTAATTCCTGAGCCATATTCATATTTCCTGTGGGGTTCTCTGGATCCAAACCAAAAGCAAAAAGGTTTGTCTCTTTTGTTTTTATCTAAAAAATCAATGAAATTTGCAGCATAATCGACTTTGGAAATACTATTCGTAGGAGGCTTTGTTTTTTTTGTATTAAACTTTTTTCCAGTCAGCAAACGTTTTTTTCCGTTGATTTCACCTGCCACGCCCGGTGCCCAACCCTTACCAGTATACCCTACGTGATAACCGTTCTCAGAGAGCGCCTCAGAATACGTTTTGAATTTTTCGGGAAAAAGGGCCCAATGATTCGCTGCTTCCTCTAATTGCCAAGAATTCCGACCAGTCAAAATCGAAGCCCTAGAAGGAGCACATTTGGCATTTGGGGTATATGCTCTTGTAAACAATACCCCCTGTTGTGCGACCCTGTCAAAGTTTGGGGTCTTCATCCACTGACAGCCATAAGCACCAAAGTGCGTGTAGGTTGCATCATCCATAATAGCAAAGAGAATGTTCGGCCGCTGTTCTTTCGGGGGATACCCAGCCAATAGGATACATACGAACCCCATGAACAAGTACTTTCTATATTGTATTCTTTTCATCGTAAAATTTTACAATCGAGAAATTAAAATCTGCCGTTCCTCTTTTCTCTGATCATTGACCATTATAACGATAACATATGATCCGCTGGACAATCTCCTTGCATCGATTTGCCAAGTATGATCCCCTTTAGAAAAGTTTTGACTGCCCGACTGAAGTGATCTTCCTGAAAGGTCAAAGATTTCGTATCCAACTTCACCCTCTTGCCCCGAATTAAATGATATATTGAAAATACCCTCTGATCTATTGGGATAGACAGTCAACTCTTGTAAGTTGTTATTTTCTTGCTGAAGAATATCACTGTTTTTCAAATCATCTGTTTTCGTTCTTTCAAATGATTGCGCACTCGTTCCCGACACGGGCTCCAAACTCCAATCAGCTTTTCTTACATATCTATCATTTGCATAAAGATAACCGAGGGTAGTACTTCCTCCTGAATCACCGGTCGGAGCAACATTAAAACTCCCTAAAAAGAAAGCATGATCCAATTGTTTTGCACTAGCAATGTCAAACAAATCCAAAGATGGGCCATCTCCATTATCTTCGGGGTATTGAAGTTGTGTGCCAAATCCCTTTTCGAAAGACCACAATTGCTCATGGTAGCTTTGACTACCTTCAGAGTCCGCTATTTCTTCAGCCATCACCCTGTAATCGTATGATACATGATCGACCGAGCTTTCGGGAACCAAGGTCTTGAAGGCTGAGCTTGCATTATTATAAACAGACAATCTGTACAGACCTGCCCCTTGGTACTGGACATCAAAGACAGTTGGAGAATCCCAATAAACGAAATCGGGACTATCAACATTGATTAAATTCTCATAATACAAGCCCTCAAGGTCTGTGAAATAAGATTGGTTGGTATGAAGGGTATATTCTCCAGATGCATATCTTGGCACAGCACCTCCTTTGGAATCGAAAATGAAAATTTGGGCGGTTTGCTCCTCATGACTGGGTAAAAAACAAGTTTTTTGCAAATACGTTCCATCACCATTATTTGTGATACATTTACCACTATTCATATTTTGAAGATAAAAATATCCCTGTAATTGCGAAGGACGAAGTTTCCAACGCTGAGATTTTGATTTGGACAAATACGAGGTGGTAATGAGCGCTTCATCACTGAGAGATTCATCAGCAACATCTAACAAACGCATATTTCTTCGGTTTCTGATGTAAAGGTATTCTCCCTCATTTTGAGGCTCCACCAACCATTCGTCTTTATAATCCCGATCCTCTGTGTAAGCACCATTTGATACACTGTGATCGGTCATGTCTACTTGTATAGGATCCCCATCATAGTAATTGGAGATACTATAATTATCATAAACCAAGGATTGGTTAAAAATAGTCTTTTGATATTCTCTAAAAATCCCTGCATCGTCCATGGCTCTACCCCAGATTTTAACGTCATCCATGTAGCCGTAGTAATGATTGCTCCATTCTGTTTCGTAATAATTTCCCAAGGTGGTAAACCCGGGATAACTACTGTTCCTAACTATTTCCATAGCCTCGGTATTCTCACCGATTTCCACTCCATTGACATACAACTTCTGCGTAACTTCTGTGTTTTCAGTATCGGTATAAACAGTCAAAGCAATATGGTTCCATTGGTTTTCACTTATTGGGGTATCGGGAGTCAATAGGTTATAATTATTCTGATCTTGTACGACAGTAGCATAGATTTTATTTTCAGAACCCACAGCCCCCAGGGCGATGTCGGGCCCCGATACCAGAGAAGCATGCCCATTGTTCCAATCATCTGTCTTGAACCATGCCGATATGGTCATACCGCCCTCATAGTCCAACGGTGAAAAATCAAAATTGGTACTGATGTAATCGTTCAACCCGTCAAATTGGGCCACAGTGCCCCGTTCGGAATCTTCAACAAAAGAAACCCCGCCACTGGCCGTTCCGTGATTCACATTGACTGTGCTGTCATCAGCATTTCCGTCAAGGGCATAATGAGCTATAGGATAGTCATATCCTTCATATTTACTAAAATGATACGCATTGTTTTCTTTCCATCCTTCTGGCGGGTTCCTATGAACAAATAGCTGCTCCCCATTGCCCCAAAGTGCCATCTCTTCGCCATAAATCACAAAAGAGTCGCTTTGGTCGAGTGGCTCCACAAACCACACATGTGATTTATCATTTTCTGACCAATTCCAATGCAAACCATCGACTTGATTCCAATCCAAGAATTCACTAATTGTTTGATTTGAAATACTATATTTTAAACATCCTACATAATTGAAACTAAACTCTGTTTGCCTGCTAAAATTATGAGTTTCAGAGGGCCCTTTCAATAAAAGATTATTCCCTCTTGGACCTACCTCCATTACTTTTGAGGTTTCGTCATGACGAATAGAAACAGTTTCGTTAGATATAATTGTTTCACCGTCATCCACATAGGTAAATGCAAATTGAATTCCGTAAAATTCTAATGATGTTGTGGGTTCTGATGTATCACTGTCAACAGTTAAAAAAACATGTTCTGAAGGAGATAAAAGCAACATTTTTTCATTATCGGTTATCTCAAGATGCCACAGCAATTGAATAAAATCGTGCATGTTCCAGTCATACATCCCCAATTCCCCATCTAGGACTCCCAATACTTTTTTGGTATCTCTATTCATGATAGCATATTTATCATCATATATGTAATCTATTAACCATTCGTTTTTAGCAGCTTCTGCCTCTTCCTCTCCAATGGTTAGTCCTTCATTCTCTTTCAAAAATTGGTCTTCCTCCCCGTATACATTAATCGTATAATAGCCCCTCGGAATGATGCCGGTCGCTAAATCATTCATGGCCACCACACCTCTGGTCAGTGTATTGTCCTCGTAATGCGTGGTTATCTCAATCTTATCAGATGCTGAAAAGGGCACGTTGTGGAGTATCCATCTATTGAAGGTATTGGCTCCTTCGGTTACATTTTCGTCTACCAAAGTTGTTGATAATCCCTCATCACTAAAATGCGCTATAATATCATTTGTATGAATATGTTCTGATGGCATGCCATCAGAACTGTTCCCACTCGCTATGATACTATTTTTCAATGTTTCACTCAATCTTTTATTTTTTTTGCTATCTTTCGAAATCACATGCGCATTCAATATGGCAGGTTCAACAAGAGGTCTTTCATGAAGAATAACAACATTTCCAGTTATCAAATCTTCCAATTCAATATAGTTGATTTTTTTTTGCGTACCATCCGAACTTGTTGGATATTCAATATAGAGGTTTGAATTGCCATAATCGGGTTCTAAAATTTCTATCTCACCCAACATACCCGAACCCGTGTTGTAAATAACTGGAAATGGGTTGGCCGAATTAGAGACTCCTCTCGATTGTTTTTGAATCAAAGCTACATCGGTATCCCTCGGTTGGTAATCATGAATTCTGAAGTGCATAAAGTAGTCTTCATAAAGACTCGGTTGCGATCCCGCGGAATTGGGGTACCATTGTCTACTTAAATTTCTTACTGGATCTCCCCCTTCAAGAAATTCCATTGTACCAGGTGCCAAACTTACATTGTCGTCTAATCGAAAAACATTCCCCCCAGAAGATTTTGGATCAAAATTTTCTGGAAAAATACTTTCCCCTCCACGAGTGGCATGCTTTCTAGGCATATCAATTTTCATACTGATATATAAGGAACTGTTCGCATGATCCGAGATATCCACATCATGCAATTTAAAGGCCAATTGCTGATCGTTCACGTCATCGATCGTCACGTCCAATTCTGTCAATTCAGTAAAAGACCCGTCCGAATTTTGTGTGGTAAGCACAAATTCAGCCTGTCCACTTACATCCAAGTCATTCTCTGCCTTAAATCTTAGAACTCCAACAGCTTGTTCGTCACCCCAAACATCATAATACCATCCTACATAGGTGTGCTGCCAATGTGCTGTATATGAATAATTCAAACCACCATCAGAAGCCTTACTAAATGTTATGGTTGGAGTTGAGAACGAAGTGTAAAAAGGCAATTCATAATGTTCTTTTTGACTCCTAGGTGGAGAATAATATAAATTGAACACGAGATGCCCCATTCTTTCTTTAACGAGATCGTGGGCTGTAAGATCATAAATTACATATGTCATATCTGGAAAATGATCTCCATGCCTCCACTCTAATTGAGGAAACCTATTTGGTACATCATCTTGCATTCTAATCAAACTATGATCACGATAATATTTTTTTGCTTCTTGCCTACCTATGGTTTTTTTCAAATAAACTAGATAGGATAGGGTGTCTTTGGCTCCATTTAAATCTTCAGCAGGCAAATGGTAAATTGGAATATCAGGATACGAGTAGTCTCCATAATGCATGCAATATTCAAGAGCCTCTAAATGATGTCTTTTCTCATAACGTTTATAGGCATCATATGATAGTTGATCGTTAAGGTGACTAAACAACATCCCTGCCATCATCAGTGCAGGTCCAACGAATGGGACCATCTCTGCGCCAGCAGACAAAATCTCCACACTAAGCTCAACTGCAATTTCTTCACCAGCAACCTCACCAGCAACCTCACCAGCAGTATCTGCAACCTCAGCACCTAACAAATCCGCTTCATCAATACTCATCTCTCCAGCCTCTTCCCCCAACTCAAAAACAAAATCGTCCGAAGACTCAGCGCCCTCTTCAAGGCCTTCTTGAGCATTTTCATCTTGTGCTTCTTCACATTTGCCACAAAGCTTCTGCGCCGTCAACGTATTTGGCACTGATATAATAAAAAATACCAAAAATACTGTTACTAATATGTGTTTATATTTCATTGTTTTTGTGTTAAATATTTTTTATTTCATTCAAACTTTTTAAGCAATCTGTACTAGAAAAAAATCAAGTTTTTTATATTTCGAATTCAATAACCCTAAATTGAATGTGAATACGAATTTGTCTTAATCCGAACCAACAAACTCAGTTTCCGATTCTGACATGCTACCATGACATTGATTCTCAAATTCCGTCGGAAGTAATCTTTGATTTTCTTCTATTGAACTTTGTATATCCCTCAGTCTAATTTCGTCAAAGACGTTCTCCCTTGTAACTCTTGGCGCTCTTTCAGGTAGAACTTCCTCAGGGTCTTCGCTGCCGCTGTCGTGATCGCTTAAAATCCGATACTGATTTCTATCAGCAGCTCCCACTGAGGATCTCGTCCTTGAAATTACCAAATATCTTATCCCAAATCCAGCAGCCACAACCACACCAATTCCTGCAACTGGAACCCCGCCATACAGCCCTATTTTTTTATAGAGATCAACATTCTCAAAAAGAATTTTATGAATCAACCCCGAATGACTTCCCGAGCTTGAAACAGGAACCTCTGCTGGGTCTTCAAAATCTGGAAATGTAGATACTAAGGTATATGGCTCAGCTAATTTGCCAAATCGATACTTATCGGTGTCAGATATTTGATTAAAAACACCAAGAGTAACACTCTTTGTACTTGTATAAAAATTTTTGGTTTTAGGTTTTAAAAAATGCGATGGTCCTTCCAAAGTATATTGCGCTGTACTCCCAACTTTTTGATCAAGCTTAAACACTGTACATCTGCTGTAATCGTCTTCACCAACATCTTTTGCGATTACTTTCTCATTTGGGCCATGTTCGGCCAAGCATTTCCCTTCACTATTGATTAAAAAATAAGTGCCTGAAATGTCTTCAACAACCCGTCGCCAACCCCGAGGAACTTGAGAAAAACCATTATTTATATCGTCAAGTAACTCACTGTGTTTGTAAGTATAAATTCTTAGCTGAGAACCAGAATCAATATTTTCAATCTTGATTTTTGCGTTTTCAGTCTGTGTTAAAAATTCATCGACATAATCAATAGTTGATGCCCCTCTATTATCCTTTACAAAATCGTTTAGTCCCCATAATATGGTTGAATGATAGATTCTTTCATCCCCGCCTGATTTATCTGATTCAAACCACAAGAGATTTTTCGAAACATACATCTTTACCGTGTATGGAAATGTGTCTGCCGTCGGAAACATCGGATCAAATATTTGGTAATCTATGTAAAAATCCGTGTCCGCCACAGATGCCCGTCGTTGAACCAAAAATGTGCCATCTTTCACTGAAACCCTCAAAATTTCAAATGAATCATAATAAAATGTCAATACTCTGAAGTCGTCATCCTGTTTCGCATCAACTTCAAATTTTAACATAAAGCTATCATCATCTCCCTCCCCCTCTGTTAAGGGGGTCCACGATAAGTCTTCAAATTCTATTTCGGTCACATCACTTTCCAGCAAAAGACTCGTTCTCATATTGAATTCACGGGTTGAATAAGAATAATCCTGACTTTGCACCTGTATATAGAAACATGAGAAAATCATGAAGAATACTACCTTAGCCCTTACTATTAGATTGTTCATTAGTTGCTATTTTATAGTTTTTCCTTTATATCTTGCCATATGTCAACCCTGTCAGTTGTTATGAGCATTTGCCTTCCATAGGGAATTTTGAGCAGAAAAAGAATATCTGCCCGAACATCTTTACGCGTGTCTTTCACCCCCCAAGAGCCCCAACGATTTACCGTTCCTTTTGGATCCACAGGTTCCTCTGAAAAAACGCCGCTTCGTCGTCCTGTATTTGCATATATGTAATGTAGCAAATTTTGATATTGAACATTTTCATTGGAAAATGGTTTTAATTGTATATCGTTTTCAGGAAAAAAATTGGTCTCAAAACATGCAACCATGTTTATTCCTTCTCTATTCCATTCTTGTATAAACTCAACCATCTCTTGTTGACCTTTTTCCCCTTTTGAAAATCTGTTGGGCACTATCATCGGAGTCCATAAAACCCAAGGCATCATTTTATCCCCAATCAGTTCTCTCACCCTATTATAAGTGTAGTATGTTTTGATAATCAAGTTTTTTTTGGCTTGCATGCTTTCTGCCTGCCTTAAGATTTGTCTCGTTACTTTTTGCCAACTTTTTTCCTGTTTTTCTTTGGATTGATAATCACAATTTGCAACACATTCATCATCGCTTCCCCAGGATTGCAATTCTTTGACATCAACCATCATGATGAGGTTGTTGTCTCGTACAAATTCCAATACGTCATGAAATTTTGTTAAAGGCGTATCATCTACTATTGTCCCATCACGTCTTTTAACATTATAGGGACTTATATCCGACCAAGGCAATTCAAAAGAATACGCATCACCCGAATAATCTGTCAACCTGTTCAGCGCAAAATCGTGCATAAAAATCAATCGATCATCTTTTGTAAGAGTCAAATCCATTTCAATGATAGGATTGTTTGGATAAGTCTCATTTGCACTTTGGACGGACAATAGGGAATTTTCTGGTGGCCCTGTTCCCAAATCATAACCCCACCACCCCCTGTGCATCGCAATGAACAAGTCTTCTTTTAAACCATCATCCGTTTCCGTATCTTCTGGATTTTGAAGTTTATCAAGGGTGTCACATAAAATATTCTCCGAATTTTCAGGATTTTCACAGAACACCTTAAAGTTTCCAGATGTATCTCTAAATAAAATGTCGAGAGATTCATCGAGCTCTACTTTGCCAACCCCTGGTACTTTAGCTGAACCTAATGTGGCTTGTCCTTGCACTTCAATTTTAATTACGACAGGCTGAACAGGGGTTTTACACCTACTGGAAAAATCGCCAAAAGAAATTTTAATATTATCCAAAATCTTACTGAAAAGCCCCGGTTCACAATTGTTGTTATCATAGACATTGTAAAACTGAGCTCTTCCCTTAAGATCATTCGTATTATAAAGAAAGGCCTGAGCATAATCCAAGGTTTCGGAAATAAGAACTTCAGGCAGAGCCGCCCTGACGTCAATATTGTAAAGTTCACTGTACTCACTTTGAGTTTCATCAATCCACGCGTAATAAACTTCTTGCCCTAGACCATCATCTGCATCGTAATCATACATAAATACACGAACTGATATTTGGGAAGACTCCCCATTTATAGTGCCGATAATACCGCTTTCAGAATCTGCATCCTTATGAAAGAGAGACCCATAATCGAGCATGATGAGATCTTCTTCATTAAATCCTGAATCCATATTTGGATTGGGAGAGTAATACGTTTGTGTTTGTGCTGTAGTTTCGAAGAAAGTCAAGCCAATAAAGACGAAAAATACAAAACTCACAGCATAACGAACACGATTGCACCAACCGAGTACTGAGGTATCTATTTGGATCAAAATTTTTCTCATGGTTTGCAATTTTCATTATTTTCGAAATCGGCATTGCTAGGCTTCCGATGATATCGATCCTCTAATTTGCACTCATTTTCCAATTGGGAGGTAAGTTGATCGATTTTTTTCTGCTGAGCTATGAGGTATAGGGTTAATTCTTCTATTTTTTCCAAAAACAAGACGTTCATAGTGTGCATATCATACCCTTTTTCCGAGACATCGTCTTTAGAAGGAATATTGGGCAAATGACCATTTTTATCGATAAAATTCTCTAATTCATGAAGTGTTGGCAATTTATGATTATCCTCGAAAACATAATCGGCCCAATAATCGGTTTTAGAAATCGCTATGTCTTCTGTTAATATTCCTTTACCCACAAACAAACTAAACCTGTCAGACAGATCAGAATCGATCGTGCCCGAGTATTCTATAGTCAAAGAAGAGTAGTCTTGTGCATGCACACCTAGAATTACTGAAGAAAACACTAGTAAGGTAGTGTGTAATAACACGTGAAAATTATTTTTTTTGTTCATGATACGGCTAGATTTTGTTAATTGTTTTTATTTATTTAAATGTAATGTACTCGTTGTACACAGATGAAGGCAGCGTTCCGAAAAAAACTATTTCAATACTTCTATCTTTACGCTTCTTATTGATACGTTCAAAAGCTTCCTCCTCAAGAAACTTGTATTTGCATTTACAAGCTGTCGTATTTCATATTCACACCGTCCCAAACAGCTTTTAACTTTCCGAATTTCGAATCAAACACCCAAATGGCTTTACATCTACATTCGTAAAACAACCTTTGTATATTTATCACAAATTATTATTTTATAAACATAGTTCTACTTATCAACATTTTACTATCTGATTACGTGTAATTT
Source organism: Flavobacteriaceae bacterium (assembly GCA_964230805.1). GTDB lineage: Bacteria > Bacteroidota > Bacteroidia > Flavobacteriales > Flavobacteriaceae > Flavicella. The sequence continues at coordinate 62,888 of CAXRIA010000020.1, forward strand.
TAACAAAACCCTAACTTCTATAATTATTTTTTCTTATTTTCGTAAAAAATAGTCTCTCCCCTACTTGTTTTTTTAAGTATTCTAACTTAACATGAAAGGGGATTCTAACAGGGACATAACCCTAATAAGGGCTTTAAAAAAAGGAAAATCCGAAGCCTATTCCTTTTTGATGCACACATATTATTACCAACTTTGGGTGTACGCAACTAAATTGTCCAAGAACCAAGATTTATCCAAGGATATTGTACAAAATGTATTTGTGAATGTTTGGATAAATAGAAAAAAACTCAACGACGACTTTGTTGTTCAAAGCTATCTTTATAGATCGGTTTATAATCAGTTTATCGACCATTACCGCAAGAGAAAATCTGTAATAAATCTCACAAAAAAACATCTAAACAAAATAGAAAACAGTATTGAAAATGGGTATGCCCCCCCAGAAAAATTGATACAAATTCTTCGACAAGAAATTGAAAAGCTTCCTCCCAAATGCAAACAAACTTTTCTCTTAAGTAAAAAAGAAGGGTTGAGCAATTTAGAAATCGCTACTTATTTGAACTTGTCTATTAAGTCTGTGGAAGCTCATATTACGAAGGCTTTTAATTTATTGCGAAAATCAATGTGCGCAAATAAATAAATTGTGCGCTATTCTTATATTAGAACGAATTACGAAACCCATCCACATAATTACGGAAAAGACCTACGCTAACATTTGAGTTCATTTCTAAGATTGTCCCATAGCTAATACTCAACTAATTGAAAATAAAAATATTTACGTAACACCATCTCTCTACCATCAAAAAATATTTGCCATTACAAGGCTTTTTTTTATTTTTGCCCCACGAAATTATTCGGGATGTGGCGCAGTCCGGTTAGCGTACACGGCTGGGGGCCGTGTGGTCGCAGGTTCAAATCCTGTCATCCCGACAAGCAGATGCCTAACTTCTAAGAAGTTGGGTATTTTTTTTGGTTTGAACCCAGTTGTGCTGGTTTGAAAAAACAAAGGGAAATACCAACATGTGCCAGCATTCGGCATCTATTTGCAACAAACACGATGCAAAAGGATTCTCTAAATCCTGTCGTCCCAACGACACTAAAAAGTAAATCTTGTCTAAATTGTTTTTGGCATAGATTGCGAAAAATTGATTTTTAAAAAGCCTCAAATTTCACCGATCAAAACTCACGTTTACAAAGACTGTAATCAATCGCAATCGTATTCCTTATTAACATAAATTTAAACTCTTGAATCACCCAAAATTGAGTGTAATTCAAAACGACATATATCGACGAATTAGAATAATTTAATTTCTTTTCTATAAATTTAATATCTTTAAAATAAGATGAAAATTGCAAAAGTGAAGTATGTATCGTTTAACACTGAAGGAATATAAAGACCTCTTCAATAGAAAATACCCCCCCTTGTGTTTGCTCGCAAATAAATATTTAAAAAATATTGAGGTATCCAAAGACATCGTTCAGGATGTTTTTATCAAAATATGGGAAAATAAGATCCAATTTCAAAATAAACATACCACAACATCATACCTTTATACTGCAGTAAAAAACAGATCTCTTGATTACCTAAAAAACAAACGAAATAGAACTACAGATTATTTATCGAATTTAGAAATTGAAAAAATGAAATCTGAAACCTATTTTTTACGTGAGGTAGTTGTGGTCGAAACCGCAACCATCATTGAAGAGGCAATTAACACGCTACCGAATAGATGTGCACAAGTAATAAGATTAAGCATCAAAGAATTCACAAACTTACAAATAGCAGAGCAGTTAAATGTGTCAATCAACACTGTAAAGGCTCAAAAAAAAATAGCCTACAAAAAACTCCGCCCGCTACTCAAAAACCACTTTATCTTCATCGCTTTTGTCTTTGATTAACCCTATAATTTCAGATTTATTCAATAAAAAAATAAGATTCTCTTTACCCCCTCACGTACTTTTCTCGTCATAAGACATATGACATCCAAATTCAACAAAATTACAAAGCTCTCAAAAAATTTAGCGAAAGCGCTTTTGAATGATAAACTTCCTAAAAGTTTAGAGCGTTCAGACCTATTTGATCTATCAGACAAAGATTATATCCTTGACCAACTTACCAATAAAGAAAGTATTCAGAAGCGTACAGAACTGGTATATACGATTCAAAAAACTGCTGATTGGAAATCTCTAAAAACTAAAATCGATTTACCTGTACGCAGGCTTTACTGGAAATATACCGCGGTAGCATCTGCTTTCATTCTAATTTCATTGACATTTTTTTTCTATACCTCAAAAAAAAATATAGAAGAACCAATCATTGCAAAAAGAGAGATTGTCCCGGGCACAGACAAAGCCTTTCTAACATTAGAAGACGGTTCTCATATTGAATTAGAAAAAGGAAAATCTGTCCAAACAAAAAATGCCTACAGCAACGGAGAGAAAATTACATACAACAACACTCGTAAAGAGAAAAAAGAATCGGTTTACAATTATCTGACCATTCCGCGTGGAGGGCAGTTCTTCATAACGCTCGCTGATGACACAAAAGTTTGGTTGAACTCAGAATCCCAGTTAAAGTATCCTGTAAGATTTTCTGATAAGGCTGATCGAAAAGTTGAGCTGATTTATGGAGAAGCCTACTTTGACGTGTCCCCTAGCTCTCTTCATCGAGGAGCTAAATTTAAAGTAATCCATAATGCACAAGAGATCGAAGTACTCGGCACAGAGTTTAATATGAAAGCCTATCAAAATGAAGATTTTGTATACACCACGCTCGTGGAAGGAAAGGTAGCTGTAAATGTGGAAGATACCTCCTACGACTTAGCCCCGAATCAGCAAGCAGGCTTACGTGTTAGCAACAAAACAATATCGATTCAGACTATCGATGTTTACCATGAAATCGCGTGGAAGAACGGTGTCTTTAATTTTAAAAACAAATCCCTTATGAATATTATGAGAGTCCTTGCACGTTGGTATGAAATTGACGTTGTTTTTGATGACCAAGCACTAAAGCCCATGATATTTAGTGGAACATTGAACAAAAAATTGAGCATTCGAGATGTCTTGGAAACCATTACAACTGCCAATGGCATTAGTTATGAGCTAAATAATAAAAAAGTGCTCTTAAAAATAAATCAAAATAATCACCAAAATAGCAAGCCATAGCCTAAAATAACACAAAGAAAGATCCGAAAAGAGAGATGTTTCGATCTATGACAAACGAACAATTATTTCCCCTGTAATGCGTATTCATTGATAAAAAACTAATACAATTCAAACATATGAAAACCAAGTTTACAGTAACGATTTTAATTAAAAGAAAATGTGTGTTCTTAGCAATTCTGAAAAGTTTTATTTTTTTCTTTTGCACGGCTGTCTTTAGCTCCTCAAACGGAAACCTGTTATCAGAGGATGTAAAAATCACAATCGATGCTGATAAAATTGTAACGGTTGAAGAAGCTCTCGATATGATCGCTCGACAAACCGAATATTCATTTGTATATAGGCCTGACTTGCTCAATGATTTGCCAACATTACAACTCAAAAAAGGGACTATTACTGTAAGAGAACTTCTGAATAGAAGCTTATCAACAACCAATTTTGACATCATTATTAACAAAAACGATACCATTTATATTGAGGAAAAGCCTACAAAAGAGCTATCCGTTGATCAACAAAAATCAATAAGCGGAAAAGTGACCGATGTGAACGATCAACCTTTACCAGGAGTAAATATTCTTGTAAAAGATACTACTGTGGGTACAAATACTAATTTTGAAGGTGATTTTTCGTTCGAAATACCAGAGGATGCCAATGTATTGGTTTTTTCATTTGTCGGTTTTAAAACCCAAGAAATTGAGGTAGGTAAACAATCTTATTTTCAAATACAAATGGAAGAAGAATCTTCTGAATTAAATGAAGTTGTAATCGTTGGTCAACGCAGATCAAACTTAAATGCCATTTCTACAAAACGAGACAATGTACAAATCGTTGATGCAATTTCTTCAGACGAAGTCGGGAGCCTGCCCGATGACAACGTAGGAGATGCCTTAAGAAGAATCCCTGGAGTATCGCAAAAGGGAGATCAAGGCGAAACGCGCTTTGTATCGGTAAGAGGGCTCAATCCAGATTACAATTTCTTTAGTGTAAACGGTAGTCGAATCGCCGTACCGGACAGGAACGGTCGTCGCGTATTTTTAGATGTTTTACCTTCATCTCTGTCAAAAGAATTACAAACAGTAAAAACATTTACTGCTGATTTGGATGCAGGTGGCGTTGGTGCTCACATCAATCTTGTTCCTCGTTCTGCTTTTGATTACAAAGGCAAATATTACTTCAAACTCTACGGTCGAGGAGGAACGTACGAAAATAATGACGGTCCACGTGATGTAAATCCTTCAACCAAAGGCGATATGGTTTTTGCTTGGAAACCAGACAGCGCAAATAAATTGGGAATTCTCATTGCAGCAGATTACTACAAAAGAGTATCTTATACAGACCATTTAGAAAACGCACAGAGAATCAATTTTTTCAGAACCACTGACAACCAACCACTCTCGCCCGTATTCACTGCGGATGGCAGGAAACTGGAAAGGGATGGGCAAATTTATGATTTCAACGACGATGAGGTATATGCAGCGCCTGAGGGGGTTAACAGATTTATCTATTTGAATAACAGGGAGCGTATTGGTTTGAGTGCCGTACTTGACTATAAACTCAATGGAAGAACTAAGTTTAAGTTTATGCAATTTTACAACGAGGGAACAGACGACGAAGCTCGTCATGGCAATAGAGCTCTTTTTGATAAAAATCGAATTTTTGGCACAAAAACTTCTGGGTTCATTGACTTTGAACACCGTTTGGAAATCGGCCTTTTTGATTTTACTAGAAACGTTTGGGGTAGCCAGTTAACCCTTGACCAAAGTATTGGTAGTAATGGCTTTCTTTCTGTAAAAGGAAATTATTCCGGTGCAAAATTCCTCAATGATGAGAATGTTTTCAGATTTATCACAACCGATACCAGTAGCGGCTCAGGACTCAAATCTACCTATCATTATGAACTTGCAAACAGAAATGCCTTACTTACACCATTGGATATGCAAGCATATAACAACTTGGATTCGCGTTTCCTGCGCGGGAGTTTTGTCAATTACCAAGACTTACGAGATTTAAGGGAAGAGGTTTATGAAACCCAAATTGATTATGAAAATAACATCCACAAAAACGGGTTTGGGTATAAAATTGGGGCAAAATTTAGAAACATAGACCGAAATTACAACCGAGACCAGAACAACTGGATACCTGTAGAGTTTAACAACTTTGTAGCTACGGATTTTATCGGACCTAGTTATGATCCCGAATTGATCGGTATATCAAATCAAAACTCGATTTTCATACTTGATGAAGATAAAGTTATTGAGGGATTAATGAAAACTCGTGCTGATGCATCTCTGTTTACCTATGAAGAACGATTCCTAAGAAATAATGACCGTGACTATAGCGTTACCGAAAAAATATGGGCTGCTTATGCCTTGTTCAGCTACAAGGGGCCAAAACTTTATATCAATGCTGGTCTCAGAGTAGAAAATACTGATTTTACGAGTACAGCTAGACGGCAAGTCGAAAATAATAACATTCAAAATTGGGAAGACACTACCGAAGACGGCGGATATACTTCTTGGTTGCCATCTGTGAACACCCATTTTAATATTGGCGATGATTTTAAGATCAGGGCTTCTTATAGTAAAAGTCTAGGGAGGCCTGATTTTATATCATTTGCTCCCAGAGGTGAAGGCTTAAATATTCCCGAAGGAACTCAGCAAGATGAGCTGCGTGGGAATAAAGGAAATCCCGATTTAAAACCAAGAGAATCCCATAATTTCGATTTATCCCTTGAATATTATTTGGACAAAAACAAAGGACTTTTATCCGTGGGATTGTTCCACAAGAATATCAAAAACGAATTCTTTAGACTTACCGAACCCTCTGCTCCCGTCGAACTCAATGGGCTAGTCAGACCTGTTTTTATTTCATCTTTTAGCAATTTAGACCAAAACGTGAAGATTACCGGCTTTGAGTTCAACCTTATAAAAGATTTGGATTTTTTACCCGGATTTTTAAACAACTTGGGGGTATCGTTGAATGCCCTGTATATCTTTGATCCAAAGGTATTGGTTCCAAACACATCTGAACTTGACCAAGACGACCAAGACAAGAACGACCAAGACGGTGACGGTAGAAATGATTTATTCCCTTATACCGAGTTAAGTGGGCTTTTAGAGCAATCTAATGAAGTGTACAATGCAAGTATTTATTACCAAAAAGGAAAGTTTGAGGGAAGATTGGCATATCACTACACAGGTGATTTCCTTGATCGTATCGACACCTCGAACCCAGAAAGAAATAGAAGGCAACTCGGTCGTGACATCGTTGACTTTAAACTAAAATACAAGGTTAACAAATCCCTAAATATCTTTTTCCTTAGCCAGAACCTAACAGATAGTGGAAGGCGCACAGATTACGATATTCCTAATTCTCCAAATTTTGCCGCATTGGTCAAACGGGATTTTGGTAGAACATTCTTCCTTGGGGCTTCCTATAGGATAAGAGACTAACTCAATATTTTTTAAAGACATGAAAAAATTAATACAATTCCTTTTGGTATTGACTTTATGTTCCTGTAAAGTGCAGGAGATAAAAGTTACACCCAAAAAACAAACAATCGAGGGTTTCATTGCAAATCTTAAAGACTCCCAAAACAAAGAAATCATGGTCGTTGCTCATAGAGGGGATTGGCGAAATGCGCCAGAAAACTCATTGCAAGCCATTCAAAACTGTATTGATATGGGAGTAGACATGGTAGAAATCGATGTCAGAAAAACAAAAGATGGCGTTTTAGTGCTTATGCACGATAAAACCATAAACAGAACTACCAACGGAAAAGGAAAAGTTAGCGAACTTACGTATAAGGAACTTCAGAAATTTTATTTGGTCAACGGTTTAAACAAAAAAACAGCTCACAAAGTCCCAACCCTAGAAGAAGCATTGAAGCTTGCGAAAGGTAAGATTCTGGTGAACTTAGACAAAAGTTACAACATTTTTGCTGAATGTTATGAGGTGATAAAGAAAACCAAAACCCAAAGTCAGGTGCTCGTGAAAGGAGCAAAAACTAGACAAAATGTTGAAGCTGAATTTGGTGATTACCTTGATGACATCCTGTTTATGCCAATTGTTAAACTTTCTAGTGATAATGCCTATGAGGTCGTAAATGATTATCTAAAAAATTGGCCACCTGTTGCCATAGAATTTTCCATAAGAAACAATCTAGAGCCAATGATTGACCAATTTGACCGTGTCCGAAAATCAGGAAGCAGTGTTTGGGTCAATTCAATAGGTAATGATGACGAGCAAGCCGCTTTAAACCCAAAAATATACAATTGGTATATCTACAATAATGTAGATATTATTCAAACCGACAGACCCCAATTGTTACTGAACTATTTACGTAAAAAAGGATATCATTATTAAAAAACAAAAAAGATGAAAAAGCTTATTCTACAAAGTGCAATGCTATTATTGGTAGTGCTACTCATATCATGCGAAGACAATGAAGAAACAAATTTACGTTCTTTACCAACCGTAGCGTTTGAAGTTAGTAAAGATCTTATCAATTTGGGTGAAAGAATCACATTGACCGACATGTCATTTGATCAAGATGGAACAATTGTTTCTTGGCATTGGGATTTTGGAAATGATGACACATCGACAGAACAGTCACCCGTCTATACGTATCCCGATATTGGTGAATTTACAATATCGCTCACAGTTACTGATAATGAAGAGAATACAAATGACAATACTTTTACAAAAAATGTTCGTGTTTTTTCAACGTCAGGAACTGCACCTTCGGTATTATGGTCGTATGATGTTCCCTTTCAATCTACCCATACTTCTGTTGCTGTATCAAATGAAACCGTCTATGTTGTAACAGATGCAAAATCTAGTGCACCAGAAAGAGGCGATAACATTTTAACAATTAAAGAAGGCACTCTTTTATGGAGTGATCTCACAGACGATATCATCCGTATGTCACCCTCCATAGCTTCAGATGGAACCTTGCTTGTCGGTGACTATGACGGAATATTCAACGCTTACAGTACTGACGGGAGCCTTAAGTGGAGTGTTAATTTAAACAGTTTAAGTGATGAAGCAAACGATGGTTTTGTAAAATATTCCTCACCTGCCATTGCCGCAGATGGAACCATTTACATTGGTATGGAGAATGACAACATACTTTTTGCGTTGAATCCAGACACGGGAGAACTGATATGGGAATTTCCAACCGGTGGTGATATAAGAGCAACACCTGTAATCGATTCAAGCGGTGTGATTTATATCGCCTCTACAGACGACAATCTTTATGCCATTAATCCAGATGGCACTTTAAAATGGGAAGTCACTTATGGAACGTATACTGCTGGAACTCCAGCCATTTCCGAAAATCTTAACCGAATTTATCTGACTTACAAAACGTCAGATAATACAGGATATCTTTCTGCTTTTAATTTGACGGATGGTTCCTTAATTTGGGATAGTGATCCACGTCCATTGGCCAAAATGGAACTAGGAGGTCCAACCATTGCAGAGGACGGAACCATATATGCAGGAGGAGAGGATGGTAAAATGGTCGCCTACAATACAGATGGAACTAAAAAATGGGAATATCCAACCATAGGTGCTCAAAGCAGAATCCTATCTGCTCCTGCACTGGATAACGAGGGGAATATCTATTTTGGGGATACAGACGGCTATTTCTATGTTGTTGGACCAAATGGACAGAATGAATGGGCTCCAACACAATTAAATGAAGAGATAAGATCCTCTGCGACTATAGATGTGAATGGTGTAATTTACATCCTTACCAGAAATAACGCACACGATACTGGGAAATTATATGCATTGGAAACAAATGCAACTGGTTTAATGAATAGTGAATGGCCTATGCTTTCCAAAAATGCAAATCACACTAATCGCTATTGAAAAATAAAGGCACTATTTCAATTGATATATTGCCTTTCCATTGAAAATCATACTAGAATCCGCGATGTAGTATTATTTAAAAAAAAATAGTATCTTGAGGGCTGTATGGGTCCTCATTTTTAGACACAAGGATAGAAATCCCTAGTTACTGAATAAAAACCCATCTACTACCCCATTGCTTTTCAATCGAAAAGCAGCGTACTACCCCTTCATACCAAGTGTTCTGAATTGGCTAGTAACTTTTTAAGCATTTTAAAATAGTTTCTAATCACAGGAATTACGAAACAAATCTGTTTTTTTTAACACCAAGTTAAAAAAACACAAGAACAACCGTTTGAGCAAAAAAATGGCCGTTTACTCAGCACAATTTAGCACCATTCGCGTTGAAAAAGTTCTTACCGTTCACTTGATATGTCATTTAAATGAGAAATGTTTTTATTAAATCAGTTGACTACAATGGACCGAACAAACCATGAAATATTTTTAGTAAAAAGACTTATGACAGGTAACGAAAAAGCCTTTCGAGACCTCTTTGAAACCTACCATAACGACGTTTACGCCTACAGCATAAGTATGCTAAAAACGCATCCATTGGCAGAAGAGATTGTTCAAGAGGTCTTCTTAAATATTTGGAAGCACAGAAATAGACTGAACCCAGAATTATCGTTTAAATCTTATGTATTCACCATTACTCGTAACCTAACATTCAATCTCATTAGCAAAACGGCAAACAATCGAAAACTCAAAAAAATGGTATTCTACGAGTGTCAAAGGTCGTACAGTCCCATTGAAAATAAAACAGCGGAATCTTATTATGAAATCCTTAAAAAAAAGGCGACCGAACAATTACCTCCAAGAAGAAGAATTATTTTTGAAATGTCTCGCGAGGAAGACAAAAACTACAAAGAAATCAGCAAAGAATTAAATATTTCCATCAGTACTGTCAAAGGGCAAATGAGCAAAGCTTTGGCCACTATCAAAGACTTCTTAATAAAGCATGGAGATGTCGCTCTATCCATTACACTGATTTCATCGAACTGGCTTGCATAAATGGTAATTTTTAATAAAAAACAAGCTTCGAGTAGTACTCACAACCAACTCATCTGTATTATATAGGCAAGAAGGTATCTTATGAATTCAGATGAACATTATAAAAACCTATTAAAAAAATTCATTCTAAACCAGTGTTCCAAAAAGGAGGCTACT
>CAXRIA010000021.1:0-30083 GCA_964230805.1 Flavobacteriaceae bacterium
AATGAATTGTTAGAAAACACCTATATCACAGAGGTTGTTTATGACGAGCCTTTGATACAATTGTTGACTCAAAATATTCAAAAAATTAGCTTTTGGATTTTGGTGATTGCTGCTTTTTTCGCTTTGGTGGCAATTTTATTAATTAATAGTTCCATTCGCTTGTCAGTCCATTCGAAAAGGTTCACGATCAAAACCATGCAAATGGTGGGTGCTACAAAGCGATTTATTCGAAGACCGTTCGTATGGAGAGGGGTCCGATTGGGTCTAGTAGGCGCTTTTTTGGCGAGTTTTGGTTTGGGATTTTTATCGTATTACCTCTCTCAATATTTTCCAGAATTGCAATTGTGGTCGAATAAAAGCGAATTGCTTATGGTTGTTGCGGGGCTATTTTTAACAGGATTTTTGATTACATGGTTGAGTACGTTTTTTGCCACGCAACGATTTTTAAATTTAAAAACAGACCAGCTTTACGAGTCTTGACAATAATAAATACAGAGATTTTTACAAAAAGAACAAATGGGAGGAAAAAAATGGAAAAGTGAATTTTTATTCGGCAAAAAAAATTACCGTTGGATGCTCATCGGGTTGGTCTTTGTAGCCATTGGTTTTGTTTTCATGGCAGGCGGTGGCAGCGATAATCCTGAGTTGTTCAACAAGGAACTCTATAATTTTCAAAGAATTCGTTTGGCTCCCACGCTTGTTTTGATTGGTTTTGGGATCGAGGTATATGCAATTCTGCTAAATCCTACAAAATAAGATGGATCGTTTTGCTGCTATTGTTTTGGCCATTATTGAGGGAATTACTGAGTATTTGCCTGTTTCTTCAACAGGGCATATGATCCTTGCTTCGTCCTTTATGAAAATTGCCGAAGATGATTTTACCAAATTGTTTACCATTGTGATTCAGTTGGGTGCTATATTATCTGTGGTCGTTTTGTATTGGAAACGTTTTTTCCAGAGTTTTGATTTTTATTTGAAATTAGGGATTGCGTTTTTGCCGGCGGCTTTATTGGGTTTTCTTTTGAATGATACGATTGATCGTTTGTTAGAAAGTCCAGTGGTGGTTGCCTTCTCCCTTATTCTTGGTGGCATTGTTTTGTTGAAAGTTGACGATTGGTTCAAAGAAAATGAAATTGCAGCCGAAGGGAATCCAAATGCACACGCGCACATCAGTTATGCAACGGCTTTGAAAATTGGTTTTTTTCAATGCTTGGCCATGATTCCTGGAACATCGAGAAGCGGTGCTAGTATTGTGGGAGGGATGACGCAAAAAATCAATCGAAAAACAGCGGCTGAATTTTCTTTTTTCTTGGCAGTACCCACCATGTTGGGAGCAACGGCAAAAAAAAGTTACGATTATTACAAAGCAGGGTTTGAACTCAGTACTGATCAGATCAATTGTTTGATTGTTGGAAATGCAATTGCTTTTGTCGTAGCGCTACTAGCCATCAAGTCTTTTGTCAGTTTTTTGACGAAAAACGGATTCAAGGTATTTGGGTTTTATCGCATTTTTGTGGGGCTTGTTTTCTTGATCATCCATTTTTTTATTTATGAATTGAGTCTGTAATGATGCGAACAGAAAACGATTTTAAGGCAGGACAAATACTACTCATCGACAAGCCGTTGCATTGGACTTCTTTTCAAGTTGTCAACAAGTTGAGGTGGGAAATTCGACAGCGGTTTTCAATAAAAAAAATAAAGGTAGGTCACGCCGGAACATTGGATCCTTTGGCAACAGGGCTCTTAATTTTGTGTACTGGAAAATTCACCAAGAAAATTGCACAATACCAAGCGCAAACTAAAGAATACACCGGTGTCATAAGATTGGGTGCCACAACGCCAAGTTATGATTTGGAGTCTGAAATAGATCAAACCTTTCCAACCGAGCACTTAACAGAGCAAGTCATCTATGATATGACTGAAAAGTTTGTGGGTGTACAAGATCAAAAGCCTCCGATATTTTCGGCATTAAAAAAAGACGGAAAACGTTTGTATGAGTTGGCGAGGGCAGGAGAAAGTACAGAAATACCGACGAGAAAAATTCAAATCGATGCTTTTGAAATTACAAAAATGAACCTGCCGGATGTACATTTTAGGGTCGTGTGTAGCAAAGGCACCTACATTCGCTCTTTGGCCTATGATTTTGGGAAAGCATTGAATTCAGGTGCGCACTTGACCGCTTTGCGAAGAACGAAAATCGGTGATTTTTCTGTGGAAGACAGTATGGGAATTGAGGCTTTTGTGGCGTCTTTGAAAGCCTCTTGAGAACGGTTATTTTTTTTGGAATAAAGAGTCATACCAACTTTCCGAAGCTGGGATTTCCCAAAAGTTGTCAAATTCATATTTGGTCGCCACTCGATTGTCAAAAACAACAGTATTGCGATTTACGGAACGATTTTTAATGAGTTGTTTAAAATTTTTGAGGTCTTTGTATTGTACATGCGTTCCTTGTTTGAAGCAGACATTCATTTTGTCGAGCAGTTCAAGCTCGTATTCCTTCTGCAATTGTAAGACAAAGGCAATCATCTGATCAATTGTTTCTGTTTTTAGCGCAGGTTCAGCGGTTGTAAATACAACGATAAAACGATCGTAAAAGAGTCCGTATTTACTAGAGACTATTTCCCCTTCTTGCGCCCATTTTTTTAAAAACGTCTCTGTTTTTGCTTTGATCTCTGGAATTTCCTGTGGGTAAAATTTCCTGCTGGCTGGATAGATCCATACTTTGGAATTTTCGGGAAAAGATTCGTAATCGGTCAATAACATAAGGACGTTTTTTCTTGGTTTCTAGACATAAGATTTGACAAATGTAGGTATTCGACGCTTTGTTTGCTATTCTATTTTTAAATTTTAAAAGCTTTGTTTGAGATGTGTTCCTGAGGCATGCGAGAAAATAGAAGCTTTATGAGGTTGGGGTTTTTTCATTTTTGCAAAGTAAGAACACAAGCCCATTTATTTTTTGAATAATTGTATCTTCGCAACATAAAAACAAAAGGTTTGCTTTTTAGATTTCAGATATTTTTTTTCTTTTTTATGTTTTGCCTGTCTTCTTGTAGAATGAATCAGGAGAAAACGCCCCAAGATATTTCAGTGGAGGAAGCTGTACAGGATGTTTTTACGGAGCAAAACACGTATTCTTTTGAAGAGGAATTGACAGACGTTTCCAAAGAAAAAATCAAAGATTGGGCGGGTTATTTTAAGTTGACTAATTTCTTAAAAGAACAGTACGGTCGTGTTAGTCCTCAAACAGCTTTGGAGATGTCAGAAGAATTGCAGGGCATCGTTGGAAAAATCAGAGATTCTTTGAAAATCAATGAATTAAAAACGCATGGTTTTGACGCTCGTTTGAATGTGTTGAACTCAGAAGTATTGCGCTTGAAAGATATGTCTGAAATTACGTCCATCAAAGCCGAAGAGGTCAGGCAACAAATTGAGAAAATTATCGCGGTGTACCATGCAATCAATTCCAAAATAAACGCCATTTATGCTCGGGAATTGTTTGACGAAGAAGTGAACTTTAACGAGGAAATTTTTGATTTTCAATCGAATCGGCGCACTGTAAAAAAAGGACTTATGACAAAAACGCAGCAAAAGCGTCGTTGATGAGCGTGTACTCATAACCTAGACGTAACAAATAATCGGTCGTTTTTTTCTTTTTGGTCTGGGGGGCAACGTTTTTGTAGGATTCCATTTTTTTTTCAATCAATGAATGCAATGTTTTTTGGTAATCTTCAGCGTCAATTTCTTCCAGTCCTTTTTTGATGTTGTAAGGAGCTATATTTCGCCACTTCAGTTCGCGCGTAATTCGCAATTTCCCCCATTTTTTAATTCGGAATTTTCCCCTTGCAAAACTTTGTGAAAAACGGGTTTCATTCAAGAAATTTTCGGTGATCAAATGCGTGATGATCTCCTCGACAACTGCAGGAATTAGCCTCATTTTGGCGAGCTTTTCTTCTACTTCTTTGTGGCATCGATCTTGGTAAATGCAATAGTGCTCGAGCGCTTTTTTAGCTTCCGCTAGCGTGTATGTTTTGATGTTGCTCATGAACCTTTCAAAGGTACGATAATTGTTCGATTTTTTCGAGATGTTCGTCTCCTCAAGAATGAGATTTCGTGAAAAGGGTGCGCATAAAATTCATATGCGCACCCTTTTGTTGGTTAAGCTCTTTTCAATTGCCACCACATTTTAAATTGCGTGACTAAGAAAAACAAGATGGGAACCACAATCAGTGTCAAGAAAGTGGCCACAAACAATCCATAAATAACAGTCCATGCCAGCGGTCCCCAGAAAATAACATTGTCCCCTCCAAAGTAAATGTGTGGATCAAATTCACTGAATAGCGTATAGAAATTGAGATTCAATCCAATGGCCAAAGGAATCAATCCTAAAATAGTCGTGATGGCGGTGAGCAACACCGGTCTCAATCGGGCTTTACCTGCGAGCACAACGCATTCAAATAAGGTGTCTTTTTTCAAATAAGCGGCTTCATCCAGACCCAATGCTTGTTTTTTTCTATCGATGAGTAACTGGGCATAATCGAGTAGAACCACGCCGTTGTTCACAACAATACCCGCCAAAGAAATAATTCCCATCATGGTCATCATAATAACAAAAGGAGCGCCCGTGATCACGATTCCTCCGAAAACACCAATCAGACTTAAAAAGATGGCCAACATGATAATAGCAGGTTTGGAAATGGAATTGAATTGGAAAATCAAAATAAAGAATATCAAGGCCAAACCTGTGAAAAAGGCACCCATTAAGAAAGCCATTTGCTTGTTTTGTTCTTCAATCTGACCTGTGTAGTCAATTTTAATGTTTGACGGCAATTGGTCAAAACTTTTCATTTCGTTTTGGATTTTATTGACAATTGCTCCGGCATCTGTATATCCTGGAGCGAGTGCCGAATACACCGTTACTACGCGTCTGGTATCTTTGTGTTTGATGGCACTAAAACCAGAATTGTTTTTTTGTCGAGCCACCGCGGAAACAGGAATTTCTTTTATTTTCCCTGTCGCCATGTCTCTGAAGGTAATTTTTTGATTGAACAATGCGCTGGTGTTGTAGCGGTCCTCCTTCTTGAAACGGACATAAATGTCATAATCTTCGCCGTTTTCTTTGTAAACACCGGCTTTGCCTCCAAAAATAGCATTCCGCAGTTGTTGTCCTACTTGTCCTGTGCTGACGCCAAGTTCTCCTGCTTTTTTTCTGTCTACCCTGACTTGCATACTTGGCTTGTCACGATTTACGTCTATTTTTAGTTCGTCAATGCCTGCAATATTTCGAGTATTGATATAATCGCGCATTTTTTCTGCGGTGCTAATCAATGCTGCATAGTCTTCTCCTTCCAATTCGATATTGATAGGAGATCCAGCAGGAGGTCCGGCCACGTCTTTTTCAACGGAAATAAGTACACCTGGATAAATGCCTGTCAAGGCTTTTTGTACTTTGTACATGAGCAGTTTGCTATCTTCACCTCTTCGGAATTTGTATTCGCGCATGGAGGCTGTAATTTTTCCTTTGTGAGGCATTTCTGCGGCAGAACCGCCATCCGTTTGGGGGTTTCCAGCACCTTCACCTACTTGAGCCACCGCGCTTTCTACCAAAAAGTTGTGATCGCCATCAAGGTAGGTCTCTTCGTTCAATACTTCGTAGACCTTTTTTTCGACAAGCTTGGTAATTTCATTGGTTTTTTCAATATCGGTCCCTTGAGGGTACTCGATGTATACAATGATTTGATTGGGGGTATTGTCGGGAAAAAATTCGATTTTTGTTCTTTGTGAGTCTACCGATTTTCCGAAAGCCATAAAAGCAAGGATCAAAAGGAGAAAAGTTCCGACAGCAATTCCATAGGTTCTCCGCCCTGTCAAGGCCTTTTTTAAAGTTCTTTCGTAAAAATTTTCCAGGCGTCGCAAGGTGTTGTTTTGGAAATAATTGGCCCATTTTCGTAAGAACAAGCGGTAGATCCATAAGAGTATGGCCGTAAACACGAGGACACTTCCCAAGGCGGATCCTATTACGAAAAAGAGAAAGAGTCCAATTCCTCCGATAATGGAAGAGATGGAAACAATTTGTTTCAAAGGCATGTTTTTGTCTTCCGTGGTCATAAACTGTGAGACCAATACGGAGTTGAAAAAGATGGCGACAAACAAAGAGGAACCGAGTACTACCGAAAGGGTAATCGGGAAATAAATCATAAATTGTCCCATCAGTCCTGGCCACATTCCTAAAGGTACAAAAGCAGCCACGGTGGTTGCTGTTGAAATAATGATAGGAAAAGCAATTTCACTGATTCCTTGTTTGGCAGCGGCTTTTCTACTCATTCCTTCTTCATCCATCAAACGATAGACATTTTCAACAACCACAATCCCATTGTCTACTAACATTCCGAGTCCCATAATCAGTCCAAACAAAATCATGGTATTCATGGTGTAGCCCAACATATTCAAAATCATCAAAGACATGAACATGGACATGGGAATGGCAAATCCAACGAACAAGGCATTTTTAAACCCGAGGAAGAACATCAAAACGGTCACCACCAAAATAATTCCAAAAATGATGTTATTTACCAAATCGTCTACCTGTCCGATGGTTTTTGAGGACTGATCGTTGGAAATAGTCACGTTTACATCTTTTGGAAAAATAGTTTCTTGCGTGTTTGCAACAATGGTTCGAATTTTTTCTGCGGCAGCAACCATGTTTTTTCCCGAACGTTTTTTTACGTCGAGCATCACCACTTGTTGTCCCGATTCACGGGCATAAGTGGTTTTGTCTTTGTCTTTGAAAGAAACGGTTGCCACGTCTTTCAAGTATATAGGATTGTTGAACTCTGATTTTATGACAAAATTTTCGAGGTCGGAGGGATGATTGATTTCTCCCAGAATTCGAATGGTTCTTCTTTGTCCGCTGGTAATGTAATTTCCGGCAGACATGGTCATGTTTCCGTTGGAAATGGCGCCTGCAATGTCATTGAAACTTACCTGTGCGGCCATCATTTTATAAATATCGACGGCAACTTCTACTTCTTTTTCTTGTGCCCCACGAATGTCTACTTTTTTTATTTCTGCGAGATCTTCAATCTCATCTTGTAAATATTCTCCAAATTCTTTGAGTTTGTACACAGGGTAGTCGCCCGATAAATTGATGTTCAAGATGGGGATTTCTTCTGACATGCTGAGGTCAAAGACGTTGGGCTCTACCTTGGCACCATTGAAGGTTGGCCAGTCTTCTCCTGAGGTTTCGGTATCGATTTCATCTTTGACTTTTTGTTTGGCTGCATCGACGCTAATGTTTTCGTCAAATTCGACAATGATCATCGAATAATCTTCCTGTGAAGTTGAGATAATTTCCACCACATTGCTGACGGTCTTTAACTTGTCTTCGAGAGGATTGGTAATGAGTTTTTCAATGTCCTCAGCCGTATTTCCAGGATATAGAGAACTGATGTAAATCTTGGTTTCTTTGATTTCTGGGAAATTTTCTCGAGGCATGCTTTGGTAGGCAGCATAGCCCAAAAATAAAATAAGGGCAATCACCACATAGATGGTCGTCTTATTATTGATGGCCCATGAGGAGAGGCCAAACTCTTTGTCTAATTTCTTTTTTTCGGTCATGAGTCCTTTGTTTTTGACAGTAGCGCTTTTCTTTTTCGTTGATTTGATTCTGAACTATTAGGAACGGTTCTTAATTTTTACCGTTTGTCCGTTCGTCACACTCCTCGCTCCTTCTTCAATAATTTCTGTTCCATCGGGAAGGTTTGTTAAAACTTCAATGACATCTCCTTGTGTTTTTCCGGTTAGAATGATGGATCGTTTGGCCTGTGCTTCGCTGTTTTCATTTTTGTTCTCAACGATGTAAATGTATTGTTCACCTTCTGCGTTTTCTGAGATAATGCTTTGGGGAATTAAGACGGCTTTTGGATTTGTGTAGTCGTTTAATTTCACACGTGCTGTTAGGTTGGGTTTGAAGATCCCTGTCGCATTGGGAAGGTCAATTTTTATTTTAAACGAACGATTGCTTGGATTGATAAAATTCCCCACCTGTTTTATACTCGAGCTGATTGTTTTTCCGAGAACAGGGAAATAGATGCTTGCATTCTTCCCTTTTCGAATGCTGGCAATATGATTTTCTGGCACTTCCGTTTCGATATACATTTTATCGAGGTTCACAATTCGAAATACTTCCGAATTCATACCCGGCGCAACCACGGTTCCTTCTTCTTTGATAACATCGTCAATGGTACCATCAAAGGGAGCTGTAATGTGTGTTTTTGCAAATTGATTTTTCAAATGATTCACAGCATTGGCATCAGCGATGTAGGCGGTTTCTGCTTGTAAGTATTGTATTTCGGACCCGATATTTTGTGCCCATAATTTTTCCTGTCTTTCAAAAATGGTTTTGGACAAGGCTGCTTTGGCCTCCAATTGCGCCAATTGTTCTGCCATTCCTCCATTGTTGATAATGGCCAAAACCTGTCCTTTTTGAACTTTTTCTCCTTTTTCAACCAATACTTTTTCGAGCACGCCGGCAAATTCTGGGTAAATCAAGACATTCTGTTTTGTTTTGACATTTCCTTGCAGTTCAAGATAATGTTTGAATGTCTTTTTGTTTGTTTTGAAGGTTGTCACCAAGGGAAGTTTTTTGACGGTGTCCAGGGCTTCAATCGCTTCATTCAAGGCAGCAAGCTCTTCTTCAAAAATTTGTTGCGTTGTTTCAATTTCTTGTTTTTTGTCGCGCAGTTCTTCCAAAGAACCCGTTTCAATAATTGCTGCTGTTGTGCGTTTCTCTTGTTCTGCACAAGAAGTGATGGCAAGTGCGGTGATAAGTATGGTATAGATATATTTCATGACATTTTTAGTATTGGATGTTTAAAAGATTTTCAAGAGTTGCTTTGTGATTGATGACGTCCACCATCGCTTGTAAATAATCTTGCTGCGCGGTGTATAGTTGCATTTGGGCCTGGCGAAGCTCGAAACTGCTTGCCAATCCTTCTTTGAATTTTATGTTGTTTTTGAGCTCAATGCGTTCTGCCAATCGCAAGGATTTTTCCTTGTTTTGGTAGGTGTCAATGGCCAATTGGTAATCGCTTTTTGCTTTGGAAATGTCGAGTGCAATTTGTGCTTCAGTTTCTTGCAGCTCATTTTTGGCCATTTCCCACTCAATTTTGGTGCGTTTGATTTTTGCATCCGTCATGAGAGAGGTAAAAATGGGAATAGTAACACTTACACCTGCGGTTAAGGTAGAAAGCCAACGTGTATTGCTTTCGAACAATGTGGAAAAATTATCGTTGGTAAAATTTTGATAGCTTCCACTGACAAAACCGCCAACTTGTGGTAAAAGTTTGAATTTTTCTGCCTTGTGGAGAAGGTATTTGCTCTCTACATTGTTTTCTGCAATTTTGTAATCGATGTTGTCAAAAACACTGCTTTTGGCGTCGCTGATCTTTGAGGCAATATTTGCGAACATGATGGTTTCCAAACGGTCTGTCAGTTCAATGGTTTGCGTGCCATCCATCCCCAAAAGAAGCTTGACATAACCCAGTGATATGCGTTCCATTTTTTTTAGGTTTGTCAAATTGTTTTCCAGCCCTGCCAAGGTCAATTGCAATTGTTCTACATTTTCTTCCTCTGTCATTCCGGTTTCGAAAAGCGCTTTTGTCTCCGAGAGGTTTTGAAAGAGATTGCTGATATTTCGTTCCATAATGGCCCTGCTTTCCTGGGTAAGTAAGACGGTTGTATACGCGCCGATGGTGGCTTTTTTGATTTCATTGTCTGTTTTTTCTTTGGCATTTTTAGAGATGTCGAGAAAAACACGAGAGGCTTGAAGCGCTACGATATAGGTACCGTCAAAAATGAGTTGTGTGAGCATAGCGTTCGGTGTTATACTGTGTTTTGGGAAGAAAAAATTAAAAGGGTCGTTGGAATCGGTTGAGGCCGGAAAAGGGGTTTCCAAATTGGTTGCATAGTCAATTTTTCCAACAATCTGTGGAAGCCCTGCAGCGGTGACCTCCCATTTTTGTTTCTCGGCCGCTTGGATGTTGAGGGACGCATTTTTTACGTTTCTGTTGTGTGTCAGCGCATGTTCAATGGCTGCTTCCAGTCCAAAACGGTGTTTTGTTTCTTGCGCGGACAGTCCCAGCGCAAAAAGAAGGCTCAGGATCACCATGGATTTGTTTCTCATATCGTAATTTTTGTTTGTGCTTTTTCGGTTTGTTCTAAGAATTCAATTCCTTTTTGCGTGGCAATTCCACGGATGTGGTAGTCAATGAAATTTTCTAACAAATAGGTCATGGTAAAATCTTCGGGAGCGAAGGTGTCAATATCTTTGATGCCCATAACACCTTTGAAGTAAATCCGGGTGATAAAGGCAGGGTCAATTTCTTTTCGAAACAAGTCTTGAGCGATTCCTCTTCGCAAGTTCGCAGACAAACAATCTTCCATAACCTCAAATTGTTTTTGAACCAATTTTTTATGTATTGCGGGATAGTATTTGTTCAATTGGTACTGTGGAGAGGATTTTTCGTCTTTCAGATGTCTGTTGATGAATTTTTTTATTTTGTACAATTCCAAAATAGGATTGTGTCGCTCACTTCGAATGGCATCTACCCCTTTTTTAATGGTGTAAAAAAGACCCAGAGTCGTTTCTTCCACAAGAATTTTCTTGTTTGGGAAGTGCGTGTAGATGGTTTTTTTCGAAATACCTAATTTGTTGGCAATCTCGTCCATGGTAACACTTTTAAAGCCATAGGATAAAAACATTTCGGTCGCCGTTTCTAAAATTTTAGTTTTCATGGGGGGTGTTAAGGGATGTACAAAAGTAGTAAAAGGAAACTTTAAAAACAAAAAAAGTTTCCAAAGTTTACAAAATAGTCAGAAGATCTCTTGGTAAAAAAGATCTTTCCCTTATTTTTACATAAAATTAAGCGATGTTGAGTGTTTCAGAATACAAAGATATTTTTCTTGCCTATTTGCAAGAGGAAGTAAACGTAATTGAGCCGGTGAACTTGTACCAGCCGGTGGTGTATATTTTAGAATTGGGAGGAAAGCGCATGCGCCCGATACTGGTCATGATGGGCACTTCCGCATTTGGGGAAGACATTCAAAAAGCGTTGCCTGCTGCCGCTACTGTGGAGATTTTTCACAATTTTACCCTCTTGCACGACGATATTATGGATGCGGCTCCCTTGCGCAGAGGACAACGGACCGTGCATGAAAAGTGGGATGCGAATACCGCCATTCTTTCGGGAGATGTGATGATGATTTTGGCAAGTCAGTTTTTGGAAAAATACGAAGGAAAGACCTACAAACGTTTGACCACACTGTTCAACCGAACCGCCATTGAGGTTTGTGAAGGACAGCAATACGACATGGATTTTGAAACCAGAGAGGACGTTTCTGTAGAAGAATACATTGAAATGATTCGTTTGAAAACTTCGGTGTTGGTAGCAGCGGCACTGAAAATGGGGGCCATCATTGCAGAATCTTCGGAGGAGGAGGCACAGAAAATTTACGAATTTGGTTTGCATTTGGGCATTGCCTTTCAATTGCAAGACGATTATTTGGACGTGTATGGCGATGCCGAAACTTTTGGAAAGCAAGTAGGCGGCGATATCATTGAAAATAAAAAAACCTACCTGTACATTCAAGCGCTCAAAAATGCGAGTACGGAACAACGAAGTGTTTTGTTGGAGCTGTACCAGCAAAGTCCGGCAGACAGTACTTTGAAAATAGAAAAAGTAAAAGCCATTTTCAATGCCAATGGGATTGATGCTTTGACCAAGGTAGCGATACGCAGTTATACACAAAAAGCCTTTCAGGTGTTAGACGACATGAAAATTGCGCCTCAGAAAAAAATAGTATTGCAAAAATTTGGTGAAAATTTGATGGTTCGCAAAGTTTAGAAGTTTTCGTTTTTTTGTGTTTAAAAATTCTTAGAATTGCAAAATAATACTATTTTTGCAACCGATTTAGGACCCATAGCTCAGTTGGTTAGAGCACCTGACTCATAATCAGGTGGTCCTTGGTTCGAGCCCAAGTGGGTCCACTTTCTAAATCGCAAAGCCCGGCAGCAATGTTGGGCTTTTTTTGTGGGTTTTCTTTACGAAATGAATTGATTCATCCGAATGTCTTGCAGGCAAAGAAAGGTTCAGAATTTACAGATTGGCAAGTGCCCGTATTGAATTGTTTTTTAAATGCAGTAAGGTTGCATATTTTATTCTTATTTTTATTTCGTTTTTTCAATTAAAGTAATTTCAAAATATAAATGTATAGTTATGGCAAGATGTAAAAAATGTGAGAACAGTTTTGGAATATTTGAATTAAAAAAAGGGGTATGTAAAAGTTGTTTTGAAAAAGAGAACCCAACTTGTCGCAGTTGCAAAATAGATTTGACACCCAGTCAGGCTGCAGAAGGTTATTGTCAAGATTGCTTTGAAGACAGAAAAGAAATAATGGAGAAAAGAAGACTTCAAGAACAACAAAGACAAGAAATTATTGAAAAAAATAAAAAGGAAAAACGCGCATTAAAAAAATCAATAGAAGAGAAAGAATTGGCGATAAAAAAGATAATTTTAACGACAGAAAGTCAAACTAATTTTAAGATTGAAAAACGAATTAATATCATTACGGCGGAGTGTGTGTTTGGGATGAATATTTTTAAAGACTTCTTTGCTGGTGTAAGAGATGTGGTGGGTGGAAGAAGCGAGTCAATTCAAAAAACCTTGAAAGAATCAAAAGAAATTGTTTTGGCGGAACTTAAAAAAGAAGCTTATGAAATAGGGGCTAATGCAGTGGTTGGCATAGATTTAGATTACAGTGAATTTTCTGGAGGTGGCAAGTCGATGCTTTTTATCGTAGCTTCAGGAACGGCTGTAAGGATTAAAGATTGAGAATAAGAGGCTTTTTTTGAAATACTTACAGGCAATATCTTTTGAGCAATAAACTAAATTTCTATATTTGGTTAGAATAAAATCACACTGGTAAGGTTCACAAACTTGGTTTGCTGAGAAGCTAGGTAAAAGTTTTAATTCCGTCAACAGTTATGTTCAAAATCGACAACAACCCCGTTTGGAAGTGTTGAATGAAATTGCTGAAATTTTGGATATTAAATCTTTAATTATTTCCAAATAAACCTAAAAAGTAATTTGGACCAACTGATCAAATTTAACTTAATAACTGATTTTTCTTGAATAATACACTTAAAATACCAATTATAGATTTATTTGCTGGCCCTGGAGGGCTCGGCGAAGGATTTATGTCGCTTAAAAATGAGCAAGGGAAATCTGTTTTTGATATTAAACTGTCAATTGAAAAAGATGTTAATGCTCACAAGACTTTGACCTTAAGAAGTTTTTTTAGACAGTTTACTAAAAACAACAAAAAAGTACCAAAGGAATATTACGACGCATTGCGTGAAACAGAAATTTCTAAAAGAGAAATTCTGATCGAAAAAATGCTTGATTCATTTGATGAAGGATCGTTAGCTAGAAAAGAGGCAAGGTTAATAGAATTGGGCTCCATTAATTGGCCAGCACAAACTGTAGATAAAATTGTTAGAAGTCAATTGGGCAATACTAAGGATTGGGTTTTGATTGGAGGTCCGCCTTGTCAAGCGTATTCAAATGTTGGAAGATCTCGAGTGGGAGGTGTTAGGAAAGAAGATCATAGAGTATATCTCTATGAGGAATATCTTAGGATAATTAAAAAACACAAACCTGCAGTTTTTGTTATGGAAAATGTAAAAGGTCTTTTATCTGCAAAGGTGGCCGGTGAAAAAGTCTTCGATTGGATGAAAAGAGATCTTAAGGTAGATGGGCAATATACCATTCACTCATTTGTGAAGCCAGTCGAAAAAGATGCGGATTTTTTGATAAAATCAGAGAAATATGGCATTCCTCAAATGCGGCACAGAGTAATTATTTTAGGAATTAGAAAGGATTACAGTCATAAAGGAGAATATTTAAACGAAAAACATGAAGTTTCTCTAAAATCAGTAATCGGCAATTTACCAGAAGTTAGAAGTGGCTTAAACAGGAGTTTTTCGCATTATCACCCAACAAAGGTTGATAAAAATGGTTATCCAAAGCGTATGTATAAAAATATTCCTGATACCAGTATTAATTGGCTAAAGGAAATGTCAAAAAACATTGATCAAATAAAAGTATGGGGAGAATTAAAATTAAACGGACTTACTGACGGACCTAAAGAGATAGAGTTAGGAACGGGTTCAGAATTTGTTACAACTAGTAACACGATTTCTAAAAAACATATACTGAAGGACTGGTATATTGACAAAAGGCTAAATGGAGTTGTAAATCATGAATCTAGAACACATCTAACACATGACTTAATGCGATATTTATTTGCAAGTCTCTACGTCGAAAAGCATAGCAGATTTCCTCGTTTAAATGATTATGCAGAGCACAGCAAAGACTTATTACCTGACCACGCAAATGTTGCAACTGGTAAATTTACTGATAGGTTTAGGGTTCAAGTGCCAGAAAAACCCGCGACTACAGTAACTAGTCACATTTCAAAAGATGGGCATTATTTTATTCATTATGATGCATCACAATGTAGATCTTTGACGGTAAGAGAAGCTGCACGGATCCAAACTTTCCCAGATAACTATTTGATTAGAGGAAGTAGAACAGCTCAATATCATCAAGTTGGTAACGCTGTGCCTCCATTTTTAGCTTTTCAAATCGCAGAAATTGTAATGAAAATACTTAAGTAAATGTTTAAAAATGAGCTAATAGAATTCATTAGAAAAGACTATCAAGAACTTAAAGAGTTAGAGGTCGAAATAGAAGGTGTCCCGTTAAAAGGTACTTTATATAACCTTCTTACTCCCTATTTAGCTCATAAGAACACAATTGACAACCAAAATCGTGTCATCTCATTTTATACTAGAGAAGGCAGTAAGCAGCAAAAACTCCTTCCATTCTATATTGGACTATCTAACTACTATAAGGCATTTAGTGAAATAAAATCAGAGTACTCTGATGCAGCACTTGAAGACAATTCATTAGAAATTGCTCTCAACTCAATTATTGATGAGCTTCCAACCGAGTTTAACTATTTGAACAAAAAATGGCATACGAAAGAGCTTACAATAGATATTGAAAAGAACAATAGAATACATCTTTTTATTGAATCTGTTGAGCGATTTCCAAGAAGTATTGCTCCGAGAATTCAAGACATTCTTCCTAATCTAAAAAAGTATATAAAAAACTTCTCCGACCTTGAGGATAAGGTTCATCACACCCAGGTCGAATTGAATACGTTTTTAGAGGAGAATGATGAGTTCCTGAAGTTCAAGCAAATTCGCGATTCTTCTGAATCGCAAATCGGAATTTACGAAATACTGAAACTAGGTAACACTATCAACCTCTCACCTGCTGCAGGTGTATTGCTATTTACAAATAAAACGAAGTACAGAAAGCTAATAGAAAGTACATTTATTAATGGGAAGCCTATTACAGATACGTTCACTATTGCCGAGATTAAGTTTAAGACTAATGGAGAAATTGAGGTAGTGAATGACGGAGATAACCGTCCTATTATATTTTATTGTTCTTCTGACTATTATGGCGGTTGGCAAGAAATAGTCGAAGAGCTCGGTGTTGACTACGTGAACACAATAGTTATAGACGATTTTGATTCAATTTTAAATAAAGAGATAAGAAGCGATTTCGAGTTCTTTCGAGATTTTGCGGAATCAATAAATACTGCTCAGAAGACGAACAAACTAAAAGATGTTTACTTCCTAGACGAAGACTCAAATTTCCATAACTCAAAATATCTTGAAAAATTCAACCTCGACTTTTATCCGTGGTTATTGAATTATCAAGAAAGAAGCTCCTTGATTGGGAAAAATACAAACGAAAACTGCCATAAAACAATTTCAATTTCTGATGAGTTCGGTTCAAAATTCTGGTCAAGATTTAAAACATTAGTTCTACAGCTTAACTCAATATCAAAGTTTGAGACTAATCTTGAGAACAAAGCGGGGATATTGACATTGCTTAGAAAAGGATATGATTTTCTATCACGAATAACCAGCTTCTATCATCCTGACATCAAATTTGAACTTCGGGATTATTTGAAAGAGCTTAGAGCCTTTAACGAGGAGTTAGAGTCCATCTCCTTAAAAGACAAAATTCAGGGGTTAGAAGAAGTAATTGAATCCAATTTGCTAACCAATGACAAAATTAGGGCAATATCATCTATTATAATGGATGGAGGCAAAAGCAAGTCCGTTATTATAAGCAAAAATAATAGCTCTATTGATAAGAAAGAAGCTCAGCGAATAATCCTAGAAGAAACGAATCAAGAAGTTGAATTTATTGGCCTTGAAGAGCTCAGACCATCTACTTTGGGAAGCTATGACAATGCATTCTTCTTGCATTTTTCAGGAAAGTACACGCGAACACTTTTCCTCTCAAAATTCTGTAAGAATCAATTTATCGTGCTCAATAATAAATCTGAAACAGGATACTACAGAAAGTGTTTTCAAAATTTTGCACCAGAAATTATAGAGCTTTCCGATTTCGACAATAAGTTGATTCTATTGAACCTAGAAGAGCAAGAAGAATTAATTGAAAGAAATAAGATTGAATATCATTTTGACGAATACATCGAATACAAGGTCGAAGAATTCGAGGATTCTTCAGATAGTAATTCTGAAGATGTAATTGAGGAAGAGGTTAAGGACATTGAGGAACAAGATTTCTCCTATGTGATTGAAAAAATGCTTCAATCAGATGACGGAGATACATCAAAGAGTTCATCTGGAAGTCAAGATTTCACTAGCTATTTGATACTATTTGAAAAGTCTTTTGTCAAATCTCCAGAATGGAAGCATTTTTATATAATGGAAGATTATGAATCCACTTATTCAAATGACCATAAAAAGAAAGTTTCTGAGCTAAATGTAGGGGACAAAGTTTTTGTAATGGAAGGATTCAACAATGACTTTAATGAACTTCTTACATTCCTCAAAAATGAATATGTTGAGTTAGCTAAGCATTTTGATGTCGCTAATAGCTGGCGTTTGGATTTGATAAACCAATACGAAGCAGAAGGAGGTTTTTACACCAAACTGAATTCATTTCTCAAAACCAATGGTGTTGTTGTTTCAAACCCAACTGTCGAGAAATGGGTGTCTGGAATGACAATAATGCCTGATAGTTTGCCTCAACTTATTGAAATCTTTAGAAAGCAAGAATATTCTTACAGTTCAAGGTATCCTTCAGAGGAAATAATAAACTCAACGCGCTGGCTTGCAAAGTTTAGGACTTCATTGCATAAGGAAATATTCCAATACCATGTCTATAAAAAGTACGGGATGTTTCAACAAATAAGAAATCTAAAGCTCAAATCTTTAATTGAAAAAATGGAAGACATAGTAAGTATTCAAGAAATTATAATGATTCAAAAACAATAGCATGCCGATATTACCCAAGCATAGAACAGAATTTACGAATAACGCTGAGAAAGAGATTTTTGAAAAAGCATCAAGCTCTAGTTATTTTGACAATTCTAAGAGGTACTTCATACATTCATTAAGAAACCATAATGCCAAAAACAAAATAGTTGGAGAGGTTGATTTTGTCTACCTCGATGACCAGTTCATAATATTTCTTGAATCTAAAGGAGGTGCTGTCAAATATGATTCTACTAATGACGAATGGTGGGTTCTAGGTGGCACTAAAAAAGGCGACCCTTTCTCACAAGTTACGAATTACTTGTTTTACGTTAGAAACGAATTATTACCAAAATACTTCCCAAACGACAACTACCATAACCGCCTAATTTTTGGTTATGGCGTTATGTTTCCTGATGTTGAAAGAAAACTCTCATTTACAAAGCAGAGTAAATCTTCAAGGCCGTTTAAGCATGAGACAATAGAATATGACCCTGAAATTATTTACTCAGCATCAAATCATGCTATAGAGAACGGTCTAACCGAGTACATTGAACACCTAAAAAATTACTGGAAAAATCACGACAAATATTCTAATAGTAGAAGGACATATGGCGTGGGGCTGAAAGGGCTAGATTCAATAAGAAAGGTATTTAGAAAAGACCTGATATTCGAAATCCCAATGAGCAATGTTGTTGACTCAGAAGGCAAGAATATCAAGCAGTTTACAGAAGAACAATTTACAGTCCTTGACACGTTTGACTTAATTAAGAACAGAGGTTTGGTAGTAATGGGGGGGCCTGGAACAGGCAAAACTATACTAGCAAAAGAGTTGTTGATTCGTCAGAAACTAGAATCTAAAAGATGTGCTTACTTCTGTTACAACAAGAACCTAGCAGGTTCTGTTCAAAGAGATTTAGAAAGTGTTGAAGCTTCTGATATTGACGTGTTTCATGTACATGGTTTCATACATGCTAGACTAAACGAGAAAGATTTACTTCCATCTAGGGGAGATAACGAAAGTGATTTTTGGAATCGAACTTTACCACAACAATTTAAGATGTGGTTTGACTCGTTGGAAATTGACAAATATGACTTCGTTGTAATCGACGAAGCTCAAGATGTTTTTCAGGAAGATTTGATTGATGGTATTTTTCTTTGCCTTAAAGGAGGCGTTGAATCTGGGAATTGGTCAATATTCATTGACCCTAAATATCAAGGTTTCTACGGAGGATTTGACGAAGATTATTACAATCTATTCTTAAATACCTACCCATGTTTACCTCAATTGCTGCCTCTGAACTGTAGGAATCACTCAAATATTATTGAGGTTGCTAGCATACATAGTGGTCTTGACACAATGCCTTGTAGAAGACTAAAAGTTCCTGTTAAAACCGAAACGAAGTTTTATAGCGATGAAGAGGAATTGGTCAAGTCAATAGATTCTCAAATAAAAGAATGGTTATCTCATGGAGCTCTACCCGAACAAGTTAGTGTGCTAACAATGAACAAGGAAACACTCCAGCAGCTTAAATCGAAATTGAGCATGGATGTGCATCAAGTCGACCAGCAGAATCAATCAATTAAAAGGAACGTATCAATTTCTACGATTCATGGATTCAAAGGTCTAGAATCCGAATTTGTTTGCATAGCTGGAATAGATGATTACAATAGAAACAATAAAGAATTGATGTCGCTTTTATTCGTTGGATATTCAAGAGCAAAAATTGGTCTTGCAATTTTCATGAATGAAACGATTCAAGCACCTTTGGCACTTAGCATTACGAAAACTTAAAATATGCCCAAAACTAACTCTGAAATAAGGACTGAACTGCATGATTGGCTAAATAGAACATATTTAGGGCCACTAAATGTAAATGAAAACGGAGAGCCAGATTATGAAGAAATTGTCGATTTCTCTCCGAAAGATTTATACACTACTGGTATCCTTTATCCTCAACAAGAGTCAGGTGAAGATATATTTATTGACACCGATGAAGACTTCATGGAATCGGATTCCGTGAATAATGTTTATGATAATAACAGCGTAGATGATGACGATAGGTTTAAGAAACAAAAGAAGAAAGCTATTGACGATGATGAGGAAGAACTGAGATTAACAACAGAATTTAATCCTTCGTCAATAGCTATATCGTTTCTAGTTCCACAAAACAGTGTTTTCTCAATTGATAGTCATTTTGGGAAATACATCAATCTAAAAGAAATAAAATCTGCATCTTTCAAGAGAGCTCATCACGAGATAAATTGTTCGATTGAACTTGGAAGTGAAGGGTTTAAAATTACTGAAGGTCCATCTGAAGGTTGGAGCAAAAGTGGAAGCGGAAAATATTTAGTTTTTAATTCAGCTGATTCAGGGGCAAAATTAAAAGTTGTAGCTAGGGCCGTAAATAATAGTATTTCAGAAACTTCGTCAATTGTTACGGTAAGCTTAATTAATGATAGAAAGGTTGCCAAGCGGGAAGTTAAAAAGGTTTCATCTTGTCTGTTTCAGCCGAAAATCAAAGTTTCAAGTATTGAGGGCTTTGATTATTTACCAGATAACACCGATTTATCATCTCTCACCCAGGAAGAGGTAGAACTGAAGTTTTTATATAGAGGATATAAAAATTATGGAATGGGGCATGGATGCTCTGTAAATTGGAATAAGGATGATGACAAAGTACTAAACATAGAATCTGAAGTACTTCCTACTGAAGAAATAAAAGGAGTCGATTTTGACCCAAAAGAGCTGCATGGGATTGATGATGTACTTTTTATGAAAAGTCTCACAGATTGCGACTCTGATTATTCTGAGCAATCACTAAAAGCTAAACTGCATGCATTCGTAGATGCATACTCAGGTTGGGTTTCAGAACAAAAGGAGAGTTCATCAAAAGAAGGATATAATTCTCACTTCAAGTCTGCAGCTGAAAGATTAATATCAAATTGTGAATCCCTTAGGGATAGAATGAAAAGAGGCATCGAGTTATTAGACAAACCCGATGTTCGAAGAGCATTTCTAGATGCAAACAAGGCAATGTTCTACCAAAGAGTAATGTCTGATTTTTCAAAGCATCGTCTAAGAGAAGGAAGAATACTCTCAAATGATGACTCAAAAGATGATGAGCTTCCAGACTTTGATTCCATCCCATTCAATTCCAAGTCTGGCATCGTGTGGAAAGATGGGAAATATAATCCACCAAAAGATGACGTTGAGTCAAATTGGTTTATGGCTAAATGGAGACCATTCCAGTTGGCATTCTTATTATCTCAAATAGAGGGCGTTATTGATGAAAAATCAGATGATAGAAACACTGTTGATTTATTGTGGTTTGCCACGGGTGGCGGGAAAACTGAAGCTTATCTAGGACTTATTGCCTTCACAATATTTTACAATAGACAGAAACCAAACGCTGATGAACAAGGTGTAAATGTCATGATGAGATACACCCTTAGAATGCTTAATAAACAGCAATTCAGCCGAGCTAATATTTTGATTTGTTCATGTGAAATTATTAGAAGTCGAAACTCCGAGATTTATGGAAACATGAGAATTTCAAATGGGCTTTGGGTCGGAGGGTCATTGACTCCAAACAAGCACATAGGTTCGGATAAGTTCCCTGGGAATATAGATTTATTAAAAAAGTATAAAAATAATGTAGAAAACAGGAGACCCTCAAATGAAGGAGATTACAGCCCACCAGTTTTTTCATGTCCATGCTGTGGGAATAAACTTGTTAAAGAGATTCAGATAAATGACAACAAAGAACTGGAAGTTGTTGGCAGATGGGGTTACAATCAAATAACAAGGAAGTTTAAGGGTAAACCTTTCCCAACAAATGAAAACAGTTCGAATCCTTTCTATATGCACTGTACTAATACCAAGTGCCATTTTTATATCGCAGATTCGGAATTTAAATTAACTACAAACAATAATTCCGCTTTCATAGGTAGGACGCTTCCAATATACTACGTCGATGAAGAAATATATGATGTTCGTCCTACATTATTGTTTTCAACGGTAGATAAGTATGCACAGTTAGCATGGAAGAAGGAATGCTTTAGACTATTCAACTTTGATTCAGAGCTGGAGAGGATTGCACCGCCACCAAGTCTAATTGTTCAAGATGAGCTTCATTTGATAAGCTCTTCCCTTGGAACCATATATAGCTTATTCGAATTTGTCATTGACGAATTATGTATGAATAATGGAATCGGTCCTAAAGTAGTTGGTGCCACAGCAACTGTGAGAAATGCCAAGCAGCAATGCATCAACATATACAATCGTCCAAAGTACTCTCAATTCCCTCCTTCTGGTGTTTCGATTGACGACTCATTCTATTCTAGAAAGAAGAAGGAGGATGATAAAGCTCGAATATATGTCGGCGTAATGCCGACTGGATTCACGTCTACAACGGCAAAGTTAAGGCTTGATAGTATTCTTATTGAAGGTGCTAACATAATTGTCGATGCTCCTAATGACAAGCTTGACAACTACTATACTCTCTTGGCTTACTTCAATACAGTAAAGGAATTAGGAAAGTATAGAACCCTTTTGGAGGATGACATGGTAGCATATAGAAAGTTTTTAAGCTCAACATTTGACACTCTTTTTTCAGGTTACCATCCCGACCGAGTAATTGAACTTTCAAGTCAAATGAATGCAGACCAAATCAACACAGGATTAGAAGTACTTGAAAAAGTACGTCTGCACAAAATAGACACTTCGAACGAGGTTGTAAGGTTCTTGAACAGTATCGGAGTAAGAACATTGAAAGATTTAGAATTTACGAAGTATAAAAAGGGCTGGTCTTGGAACTGGCTTCCAATTATATTGTCGAATTGGGAATTCTTATCAAAGAATTGTGAGCTTAATGATGAAATGAAAGTTGAAGGGTTTCCTCAAAAAGGAGATGAAGTAGAGGCCTTAAAAGTAAACCAACTAATTAACAGATGCTGTCAGGTTTTTAAAGAGGCAATAGCAACCCAAATAAAAGAAGAAGAGAAAGACCCTGTTAAAGTAGCAATGGCTACCAATATGATTGCTGTCGGTGTTGATATTCCTAGGCTTAACGTAATGTCGATTTCAGGACAGCCAAAGACTACAGCTGAATACATTCAAGCAAGTTCAAGAGTAGGACGCGAAGTACCTGGAATAGTATTTACCCTATATAACCAAGCAAAGAATAGGGATAGGTCACATTATGAAAGCTTCAAAGATTATCACCAAGCATACTATAGATATGTTGAATCGACCAGTGTCACACCTTTTTCACTTCCTGCTTTAGAAAAGACAATGGATACGGTAGTAATTGCGCTAGCTCGAGCTAGATATTTTAAAGGCTCTAGCTCTGCGATTATGGATTCAAAAGCAGAACAAATAGTTAGAGACATTGGAGACGACCTCGTTAACAGATATGAGTCGATTCAGGACGCTTTGGACAATAATTCCACTGAAGAAAAAACTAGAAGAACTAATGCTATTTCAAACTTAATCGAGGAATTAATTGAGAGATGGAAGCAACAAGGAAACGTCAATTTTACTTCATTCTATGACGTCATGAAAAGTAACAAATTAAGTGAGGAGAATTTAGGATCTATACTTTTCATGGATGCCAAGTATAGAGACCATCACTTGACCCAAGAAAAGCTCTTCGCGATGACTTCGCTTAGAGACGTTGATACATCATCTAAAGTTAAAATTAAATCATACATATAATGGCCCAAGAAATTAGAACATCGCAGGCTTTGCATACATATGGACCTGGAGCGATTGCAGATTTCCCAGAGCTGTCCGTAATTGTATTGTCACACGATATTCCTCAAAGTAAAAACAAAGTTGAGAATGGACCTTACTGGGGTGAAGACTCGGAAAATCCAGCGAATAAACTGGAGGATGACAGACTATCGTTAGCATTCAATGTTGAATGTTTTGTATCTCCTCCTAACTCCGATTCAGCTCACAAGGCAGGGATTCAAACTACTCGATTTCCAACTGTACTTCAGTGTCCTATTTCAGGGGAATTGTACGATGTAAGAGAATTGGAAAAAGACAAAAGCAATTACACAGACAAGAGCTCTCGAGAAGAAAGGACAGTAGATGAAACATTTACAGGTTATCGTTCACCATCTTATAAGTCGAGGAACCTCATTCCTGTTCGTTTTGTGATTGCAACGGAGGACGGTCATCTTGATAATTTTCCCTTCGATTGGTACGTACATACAAAGAACAAGAAACCCGAAGAGGTAGGTAAAGGAAATAGGCTATTTCTCAAAACTAAAGGAAGTACTGCATCATTGAAAAACATTGTATTAGAAAGTAGAAAACAAAATGGAGATTTTGTTTGCAGCATCACCCTTGAAAGAATATTCGACCAAGAAGATACTTTTGTTGACCTAAAAGATGCCAGAAATGACTATCTACAATTCGTGGATGGTAAGATGCCTAAACCATGGCTAGGAAGGAGTGAAAAAACTAAAGATTTTTTCATGCATACAATTGATGATGTTAAATGGCCTCCTTTTTCTGAATCAACCTCCCAAGAAGAAAAAAATACAATTCTTAAACGATACCCTAGAACATTACAACGTGGTGCTGGAAACTTGTATTTCCCGATAATTTACAAAGGGATTAGCATTCCAAAGCAAGGATATAAACCAGATGTTCCTGAGGATTTTGCCTCAGTTATTCAGAAACAAATAAAAGCCTTGGAGGTAGCTGGTTTACTGCGCAATGAAGCCACCAAGTGCGAGGACTTCATTAAACAATATAAGGACGTCCTTTACTCAAACTCAAGTCACCTAGGTTATAGTAAAGATGAAGGTGTGAAAATGATTGAACTTATTTTCAATCAAGCAGAAGAAACAACAGGTCAGTATACTATCACTCAATTACGGGAACAAGAGTTTAATTGTTTTTTAAATCCTAATATTATAGCTGACAGGAAGGAATGGTATGACTCCAAGATTATTGATGGGAGTAACTATAATTTTGCTAGTTCTGGCTTAGTAAAAAAAGTCGTGCTACTCAATAAGATTAGAGAGCTGAAGATTTTTCGAGGATTTACTAGAATCAAACCTCTAATGTTTGAGGATTTAATATTCGACAACAAGGATGGATTATCGGGACGAAAAAAAAGAGAATCGTTTAGAATTCAAGACCCCCGATTTGATAAGTACACAAGTACGTTACCTGCAACTGAAGTAAAAGGCGAAGGAATATTCATTCAATTTGATGATGAAGAATTATCAAAGTGGGAAAAGTCCCTTTCGGTGACTGAAAGATTTGGAATCATAGCTAATAATTATGCGAATTATAGGGCAGCATTTGAACTCGAAGACGATGAAATACTTTCACCGCGCTATGTAGCACTGCATACTTTTTCACATTTACTAATCAATGAACTTTCGATTGAATGTGGTTATGGTAGCTCTTCATTATCGGAAATAATCTATTGTAGCGGACTGAATTCTGAAAACAAAATGAATGGTATTCTGATTTATACAAGTTCATCCGACAGTGAGGGAACTCTTGGAGGACTAGTTGAGAAAGGTGACTCAGTAATTCTTAATTCAGTAGTAGAAAAAGCATTGTCCAAAGCGAGGTGGTGTAGCTCAGACCCTCTTTGCATTGAAGATAAGAATGGGAAAGGTTTTATGGGGGTCAATTTAGCGGCATGTCATTCATGCAGCTTACTTCCTGAAACGAGTTGCTGTAATATGAACAAGTTTTTAGATAGAGGGCTTGTTATTGGAACTCTAGAATCTCCGGTTACTGGCCTTTTTGTTAATGATTAGCATACCTATTATTAAAAAAACTGAAAATATGAATATAGATGATATTATAACGCTTAGTAAGCGTATGAAAATATACCAGACCAATAGCGATCAATTGTTTACTGATCTCAATGCTCTTACTAAGGTTGAATTAAACAAAATAAGTGAAGAGAGATTTAGAAACACTTTTAAAAAATGGGTTTAAAATTTACTAGGAAATGGCAGAGCGTTCAAAAGAATTAATAATGGTTGGATACTTCCTATCTAGGTTTGGTAAGAACAGTCCTCCATCCAGATTAAATATATCTAAGTGGAAAGATGCTTATAAATTATTTTATGATAAATTAAGCGAGGGCCGCTCTGTTTCGCAGTTCGAACATAGTTTAAAAAATTCGAGAGATGTTTTTGACGGTTATTTTTCTGACACTGAAAGAGAAGGTTGGAAAGCTGATGATGGCAGTCCTTCTATACTTTCTGGATATTCTTTAGATATTTATAATGACTTTCAAAATCTTAGTGAAGATGAAGTCTTTTTAAAAATAGAGAGTTTCATAAGTAAATCTAATAAAAATGATAACTTTTCTTGGGTGCCAACATATAAAGCCATTGTAGAATTTCTAAAAGACAAACAAGATGATCAAGAAGGATTAATAGATCTCTTGAAAGATTCTGGATGTGAGGTATTTAATGATCAAAACCCAGAGGATAATGTCATTGAATTAGATGAAATTGATCCATTTTCCTTTTTCTGCTATTTAAATAAATATTTTAGACAAAGACTAGAGATTTTGCAAAACCTAGCAAAATCTATAAATGCACCTCTACCTAAAGATGATCACGGCATTCCATCAGCAAATCCTCAAAAGGTTTGGATGTTTCCATACAAGTATATGCGAAACAACAGCGAAATCGATCGTCTTTGGAAATTATTTCACAACGCTTTAGAAAACACTATTTCTGACCAGCAATTCGAGGACGTTTTACACATAAGAGGTGTGGCACTAACCAAAATTACTGAAGCATTGTTTTATATTGCTCCAGAAACTTATTTCCCAATTAATGGCCCTACTAAGCCGTACTTAGAAGAGGTCTTGGGGATTGATCCAATTTTTAAAACTTTTACAGACTATAAAAGTATTCTGGATCAAATAAAATCAAAATCAGATAAGCCATTCTATCAATTATCATATGAAGCATGGCAATGGAATGACAACTTAGATTCAGAATATAGAGACTTTCAAAAATCAATTGAAAAAAACAGTAATCAAGACCTCGAATTTTATTTTGATTACTTAGAAGAATTAACTAGGAATCTTAATCTAAATGAGGGTGATAATAGAGTGGTGTTTTCTTGTAAAGGAAACTATCTGAATTTCAATATTGGACAGCGAGTAGCATGGAGACTTGACCCTAGAAAAGGTAGGCGCTACCATATAATGACTGACCAAGAAATTAATGAAAACTCTGAACCTTTTGACGGTGGCCCAGATCACTATTACCATGTTTTTAATGAAAGAGATGAGTTAACGCAAATTAAAAAATCATCATTTAACGCTTCAATAATGGAGCTGTCAAGAACTACCAAATCAGGATATAAAAAGCACAATAATAAATACTTCGAAAAGGCTGTCTATGACAAAACCTTTAGGAATAAATTCTTAAACATTGCAGCAATGGAAAATGAGGAAAACACCAATGATTTAAATCAAATATTTTTTGGCCCACCAGGGACTGGAAAAACATTTCACACCATTAACGAAGCTATTAAAATAGCCGATCCAGAATTTTATAAAATTCATAAAAACGACAGAGAGCAATTAAAAGCTCGTTTTAAGTTGTTATCGCTCAACAACGATAACGAATCTGTAGGTCAAATAGGTTTTACTACGTTCCATCAATCATTTAGTTATGAGGATTTTATTGAAGGAATTAAACCCAATGAACCTAAAGAAGGTGATGAATTCTTGAAATACGAAATTCAAGAGGGTGTATTTAAAAAGATCTGTCGTTTGGCTGACGATAGCTTAAATGCTGTTGCGGTTGACACGGAGTCTTTAATATCACTTTCTACAGAAGAGTACGAAAAAGCTCATTTTTACAAAATGTCATTAGGCAATACCCAGGATGAAAGTGATAACGAAATTTATGAGTATTGTATAGAAAATAACTGTATCTCCATTGGTTTCGGTAATCAACTTGATTTTACAGGAAAAGATGAAAAGGAACTTAGGTCTTTTGGGAATGATAATGATTTAGATTCTTTTTCAATTCAAGCAATGAATCTCTTTAGTAATTATTTAAAAATTGGGAACTATGTGGTGATTTCCTATGGAAATAAATATGTGAGAGCTGTGGGTAAAGTAACTGGTGATTACGAATACAGAGATGATTCTGAATTGCCAAACAACCTTCATTATAAGCACTTTAGAAGTGTGGAATGGATTTTTACTGATGAGAAAATTTCAGCAAACGAGATTTACAACAAGAATTTATCCATGCAAACTATTTACAAGCTGGATAAAAAATACATAAAACAAGAGTTTTTTGTTAAAGAGAAAAAAATAGACACACATAGATTGCCCAAGAATCCAAAAAACTTTGTGTTCATTGTTGATGAGATAAACAGAGGTAATGTGTCTTCAGTTTTTGGAGAGTTAATCACTTTAATCGAGAAGGACAAGCGCGCTGGTGCAGACGAAGTACTAAGTGTTACTCTGCCATACTCAAAAGAAACTTTTTCTGTACCACATAATGTTTATATCATAGGAACTATGAATACTGCAGACAGAAGTATTGAGGCTTTGGACACGGCTCTTCGAAGACGTTTTTCATTTAGAGAAATGCCTCCAAAACCTGAACTTATTAAAACTGTTGGCAGTTTAAAAAGCACCAATGGAAAATTGGGTGATATTGATGTAGTTAAGATTTTAAAAACCATAAATAATCGAATTGAAAAACTAATTGATAAAGACCATAAAATTGGTCATTCCTACTTTTTAAATATTTCAAGTAAACAAGATTTAATAGACACATTTAGAGATAAGGTTATTCCATTATTGGAGGAATATTTCTTTGGTGATTTTGGTAAAATAAGTTTAGTACTAGGAAGTAGTTTTATTTCAAAAGAAAGTGCAGACGGGGTAACATTTGCCACCTCTAATGACTATGATCCTTCGATAGCAAACGACCTATTAGAAAGATCAGTTTATGAAATAACGAGTGAGAGTAGTTGGGATTTTAAAGCCATTTATGCATAAGTAGACATGGCAAGAGTAATACAGGTTTTTGAGTTTGAAAAATTAACCCTTCATAAAGATTCGAGGGGTCGTTATTTGCAGCAACGTGAACTGGAGAAACTGTATGAATTTAATGACACAAACAATAATAATTTCTTTACAGGTGTTCGAGATGGTGTACGATTTAAAAATTATGTTGGAGTCATTCAGTTAGGCGGTTTAACCATAGAGATTTTACCTAAAACTGATAATACCATTTCCGAGGATTCCGATTTTGAAACCTGGCATGGGGCATTATTAAATATGCTCAAAGTGTGTAAGCATATAAATGTTAATTCAGTTTCTGAAGCCAATTTGAAACGGAAACACAACTCTCTTTTAGATCTTTATTTTGAGATGTATTTAGAGGAGGTTCAACATCTTTTAAGAGTAGGATTAATTAAACAATATAGACGAGATTCATCAAATGTATTGGCTTTAAAAGGTCGTTTGGATTTTAATAAAAATATCCAACATAATCTCATTCACCAAGAAAGATTTTACACCGAACATCAAGTCTATGATTTCGAAAATATAATCAATCAAATTATCTTAAAAGGATTGACAATACTTAGTGATTTGACTTATAATTCAGATTTAAAGGATAAGATAGCTAGGCTTAAACTGAGCTTCCCAGAAATAAAAGAAATTCCTATTCAAAAACACCATTTCGATAAGGTCAAAAACAATAGAAAAACGGTTGCTTATAATCGAGCATTGCAAATTGCAAAAATGATCATTCTTAATTACTCACCTGACATAAGATCAGGACAAGAAAATATGTTGACTCTATTGTTTGATATGAATAAACTGTGGGAGGAATACATCTATAGAATGTTAATTCGCACTAAACGAGATGATATTCAGGTGAGTTTTCAAAATAAACAGAAATTCTGGGAAGGTCGAACGATAAGGCCTGATTTAGTGATTATAAAAAAACAGGATGGTGAATCGGACACCTATGTGATTGACACCAAATGGAAAGTTTTGGATGTTAAAAATCCTAAACCAAGTGATGATGATCTAAAACAAATGTATGCTTACAATCTCTATTGGAATGCAAATAAAAGTATGCTGTTATATCCAAGCTCAAGAAAGGTAGAGGAGCGCTTTGGCAACTATTGGAAGGGTAGAGAAATAAATGAGTTAAATCAATGTAAAATTGGCTTTGCAGATATTCTTGATGAGAATTTACAATTAAACTTTGATGTAGGAAATCAAATATTATCTAAACTCTTTTAATGGCTAATAGCAGACTCTCCAAATCAACATTTATTCGTGGACTACAGTGTGAAAAGTCATTGTATCTCTATAAGCACCATTATAAATTAAAAGACCCTACGCCTACATCACTACAAGCAGTATTTGATCAAGGAACTAAAATTGGTATACTGGCACAAGAACTATTTCCCAATGGTGTAGATGCTTCTCCCGAAAATCATTTCAAGATGGTTGAGTCCGTGGGAAAGACGGTAGACTTTATCTCTCAAGGCGAATCCATTATCTATGAAGCTACTTTCCTATACAACGATGTCCTCGCTGCATTAGATATCTTGGTTAAAGATAATGATGGTTGGAAAGCCTATGAAGTGAAAAGTTCTACTAAG
>CAXRIA010000022.1:0-65083 GCA_964230805.1 Flavobacteriaceae bacterium
ATCCGATAGACGTTTCTACTACATAAGGAACGTAACTCTCGCCCAATTCTGGATCGAAATATTGCAATTTTTTTCCTGAGTATTCTTCGTGTGCCTTTAAATCAAAATCCGTTCGCGAGTGAATGCCTTCCAATTCTTTGAATCCAAATGGGAATTTGAATTCTATATCTGCCGCAGCATCTGCATAATGGGCTAATTTTTCATGATCGTGAAAACGGTAATTCTCTTCTCCCATGCCCAGTGACAAATGCCACTTCAAACGGGTTTCTTTCCACTGTTCGTACCATTCTTTTTGCGTGCCAGGACGCACAAAAAATTGCATTTCCATTTGTTCAAATTCACGCATTCTAAAAATGAACTGACGCGCCACAATTTCATTTCGAAACGCTTTTCCTGTTTGTGCAATCCCAAAGGGAATTTTCATTCTTCCCGTTTTTTGAACATTCAAAAAATTCACAAATATTCCTTGCGCTGTTTCTGGGCGCAAGTACAGGTCCATCGCTGTATCTGCTGAGGCTCCTAATTTTGTTCCGAACATCAAGTTGAACTGCTTTACTTCTGTCCAGTTTTTTGATCCTGAAAGTGGACAGGCAATGTCCAATTCTTCAATCAATGCTTTTACATCTGCCAAGTCTTCTTTTTCCAAAGACTGACCCATTCTTTTCAAAATGGCCGCTCCTTTTTCTTGGTACGCTTTGACTCTTGGATTGGTTGCTATAAATTGTGCCTTGTCAAACGCTTCTCCAAAACGCTTTTGTGCCTTGGCCACTTCTTTATCGATTTTTGCCTCTAATTTCCCTACATAATCTTCTATCAACACATCGGCTCGGTATCGTTTCTTTGAGTCTTTGTTGTCAATCAACGGATCGTTAAATGCATCGACATGGCCGGAAGCCTTCCAAGTTGTGGGGTGCATAAATATAGCCGCATCCAAACCGACAATATTGTCGTTCATTTGCACCATGGATTTCCACCAATATTCGCGTATATTCTTCTTTAATTCTACTCCGTTTTGTGCGTAATCGTATACGGCACTCAAACCGTCATAAATTTCACTCGATTGAAATACATATCCGTATTCTTTTGCGTGTGAAACTACTTTTTTAAATTGATCTTCTTGCTTTGCCATGGTGCAAAAATAAGTATTTTATTCTTTTATTTGACCTACTTTTTAGAAGGGTTTTATTCCTCTCAGGAACCTCGTTTTCTTTGAGATTTTCAAAAAAAAAGACTGCCTAAATAGACAGTCTCTTTTGTATTTTATAAAGGTGGTTCTTAGAAAATTCCCAAGAAACTATTTTTCAACACTACGGATGTATTTCCTACGGCTCTTCCGTCTAAGATTACAGAAACGCTGTACGTTCCTTGACTCAAAGCTTTGCTGTCAACCTCTGTCAATACAGTGACTGCTGTTTCTGCATTTTCATAGTTTACTTCGCTTGCTCCAGAGTACGAAACCGCTGCTCCATTAACTTCTACTGATCCTTGAGACGCCACTACATTCCCTGCTGCATCTTTGATCGTTACGTATACTTCCTTCACTCCGCTTGGCGTCAACTCATTTTTATTGATATTAAAAACCACTCGAATCGCGTCTGTTTTTTTGTAACGATTTGTTGCTTTCAAAGTTCCTTTGCTCGATTTCTTAACGCCTTCTGCTACCAAATCATCAATGCTCAAAATTTCACCGAT
Organism: Flavobacteriaceae bacterium; assembly: GCA_964230805.1. Lineage (GTDB taxonomy): Bacteria > Bacteroidota > Bacteroidia > Flavobacteriales > Flavobacteriaceae > Flavicella. The sequence continues at coordinate 1,693 of CAXRIA010000022.1, forward strand.
GGCTACTTTTCCTGCCAATACTTCGTTCTCAGCAGTTAATTGTGCATTTTGACTTGCTTGTGCAGCAATGGTTCCTTCCGCTTCTACAATTTTTCCATTCAATTGAGTGTTCAATTGTGTAAGCGAATCCACTTGTGCGATCAATTCTTTATTTTTAGCCTTCAAAGCGTTCACACGGTTTCTGTACCATCTGATTTTTCTGTAACTCGTTTTCTTTTCTTTTGATAAAGAATCTTTGTACGAGATAATATCTGCTCTGGCAGCTTCTAATTTTGTTGTTAAGGATGTGTTTTCCGCAATTTTTGCATCATAGTTCACAATTAATTCGTCTAACTGTGTCTTTAATTCTGCTTTTTCAGTTTCCAATTCTGCTTGGATCTGATTGTGCTCTCCATTCGCGTAAAAGGCGTATCCTACCGCTATCGCCAACAAAGCCCCTAATAAAATCGTGGTAAATTTTCCTGATTGTTTTGTTTCCATCTTGGTATATCTTGTTTTATATGTGCACAAAAATAGAATTTATATTAGAATAATCAATGACTTTTACTTAAAAAAACAACACAAGTATGGCTTAGTAGACTGATTTCACTAACTTTAAGAAAAAAAATATGCTTAAAGATTTGATTTCGTTGTTCTTTCCCGAACAATGCGCCTGCTGCCATCGGCATCTCAAAAAAAACGAGTCATTGATCTGCACCTTCTGCAGGCACGACCTTCCTTACGGACAGTATACGAATATTCCTTTTAACGCCATTGAACAAAGATTTTTTGGAAGGGTTCCCTTATGCGCCGCAACGGCTTTGTTTCGTTTCCAAGAAAATGGAAAAATTCAAAAATTGATCCATGCTTTGAAATACCAAAACAAGCCATTGATTGGTGTTTTTGCCGCCAATCTCATGGGGCGAGAAATTTTGAACTCCGATCGTTTTCCACCTGTAGATATTATTATTCCCGTGCCACTGCACCCTAAAAAACAAAGGAAAAGAGGCTACAACCAAAACACTCTTTTCGGACAAAAATTGGCAGAAATCCTTTCTGCTGAATTCTGCAATACAATACTCTTGAAAAAAAACAGCAATAGAACGCAAACCCGACAATCTCGGCGCGATAGGTGGCAAAATGTTCAAAATAGTTTTTATCTGAAAAATCCCAAAAAACTAGCAAAAAAGCACATCTTGCTTATCGACGATGTGATTACTACCGGAGCAACTCTTGAGGCGTGCTGCAAACAGCTATTAAAAGCCGAGATCAAAATAAGTATTGCTTCCATGGCATACACGGAAACCATTTAACGCTTGGGGTCATTCCTGAAAATAGGACTCCCATCGAATTTTTCACATGCGGCATTCCAAGTTCCTGAAATTAATTGTTACTTTGTAGGCGGAAAAGCAACAATCAACCGTGTTTTTCAACCATTTCTTATCGTTAAAATTCAAATTTCAAAACAGATGAAAAATTTGTTTGTAGGTATCTTAATAACAACGCTTCTCATTGTTTCATTGGGTAGCTGTGCACGACAAGGCACCCCTAACGGAGGTCCGAAAGACACCATAGCGCCTGTTATGGTTGCCGCGTCTCCCAAATACAAATCTGTTCATTTCAAAGAGAAAAGAATACAGCTCGAATTTGATGAATACGTAAAATTCAAAAATCTATTCAAACAATTGATTGTTTCGCCCCCTCTCGAAAACCCTTTGGTTATCAAACCTTTGGGTTATCCAAGCAAACGAATCACGATTGACATCCAAGACACACTAAAACAAAACACGACCTATTCTCTTAATTTTGGTAACAGTATTATTGACAACAATGAAGGAAATCCTCTCGGTAGTTTTAAATACGTTTTTTCTACAGGTGCGTTTGTAGACTCACTTGAAATTCGAGGCACCCTGAAAAATGCGCTTGAAAAAGACACCGATGGAAACCTCAGTGTCCTCTTGTACGAATACAATGAAAATTATAGAGATTCTCTCATTTACAATGAAAAGCCGATTTATGTTACCAATACTTTGGACACCACTAGCTTTCGCATTTCCAACATAAAAAAAGGCACCTACAAACTCGTGGCCCTAAAAGATTTTAACAACAATTTTCAATACAACCCAAAACAAGATAAAATTGGCTTTTTAAACAAGCCCATTGCAATTCCAACAGACAGTACTTTTGAATTACAGTTGTTCAAAGAAATTCCCGATTTTAAAGTGTTCAAACCCCTGGAAAACAAAATAGGAAAAATTATTTTCGGGTTTGAAGGGAAAAGAGATCGTCTTCTGCAAATTGCACTTCAAACGAAAACACCTCCCTTATTCAAAAGCTTTGTAAACCTCGAGGAAAATAAAGATACCTTGAACTATTGGTACACTCCTTTTGAAACCGACTCCTTGCAATTTCATGTGACTGCCAAGAATATAGACACCTTGTATACCGTAAAGTTGAGAACTTCAAAAACAGATTCATTGGTCGTTCGCTCCGCAACTGGCACTACTTTGCACCCCAAAGACACGTTTGCCATTCAAACAAACATCCCGATTGACCATATCGACACCAAGCAAATTCGCATTGTTGACAAAGACACCTTACTCGTTCCGTTTCAAACTTTTTTGGATGCCAACAAAACAAAACTATCCGTTCGCTTCAACTCCAAAAGAAACGACAAATATCGCGTTGATCTTTTGCCAAATGCCTTGGTTGATTTTCAAGGAGAAACCAACGACTCTCTTCAATTTAATCTCAAAACTTTGGACTTTGAAGATTATGGAACGATTGAAATGGAATTAAAAAATGTAACGCAATTTCCGGTTTTAGTAGATTTACTAGACACCAAAGAAAAACGGATCGAACGTCAATCTTCAAACCAAAAAACGAATTTCTCTTTCGAGAACATTGTTCCGGGCACTTACCTCATACGAGTGATTTATGACTCCAATAAAAACAAGAAGTGGGACACAGGAAGTTTCTTAAAACAACAACAACCGGAGAAAGTTTTTCATTATCCAATTGCACTAAAAATAAAAGCCAACTGGACCATTAGTGAAATCTTCGACTTGTCTTTGGAAACAGCAAATATGGGTCAGGAAGAATCTCCATAACGCAGGGAGTTTGTAAGCAGCTAAAAAATTAGACCAATTTTTTCATTCCCAGAAGAACACCGAGGTGAATGCCTTCATGAAAGGAGTTAAAAGCGATGGCAGATTCAATATCTGTCAAGGTGACTCCAACACTTGTCGTATACGATATATACGCCGTGAAAAGTCCTTTCTTATAATCCTCCTCAAGCTTCAAAGGCAAGCTCACAAACAATTCCTTGATATTTTCAAATTCCGCTTCCGTAATTTTTCCATCCTCTCCAAAAGTTGGAGCAGCTCCTTTTTTATAGGCAGATATCATCTCTTCGGAGAGCGAACAAGCAAGACCTGAATTTCGATAACAGAGCAATTGCTGCGTAACCACCAAATGAGCAATATTCCACGCAATGTTATTTTTGAACCCTTTGGGAATCGTGTTCAACTGCTCCATCGACAATCCGTCAATCACCTTCAACATCAGGGCTCTTCCCTTGTTCAAATTTGTAAATTGCTCCTGCATCTCTTTTTTTTAAAATTTGGCTAAATGTAGCTAATTTTCCTGAAAAAACATCTTATTTTTACCACATCCTACCGAGGTTTTTAGAAGGACATACGAGCCACAAATTTAAAATGCGAAGCGATGAAAAAAATATACTATTTAAAAACTTGTGATACCTGCAAAAGAATTTTAAAAGAACTCCCCTTGGAAGGTGTTGTTTTGCAAGAAATCAAAGAAGAACCGATTCGCGTTGATCAATTGGAAGAAATGCACTCGTATACCAATAGTTACGAAGCACTTTTCAGCAAACGCGCCAAAAAATACAAAGAAATGGGGTTGAAAAATGAAACCTTGTCGGAATCCGATTTCAAACAGCTCATTTTAGAAACCTATACTTTTTTAAAAAGACCTGTCGCCATGGTCAACGGCGAAATCTTTGTTGGAAATAGTAAAAAAAATATCGAAGCCTTAAAAATCAGCCTACTCCATCCGCGTAAATAGCCATCAGTCGATTGGCTTCAATTTGAGCACTCCAAAATTCTTTTATATTTGTTTGGGCGGCAGCTCCCAAGTGAGGTAAGGCTCCTGTGCACAATTTCTGAAGAATAAGTTGCAATGTTTTTTTATCCTCGAAATCATATAAGTAACCGCTTTTTTCTTCTTGTATAATTTCTGAATGCACGCCAACATTTCTTGTCGCAATCACATTGCATGCACAAGCCATAGCCTCCGCACAAACGAGAGAAAAGCCCTCCGAAAACGAAGGAACAATCACGGAATGAGATGCTTGGTAAAATGAAATGATTTCAGGAGTCTCATCTATGAAATAGACTTGTGCTTCCACTCCATATTGGTTGACAATTTTTTTCAATTCCACAAGAAATTCAGGTTTGTCAACTTGACCTACAATCACCAATGCCCATTCGGGATGTTCTTTTAAAATTGGAGCAAACACCTCTAACATGAATTTCTGCCCCTTTGATTTACGAACTCGACCCGCACAAGTGACGATATATTTTTGCGACACCTCTTCCAGTCGTACCCCTTTTTTGGGCCGAAACAAATCATCATTCACACCATGCCCAACAACTTTCGATGAATAATTCAATTTTTTCTGCATTCCAACGGTTAATGTGATTACCTCATCAGCCTTTTTCATTAAAAAATTTGTAAACCCCGATGGATTTGATTCGGCGTGACGTGTGGCAACTAATTTAAAATTCCCTCCTAAAAACCGGAACAACAAAGCTCTCAAAATTTCATTATTTCTATGGCAGTGTAGCACAAAATACCGTCTTGAAAACACAAGTTTCCATATTTTCTGCCAAGATATTTTCCTACCAGCTACTCCATAGCCAAAAATATAGGCGTCGTACTTCGTTTCAAAAAAAGGAAATACGTTTTCAATACTTCTTGTCACACCCGTACGCCTTCTGTGAAAATGAGTGTGAATTACTATTGGTTTTGTCGTCATAAATCAACTACGAAAATCTTCGTCCCAATAAATTCATAAATCGTTCTTCATAATCCTCTTTTCCCGTCCAGTCGTAATCAGACTTTACCATTTTCGTTAAAAACCGTTTCGCTTCTTTTTCTTCTTTGAAAGAATTCAACTGCGACAGCACCCTGTTAAAGTCTTCTTGACTTCCCTCAAAAAGGTGTTTGACAAAAGCAATTCGATCGTTCAATCCAATTTGGATATTGCTTTGCACTAGGGATTCATTCAATGATTTCTTGGGAGCTTCTACACGAACTGCATTTTCAAAAATATCCGTAGCAACATCCACCGGAATGGTGTCTTTCAACTCTTCTTCCAAAGTCGTTTTTTTTGCCATTTCTGATTCCGAAAATAAGTTAGGAACTTCTGATATTTTTGCTTCCTCTTCTTCCTGTTTTATTTCCTCTTCTTGTGCTTTTGCTTTTTTTGCTGATTTTTTCTCGGAAGTTTTGCTTTCTTTTTCATCTTCAAGTACCTCCTCGATCAAAGCCGTATCACTCAAAATTTTTTCTGGCTCTTTTTTCTCAACTTCAGAAACAGGAGCCCCGTCTGTGGTTAAATCTACCAGAGGCTCTTCTACTAGAATTTCTTCCTTTGAAATCTTATCTAAAATTTCTTCTTTTGGAATTTTGTTTGTTGGACTGGTTGCCACAAATCGATCTACAAATTCCAGTACAGCCAATCGCTCATAAACATCTCTCGCCTTGTTTTTCAATGCAATCACATCGTTTTTGTTTTTGATCTGTAAAATAGAATGAGCAATACTGACCAATTCTGATTCTAATTTTTTGTGCATAACTTGATGTCTTTATAGAGGAATACCTGGTTTATTTTAATAAATTTGTGAAAGCAACTGGTTTTTTAAATCTCCAGATGTTGACGATTTAAAATTACAAAATGTTTCTTGAAAATACGGTAAATCCTTTAGAACAATTTGGGTGGATCGAAGTGATTAGTGGATCTATGTTTTCTGGCAAAACAGAAGAGCTCATCCGAAGATTGCGACGGGCCAAAATTGCTCGACAAAAAGTAGAAATCTTCAAACCGACTATCGACCAACGATACGATGCTGAAAAAGTAGTTTCACACGATGCGAATGAAATTCGCTGCACTCCCGTTCCTTCGGCTGCAAATATTCGCCTTTTGGCCAATGATGTGGATGTTGTAGGAATTGATGAAGCCCAATTCTTTGACGATGAGATTGTACGTGTTTGCAATGATTTGGCAAATCGTGGCATTCGTGTCATTGTCGCTGGCTTGGACATGGATTTCAAAGGCAATCCTTTTGGTCCGATGCCCGCTCTAATGGCCACAGCTGAATACGTGACCAAGGTACATGCCGTTTGCACAAAAACAGGAAATTTAGCCCATTACAGCCACAGAAAAAGTGCGCACAACGAACTTGTTCGACTCGGAGAAACGGAGGAATACGAACCTTTGAGTAGGGCTGCTTTTTTTAGAGAATGTGAAAAGAAGAAAAACGAATCGTCCAGAAAAAAGTAACGCTCCACATGTCAAAGATGCAACACCAAATACAACGCACCTCAAAATCTCACGTAAGTGTCTTGGAAATTGACCTGATGGCACTAGACCACAATGTGAAACACTTTAAAAAAAAGCTAGCCTCAAATACTAAATTATTGGGCGTGGTAAAAGCGTTTTCCTACGGTCTGGACGCCATAGAAATTTCCAAACACCTAGAAAAGCAAGAAATTGATTATTTGGCAGTGGCCTATACCGAAGAAGGTGTTTTTTTAAGAGAAGCCGGTATAAAAACCCCCATTTTGGTTTTGCATGCTCAGCCAGCAAATTATGAAACCATGATTGAAAATTGCCTAGAACCCAATCTGTATTCCTTGCTAACCCTAAAATTATTCACCGAACTAGCGACCTCAAAAAAACTAAAAAACTACCCTATTCATATAAAATTCAACACGGGATTGAATAGACTGGGAATGACTTCCGAGGACCTGCCTGAAATTTTAAAACACCTAGAAAATAGTACCATAAAAGTAGCTTCTCTATTCTCTCATTTGGCAGCAAGCGAAGATCCGAATGAAAAAGAATTTTCACTCCATCAAATTGAAAAATTTAATCATTGCACTGCTGAAATTTTAAAATTTTTACCCTACAAGCCGCTGCTTCACATGTCCAATACTTCTGGAATCGTAAATTTTCCCGAAGCTCATTTCGACATGGTTCGATTGGGAATCGGCATGTACGGTTTTGGCAATGATCCGAAAGAAACAAAAATTTTAAAAAACGTAGGAAGCTTGAAAACCATCATTTCACAAATACACGAACTAAAAAAAGGGGAAACTTTGGGATACAATCGAGCGTTTACAGCTTCTGAAACGACCAAAACAGCCACACTGCCCATTGGTCATGCAGACGGAATCCATCGAAGTCTTGGAAATGGCGCTGGTCGTGTAAAAATCAACAACCAAAGTTGTCCTATCCTTGGGAATGTATGTATGGACATGATTATGGTTGACATCACAAATATCGACTGTGCTGAGGGAGACGAAGCCATTCTTTTTGACAGCCAGGAGATGGTCAACACGTTGGCAGAAAAATCAGGAACCATCTCGTACGAAATCATTACAGGCATTTCTCAGCGAATTCCGAGAAAAATTATCAAAAAATAAAAGAAGTGCTTCTTCAGGACACAGGTCTGGCAAAGACGCTTATTTTTTCCCTTCTACCACCACTACAATTTCTCCTTTAAGCGTGTTTTTACAGAAATAAGCAATGACTTCTTCCAGCGTTCCTCGTTGGGTCTCTTCAAATAATTTTGTCAATTCTCTAGAAACCGAAACCTGACGTGTAGGTCCAAAATATTCTAAAAACTGCGTCAGTGTCTTTAAAAGTTTGTGAGGCGATTCATAAAAAATCATCGTACGTGTTTCTTCTGCCAAAAACAGCAAACGTGTTTGTCGGCCTTTTTTCACCGGCAAAAAACCTTCGAACACAAATTTGTCATTGGGCAATCCACTATTCACCAGAGCAGGTACAAAAGCCGTCGCTCCTGGCAAACATTCCACAGCAACACCTACCTGAACACAGGCTCGCGTCAATAAAAAACCAGGGTCCGAAATCGCAGGCGTTCCCGCATCGGAAACCAATGCAATGGCCTCTCCTGCTTGAATTCTCTCCACAATACGATCAACCATTTTGTGTTCGTTGTGCATGTGGTGCGACATCATTTGCGTCCCAATTTCAAAATGTTTCAATAATTTCCCAGAAGTTCTTGTATCCTCTGCCAAAATCAAATCAACCTCCTTTAAAATTTTAACCGCACGGAAGGTCATGTCGTCTAGGTTTCCAATCGGAGTGGGTACTAAATAAAGTTTTGCTTCCAAAAAAAATATTTAAAGGCAAAGTTAGGAAAGATTTGGACACTATGGTCAAATTCCACAATTAAACACTAAATTTGCCACAGAAATAACAAGCGATCAAATACAGCAAAAATGCATAGAAGTCATACAAACGGCGAATTGAGAATTGAAAACGCAGGACAAGAAGTACAGCTAGCGGGTTGGGTACAAAAAACAAGAGACAAAGGCTTTGTCATTTGGGTCGATTTACGAGATCGATATGGAATTACCCAATTGATTTTTGATGAAGAACGCACAGAAAAAGCAGTCATTGAGCAGGCGAAAACATTGGGTCGTGAGTTTGTTATTCAAGTAACAGGAACGGTGATTGAGCGTCAATCTAAAAATGATAGAATTCCAACCGGTGCCATTGAAGTGCTCGTTTCAAAACTCCAAATTCTGAACAAAGCCACCCTTCCTCCCTTTACCATTGAAGACGAAACTGATGGTGGCGAAGAATTGCGCATGAAATATCGCTATTTAGACATTCGAAGAAATCCGGTAAAGGACAGTTTGATTTTTAGACACAAGGTAACACAAGAGGTTCGCAATTTTTTATCGAAGGAAGAATTTATTGAAATCGAAACACCCTATCTCATCAAATCAACACCGGAAGGAGCGCGTGATTTTGTGGTACCCTCAAGAATGAATGAAGGACAATTCTACGCCTTGCCGCAATCGCCACAGACATTCAAACAATTGCTGATGGTTGGTGGCATGGACAAATATTTTCAAATTGTAAAGTGTTTCAGAGACGAAGATTTACGCGCCGATAGACAACCCGAGTTTACACAAATAGATTGTGAAATGGCCTTTGTAGAACAAGAAGACATCCTTTCCATATTCGAAGGCTTGACACGTCATCTTTTGCAAAAAATAAACGGCGTTGACATCGGAGAATTCCCGAGAATGACTTTTGATCATGCCATCAAAACCTATGGAAATGACAAACCAGACATTCGTTTTGGAATGGAATTTGGAGAATTGAATAGCGTTGCCAAGCACCGAAATTTCAAAATCTTTGACGAGGCTGAGCTTGTCGTTGGTATTGCAGTACCTGGAGGGGCTTCCTACACTCGAAAAGAAATTGACAAATTGATTGATTGGGTAAAACGTCCACAAATTGGAGCTCTTGGAATGGTCTATGTAAAATGCAATGAAGATGGTAGTTTCAAATCATCGGTTGATAAATTTTACAACCAAGAAGATCTGGCTCAATGGGCCAAGGCAACAGGAGCAAAAGCTGGAGATTTGATCTGCGTGCTCTCAGGGAATACACACAAAGTAAGAACACAATTAAGCGCGTTGCGTATGGAATTGGCCGAACGCCTTGGATTGAGAAAACCGGATGAATTCGCGCCGCTTTGGGTAGTCGATTTTCCTCTTCTGGAGTGGGATGAAGAAACCGAACGCTACCACGCCATGCACCATCCTTTTACCGCGCCAAAACCTACAGATATCGAATTGCTAAACACCGATCCTGGAAAAGTAAGAGCCAATGCCTACGACTTGGTATTGAACGGAAATGAAATTGGTGGAGGATCCATTCGTATCCATGATAAAGAAACACAGGCATTGATGTTCGACCATCTCGGATTTACACCTGAAGAGGCCAAAGAACAATTCGGTTTCTTAATGAATGCTTTTGAATATGGTGCTCCTCCTCACGGTGGTTTGGCATTTGGTCTAGACAGACTTGTGGCCATCCTTGCCGGCAAAGAAACCATTCGAGACTTTATTGCTTTTCCAAAAAACAATGCTGGAAGAGACGTCATGATCGATGCGCCTTCCCATATAGATGACGAGCAATTGTCTGAATTGCATTTGAAAATAAAACACGAAACTGTTTGATAATTTAAAACCTCTCTAAAATTTAGAGAGGTTTGTTTTTTATGAAAAATACCTTAAAAAACTTACCTTTGATTCTGTAAAACAGCAGCGCTAAAATGCCCAACAAAGCGAGCCAAATTATTCGAAATTTTTTAATCTGGAAATACCGCCATATTTCTGAAGAAAACTTCATCTATATGTTGAGTATTCTCGTTGGCTTTTTAGCGGGTATCGGAGCTGTAATTTTGAAGAACTTAACACATTACATCAAAAGTTCTCTGGATGGAAATTTTATCAAGAATCTTCATTATTCGTATTATTTTATCTTTCCAATCATCGGATTGGTCCTTGTTTTTTTAATTAAAAAATATTTTTTGAAACGAGAAATCGGTCACGGCATATCTACCACCTTACACGCGATTGCTAGAAGAAATGGAATTATCAAACGCGTTAAAATATACGCCTCATTGATTACTGCTCCCATTACTGTTGGTTTTGGAGGTTCCGTTGGTCTGCAAGGACCTGCAGTAAGTACAGGGGCTGCCATTGGTTCGAACATCGGACTGGTTTTTCATCTCAACCCTAAAAAAAGAATGCTTCTCATTGGTTGTGCAACTGCGGGTGCCATGGCTTCTGTATTCAAAGCCCCCATTGCTGCAGTAATTTTTGCTGTCGAAATTTTTAGCTTGGAACTCGCTTTCTCATCGATGATTCCCTTATTACTGGCTTCCATCTCATCTGTGGTCACCTCTTTTTTATTTTTGGGCTCCGACATTCTATTCTCTTTTGAACTCAAGGATCCTTTCGAAATAAAAGACATCGCCTTTTTTATTTTTTTAGGCCTCGTCACAGGAGTGGCCTCCGTGTATTTCTCTAAAATCTACTTTTTTATCATCCAATTTTTTCAACGATTCAAAAGTCCCATTTCAAAACTTATGATTGGAGGATTGGCCATTGGAACACTTCTATACTTAATTCCCCCGCTCTTCGGGGAAGGCTACAGCCTCATCAACAACCTATTACTCGGCGACCATCTTGCAGCCATTGGACAGACGCCTTTTGACGAATTCACAGACAATATATGGGTGGTTATCGCATTGCTTTCGGGCATTGTTCTTTTCAAGGCCATCGCCATGACTACTACTTTTGCTGCAGGTGGTGTAGGTGGCATCTTTATTCCAACCTTGGTCATGGGAAGTACACTGGGCAATGTGTTTGCAAAAATTATCAACAATATTGGGCTCGGCTTTTACATTTCCGAATCAAATTTCACCCTATTGGGCATGACTGGTTTGATGGCAGGAGTATTGCATGCGCCATTGACGGCGATTTTCTTAATTGCAGAAATTACCAAAGGATATGAGCTGTTTATCCCACTCATGATTGTGGCTGCCATCTCTTTTGCATTCACAAGATATTTCATTAAAAACTCTATTTACACCTCGGAACTAGCGAAAAAAGGACAACTAATCACTCACGACCGAGATAAGAATGTTTTGATGTTAATGAAAATTGATAAAGTCATTGAAACCAATTTTATCTGCCTTTCTCCGGAAATGAAATTAGGAGAAATGCTCAACCAAGCAGTGGCGAAATCTTCTAGAAATAATTTCCCTGTAATCAACGATTCGGGAGAATTATTAGGCGTGGTGCTCTTGGATGACATTCGACATATGATGTTTGATTCCGACATGTACGAAACCGTCACGGTTGCCAAATTAATGCACAGCCCACCGGCCATTATTTTTTACGAAAAAGACAATATGCAAGAAATTATGGAAAAATTTAAACGCTCTACTGCGTGGAATTTACCTGTTGTAAAAAATGACAAATACATGGGCTTTATTTCAAAATCGCGTCTTCTTTCTTCCTATCGTCGAAAATTGATTGAAGTAACCAATTAAACCTAACTAAAAAGATGAAAATACTTTTGAGAATCCTTTTACTCACGGTCATTGGTTTGCTAGGAACAGGGTTCTATCTGCAAACTGTCGAATCAAAAGATGCTGATTTTTATATCGGTATGGGTGTTTTGCTTCTTGCCTTTGTCTTAATGCCCCTTTTTATTTACCAGGGTTACAAAGGAAAAGATTTAACGAAATACTCCTTCAAAAACATGCAGAATCCAGAAGAAAAAGAAGTTTAAATTAGTTCAAATTTCTCTTTTCAATAAAAAATCGCTTTAAAAGAGTGCCACATTCTTCCGACAAAATGCCCTCTGTAACTTTTGTTTTTGGATGCAAGGTTGTCTTGTAATTTACAAACCCTCTTTGTGGGTCTTTCGCTCCGTATACAATCCTTCCTATTTGAGTCCAATAACTTGCGCCCGCACACATTTGACAGGGTTCCAAGGTAACATATAGGGTACATTCCTTCAAATATTTGCCTCCCAAAAAATCGGAAGCTGCGGTAAATGCCTGCATTTCAGCATGTGCCGTAACATCGTTCAATGTCTCTGTCAAATTATGAGCTCTGGCAATAATTTTATCATTCATCACCACCACCGCACCGACAGGAATTTCATTTTTATCAAATGCGATTTGTGCTTCTTTCAAAGCTTGCTGCATAAAATACGTATCATCAAAGGGATTTATCATAAAAACAAATATAACAGATTTGTCGCTTTGTGAAGTTGTTTCTGGTTTTATTTGAATTTCCAAACAAAAATCATCGATACTCTCAGTGGAATCGTCAACAAAACAAATAAAATCGTAATTTTGACAACGTGAAATACCGTTTGCTCCATACCATCTCCGCTCCCTCAGATTTAAAAAAAATAAAGGAATCTGATTTGCCGCTGCTCGCAGATGAATTGCGCGATTTTATCATTGCTATTTTATCAAGCAAAGAAGGGCATCTTGGAGCGAGTTTAGGGGTTGTAGAACTGAGCATTGCTTTGCATTATATTTACAATACTCCTGACGATGTTTTAATTTGGGATGTTGGGCACCAAGCTTATGCCCACAAAATTTTAACGGGGCGCAAAGAAAATTTCCATACGCACAGGCAATACAATGGTATTAGTGGTTTTCCGAAAAGAACCGAAAGCAGCTTCGACGCCTTTGGAACAGGCCACTCTTCCACGTCCATTTCCGCCGCGCTAGGCATGGCCATGGCCTCTCAAATCAAAGGAGAAACGGAACGGCATCATGTTGCTATTATTGGAGATGCTTCCATCGCTGCGGGAATGGCTTTTGAAGGGCTGAATCACGCAGGTGTTTGTGATGCAAATTTGCTTGTGATTTTAAATGACAATGCTATCGGAATTGACCCAAGTGTTGGGGCTTTAAAAGAATACCTGACCAAAGCCAAGGTTGGATTCAAACCCAAGCAAAGCAATATGATTGAAGCGCTTAATTTCAATTATTCTGGCCCAATTGATGGACATAATATTTCTGAAATATTGAAAGAATTGAACCGCCTAAAAAAGATCAAAGGCCCAAAATTTTTACATCTGATTACCACCAAAGGAAAAGGCTTACAACCTGCTGAGCAAGATCAAGTAAAATATCATGCTCCGGGAAAATTTGATAAAATCACCGGAGAAATTCAGCAAAAGAACGACGAAAATGAGGCGCCAAAATACAAAGATGTTTTTGGACACACTTTGGTAGAATTGGCTAAAAAAAATGAAAAGATCATAGGAATTACGCCTGCCATGCCGACGGGAAGTTCCTTAAAATACATGATTCAAGCTTTCCCAGACAGAGCTTTTGACGTGGGAATCGCAGAACAACATGCCGTTACTTTGGCCGCTGGCATGGCAAGTCAAGGCCTGATTCCATATTGCAATATTTATTCGACGTTTGCTCAACGTGCCTACGACCAAATCATACACGATGTAGCCTTGCAAAAATTGCCTGTGATCTTTTGTTTGGACAGAGCCGGTTTGGTTGGGGAAGATGGAGCCACGCATCATGGCGCTTTTGACATCAGTTTTTTACGGTGCATTCCCAATCTCATTTTATTCGCTCCTATGGATGAAATTGACCTTCGAAATATTCTTTATACCGTGCAATTAGGTGACTTGAAAAGTCCCATCGCCATACGCTATCCAAGAGGTAAGGGATCTCGAAAAAACTGGAGACAACATTTTGAAAAACTCCCAATCGGAAAAGGAAACGTACTCCGAGAAGGAAATGCAATTGCCGTTCTTTCCATAGGGACCATCGGAACTCGATTGGAAACCATTCTAGAAAACCTTCCGGAAAATGAAACGTCAAAAATTGCTCATTACAACCTTCTATTTATCAAGCCTTTGGATAAAAACATGTTGTTAGATGTGTTCACCAAGTTTGATACCATTCTCACATTTGAAGAAAACGTAGCCAAAGGAGGCTTCGGAAGTGCTATTTTAGAATTCGCTCAAAAACATCATTTTACCAATAAAAACATTCGTGTCGTTGGATACCCCGATTCGTTTGTCGAACATGGATCTGTTGAAAAGTTGGAAGAAAGCATTTCACTGAATGATCAATCGCTCAAACAGCTAATATTACAAAATCTATGAGTCTTGGCATTTTTTTTGATAGTACAATAGTTTTTAAATCTATGAGATTTCTTTTTTCCTTCTGCCCCTATTTATTGTCACTTTCTCTATTTGCGAATATGGATAAAGACACGGTTCTTTCAAATCAAGAAGCCAGTATTCACGTAAAACAGTGGGCGATCAAAAAAAATATTGGCCTCATTTTAACACAAACTGCTTTTGTCAATTGGAATGCTGGGGGTGATAATTCTGTTGCAGGAATTGCCAACGCCACCATTGAATTCAACTACAAGCAAGATCGTTTGTTTTGGAACAATACCATTATCGGCCGCTATGGACTCAACAAAAAAGAAAGCGCCGGCGTTCGAAAAACAGATGATTTGTTTGAAATTATTTCTGTTTTTGGCCATCGACGAAGTGAAGATTCCCAGTGGTACAATTCTGCTCGATTCAATTTTAGAACGCAATTCGCAAGCGGTTATAAATATTCAGGGACAGAAAGAGGAGACGCCATCTCAAATTTTTTCGCTCCCGCTTATCTCTTTGTCGGTATCGGTTCGCAATATACTTCAAAAGATAAAAAATATCGATTTTACATTTCTCCCATCACCAATAAAACAACCTTGGTTTTCAATCAAAGGTTGGCCAATTTAGGAGCTTTTGGTGTGGAAAAAGCCGTCTATGTAAATGATGTTTTAGTTGAAAAAGGAAAACGTTCAAAAATGGAATTTGGCACCTTATTTACAGGGGAGTGGAACCAAGAAATTATGGACAATATTTTGATGAATAACAAATTGATCTTGTATTCTGATTATTTGAACAAATATGGCAATATTGATTTTGATTGGGAAATGCGACTCGATTTGAAAGTAAACAAATATGTCAAAGCCAATATTGGCACGCATATTCTCTACGACGATGATGTGAAAGACGAAGAAAACACGGGTCCCAAAATTCAATTAAAACAACTTCTAGGCGTCGGACTTACGTATAGTTTCTAATGAAACTTAAACCTTAGTAGGAATTCATGGGTGCCATCCGAAACCGCACTAAAATCAGAAGTAACCGCTTCGTAAGCATATCCAAAATAGGTGTTTTCTATAATTTTTAACATCGCAGTTCCCACAAAGGAAGTGTCCCATCTGTAGGTCATTCCTAATTCAATTTTTTGAGAAATGTCTGCGAGTACGGCTATGTCTACCAAAGGATCTGTATCGGTTACAAATCGGGCAAAAATAGAAGGGGTCAGTTCTAGGTTGTCATGAATTGTAAAACGATAGCCTGCCCCTGTGTATAGGTGTAACTTTTCTTCAACACCCTCGGAAAGAATATTCCCTGAGCCATCGGTCATCGGTCTCAGCACATTTCTGACAATTACATTGGGTGTCGATAGGTGTAGGTAATACCGAGTTCCTTTCAACAAGCCACCAATTCCAATTTTTGGATGAAAAGAACTTTGATTCTCGGAAAAAAGAGGATCGTTTGGTACTTTTAAGGAATTGAAATCAATGGTGTACATACCTGCTCCTATTTTCATTCCAAAAGAAAAAGTAGTCGTTCGATCCAATGACAACAAATAAGAAATATCCAATCCAACATCTGTTTGTCTGCGTATGTGGATTTTATCGTTTACCAAGGAAACACCAATTCCCAAATTGTTTTGTAGTAATTTGGAATAAGAAACTGTCTGAGTCATGGGATCATCTTCCACACCCAAAGACTGCCGTCGAAAACCTATATTTAACTCATTTTTATCTTCTTCTCCGGCATATGCTGGATTCAGAATGTTCATATTGTAACGATACCCCAAGAAATTAGGTGCAATGTCTTGTGCCTTTGACCCAGTGGAAATCCCAATAAAAAGAAGAACTATGAAATATTTTTTCATGGATGTTTGCTACACTTTTAAAAATCACGAAAGGAAAAGTCATTGGAGTTACAATTGTCCAAATCTACTCAATAAAAAAATTCATTTGATTGCAATTTACCAAATCCATTTTTATTTTGAATACCATTCGAAATCATTTTTAAAGGAAATCAACTATGCCAATATGAATGCCCTTCGAATCTGCGAAGACATGATTCTTTCTATTTCAAAGCTTGTCGAAAGACAAGTCTGTGAAACCCCAAAACCTCTTGCCATTTTAGTTTACGATAATTATTTGTGAGGCAATTTTTTTGTTTTCGGCAAAAAGAGAGAGCACATAAAATCCGGGGGGTGTTTCTAAAGTTAACACATTTTCTTTTCCTTCCACTAAGGTTATTTCATCATTTGAATACGCCAACGATCCATTCATGGTATGCACAAATAAAGAAACATTGCTATACGGTTTTGTGGTTGCCGCAAAAATGGTTCCGAGTGAAATGGTAGGATAGATGCAAACAGCTCCATCGGCAAAACCCTTTTTCTTCACACTTAAATCATTGTTCTGTAAAAATTCCCCTGTAAACAAACCTCTTCCAAAGGTGGCGGCTAAAACTTTGTTGTCTCCTTCTCGCAACTGCAAATCAGTGACTTTTACATCGCTCATTCCATTAATCGTCTGCGACCAATTTGGCGAATCATCCAACCAATTGCTTGTACCCCATACACCCAATTCCGTTCCGATAAGTACTTCATCTTGTACAAGTGGGTTTTGTAGGATACATTTTACTGGCATGTCGGGAAGATCACCTTCTTTTGAAACCCATATTTGCCCGCCGTCTGAAGAATACCAAACACTATTCACCCCATAATTGTGAAATGTCACTAAAATTTCATTTTCATCAGCTCCAAATTCAATATCTGAAATACTTCCCAAAAAATTGTTCGAGGAAATCTCTGTCCAAATCGGTGATGTATCGGCATCTGTTACTCTGAGCAACTTTCCGGTTTCTGTACCCACCAAGAGCGTGGAGCTTGTGGTTGTATAAGGAGATACTTTGATTGCTGTTGGCGAACTGTCTAAAGACGGATTTGTCAATGCTGTTTGTGTAGCTTCTCCCGATAGGGGTATCGTTGTCAGTCCACTGTATCGATACAATTGACGACTGAACACATTGGAACCATTGGTGTACAAAATGTCTAAATTCGAATCCAAATCTGCTTGGTTGATAAAATCACCTTCCCTGTTTTCTAAATCGCTAAAAATTACTTTCCATGCGTTCTCATTTATGTCGAACAATTGATAATAAGCATTGTACACATAGGACACAATAAAATAATCTTCTCCTTGTTGGTCCACAAAACAAGCGGCTCCGTCGCCTCCACTAACATCCACAGAGCTGTCAGGAGCATTGGCATTTGGATTGTCAAAAAAAGGAGTTCCATTGTCTTGCGTGCCTCCCATAAAATATTCGTCTTCGGCTCTTGGTGCAATAGCGGCTGTATAAAACTGCGTAACGTTGTAGTTGTTATTCCTTTCTAAAATCGCTGTATTGCTCGTTGTTGCTCCTGAGAGCGAACTTGCGTAATACACCCCCCCATCATTTCCGAAAACAGCCTGATTTTCATTTCCTGGTCGGAAAACCATGACATGCTGGTCAGGATGCACAACACTTGAACTTCCTGCAATGGACGGCTTCCATCGAGATATTTGACTCCAAGTACTGCCTCCATTTTCTGATCGAAACAAATCAATTCCTCCCACATAAACCAGCTCGTCATTTGTAGGATCTACTTCAATCACCAAATTGTAAAAATCTTGTCCTCTTGCAAAGTCATTGGCAGGAATGTCAGGGTCTGCATCGTTGGGTTTCGAGAGTTCTGTGATGTTGGAAAACCCGTCATTCGTTTTATAAATATGAGGAACGTTGTCGGTTCCTTCTACCAAGGCGTACAACTTTTCCGAATCAGAATGGGACACTTCAATTTCAACTCTATTGGCATTATCTAAGGTAGCTTCTAAAGTCCAAGTGGATCCATCCGTAGATTTGTATACGAGTCCTGCTCCACTATTTCCAATAGCAGAACCAATGGTACCCATCCACAAAGTATTGTCTGCAGCAATTTCAAAATCATTGGGAATGTAATAAAAATCAAATCCTGAAAGGGTATAGTTAAAGTTCTCTGATTCGATGCGAGACCATACGCCACCACCATCTGTGGACCGATACAGCCCGGCGGATTGCAATCCGAGCCAATTCTCAGGGGTGTCGGCATCTGCGTATACAAATCCTCCAACCGCGACAAAAACCTCTGAAGAGACACCATTGTCCCAAACAACAATGTCATTGATATAATAAATTCCTGAGAGAAATCGAGAGGAGGTAGACGAAAGATCTCCTTCTCCAATGGCTTCCAAAGAAAGGTTGTTCCAAGTGAGGCCTCCATCTGTGGTTTTGTACACACCATTTCCAACGGCCGCACCAGCGGTGTATTGTTCTCCGGTTCCTAAATACCAAATATTTGAATCTCTTGGATCAACCGCAATACAGGAAATATTCATATTACCCGGTACTTGCGATACCTGTTCCCAAGAAGAATTTTCATCTGTAATATCGTCGTTTACCCACAAACCTCCACTTACACCTCCCGAAAAAACTCGTTTGTTTGTGGCGTCATTGGGGTCAAAAAGCACGGCTCTTGTTCTTCCTCCCACATTGTTGGGCCCCCTCTCAACCCAGGCATTGTCGGGTTCGTCTCCAGGTACGCGATATTGTTGCCCCTTTTTACTTTTTTTGAGTGTTTTTTGAAGTTGCAAAACCTTTGTCGGCTCTGGCTTTCCCGTCATTGGGTTCATCGTCAATTCCCACTCTCGTTCAAAATATTTATTCGGTGGAAGTCCTTGTGCCTTTCGTTCTTCCTTCGACCACTGAAGTCGCTCTTTGAATGCACTATGTTCCAGAAAAAAAGCGTGTCGCTCTTTTTTTTCCGCGACAGACATCTCATCGCTTTGGTATTTACAGCCCATAAAAATTGACAACATCAAACTAACTAGTACAATACAATTAATTCTCATAATTATTCCGCTTAAATAGTTTTTATTATTAGTTATATACAAATAATCGTAATAATCTTCAGGGGTGTTTTAGAGGTACTGCTACATTCTTAACGCCATTTTTAGGGGTGTTGTTATACTCGCTTTGTGCAAATTTACGATTCTCATACGAAATATCCTTTAATTTTTTTGTGTAGTAAAATAGCATATCCATCAGACAGGCTCGCAATAAAAGCACATACCATCAGTATTCTATCATACAAATTGGCATGCAAATTCTGATAGTCTTCTGGCAATAATTTAAAAATAAGCTGGTCGTAATTGGAAGGACTTCCTTCAAACATTTGGTTCATAGCTTTAATAAAAACCTTCAATAAATCCGCTATTATCTTATATCCTGCTACTTCTTTCTCAATGACTTCAGGACTGTTGTAAATTTTTGAAATACTGATTTGAATGATGTCGTTGATCTGCGCTTCGTATTTGCATTTGTCCAACAAAGAAATACCATAGGCTCCTGCCAAAATAGCCTCTTCATTTTCAATAAAAACGGAGGCCGCCTCATTGATCAAGGTTCCTATGGCCAAAGCTCTCAAATAACTTACTCTTTCTTTTTTGTTATTCAAGGAATGGTATTTCGCCGTGTCGATGGTATCTTTGACCAATTTTATCAAATATTCCAACGCGAATTCTTCCTCTATCAAACCAAGATTAATGCCGTCTTCAAAATCGATAATCGTATAGCAAATATCATCTGCCGCTTCTACCAAAAATGCTAAGGGATGTCTGTGGAAAGTGTAATCTTTGCCATTACGCATCGGTTGTAAACCCAAATCCTGAGCCACCTCATAAAAAAAATCTTTTTCTGATTGAAAGAAACCAAACTTTTTGTCAACAATGTGTTTTGTCGGTTTTTTGGGCAACGATTCTTTGGGATATTTCATAAATGCTCCCAGCGTTGCATAGGACAAGCGAAGGCCATTCTTCGTTCCTTCATTGCCTTTTGTTAGAATTTTAAAGCCATTTGCATTCCCTTCAAAATCGATCAAATCTTGCCATTGTTTTGAAGTTAATTTGTCTTGAAACACCTGTCCCTCTCCTGTTTTAAAATACTCTCCTATGGCTTTTTCACCGCTGTGTCCGAAAGGAGGGTTGCCAATATCATGAGACAGAGCTGCCGCTGCCACAATGGCACCAAAATCATTGAAGGTATACCCTTGTGCTTTTAGATTCGGGTATTTTTCTATTATTTTTTGCCCTACAATTCTTCCCAAAGATCTTCCAACAACAGAAACTTCCATACTGTGGGTCAGTCGTGTATGCACAAAATCTGTTTGAGACAAAGGGATCACTTGTGTTTTGTCTTGTAAGCTTCGGAAGGAAGAAGAAAAAACAATTCTGTCAAAATCAACTTCAAATCCCAACCGCGTTTCGTTTTGATCTTTGCGCAAACGTTCGGCTGTATCTCCTGCTCTTTTTAAGGATAATAATTGTTCCCAATTCATTGGTAATTTCGGTCTTTTAGATGTTTCTGCAAGATACGATTCTGTTTGCAAATGCCTTTGCATTAATGGAGGCAATTTTCTGATTTCATTTCCCAATTTGATTTCATAGTTTTGTACAAAGTTTTGATTGTTGTTTTTCATACATTCAAGAGACTCTTTTTAGGATATTTGACCTTTAAAAAAATAGTATGAGGTTCCTTTACAGACCTTTTTTTTTTCTTGTATTCGGTGTGCATTTTGTTGTGTTCAGTCAGGAAACCAATATCGATTGGAAAAGTGGACTGACCTTGCAGTCAAATGATGCACATTTTAAAATGAAAATAGGTGGACGTATTCAATACGATCATGCTGTTTACAATCAAAACGAAGATCTTGAATCTTTACACGGTCCTCTCGCAACAAAAAACGGAACAAAATTCAGACGTGCTTGGCTTTCGAATGTAGGAACCTTGTACAACAACGTAGATTTTGGTTTGTTTGTGGCTTTTGAGGGAGGAAAAGTAGGTTTTCGAGGTGCTTATATGGGTTTGAAAAATATTCCGTTGCTGGGCCATATTCGGGTAGGTCAATTGAAAGAGCCCATTCGTTTGGAAGTCTCCACCAGCAGCAAACATTTATTGTTTTTAGAACGCTCCTTTGCAGTTGACTATGCACCTATATTTAATAGTGGATTGTTGATCTATAACGACTTTTTGAATAAACGACTTTCTGCTCAATTTGGACTTTTTCGAAATGCAGACTTAAACAAAGCCAATGATATTGAGGCCAATGGGGGGTACAACATTACCCAACGAATTACCGGATTGCCGGTTCTTGAGAAAACTCATTTTTTTCATCTTGGGGGTAGTTACAGCTTTCGAAAACCAAGTGATCATACACTCAGAATTCGATCGAGACCAGAATCTAATGTCGGAGAGAAATACTACATCGATACAGATGTAATTCAAGAGGTCGATCACAGTAATATGGTAAATTTTGAAGCCTTATTCGGCATAAATTCATTTTCAATTCAGGGAGAATACCTAGGTACTCAAGTCAAACGTTTGGCGCGAAGCTTGGAAAAAGATCTTCGGTTTTCAACCTATTACATACAGGGAAGTTATTGTTTGACTGGCGAAAAAAGATCTTATAAAAACTCGCTTTCGGGGGTCAATGCTATCAATCCACTTCGTAATTTTGACGGTGCAAATGGGTATGGTGCATTGGAAATTGCTGCCAAATACTCGCAATCTGACCTAAACAGTGGAGCCGTGAAAGGTGGCGCCCAAAAAGATGTAACCCTTGGTCTCAATTGGTACCTAAATCCTCTGACAAAAGTTGTTCTAAATCATGTTTGGGCTTCTATTGAAAACGAAGGCAACCTTCGTATTTTTCAAGTTCGCTTTCAGGTAGCATTTTAAAAAATCTTAAAAAAAAAGAAGGGAATTCAATTGTGAATCCCCTTCTTTTTTTTGAGTTCTTGCAATTATTTAAGAACCACACATCTCACAATCGTCTGGATTGTTTTGAGATTGCAAAATCATTTGTCTCAATTCATCTGCGGTCAATGGTTCATCTTGTACTCCTCCTTTTCCTGGGGCTGTCGCTTTTTTGTCTGATGACAACGAGAATTTAATAGCATTTACTGCAGATTTGGTTCGCAGGTAATACATTCCTGTTTTTAAGCCTGACTTCCATGCGTAAAAATGCATGGATGTTAATTTCGAATAATTCGGATCTTCCATGAATAAATTCAACGATTGAGACTGGTCGATAAAGTATCCTCTCTGACGTGACATGTCAATGATATCTTTCATACTCAACTCCCATACAGTTCTATAAAGTTCCTTCAAATCCTGAGGAATCTCATCAATATGCTGGATAGATCCATTCGCTCGCATGATATCTTCTTTCATGGCATTGTTCCAAAGACCTAGTTCTACCAAATCTTCTAACAGATGTTTGTTCACAACGATAAATTCACCTGACAATACTCTTCGGGTGTAAATATTGGAAGTATAAGGCTCAAAAGCTTCGTTGTTTCCTAAAATTTGCGATGTGGAAGCCGTTGGCATTGGTGCCATTAACAAAGAGTTACGCACGCCATTTTTGGCAACATCTTTACGCAATTTTTTCCAGTCCCAATTTCCACTCAACTCCTCTTCAGAAATACCCCACATGTTGAATTGAAATTCTCCTTGCGATATAGGAGACCCCTCGTATGTAGAATACGCTCCTTTGGCTTTGGCAACTTCCATAGAAGAGGTTACAGCAGCAAAGTACAAGGTTTCAAAAATATCTTGGTTTAATTTTTTAGCCTCGTCGGATGTAAATGGCATGCGCAACATGATGAACGCATCTGCCAATCCTTGAATTCCCAGACCAACTGGTCGGTGACGCATGTTCGAGTTCTCGGCTTCTTTTACGGGATAATAGTTTCTGTCAATTACCGTATCCAAATTGCGAATCACTTTTTTCGTGACATCGTATAATTTCTTGTGATTGAAGTATTTTTTACCATCGGCACTTTCAGAAATAAACATTGGAATCGAAATAGATGCCAAATTACATACTGCCACCTCATCTTTGGCGGTATATTCCATAATTTCTGTACACAAATTTGAGGAACGAATGGTTCCTAAATTCTTTTGATTGGATTTTCTATTGGCTGCATCTTTGTACAACATGTAAGGGTTTCCTGTTTCAATCTGAGCTTCTAGAATTTTCTCCCACAATTCACGCGCTTTGATTGTTTTGCGCCCTTTTTTCTTTTTCTCGTAACCGATATAAAGCTTTTCAAACTCCTCTCCGTAGCTATCGTACAAGCCTGGACATTCGTTCGGACACATCAAGGTCCAAATTCCGTCTTCCTCGACACGTTTCATAAACAAATCTGGCATCCACAAGGCTAAGAACAAATCACGCGCACGCTTCTCTTCTGCCCCGGTATTTTTTCTCAAATCTAAGAAGTCGAACACGTCTGCATGCCAAGGTTCCAAATAAATGGCAAAGGATCCTTTTCGTTTCCCTCCTCCTTGGTCTACATATCGCGCTGTGTCGTTGTACACTTTTAGCATCGGAATAATTCCATTCGAGGTTCCATTCGTTCCTCGAATGTAAGAGCCTGTAGCACGAATATTATGTGCAGACAAACCAATCCCTCCTGCAGATTGCGATATTTTAGCCGTTTGTTTCAAGGTGTCGTAAATTCCGTCGATACTGTCATCTTGCATTTGCAGCAAGAAACAAGAAGACATTTGCGGTTTTGGAGTTCCTGAATTGAAAAGTGTCGGTGTCGCATGCGTAAAGTATTTTTTACTCATCAATTCGTAGGTTTCAATGGCAGCGTCTAAATCTTCCATATGAATTCCAATAGCAACACGCATAAGCATGTGCTGTGGGCGTTCTGCAATTTCTCCGTTCAATTTTAGAAGGTAAGAACGCTCCAATGTTTTAAAACCAAAATAATCGTAATTAAAGTCACGATTGTAAATCAATGTAGAGTCTAATAAGTCTGCATTTTTCTTGATAATTTTATATACCTCGTCAGAGAGTAAGGGGGCTTTGTTCCCTGTTCTCGGATTCACATATGTGTACAAGTCTTCCATTACCTCAGAGAAAACTTTCTTTGTATTCTTGTGCAAATTCGAAACGGAAATACGTGCTGCTAATTTGGCGTAATCTGGATGTGTTGTCGTCATGGTCGCGGCAATCTCAGAGGCCAAATTGTCCAACTCAGAGGTTGTCACACCATCATACAAACCTTCAATCACTCTCATGGCAACTTTTACCGGATCTACCAAAGGATTTAATCCATAACAGATTTTACGAATTCTAGCCGTAATTTTATCGAACATCACCGGCTCCTTCTTACCGTCTCTTTTTAATACAAACATATGCGCATGGTTTTTTGGTTATTTCGTTTTTGGGGGTAGAAGTCCCTCTCTTTGCCAGTCTAAAACCGACATAGGTGCTTCCACTTAACAGACCACCGATCACAAGGACAAGAGGTTTAAATGTTGTTATTTTTTAAAAATCAGCATCAAAGCTAATTGCTCCTGTACCTCCGGCTTTTACACCTGCTTTCTGGTACTCAGAAACTCTTTTTTCGAAGAAGTTGGTTTTTCCTTCCAAAGAAATCATTTCCATAAAGTCAAATGGATTTGAAACGTTGTACACTTTATCACACCCAAATTCGGTCAAAAGTCTATCTGTTACAAACTCCAAGTATTGTGTCATTAATTTAGCATTCATTCCAATCAAACTCACTGGCAATGACTCTGTAATAAAAACACGTTCAATATTCAATGCGTCTACAATAATTTCTGTAATACGCTCTTTCGGTACTTTGTTTACAATATGGTTGTTGTGTAGGTGAACCGCAAAATCACAGTGCAATCCTTCATCTCTTGAAATCAATTCATTCGAAAAAGTAAGCCCTGGCAACAATCCTCTCTTTTTCAACCAAAAAATAGAACAGAAACTTCCTGAGAAAAAGATTCCTTCTACTGCTGCAAAAGCGATCAATCTCTCGGCGAAAGAATCCGATTCAATCCATTTCAACGCCCAATCTGCTTTAAGCTTGATGGCAGGAAAAACTTCAATTGCTTTGAAGAGCTCTTCTTTTTCCGATTCTCTTTTTACATAGGTATCAATTAACAAAGAATATACTTCTGAATGTATATTTTCCATCATAATTTGAAATCCGTAGAAAAATTTTGCTTCGGAATACTGAACTTCGCTCACAAAATTTTCAGCCAAATTCTCATTCACAATACCATCTGAAGCTGCAAAAAATGCCAAAATGTGTTTGATGAAATAACGTTCGTCATCATTCAACTTGTTTTCCCAATCGGTTACATCTTGATGCAAGTCAATTTCTTCAGCGGTCCAAATACTCGCCTCCTGCTTTTTATACCATTCCCAAATATCTTGGTGCTGAATAGGAAATATTACAAATCTGTCTTTATTCTCTTGTAAAATGGGTTCGATTACGGACATTGTATGCTTTTTTGAGATTGAATTCTAATCTTGTTCTTTTGTTTCACAAAGATTGGAAAAAATGCCTAAAATTGGAAGTTATACTTATTCACAAAAATGAAAAGTTCTTAACAATACTTGCTTTTTCGCAAAAAAAACCCAAAAAAATCAAGTTTTAACATGCTGTTTTACAGGTTTTTAAACCTAAAAACAAAGGAAGCCTCCTCAAAATGTATGAATTGAATTTTCAAATACGAGCAAGCTCTTTGTTGGTTTTTTTGAATCCTCAAAACAACGAATTTACTTGTCGAAAAAAGACAAAATCACCGGGAAAAAGCTCCTTTTTAAAGACCTCTATTCTCTTTGAAAGTTTCGGCCACTTTCTCCAATTCCGCGTACCAATCTTCCCCAAATTTGCGCACCAAAGCCTGTTTTACAAATTTGTAAATAGGAACTTTTAACTCCTTGCCCAAAGAGCAAGCATCGTCACAAATTTCCCATTTGTCATAATTGACTCCTGAAAACTCAGAATATTCTCGGACACGTATCGGATACAAATGACAAGAAACGGGTTTCTTCCATGAAATCAGACCACTATTGTATGCCTCTTCAATTGCGCAAAGTGCTTTTTTATTTTCATCAAAAATCACATAGGCACAATCTGCATTGTCTATCAGTGGCGTTTCGTGCTCTCCAAACTCATTGGTTGTATGGAGCCCCTGTTCTTCAATGGCTGCTACGCCTTCTTCTCTCAAAAGAGGTTTGACTTCAGGATAAACGGCTTTCAGGCGCTGCAACTCCTCTTCTTCCAAGGGGGCTCCCGCATCACCTGCAACGCAACATGCGCCTTTACAGGCTGACAAATTACACACGAATTCTTTTTCTAGAATCTCTTCTGAGACGATTGTTTTTCCTAACTGAAACATTTTACAAAAATACGGATTCGCGCATGGAATTAAAAAAATGTTTTTGAATACCGCAAGCAAAATAAGTCTACACCCAAACGATTCCATAATTTCTCCGGATTGAACGACTTTTTACATTCGTTTGCTTGATAAGGAGACTTACGCTTCCCTTCAATACTCTACATTCGACTCCATACCTGATCATCTTAATACGGTAGGATTTTCGCAAAAATATTGCTAATTTTGAATGAGACGTTTGTCCAAAGTGGCGGTTTGTAGCTCACAAGCATCATGCCTGAAAAAATCGTGTCTTACTTGCGTTCTATTGTAAATAAAATCATATGATTGAACATTATTTTGATTGTCCACACTGTTGGGAAAATCAACTAAAATTAGTCGATCCTTCTGTTGAGACACAAAACTTTATTGAAGACTGTGAGGTTTGTTGCAATCCTCTTGAATTTGACCTACGGATTGAAAACAACTTCTTGGAATCATTCTCTGTGATTCCGATAGACCAATAATTTATTATTCCGAAAAGAAATTATTCGCTGCTTATTAAAATTATTCCCCTGGAAGGGAAGCTTTTTAACCGGGAAACCTAAAGAATACAAGCTTGTATTCTGTAAGAATAAGATTTCCAAGCTCCACTATTATTCTACGGTCACAGACTTCGCCAAATTTCGGGGTTGATCTACGTTACAACCTCTCGCTACCGCAATATGATAAGAAAGCAATTGCAATGGAATGGTGGTCAAAAGTGGACTCAAGGCTTCTTCCACCTCTGGAATTTCAATAACGTGATCTGCCATTTCTTTCACGGTAACATCTCCTTTGGTGACTACTGCGATGATTTTCCCTTTTCTCGCTTTTATTTCCTGAATATTGCTCACCACTTTCTCATAATGCCCTTTGTTAATGGCAACCACAATCACAGGAAAACCGTCCTCTATCAAAGCGATGGGACCGTGTTTCATTTCAGCTGCTGGATAGCCTTCGGCATGTATGTACGATATCTCCTTCAATTTAAGGGCTCCTTCGAGAGCTACCGGGAAATTGTACCCTCTTCCCAAATACAAACAACTCGGTGTTTCTAAAAAGTCGGCAGCAATGGCTTTGATTGACTCATTTTGTTCTAATATTTCCTTCACTTTGGAAGGAATCAATTCCATACTCTGCAAATAAGCATGGAAATCAGAATTTGAAATACTCCCTTTTTCCTTGGCCAATTTCAAAGCCATCAAGGTGAGCAATGTGATTTGCGTAGTAAATGCTTTGGTAGAGGCTACCCCAATTTCTGGACCCGCATGGGTATAGGCTCCTGCATGGGATTCTCTCGAAATAGAAGATCCTACTACATTGCAAACGCCAAAAACCAACGCTCCTTTTCCTTTGGCCATTTTTATGGCCGCCAAAGAATCGGCTGTTTCTCCGGATTGGGAAATGGCAATGACCACATCTTTTTCAGTGATGATCGGATTTCGGTATCGGAATTCTGACGCGTATTCTACCTCGACAGGAACCCTCGTAATTTCTTCAAAAATATACTCAGCCACCAGTCCTGCATGCCACGAAGTTCCGCAGGCAATGATGATAATTCGATCGGCACTTTTGAATTTTTCAATATATTCTTCAATTCCCGCCATCCGAACAATGCCTTCATTTGCCAGCAATCTTCCTCTGTAGGTGTCTTTGATAGCTTTGGGTTGCTCGTAAATTTCCTTTAGCATAAAATGGTCGTATCCTTCTTTTTCAATTTGCGAAAGATCCAAATCCAAGGCATGAATGAGTGGACTTACCTCAGAATCATCATGTACTTTTCGAACTTCTACCTCAGCGCCAATTTTCACAATTGCCAACTCTTCGTCTTCCAAATAAATGGCATTTTTTGTGTATTCAATAAAAGGGGAAGCGTCGGAAGCAATAAAAAATTCCGAATTGTTTTCTCCAACTCCTATCGCCAGGGGGCTCCCCAGTTTGGCGACCACAATTTCTTCCGGGCTTGTCTTGTCAAAAACGGCAATGGCATAGGCTCCAATCACATCGTTCAGGGCCAATTGCAGGGCCTTGGCCAGTTTGCATTGTTTTTGTTTTTGAACTTCTTCTATCAGATTGACCAATACCTCGGTATCGGTATCGCTATGAAAAATATAACCTCTCTTTACTAATTCCGCTTTAATCGTATCGTAATTCTCAATAATTCCATTGTGTACAATGGTAAGATTTCCTGAATTTGAGGTATGAGGGTGTGAGTTGACATCGTTGGGAACTCCGTGTGTCGCCCAACGCGTATGACCTATTCCAAGTTTTCCTTGGTTCTTTTTTTCGGAGACAATGGCTTGTAAGTCAGATACCTTACCCTTGGTTTTATAGAGCTGTACGTCTTTGTCAAACAACATAATTCCAGCGCTGTCGTAACCTCTGTACTCCAATCTCTGCAAACCTTTGACAACCACTGAATACGCATCTCTACCTCCTATATAGCCTGTAATTCCACACATAATCTTTTGCTTTTTTGTACAAAAACACCTTTAGTTTTGCTTTGAATAATTCAATTTAAATTCTGTCTTAGAAGCATCCAAAACCACTCCTCGGTGTTGCCAATTTCTTGAATCTACAGTACTATCTGAATTTGAGGAAGGACTGTCTCCTGGAACAAACGTTTTCACCACCAGCGGATCCAACTCATCTGTATTTGAATCCTCCAATAAATTTGTAATATAGTCTGTCAGGTAGAACTTGTAATAATAAGCTTCTGTTTCGGTATCGTATCGCAGGATACCCTGTACCGAATGAAAGGGAGAATTTGAAAAATAATCTAACAATTGTTCGCCCGGCGCATCTGTCGGTTGACGGTAGAGAAACAAAATGACATTGCTTCTTTGCAAATCCCAATCCCCATCTTCTGGGTATGGGTACGTTATTTGATTCTCATATTCTTGATGTACGTACAATTTCAAACTTGCCTCGTTGATCAACCACTCTTCTCCTTCTCGGTTGGCTTCTTCCCGCAAACTCTCGATGGATTTGTTCACAAACAAATCAACGGCAACATCGTATCCTCCTGTTCCTTGTACATACAACTTTGTCTCAATAGCCTCTTCACTGGATTGGTCGTGATTGTGGTCGTAGGTATTTACGTTGAGGCTGTTGAGCGTTAACTTTTCTTCTCGAAATACGGTATCCAATACAATTGTTGTATTGTCTTCTATGGTAGCCGTAATATAATCTGTATAATTAAAACTTACATAGGCGTTTTCTATTGGCAAGGACATCAAAGACTGAGCCTCTTCGTTGGTCTCTATATGCAATCCCCTAAAGAATCTAGTAAAATCTTCATTTTCTGCAAAACGATCCAGTTGGGTATCCTCGGAAGTTACAATAAAATTGTCTAAAAATTCCGCTTTAAAATACGCATCCTCCTTATTCAAAGGAACCGAAATAAAAGGGGCTGCGCTTGTGATTAAAATACTGTCTTTTACCGTTTCTGCACCAAAATGCCTGTCGAAATAAAGGACTGTGTCTATGGCACTTGGAACAAATTCTTTCTCTCCCAAGAGACGCTCAAAAGGCACTGCAGCTTCAAAATCTCTGTCAGAAGAATAATTATTTGTTTCAGAAGGATCAGTCGGATCTTGTGTGCTTAAAAATTCTCCTAGTTGATTTACCGATATTTTGAGACTGCTCTCGGTTTCTCCATAAATCGAATCCAATTGATAACTGCGAGGATCTCCAGACTCATGATTGGTCGAAGCGTAGTAGGGAATGACCAAAAAAACAGCATCGAACTTTCGATCAATGGTGTACAATTTTCTTGTCGGAATATCCCCGGGAACTGGGAAAAAGGTATCTATTGCTGTTTCAATATTTTCTGGCTTCAAATACCTCCTTTGTGAGGGACGTATTCCTCCCGAAGGCAAAATGACTTGACTGGCAATCGCTGCTTGCAATCTTCCAAAAGAAGGCGTCTCGAGGTTGCCCAAAAGATATTCTCGCAGACCCACAGCACTTACTTTTTCAACCGTATTCGTTTTTGTGCGCACCTCGATGTTCTCTAGATTCTCCGTTACAAAAACGTCACTGTCTATAAAACCCGGATTGATACTGTTTGAATCGTCTTCACAAGCCACACTGAACAAAAACAACACTGATAAAAGACTGCCCTTTATCCTTGTTTTTACGCCTCTTTTTTTCATCAATTTTTTTAAAATCTTAGTTTAACACCTCGTTTGAATAGAACTCAAGATAGGCATCAGGGTAGGCTTCTTCTGGCAGAAACTCTAAAGAAGGTTTGTTTTGCTCTTTGATAAAATCGGTCAATTCGTTGGAAATATCTTCACTCGCCTGAATAACACCATCGGAGTTCTGAATAGCACTTTTAAGAATATTGGTATGGTTGGGAACTTTCAATATTTCAGCTTTGTCCTCACAAATATTATCAAACTTCACTTTGTCTATCAATGTAGAATCTAGCGCACCCTCAAAATCAGAGCTACTGTACAAGGATGTCACAATTTTACTTTCGGCAAACAAAGGATCGTCTTTGTAATACTCTCTCAGATAAAGTGGTAAAAGCGAAGCCATCCAACCATGCACATGAATGATGTCTGGTGCCCAATTCAGTTTCTTCACAGTTTCAATAACACCTTTGGCAAAAAATATGGCGCGCTCGTCGTTGTCTGAAAACAACTCGCTGTTTTCGTCTTTCACCGTTGCTTTTCTTTTAAAATATTCTTCGTTGTCTATGAAGTAAACTTGCATTCTCTCTTTTGGAATGGAAGCTACCTTTATGATTAATGGCATGTCCATATCATTGACAATCAAATTCATTCCTGACAAACGAATTACTTCGTGCAACTGATACCTTCTTTCATTGATAACCCCATAGCGCGGCATAAAAATTCTTGTTTGTACACCTTTGTGATGTGCCTTTCGTGCTGCTTCAAACGACATTGATGACATTTCAGTCTCTGGTAAATAGGGCAATACCTCAGATGAAACGTACAAAACTCTCTTATCTTTCATGGGCTAAACTCTTTTGTTTTATACAATCTTGCAAAAATACGAATTTTTATGCTAATTTCATGTTAAAATACTAAGTTTGCACTCGTTTGACAGGAATCTATCCATGAAAATAATCACAGCCACACAAGAGATCAGAGAAATTTTGACACGTTTACATGGTTCTCACCAAACGATTGGACTGGTTCCAACGATGGGAGCTTTGCACAAAGGACACCTTTCTCTCGTAGAGAGGTCTGTTGCGGAAAACCATATCTCAGTAGTCAGCATTTTCGTAAATCCAACACAATTTGACAATCCAGAAGATTTAGAGAATTACCCTCAAACACTTGAAAACGATCTAAAATTATTAAAAAGTACAGGGTGTGATTATGTGTTTGCACCCAAGAGTGATGAGATCTACGACCAGCAAATTGTTTCGGAAAACTTTTCTTTTGATGGCCTTGAACATGAAATGGAAGGGAAATACCGTCAAAACCATTTCAACGGTGTAGGCACCATTGTTTCAAAATTGTTTGACATTACGAAGCCCACAAAAGCGTACTTTGGCGAAAAAGACTTTCAACAGTTGCAAATCATAAAAAAACTGGTAAAAATGAAAGGGCTCAATGTTGAAATCGTTGGCTGTGAAATTTGCAGAGAACACGATGGATTGGCCATGAGCTCGCGAAATCTTCGTCTTTCAGATAAACACCGAAAAGCAGCTCCGTTCCTATACCAAACACTGCAAGAAGTACAGCAAAAATCTGCTGCTAGTTCCTTCCTTGAACTACACGATTGGGTAAAAAACAAATTTAAAAATCAGCCGCTTTTGGAGTTGGAATACTTCGAAATAGCAGAAGAAAAAAGCCTTCAAACGGCCACACAAAAAAAAGAAAATGAATCTTACAGGGCTTTTATTGCTGTTTTTGCAGGTCCTATCAGACTGATTGACAACATTGCTTTACATCCCTAATTTTTTTTATTCCAATGCATTTTACAATTGGAATTTTTAAGCCGCATAACTCACACAAATTCACTAATTTTACACCATGCAAATAGAAGTCGTAAAATCTAAAATACACAGAGTCAAAGTTACGGGTGCTGATCTACAATACATCGGAAGCATTACTATTGACAAAGATTTGATGGACGCCTCCAATATTATTGAGGGCGAGAAAGTTCAAATCGTGAATATAAACAACGGAGAGCGTCTTGAAACCTATGCCATTCCTGGCGAAAGAAAAAGTGGAGAAATCACCTTAAACGGACCCGCAGCCAGAAGGGTCGCGAAAGGAGATATCATTATAATCATTGCCTACGCACGCATGGATTTTGAAGAAGCGAAAAACTTTCAACCCTCATTGGTTTTCCCTGATGAAACCAACAACTCTCTATCTTAATTTTGACGGGTAACAGCAAAAAAATAGTCAAAACCATCATACCACTCGCCTTTGGGGTGTTTCTGATTTGGTTGTCCTTTTCTAAATTGACGGATCGTGATCTTGAAGAAGTAAAAACCGCTTTTAAAACAGCGAACTATTGGTGGGTACTTCTGTCTTTGGGACTGGGTGTTTTGAGTCATTTCTCAAGAGCTTATCGTTGGCAATTTATGTTAGAACCCCTTGGCTACAAACCTAAATTCCTCAACAGCGCTATGGCTGTAATCATTGCCTACTTGGTTAATCTCGGCATTCCAAGAGCGGGTGAACTTTCCAGAGCGGCCGCCTTGGCGGAATATGAAAACGTTCCTTTTGAAAAAGGTTTTGGCACGATTGTCGCCGAAAGAGTTGCCGATGTTTTGATGTACATGCTTTGTATTTTTCTTGCGTTTTTAGCACAATACGAATTGATTAAAAATGAAATTGCCTCAAAATTTCCAGAAAACCCCGCCTACACGATTGTTGCAATCGCCTTTTTTGGTATGGCTTTTTACCTATTTTTAAAATCCATTAAAAAATCACAAAAACCCATTTTTATAAAATTACGGACTTTCCTAGCCGGCCTTATTGTCGGTGTGAAAAGCATTCTTACCATGAAGAAGAAGTGGGCTTTCCTTGGCCATACGCTCTTTATATGGGTCATGTACATTTTGATGCTCTATGTCGCCAAATTTGCCATTCCTGAGACGGCAAATCTTTCTGTAAATGCCGTTTTGATCAGTTTTGTGATTGGCACCTTTAGCTACGCGGCTACCAATGGAGGTGTAGGTGCCTATCCTATCGCCATTCAACAAGCCTTGTTGCTCTACGGAATCTCAAATGCTGGGGGAACTAGTTTTGGTTGGCTCATGTGGGGATCACAAACATTGATGGTTTTGGTGTTTGGTGGACTTTCTTTTTTATTTTTACCTATCTATAACAAATCCGTTCAACATCGGTAATTAAAAACGAAGCCATGCCCAAAGTAAAAACAACCTTTTTTTGTCAGAATTGCGGGGCGCAACACGTAAAATGGATGGGGCAGTGTCCTACTTGTAATGAATGGAATACCATCGTTGAAGAGGTTGTGCAAAAAGAAGAAAAAAGAAACTGGAAACAATCCACAGCGCCCAAAAAGAAAAACAAAGCACTTCCCATTGCAGCTATTGAAATCAATAAAGAAATCCGAATTGATACACAAAACAATGAATTGAATACGGTTTTAGGTGGCGGATTGGTGCCCGGATCTATTGTGCTACTTGGTGGTGAACCAGGGATTGGAAAATCTACCCTACTCCTACAAATCGCCTTGAAAATGCAGCACAAAGTTTTGTATGTCTCTGGGGAGGAGAGTTCGTCTCAAATCAAAATGAGAGCGGAACGACTGCAATCCAAAAACACCCACTGTTTGATTCTTACCGAAACAAACACCCAGCATATTTTTAAAAATCTTGAAGAAGCAAATCCCGATGTATTGGTGATTGATTCCATACAAACTTTGCACACACAATACATTGAAGCCTCACCAGGAACCGTTTCACAAATCAAAGAGACCACTGCTGAGTTGATAAAATTTGCCAAAGAAACCGCCACGCCTGTATTGGTCATCGGGCACATCAACAAAGAAGGAAGTATTGCAGGACCTAAAATTCTAGAACATATGGTCGATGTGGTTTTGCAATTTGAAGGAGATCGCAACCATACCTATCGCATTCTGCGCTCTCAAAAAAACCGATTTGGCTCAACCGCAGAGCTCGGAATATACGAAATGCAAAGTAGTGGCTTACGCGAAGTAAGCAATCCTTCCGAAATTTTAATCAGTGAGAAAGACGCTGATTTGAGCGGCACTGCCTTGGCCGCCACTTTGGAAGGTATGCGTCCTTTGATGATCGAAATTCAAGCATTGGTAAGCTCTGCCGTCTATGGAACGCCTCAGCGTTCTGCAACGGGATACAATCTTAAAAGGTTGAATATGATTCTCGCTGTCCTCGAAAAAAGAGCCGGTTTTCGACTGGGGGCAAAAGATGTGTTTTTAAACATTACCGGAGGCATTCAAATTGACGACCCAGCCATTGACCTGGCAGTAGTAACTGCCATCCTTTCTTCCAACAACGACGAACCGATTCCTCAAAATTATTGCTTTGCTGCCGAAATTGGTCTCGCCGGAGAAATAAGACCTGTCAATCGCATTGAACAACGAATTTCAGAAGCTGAAAAGTTAGGCTTTGACAAAATATTTATTTCGAAATTCAACAAATTCGCGCGACACAATTTTACCATTGATATTGTCACTGTCTCAAAAATTGAAGAGGTGTACGCTATTTTATTCTAAGCAAGCGTGTCGCTTGATTTTTAGACCTTTCTTTACTCCAAAAAAAAACCACCAAACAACATCGCTTGGTGGCTCTCCCTGTTTTGAATAAAGGATTATTTCTTGTTAACGTCCTTTATGTATTTGTCCAAAGCCATCGTCATAGATGGTGTTTCTGGAGTAGGGGCTTGAATGTTAATTTTCAAACCTGCTTCCGTGGCCGCTTTCACCGTTGAGTTTCCAAAAACGGCAATTCTCGTATTGTTTTGCTTGAAATTTGGAAAATTCTTGAACAATGAATCGATTCCTGAAGGACTAAAGAAAACCAATACGTCGTAAAAAACATTTTCTAAATCCGACAAGTCACTCACCACTGTTCGGTATAAATTTACTCTTGTCCATTTTACACCCAACTCATCCAATGTTGCAGGTACCAAATCTTTTAACTTATCGGAAGAGGGCAACAAAAAGTTCTCTGTTTTGTGTTTTTTGATCAACTTCCCTAATTCTGGGAATGTTCTTTGACCCACATAAATTTTACGCTTTCTGTAAACGACATATTTTTGTAGGTAAAAAGCCACTGCCTCTGATTGACAAAAGTATTTCATGTCATCCGGCACCTTGAAACGCATTTCTTCAGCAACTCTAAAAAAATGATCTACCGCGTTTCGGCTGGTCAGAATCACCGCGGTGAAATCTTTCAAATCTATTTTTTGTGCTCTTACCTCTTTGACAGAAATTCCTTCTACATGTATAAATGAGCGGAAATCAATTTTTAATTTTTGTTTTTCTGACAAATCAAAATACGGCGAATGGTCCTTAGGCTTGGGCTGAGAAACCAAAATAGTTTTCACTTTCATCTTCGTAATTTTTTTATTATTAAACCATTCGTTTGACAAACAAAAGAATGGGCACTATTTCAAGGCTGCAAATGTACAAAATAAAATAGAACAAATTTTTCTTAATTACCTGAATATTAAATATTAGTAAAAAAACCCATCTGAACACCCAAAATCCCCCTGCGAATAACAAGGAAATGTATAGCATCGTTTGACTGTGTGGATAGGCATAAATCCAACACAACAATACGGGCAAATAAAAAATTGTTCCGGCCATCAACAAACTAGATTTTGCATAATGACCTACTTCAAAACGTTTTTGAAATCCAAAAAACAGAGATACTGCCTTTGCCATACCGTATTGAATCCCCAAAAAAACCATGGTAAAAATGACATACTTCACATAGGACTGAAAACTGTTCTCTTGCATGCGACTCCCGAATTCCATTATGAGAAGATAGAGGAAAAGACCCAAAATCATGTTTTGCACAAGAAACAAAACGACCTGAAACAGCCCTATCGATTCTGATCGGTCTTGGGTGTAATCCAGAAAATAATTTTTTGAGAAAAAACAGGTCATTAATGATCTAAATCGATCTGCATACAACACCTTTACAAAAGCAAGCAATATGAGGATAAACAAAAAGACCAATGTCATCCAATCACTATTTAATGGAAATTTTTCAACAGCACGCAACATAGACATCATTCCTTTGCATTAAAATTAAATTCAGAAAAGGTTTCACACAAAATTAGCAATAAAAAATCATACATTTGTGGTTCCATTATCAAATCGTTTGTTTGAATAAGTATTCGTACACTTCTACGGATTATCTGTAGCATTTTTTACGAGAACTTTTGAAACCAACCGAAATCATAACACAGAAAAATGTCTGATACCCTTGTTATCATACCCACGCTTAACGAAATTGAAAATATTGAACGCATCATTGAGGCCGTTTTCTCTCAAGAAAAAGACGTTCATATTTTGGTGGTTGATGATCTTTCCAAAGACGGAACACCAGAGGCTGTGACCTCCTTGCAAAAAAAACACCCCAACAAATTGTTTTTAGAAAACCGAAAAGGGGAAAAAGGGCTGGGCAGAGCTTACATTCATGGATTTCGTTGGGCGCTTCAAAAATCGTATGAATACATTGTTGAAATGGATGCTGATTTCTCTCACAATCCGAATGACATTGTAAAACTATACAAGGCTTGTCAATCAGGCGCCAAACTTTCTATCGGCTCCCGCTACGTTGATAACAATGTCAATGTGGTCAATTGGAATATCAAACGTTTGCTTCTGTCTTATTTTGCTTCAAAATACGTTCAAATCATCACAGGCATCCCCCTATACGATACTACAGCCGGCTTCGTTTGCTATCACAGAGATGTTTTGGAGCGAATCAATCTCGACGAGATAAGATTTGTGGGCTATGCCTTTCAAATTGAAATGAAATTTAAAACCTGGAAATACCAATTCCCAATCCAAGAAGTTCCCATTGTATTTACGGACAGAACTGCAGGCACTTCAAAAATGAGCAATGCTATTATTTCAGAAGCTATTTTTGGAGTTATCAAATTGCGATTAAGGGGCTTGAAATAAGAAAATACTCATCATGCGCACAACACTCATAAAAAACACATTCATTGTAAACGAAGGTAGTACCGTTGCCTCAGACATCCTGATAGAAGGCGATTTTATAAAAAAAATTGGAAAAGACTTGGTGGCACCCGAAGGGGCCCATGTGATCAATGCCAACGGAAAATACACCTTGCCCGGTGCTATTGATGATCAAGTACACTTCCGTGAGCCAGGCTTGACTCACAAGGCAACCATTGAAACCGAAAGCAAGGCTGCCGTGGCCGGAGGGATTACCACGTTTATTGAAATGCCCAACACCATTCCGCAAGCAACCACGCAAAAAGAATTGGAAAAAAAATTCTCCAAAGCCCGAGAAACATCCTACGCCAACTACTCTTTCATGTTCGGAGGCACCAATGACAATTTGGAGGAGCTCTTAAAAACCGACCCTACCCAAGTCGCAGGAATCAAATTGTTTTTAGGTTCCTCCACAGGAAACATGCTCGTGGATGACGAAGCGGTCTTAAAAAAGATTTTTTCTTCGACCAACATGGTCATCTCTGTGCATTGCGAAGACGAGCAAACCATCAAAAACAACTTGCAGAAACATTTGGAGGCCTTTGGCGAAGACATCCCTATAAAATACCACCCGATTATTCGCAGTGAAGAGGCCTGCTATATTTCATCATCCAAAGCCATTGCACTTGCCAAAGAAACAGGAGCTCGATTGCATATTTTCCATCTCTCTACGGCGAAAGAAACCGAATTATTTCGCAACGACATTCCGTTGAAAGACAAAAAAATAACAGCCGAAGTTTGTGTGCACCACTTGAATTTTGAGGCCAACGATTACGAAGAAAAAGGCACTTTCATCAAATGGAACCCTGCCGTCAAAACCGCCGAAGACCGAAACGGCTTGTGGAAAGCTTTGTTGGATGACAGAATTGATGTCATTGCCACCGATCATGCCCCGCATACACTCGAAGAAAAACAGCAAATCTATACCAAAGCACCTAGCGGGGGGCCACTCGTACAACACGCTTTGCCTGCCATGATTAACGCTGTGAAAGCAGGAAAAATCACTCTGGAAAAAGTGGTAGAAAAAATGTGTCACAACCCCGCCATTCTTTTTGAGATCAAAAAACGTGGCTATATAAAAGAAGGCTATTATGCCGACTTGGTGTTGGTTGATCTCGAAAAATCTTGGACAGCCACCAAGGAAAACACCTTGTACAAATGTGGTTGGACGCCTTTTGAAGGAACGGAATTCAAGGCTTCCATTACACAGACCTTTGTAAACGGGAACTTGATTTTCGACGAAGGAACATTTAACGATAAAATCAAAGGTCAAAGAATTCAATTCAATCGATAATCATGCAGAAAATTTGCTACATCCTTTTACTGACAACACTATTTTCGTGTACCAGCAATACGATCTTCGAAAAGCCTGAAGACCTTATTGAAAAGGAAGTCATGATTGACCTTTTGACCGATTTAACGATTGCCACTGTGGCAAAAAAGGAACAAAATATCTACGGGAAACGCAATGTCGATTACACCCAACTCGTGTTTGAAAAATACGGAATTGATACGGTGCAATTCAAGAGAAGTAATTTTTATTACACTTCTCGCATAGACGATTACCAGGCCATCTATCTTGAGGTTGAAAAACGCATCGAACGCCAAAATGCGTTGTTCAAAACCTTGCGAAAAGAAAAAGATTCGCTAAAAAAGGATCGTATTCGAAAAATTAAACTGCGAAATGACTCCCTCAGAAAAAAAGAGAGAACCGAAGATTCGCTCGTCTTAGAAACGCTGAATAAAAAAATACAAGACAGTGCAAAGAAATACGATCTAAACAAAATTCATTCCCTCAGAAAAACGTTGGATATGGACAGTCTTCGAAAAATTGTTGCTCAATTCGATAGCATCAAAAAAATTCAAAAAGACAGTCTGTAATGGGGCGATGACTGAAAATCGCTTTATTGTTTTTCTTGCAAATACTGCTTGCAAACCCTGACAATCACGGCAAGCATCGACTCAAATTCGAACTGTAAAAAGGCTTTCGCTTTGGAATTATCATAAAGGGTCATTTTGTCGATGGCTTTGGCATTATGCTTTGTAAACGTATGCGATGCACCCGTACACCTCGATTTCAGCCAAGAAAGACGCCAACCCACAGCTCCAAGAAATTTTGTTACGCGCACAAATGGCTTTCTTTTATGAAAAGTAACCGCAATTGCCTCTAAAATTTCTTTGAAACTTTTGTTTTCAGAGACCAAAACAAAACGCTCATTTTTCACCTCGGAAGCCATTCCTTGAATTAGAAATTTTACCACGTCCCACACCCCAACGAAGCCCGTTACGCTCGTGGTATAAAAGGGTGTTTCTTTGGCCGCCATCGAAAAGAGCTTTCCCGAATTTTCCTGCCAAAATCCTGGACCTAAAATGATCCCTGGATTCACAATAAACACATCCAATCCTTCTTGAGCACCACGCCACACCTCCATCTCTGCTCCGTATTTTGTAATGGCATATCCATAGTTACTGGTTTCTACATCAAAAGTGTCTTTTTCATCGACGTGTGTTTTTTCTATCGATTTTTCGATCGCTGCAATGGAACTCACAAAAGCGAATTTCTCCACCTGAAACGCAATGGACAAGTTTACCATGTTTGCCGTACCCTCAATGTTTACCACACGCATTTTACGGTAGTCTTTTTTATCAAACGAAACCAAGGCTGCGCAGTGGTACACCCATTTTACACCTTGGAAGGCACTTTCCAAAGCCGGAATGTCTGTAATCGTGGCTTGCACCCAATCGATCTTAGAAAAAATAGCCGACACATCATCGGTGTAATAAGCAAACACTTTTTTTACTTTCTCCAGAGACCCCTCCGTTCGGTATATCGCCCTAATTTTGGTTTCTTCTTGTGCCAATTGCAAAAGCAAATGGGCTCCTAACATTCCTGTTCCTCCGGTAACTAATATCATACTACGAAAATAATTCAATTTTATGAATTCCGGTTTCTCTATTTCTTTTTTCTCCGAGCTTTGTTTTCACTGCAGCACAATCAAAAATTCAGTGATCACAAAAACACACCATCCGAAATCACCCAAAGGCATTCACACATCGCTTTAAAATCGCAAATAGGAAACCTAAAAATCACAACTCTAATTACTATCTTTGCCCAAAATCAGAATAAAAATGACAACAAACTTCGTTGAAGAATTGAAATGGAGGGGCATGCTACACGATAGTATGCCTGGTACGGAAGAACAACTTTCCAAAGAACAAACTACGGGATATATTGGCTTTGACCCCACGGCAGACTCGTTGCACATTGGGAGTTTGATACCCATCATCATTTTAATGCATTTTCAAAAAGCAGGTCACAAACCCATTGCACTCATAGGAGGAGCTACGGGTATGATCGGAGATCCTTCGGGGAAATCTGCGGAAAGAAATTTGTTGAACGAAGCGACTCTCCATAAAAATATTGCCGGCGTAAAATCGCAATTAAAGCGATTTTTAGATTTTGATAGTGCTGCTGAAAATGCAGCAGAATTGGTGAACAATTACGATTGGATGAAGCAATTCTCACTCATTGAT
The DNA here is from genome assembly GCA_964230805.1 of Flavobacteriaceae bacterium. Lineage (GTDB taxonomy): Bacteria > Bacteroidota > Bacteroidia > Flavobacteriales > Flavobacteriaceae > Flavicella. The sequence goes on from CAXRIA010000022.1 coordinate 43,508, forward strand.
TTCGTGCGCGATATCGGAAAACATTTGACCGTGAATTACATGATGGCAAAAGACTCTGTAAAAAAACGCGTGAGTGGCGAGGGAGATGGTATGTCATTCACCGAATTTACCTACCAATTGTTTCAGGGATACGACTTTTTGTATTTGTACGAAAACAAGCAATGCAAATTGCAAATGGGTGGCTCTGACCAGTGGGGAAACATTACAACCGGAACCGAATTGGTACGAAGAAAAGCCCAGGGAAAAGCGTATGCATTGACCTGTCCACTCATTACCAAAGCCGACGGCTCTAAATTTGGAAAATCGGAAGGAGGAAATATATGGCTCGACAAAAACCGAACCTCTGTTTACAAATTTTACCAATACTGGTTGAATTCCTCCGACGAAGACTCGGTTGATTTTATCAAAAAATTTACTTTCCTAGACAAAGAAACAATAGACACCTTGGTGGCCGAGCACGCGGAAGCACCGCACATGCGATTGCTCCAAAAAACCTTGGCAAAAGAGGTAACGACGTTGGTGCACTCGCAAACAGATTACGAAAATGCGGTCAAAGCATCTCATATTTTATTTGGAAAATCAACGGCTAATGATTTAAAATCTTTGGACGAACAAACCTTTTTAGACGTATTCACAGGGGTTCCGCAAGCGGAAGTAAGCAAAGAACAAATTGAAAAAGGCATTGATATCGTAGCTGCTTTTGCCGACCACGGATTTTTAAAATCGAATGGGGAAGTTCGCCGCGCTTTGAAAGAAAATTCAATTGCTGTCAACAAAGAAAAGGTCCGCGAAGACTTTGTGATTACTGCCAAAGATTTGATTGCCGACACCTATGTTTTACTGCAAAGAGGAAAGAAAAACTATTTCTTGTTAAAAGTGGCCTGATTCAAAAAACCAATCGTTTCTACCGTCGCTTTTTCCAGTTCTCGTCGGCTTTTGTCCGCAAACGATCGGCTCCTTCTTTCTTCCATGATTTGTAGGTGTTGATTCCCCACGAATTGTAAAACAAATACAATTTCCCGTCACGGATTTCAAAGGTTTCGGGATCAATTGATACCTTTTTGTCTTTTGCACCCAAAGCATAGGCACACCAACCACCGTATTGAGGACAGTATTGCGCCGCATCTAATTTAAATTTTTCGAGATTTTCTTTTGAAGAAAACTGGTACTTTACCCCTTCAAACGTCGTGGAAAATTCTGGAGTTCCCTCCTCAGCTTTGTTGTCAAAATAGGCCACCACATCGTAACCATCAACTGCGTAGCCTTTTTTATTTGTATGCACCGTTTGGCCCATGAGTGAAGAAACGCCAAATACAACCCACACAACAAAAAGTATTTTTTTTACCATAACAAACGTATTTTTCAAGGTATTCTGTCGAAAAATACATGCCGACATTACAAAAATATTTTGTCTCTAAAATGGTTAACTCAATAGTAAGTTGCATCCTCGTATGTCAGAATTGTCGAAACGACCAAGCACCTCAAAAGTTCCATCTGCATGGGTTTTTCCCAAATCCTGTGTCGCAATAAACGAACAAGAATTTTGATTGGCCAAATCAATGACATTGATCCCTCCCGTTTTTCCATGTGAAATTAGTGACAAAGGGTCTTCAGTGTCTCTCACCAAAATTTGCATCCATGGAGGTGTTTCAAAAATCCCATTCCCTTTGGAATAGGCCTGACTCAACAACTCTGTCATTCCGTACTCAGAATGGATCATAGAAACGCCAAATCCTTTTTTTAGTTCGGCATGCAATTCTTCACGAATCATCTCTTTCCGACGGCCCTTCATACCCCCTGTTTCCATAACAATGGTGTTTTGTAGAGAGAAAGCATGTTTTTCAATCAAATCCAATAGCGCAAACGAAACACCCATCAACAACACTTTTTTCCCCTCCGAATCGAGTTTGCAAAGTTTTTCTTTCAATTCTTCTCGATTGTGCAAATAAAACCCGCTGTCGGGATTTTTTGATTTTTGAATCAAATCTTCCACCATATAAATTAAAGAAGATCCCGCTCTTTCCATATAGGAGGGAAGCAATGCCAAAACAGTGTACGCTTCAATATCTCCATAAAAATGTGCAAAACCTTTCTGATAACTCTCTTCATACAATTTCAAGTCTGTAATCAAATGCTTGCTCTGCGTCATGCCCGTGGTGCCACTGCTCAAAAACGTGTGCTCGATTTCATTTTTTGAGGTCAAAACAGGGTGTGTTTTGAAAAATTGAATGGGTAAAAAAGGAATCTCCGACAAGCCCTTTACCGACGAGGGTTGTACCTTTAATAAGGAAAGGTATTTTTTATAAACCAAATTCTCCTCTGCTTGGTAGCGAAAAGTTTCCAAGGCCAATGGCTCAAACTCGGTAGAAGATTTTTTGTGAAAAATTTTTGTTGTCACGCTAGCAAAAGTAATATTTACAAAAATACTATTTATTTGCCCAATTTTGTGGTGACACTCGGTCTCATCCCATAGAATTTTAGGGTGCCACTCCCAACACCTCCTGAATAATTCTTTGCAATTCGGGTTTGGGCAAAGCGCCTTGCGCCATTTGAGGGGAATGTTCCATGGGACAAAACAACATGGATGGAATGCTTCGAATACCAAAAGCTCCTGCCAACTCTTGCTCCACTTCGGTATTTACCTTATATATGTGTAACTTTCCTGTGTAGGCTTCACTCAACTCCTCCAACACAGGTGCCAAAGATTGACAAGGCCCGCACCAATCGGCATAAAAATCAATAATACATGGAAGCGCCCCTTCGTATTTCCATTCTTTGTTTTCCTCAAAATTAAAAACACACTCTAAAAAACGCTCTTTTGTCAATTCTTCAGTCATCATCCTTTTTTGCTATCTGTTGCAAAATTAATACAATAGTCCCCACAAAAAAAATACCGCTTCCACTGTGCAACCTATTTTTCAATTCCTAAAATACCGCTTCTATTTGTAGTGTATTTCCTCGAAACAAAATCGTTTCCTTTGCCGTTTTTCCCAATAAAATCGTACCCACAGGTGCCTTTGGTGAAATGGCGTAGTACACTTGGTTATCCGCTTCAATTTTTCCGATACCACAAGCAACAAAGTAATTTGCCTGATTTGTTTGGACCACAGACCCCAAACGAATCAGGGGAGAAAAAGACAGGTCGAGCTTTTCCATGGAACATCGCATTTGCTGGCACTCCAAAATTTGCCTCCCTGTTTTTTCCATTTCCAACTGCACCATCGCTCTGCCTGTTTCGTGCTTGTCTCCGGCAGAACTTTTTGTTTCTGTCAACAAAGCCTGCTGCTGATGTGTCAATGACTGTTGTAGCTCCTCCAATTTTTGGTCAATCAAAGCTGTGCAAGTACGGTACAAGGCCTTTTTCAATGCGTTTCTGTCCATCACGAAACAATTAGTCTCACAAAGTTACTGCAAAAACAGTGAAAAAAGCTCTTCTCTTTGCTACAAAGCCAGAAAATGCAAACCGTTGTCCCTACGACAATCTTTTGAACAGGGAAAAGAATTTTTTGTGCATTGAAAAATTAGAACGCAGCAAAATAATAGGACTACAATAGAACTTAGCAGCCTATACCACAACACTTCACAACGTTTCTAGACAAAATGAAACTATTTCATTATCAAAATACTTTTAGTATCTTTAGACCACCAAAAAACCAAGCTAAAACCAAACATTCTTGAAATCTCTTGCTACATTCTCCCAAATTTTATTGGTCGTAGTCTCTTTTGCAGTGGGTTCTGCACAAGAAATTGTACCTCTACAAAACTACCCTCCAAACAGCTACAATGCGGAAAATCAAAATTGGAAAATTTCGCAAAGTGTAGACAAGGTAATTTACGCAGCAAACAACGATGGTCTGTTAGAATTCGACGGCGCCAATTGGAAATTGCACCCTTCGCCCAACAATTCCATCTTACGATCTGTTGCTGTGATCGACAACCTTGTGTATACAGGGTGTCATATGGAATTTGGCTATTGGCAGCGAGATCAATTTGGAGAATTGGAATACATCTCTATCAGTGAGAAATTACAAGAGCCCCTCCTAGAAGACGAGGAATTTTGGAACATCTTAGAATTTGAAGAATGGGTACTCTTCCAATCCTTGAATCGGATATACATTTACAATACCATCAATGAGAGTTTTAAAATCATAAACTCTGAGGCCGTTCTTGAAAAGATTTTCAAAACAAACAAAACCCTCTACTTTCAAAAATCAAAAGAAGGTTTTTATAAAATTGAGAACGGAGAGGCCGTTTTAATTTCCAACAATCCTTTCGTAACAGAAAACATCATTGTAACTGTTTCCTCACGCATGGATGGACTTTTGCTCTTAACGCAGGAAAACGGCTTTTTTCACATAGACAAAACGACAGGTAAAATTTCCAAATGGTCTACGCAAAGTGAGGAGCTCCTTTCTTCTATTAGCGTTTATAGCGCCACAGAATTATCAGATAAAAGTTTTGTTTTGGGAACCATCTCCAACGGAGTTTACCACCTAGACGCGAATGGCAAAACTCGTACAAACATCAACCAAGAAAAAGGACTGCACAACAACACCGTACTTTCTGTTTTTGAAGATATCGATCGAAACATTTGGTTAGGTCTCGATAATGGAATCAGTGTTTTAAATCTAAACTCCCCTTACAAAACCTACAATGATATCCATGGAAAATTAGGAACTGTGTACACCTCCGCCATTTACAACGGAAAACTATATCTGGGAACCAATCAAGGGTTGTTTTGTAAAAAACGCGGCAACAACGAAGATTTTCAAATGATTGATCAAACGGAAGGGCAAGTGTGGTCTTTGACACAAATAGACAACACCCTTTTCTGTGGTCATAACTCGGGAACCTTTGTCATCAAAGACACCAAAGCGATCAAAATTTCCAACCTGCCCGGAACATGGGACCTAAAAGAAATACCCAACAAAAAAAACTTACTACTTCAAGGAAACTACAACGGACTTTACCTACTCGAAAAAACAGGAAAAACCTGGCGCGTAAAAAATAAAATTGTTGGTTTTGACAACTCGTGTCATTTTTTTGAACTGAGCGACCCACAAGAAATTTTTGTCAGCCACGAACACATCGGACTTATTCGTATTAAAACCGATGAAAACTACACGAAAGTAATTGAATACACGGTTGACAAGACGAAAAAAGGGAAAAAATCAAGCCTCATAAAACACGAGGGAAACTTGATGTTCAGTTATGAAAAAGGGCTTTTTATTTACGATAAGGAATCCCAATCTTTCAAATTTGATTCGTTCTTTTCGTCCGAGATGTTGTCCAATGAAAGCTACATATCCGGGAAACTCGTGGCCACCAAAAACAATACGCTTTGGGGATTCACGGATAGAAATATTGTACGTTTTGCTCCCGGAAAAATCAACAGCACGCCCGAAGTTTCAAAAATAGCACTCCCAGCATACATACGACAAGACTACTCAGGTTATGAAAGTGTAACACACTTAGAAGAAGACAAGTATCTCTTTGGGACTTCCTACGGCTACATTATTATCGATCTGGAAAAAATTCAGAAAAAAAACTACTTTATCAACATCCATAAAATAGGAAAAGGCATTCGGAACGAAGCGAAAACTTTGGTTCCCTTAACAGAGACCAATTTCTTTGCCTTTGAAGAAAACAATTTGGAATTTTCATACAGCGTACCCACCTTTGACAAATACACAGATGTGTCCTACCAATACAACCTGATCGGACTGTATGACAATTGGAGCGATTGGTCCAAAGCATCCTCCATTTCATTCGAAAACCTTCCTTTTGGAAAATACGAATTCAATGTGCGTGCGAAAGTAGGCAACACCTATTCAAAAAACACAGCAAGCTACACCTTCCATATAAAACGCCCTTGGTACATTTCAAATGCCCTACTTTCTATTTACACCATTGTCGTTGTAGCATTGTTCCTTATCATTCACAACGGCTACCAACGTTTCTATAAAAAACAAAGAAACAAACTCTTGGAAAACAAAAAAAGAGAATTTGAAAGAGTGCGACTTGAAAACGATCGAGAAATCATGAAATTGAGAAACGAGAAACTCGAGCAAGACATCGAAAATAAAAACAAAGAGTTGGCCGCCTCAACGATGAATATTATCAAAAAGAACGAATTTTTGAACACGATCAAACGGGAACTTAAAAAAGTAAAAGACAAAAATGTCGTAGAACCCGTCATAAAATTCATCGATAAAAATCTCAATCAAAACAGTGATTGGGAACTTTTCCAAGAAGCTTTTAACAACACCGACAAAGATTTTCTCAAAAAAATAAAAGAACAATATCCAAAACTAACGCCAAACGACCTGCGCTTGTGTGCTTATTTGAGACTCAATTTATCATCAAAAGAAATTGCGCCACTACTCAATATATCCCACAAAAGTGTTGAAATCAAGCGCTATCGACTCCGAAAAAAGATGAATTTAGACGCAAAAACGAATTTAACGCACCATATTTTAGAAATTTAAACCGCTGTATGGTCCTACAAAACCTTAACAAAACAAAATAAGCCCTGTCTTTTAGCAGGTTTTTTACTAATTTTTAAACGACTTCACAAAACCCTTAAACCCCAGTTAAATCAATGCCTTTAAGACCCCTCCCTACTTATCAACACCCTGTTTTATTTCTTTTGTAGAGTTTTTGTATAGGTTTTTTTCCTTTGAAACAAGCTATACCATTGTATATTGTATTCTCCAAAACACCCGGATATTCAGAATTAAGGAATTCTCTTCGAAACTTTGGTTCTGCTATCCACCATCAAAAATTAAATAACCGTAATTGACTTCAATTACAAACCCTAAACCAAAAAAAATGAAAATTAGATTTTTACTCATTTTGTTTCTGAGCGCATCTGTAAATTTGTTCTCTCAACAAATTCAAATTTCTGGAACCGTTCTATCTTCGGAAGACAACCTTCCTATTGTAGGAGCCAATGTCCTTCTAGAAGGTCAAAATTCAGGAACATCTACTGATTTCGATGGTAACTACACGTTATCGGCAAGTACAGGTGACGTTCTTGTATTTAGCTACATCGGATTCGAAACACAGAAAGTAACCATTGGTGATCAAAAAGCCATTCAAATTGTTTTGAACCCAAACACTTCGACTTTGGACGAAATCGTTGTAATTGGATACGGAACGCAGAAGAAAAAGGAAACAACAGGTGCGGTAGCCGTTGTAGGATCTGAAGCGATCGAAAAATTAAACCCCACTCGTGTTGAGCAAGCCTTGCAAGGTCAAGTTGCCGGTGTAAACATCACCACAGCTTCCGGATCGCCAGGTAGTGGTGCCAACATTCGAATTCGTGGTATTTCTACCAATGGAGACAACAGACCCCTTATCTTGGTAGACGGAAACGTTATTGAAGACCTAGCAGCGATCAACCCTAATGATATCCAAAGTGTAAACGTATTAAAGGATGCCACTGCTGGTATATACGGTGTAAGAGCTGCCAACGGGGTAATTCTTATTGTAACCAAATCAGGTCGTAAAGACAGTGACTTGAAATTCACAGTAGACTCTTTTTACGGTTTCCAACAAACAGGAAGCTACTTAGATTTGATGAAACCTTATGACTTTGCGCAGTACGTAAACGACGCCTCCGGGAAAACTAAATTTTTGGTATACCCAGAGACCGGTACAGACTGGCAAAAAGAAGTATTTCAAACAGCTCCAATGTTAAGCACAAACATTAGCGCAAATGGAGGTACTGAAAAATCAGCATACTCTTTTGGAGTTTCTTACTTGAATCAAGAAGGTATTGTTGGATTGGACAAATCAGGATTCGAACGTATCACAGGTCGATTGAATTACCAGTACGACATCACCAAAGATTTAAAAGTGACGACCACTGCGATCTACACGCATTCAGAAAAGAACAACCTTCCAGAAAATGGAATTGGTGCCGTGTTGTACAACGCAGTCAACTTGAACCCGGACCTTGCTGTGTACGACGAAAACGGAGATTACTCGCTGGTTAAGGACATCAAACAAATTGAAATTATCAACCCTTTGGCACAAATAGAAAACACACACAGCAAAAGTCTTGTGGATAAAATTAGTGCTACTTTCGGAGTTGATTACAGTTTCCTAGGAAACTTCAAGTTCAGCTCTAAATTTCAAATGAACCACGCCGTAGTATTGGATGATACATTCTTACCAAACGCTTACTACGGGCCTGGTAAAGGAGCCAACAGAACTACAAACGAAGTGATTGACTTTGGTGCTATCTTTGACGACTACACCTGGGATAACTACATTACCTACACCAATACCTTCAACGAAGACCACAATCTGAATGTATTGTTAGGAACTTCGGTATTCAATACAGAAGGAGAATACTACGGAGCTATCGGAAGAACTTTGAAAGACGGAAGCAACTCTGTTGATGATGCTTTCATCGAAAACACAGAAGACCCTATCACGCCACGTTTCCAACCCGCAGATATTGCTTTGGGGAAAAACGTATTCCAATCAAGATTGGCTTCTATGTTTGCAAGATTCCAGTACAACTACAAAGGAAAATATTTAGTTTCTGGGGTGATTCGTAGAGATGGATCTTCAAAATTTGGACCTGAAAACAAATTTGGATATTTCCCTTCAGGATCCATCGGATGGAATGTTTCTGAAGAAAACTTTTTGCAAAACAGTTCTTGGTTGAGCTCTTTGAAATTGAGAGCTAGTTACGGTATCATTGGAAATGATAGAATTAGAGACTTCGTATTCCTTTCAAGATTGAACGGAGAGGCTGTTTACTCAAATAATGACGAAGAAACAGAAGATGACCTATTGAGAGGAGTTTCTGAAGGAGGTCTTTCGAACCCAGAAGTTCGTTGGGAAAAACAAAAAACAGCCAACATCGGATTTGACGCTGCTTTCCTAGACAACCGATTGAATATTACTGTAGATGCTTATACGAAAGAAACAGAAGATTTGTTGATTGCACCACAAGTATCAGGAATTCTTGGAGCTTCCGCACCAGGATCTAGCGCACCTTTCGTAAACGCAGGAACTGTACAAAACAAAGGTCTCGAATTTAGAATTGCCTACGCTGACAATATCGGAGAGGACTTTAGCTTCAACACAAGCTTCAACATCAGTACCAACGAAAATGAGGTATTGTTTGTAGAGAGTGAAAACGGATTCCAACAAGGAGGAGAATACGGTGTTGGATTGGGAATCATCACCTCAAGAATGGAAGCAGGTCACCCACTTGGTTACTTCTATGGATACCAAACTGATGGGTTGTACCAAAACCAAGCTGAAATTGACGCCTTGGATGCATTGGCTTTCGACGAAAACGGAGAAAGTACAAAATACCATTCAGGTGCTGAACCAGGAGATCTTAAATTTGTAGATACCAACGGAGATGGACGCATCACAGAAGAGGACAAAACAAACATCGGTGATCCAATTGCAGACATGACTATGGGATTCAATTTAGGATTCAACTACAAGAACATCGATTTCAGTGCTTCTGCTTTTGCATCGATCGGAAACGATATGGTTCGCGACTACGAGCGTAAAGATACCTATGCAAACAGAGGTGTTTACATGCTAGACAGATGGACGGGAGAAGGAACAAGCAACAGCATTCCTAGAGCTACCTCAGGTAAATCTATTAATACAGACAACTTCTCTGATTTCTTAGTAGAAGATGCTTCGTTCTTACGAATCCAAAACGTACAAATCGGATATACTTTTGACCAAAACACCATTGCCAAAATTGGAATGGAAAAAGTAAGAGTATACTTCTCAGCAAACAACCTACACACGTTTACAGACTACCAAGGTTACGACCCATCTGCTTCCTCAGGAGATCCTATTGGAGCAGGAATCGACAAAGGATTCTACCCAGTAGCGAGAACTTACATGTTAGGACTTAACTTAAAATTTTAAATAAAAAACAATGAAAAAAATATTCAAAATATCAAGTTTAATTCTTGCATTCACTGCATTAACGGCTTGTGATGACTATGTTGAAGTAGAGCCAATTGGACCTGTATCAAACAATTACTTCAACTCACCTGAGGAATACGACAGTGCACTCATTGGAGCGTATGACATGTTACAAACAACGTTCTGGAACGTGCTTACGGCAACCATCGCTTCGGATGATATTGTTGCGGGAGGAGATGCAAGTAACTATGACCAACCAACCCTACAAGACGTAGATCAAATGGTGCATACGGCCTCTTCAAACGTACAATTGCGCGATATTTGGCAATTGATGTACGCTGGAATGAACAGAGCCAATTACGTATTGGAATTCAAAGACAAGATCGACTTTGATGGAAAAGAGTCCATCATTGCACAAGCTTACTTCCTTAGAGCTTACTATACGTTCGAATTGGCAAAATGGTACGGGAACATTCCATTGTTGACGGAAACACGTGGAGACACAAGACGTATCGTCGACAAACGCGTTTTGTTTGGTGACCAATATGTGGTGGATAGATCTGAAGACATCGCTGCTGTTTACAGCTTGATTGAAGAAGATCTGAAAGAAGCCATTCCAAACCTACCTGTTACCCAAGATATGGTATACAAAGCAACCAAAGGAGCCGCACAAGCCTTGTTAGGAAAAGTGTACTTGTACCACGGATCTTTTGACGCTACCAAATTCGCATTGGCTGCTGAGCAATTGGATGCCGTGATTAACAGCGGTCAGTACAGCCTAGCACAAGGAGCCGAATTCCAAAAAATCTGGGATGTTGAAGGAGAAAACGGACCAGGATCTGTATTTGAAGTTCAATACACAAGTGTTGAAGGTGCAGGATGGGGATGTATCATTTGTAGTGAAGGAAATTACATTCCAAAATTTACAGCGCCAAGATCACCTTACAACGGAGATACCTACATCGCCGGATGGGGATTCGTACTACCAACCCCAATGCTTGTAGACGCCTTTAAAGAAGGAGATGCAAGAAAAGAGTTGTCCATTCTAGATATGGCTGGTGAAAACTACACCGAAAGTAGAGGAAATACAGGATATTTCAACAAAAAATACTTAGGTACCAAAGAAAATGACGCCAACAGAACTGGATCTGATCCTTTGAACTACACCAACAACTACAGAGCGATTCGTTATGCAGATGTATTGTTGATGTCTGCAGAAGCACACGCACAAAGCGGAGGTGCCAAAGGAGCCGATTACCTAAACGAGGTAAGAGCCCGTGCTTTTGGTGACAATTCACAAGATTACACGGCTGCAGAAGGCGATCTATTAGAAGCCATTTACAATGAAAGAAGAGTAGAATTGTCTGGCGAAGGACACCGATTCTTTGATTTGGTAAGAACAAACAAAGCCAAAGCAGCATTCGATGCGTTCAACGAGTGGGTTGCTACCCAAGACGAAGAAATTGGACACATGCCTGTGCAATACAAAGAAAATAAAAATGAAATTTTCCCAATTCCATTAGTGGAGTTAGAGTTGGCGAATGCCGTTGACAAGTGGAAACAAAACCCTGGATACTAAAACTCCTAAGAGCATAGCAATATCCAACAACTATGAGTACAATTAACCTTAATATTAAACCAAAAACAAAAATTATGAATTTACTTAGAAAAGGAATGTTTGTCCTATTAGGACTAGGAATCACAGTAGCGTGTAGCGACGACGACGACGCACCAATCACCGACCCAGGAAATGGTGGTGGTGGAAGCGCTATTACGAATGTAGACTTTACATTAACAGCAAGCGCTGACACAAGAACAGGTACAGTAACCCCTTCTTCAGATGGTGGAACCTTGTACACCGTTGACTTTGGTGATGCCTCTACAGAAGACGATGTTTTCCAAACAAGTGGACCTGCCGTAAGTTACCAATACCCTGCAACGACTGCAACGTACACAATTTCTGTGACGGCATCGGCATCAGGAGCTGACGATGTGACCGTAACAAAAGACCACACCGTAACTATACCAGATGTACAAGATCCCTCTCCATTGGTAGGAACATGGTCTGTTGCTCCTATTGCAGGAGCTTTGGGTGTTGGTCCAGAACAAGGAGACCTTTCTTGGTGGGCAAGTTCTGAAGAAGATGTAACCACTAGAGCTTGTTTCTTTGACGACACTTACGTATTCGGAGCTGACGGATCTTTCACACACAATATGGGAGATGCTACTTGGATAGAAAAATGGCAAGGTGTTGAAGTGGATGGTTGTGGATCTCCAGTATATCCACAAGACGGATCTGACAATACCTACACTTATTCTTACGATGAAAGTGCACAAACAGTTACACTTAATGGTGTTGGTGCACATGTTGGAATCAGCAAAGTATACAACGATGGAGAATTTACCTCTCCTTCTGAAATAAATGGTGTTGAGTCTATTACTTACGAAATCACTGAATTGTCTGAAGATGGTAATACCGTGACACTAGACATCTCAATCGGCGGTGGATATTGGAGATTCATTCTTCAAAAATCAGGTACCGACAACGGAGGTGGAAACAACGGTGGTGGATCTGACTCTCCATTGGTAGGATCTTGGAGTGTTGCTCCTGAGGCAGCAGCTTTGGGTGTTGGTCCAGAACAAGGAGACGTTTCTTGGTGGGCAAGTTCTGAAGAAGACGTAACCACTAGAGCTTGTTTCTTTGACGACACTTACGTATTCGGAGCTGACGGATCTTTCACACACAATATGGGAGAGGCTACTTGGATAGAAAAATGGCAAGGTGTTGAAGTGGATGGTTGTGGATCTCCAGTATATCCACAAGACGGATCTGACGATACCTACACTTATTCTTACGATGAAAGTGCACAAACAATTACACTTAATGGTGTTGGTGCACATGTTGGAATCAGCAAAGTATACAACGATGGAGAATTTACCTCTCCTTCTGAAATAAATGGTATTGAGTCTATTACTTACGAAATCACTGAAATGTCTGAGAACAACGACAAAATAACCTTAGATATTTCAATAGGTGGTGGATATTGGAGATTCATCTTAGTTAAAAACTAAGATATTCCCTACCCTTAAGGAACTATTCAAAAGCCCTCTTGTAGTGAGAGGGCTTTTTTTAAGAAATGAATCTTTGAAAAAGAGCCAACGATCTTAATTACAAACAAACACTGAAAGTTCTGACGGTACAAATCAAAAGTGTGCCATCATCTTTCCTTAAACAAAATAAAATGCTACATCTTTCTAAAATTTTACTTACTACTGCCTTCGCGGGAATGCTGTTTTCTTGTGGATCTGATAGCAAAGAAACCCCCAATACACCGAACGAACCTCAAGACACACACTGTCCTGGAACCGTGGCAGATGCCGTACCTACGGGCAACAATGATGTGCTCGTTTGGGCCGATGAATTTGACACCAACGGTTTTCCTTGTACCAAAAATTGGAGAGCAGAAGAAGGTACTGGAGAATGGGGATGGGGTAATGGAGAAAAACAATTCTACTTAAGAGGCAATGCCAACGCAGAAGACGGAATTTTGTCCATCACGGCTCGAAAAGAAGACTTTCAAGATTCTCAATACACCTCCGCACGTATCATTACAAGAAATAGATTTGACTTTACGCACGGTCGTGTAGAAGTACGTGCTAAATTACCTGCCGGCAGAGGAACCTGGCCAGCCATTTGGTTGTTAGGAAGCGATTATTTGAGCAATACTTGGCCCAGATGTGGCGAAATTGATATCATGGAGCAAAAAGGTTGGGACAAAAACAAGGTACTAGGTACCACACACTGGTACGAATACGGTCCGGGTTATGTTGGACATGCGGAATACAGCAAAAGCAAAAGCCTTACAACCAGTACCACCGAATTTCATGTCTATGCATTGGAGTGGACTGCTTCATCGATCAAAATTTACGTAGACGACCAACATTATTACACCATGGTTCCACAAGATTACATGCCATTCAACAATGATTTTTTCATCATTCTAAACGTCGCGGTTGGAGGAACGCTGGGAGGAACTTCTATTGACCCCGATTTAGAATCGAGCATGGAAGTAGATTATGTACGTGTATATCAATAAAACATACTTTATTATTTAGAACTTCATTATTTATGTTTGTAATGCTGCCAAACAAATTTCAAAGAATTATCTTAAGCGCTTTGATATGCGCGACTTTTACCCATTGTGGTTCGCCCATTCCCTCTAACAAAGAGAGCATGGACGTTACGCAATTTCAGAGCCGTTCCTATACCACTGCGCATGGTACGGCATTGCAACTTAGTTCTACAAATAATTTAGAATTTAAAAATTTCATCCAGCCACTGGAAACGGATGTTTCCATACAAGTGGACCCCGACAAAGAATTTCAATCCATTTTGGGCATTGGAGGGGCTTTGACAGATGCCTCCGCAGAAACCTTTGCCAAACTACCTGAAAGCAGTCAAAAACAAATACTGGAGGCTTATTTCGACAAAGAAAAAGGCATTGCTTACAGCTTGGGACGAACTTCCATTCACAGTTGCGATTTTGGATCGGAAAGCTTTACCTATATTGAAGAGGGCGACATCCATCTCGAGACCTTCTCTATTGATCGGGATCGAAAATACCGCATCCCATTGATCAAGCAAGCCATGGCACAAGCTGGAGGAAGCTTGACTTTCTATGTAAGTCCTTGGAGTCCACCAGCCTTTATGAAAACCAATAACAACATGTTATTGGGCGGTAAATTGAAACCTCAATATTACCAACCTTGGGCGAACTATTACGCCAAATTTATCAAAGCGTATGAAAAAGAAGGCATTCCTATTTGGGGGCTAACGATACAAAACGAACCCATGGCCAAACAGCGCTGGGAATCGTGTATCTATACCGCTGAAGAGGAACGCGACTTTTTAAAAAATTACCTAGGCCCCACCTTAAAAAAACAGGGGTTGGGAAACAAAAAAATAGTTGTCTGGGATCACAATCGTGATTTGTTATTTCAACGTGCCCACACCATTTTTAACGACCCTGAAGCCGCCAAATATGCTTGGGGTACAGGTTTTCACTGGTACGAAGACTGGAAAGATGGGAAACCCATGTACCAAATGGTGCAACGGGTACATGAAAGTTACCCCGACAAAAAATTATTATTTACGGAAGGTTGTAACGAGGGTTACAATCCTCAGAGACTCATCGCAGACGATCCTACCCTAGCCGAACGTTATGGAAAATCGATGATCAACGATTTTAACAATGGAACCGTGGGTTGGACAGATTGGAACATCCTTCTGAATCAAAATGGCGGCCCCAACCACGTCGGAAATTTCTGCTTCGCTCCGGTGCATGCCAATACCGTTAGTGGAAAGGTAACCCTTACAAGATCGTACTACTACATTGGGCATTTTTCGAAATTCGTTCAGCCCGATGCCAAAAGAATTGCCAGCGTATCAAGCAGCAACCGCCTGCATACAACCGCCTTTAAAAATACAGATGGAAGTCTCATCATCGTTGCTTTGAACGACAGTGATCTGCCACTAAAATACAGCGTGCAATTGGGTGGAAAAACAGCCATGGCTACGATTCTACCACACGCAATACAAACCCATACATTAACCCTAAAATAAACAAGACCACTGTGGTCTTTAAACCATTATATCATGACTAAAAAACTCGCTCTCATTTCATTCGTTGTTTCTCTCGGAGGTTTTCTCTTTGGCTTTGATGCCGGTATCATTTCTGGTGTTATGTCATACGCCGGACCTGAATTTGATTTGACGGACATGCAATCGGGTTGGGTGGTAAGTTCGCCTTCATTTGCCGCCATGATAGCCATGCTTTTTTCCGGAAGATTGAGCGACAAAGTAGGTCGAAAAAAAATATTAATTTTTGTGGCCTTTTTCTATGCCCTTTCCGCTTTGTTGTCTGCCTATGCCAGCTCCTACGAAATGTTGTACATCGCGCGAATGATCGGTGGTCTTGCCTTTGGTGCTGCCTTAATTTTAGCACCCACCTATATCGCTGAAATTTCAACTTCTGAAAATCGAGGGAAATTGGTTTCTATTCAACAATTGAATATCGTGCTCGGTTTTTTTGCCGCATTTTTGAGCAACTACTATTTCAACAAATACAACAATGCAGAGGCTTCGTTTTTATCCGATGCCAACGTTTGGAGATGGATGCTCGGCGTGGAATTGATTCCAGCCGTTTTGTATTTTATCACCCTATTTTTTGTTCCCAAAAGTCCACGTTGGTTGTTTGCCAATGATCAAAAAGAAGAGGCCAAAACAGTACTGAGATCCATCCATGGTGCAGAAACAGCCAAAGAAGAAATCGAAACCATTGCAAACAACATCAAAGAAGAAAAAAACTTAGACAAAGTAGCCCTCAAAGAACTACTAAAGCCTTCTCTAAGATTCATTATGGTGGTTGGTCTTGTCATTGGCGTTTTGCAACAAATCACCGGAATCAATGCCGTTTATTTTTACGCAACCTCTATTTTTAAACAAACGGGTATTGGAACCGATGCGGCCTTTTCTTCGGGTGTTTTGCTGAGTACCATCACCGTGATTTTTACATTTGTGGCCATTTTTCTCATCGACCGAATGGGACGACGACCTTTGTTATTGGTCGGAATTGCAGGAATTGCCATCAGTTTATTAGTCTGTGCTTATGGCTTCAACCAAGCCACATACAAACTAACGGATACCAACATAGAATCCTTGGAAAATGTAGAGAGACACCTACTATTACCTTACATGGATAAAAATTACACCAACGACGTCGCTTTTAAAAATGACATGAAAGCCGCGTTGGGGACACAACAATATGCAAAAAATGAAGGAGCCATTTTAGAAGTGGCTACCACCATCAATGCAACACTCGTTCTTTTGGGAATTCTCGGGTTCATTGCTTGTTTTGCCTTTTCACTCGGCCCGGTGATGTGGGTTTTGCTTTCTGAATTATTCCCGATGAAGTACAGAGGATTGGCCATTGGAGTCATCGGATTTATCAACTCATTTATCAGCTGGGTGGTCCAACAAATTTTCCCTTGGGAGCTTTCCAATTTAGGAAATGCTTTGAGCTTTTTGATCTTTGGTGCCATTGCAGCCATTGGCTTCTTTATTCTGCTAAAAATATTGCCAGAGACCAAAGGAAAATCCTTGGAGCAAATTGAAATGGATTTGGTAACAGAATAACCACAACACAACATCAGAAAAAACAATTATGAAAGCACTTTTTTCCATATTTATAGGCGTTTTGTTATTTGTAAGCTATAATTTTGCATTCAAAGAAAAAAACGTTTTGAAAAACAACCCACCTGCAAAAGTAACCCTGCACAATACCGATGGTCAATTTGAACTTCGTGTAAATAACGAACCTTTTTACATCAAAGGGGCGGGCTTAGAATTTGGTGAAATCACCTCATTGGCAGCCCACAAAGGAAACTCTTTCAGAACTTGGCGTACCGACAATGGAAAACAGACTGCGCAAGAAATTCTTGACGAAGCTCACAAACATGGTCTGATGGTTACCATGGGCATTGAAGTCGCTCGTGAACGCCATGGTTTTGACTACAACGATGAAGTTGCAGTAAAAGAACAATTTGATCGAATTGAAAAAGAAGTAACTGCCATCAAAGACCACCCTGCACTACTCATGTGGGCCATCGGAAATGAGTTGAACCACGAGAGTAAGAACCCAAAAGTTTGGGATGCCGTCAACGAGTTATCCAAAATGATTCACAAAATTGATCCCAACCATTTGACCACTACAACGCTGGCAGGTATCAATCAAAAATATGTCAACTACATCAAAGAAAGATGTACCGATCTTGACTTGTTGTCTTTTCAAGTTTATGGCGATTTGGGTCAACTTCCAAAAATGGTAAAAAAATACAACTGGACAGGAGCCTATATGGTCACGGAATGGGGTGCCACAGGACACTGGGAAGTAGCGACTACCTCTTGGGGAGCTCCTATTGAAGACAATAGCACCGTTAAGGCAAACAACTATCTCAAAAGATATCAAAAAGGAATCGCAACCAATACCACACAATGCATCGGATCTTATGTCTTCTTATGGGGACAAAAACAAGAAAGAACCCCAACGTGGTACGGTATTTTTTTAGAAGACGGCAAAGAAACCGAAGCAGTGGACGTCATGCACTACATTTGGAACGACAAATGGCCTTCAAACAAAACACCACAAGTAGCCTCCTTCCAACTCAACGGAAAAACAGCTTACGAAAATGTTACGGTAAAAGCATCGGAAACCTGTACGGCCACACTGAAAATTCAGGATTATGAAAAAGACAGCATCTCATACCGTTGGGAAGTACTTGCAGAAAGTACGGATCTTAAAGAAGGTGGCGATTTTGAAGGAAGACCTAGCAATATTTCCGTCGCCATTGACTTCGAAAAAGACGGAACATTGCATTTCAAAGCCCCAAAAGCAGGTGCTTACCGATTGTTTGTATATGCCACTGATGGATTTGACCATGCGGCCACAGCAAACATTCCCTTTTTAGTAAAATAAAAAAAAGAAAAACCTAAATAAAAAAAAACGGTTCAAAAACTATGAGCGTGATGAGTGAAACCCCCATCTTTATTGGAAGCAAAGAAGCTTCATACGAAACAAAAGAAATCAAAGGAACCTCCGTTGAAATCAACAATGAAACCTATTACAAAATTGCCAACAGTGACGAAATGCGCCCATTCTTTATGAGCATCGTTAGTGTTTCCAATCATTGGATGTTCATCGCAAGTAATGGTGGTTTAACCGCAGGACGAAAAGACAACGGTTCTTCTCTTTTTCCTTACTACACCGATGATAAAATTACCGAATCGGCCGACATTACAGGGAGTAAAACCATTTTTCAAGTACACACAGCAGATAAAATCCATCTTTGGGAACCCTTCTCAGATCGCTACCTCGGTATCTACAAAACACAGCGAAACCTCTACAAAAACAGCCTTGGTAACAAACTCATTTTTGAAGAAATCAACCACGATTTAAATCTAACTTTCCGATACCAATGGTCAACAAGCGACCAATTTGGTTTCGTAAAAAATGCAACACTCCAAAACAACAATACCACAGCGATTGAAATCACTGTGTTGGATGGACTTCAAAACATTTTACCATACGGGGTTTCCGCAGACCTACAAAACAACCGAAGCAACTTGGTAGATGCCTACAAAAAAAGTGAATTGGAAGCCGGTGTAGGAATTTTCGCATTGAGCTCTGTCATCGTGGATAAAGCAGAGCCGGCTGAAGCATTGAAAGCCACCACTGTTTGGTCCACTGGAATTGAAAACCCAACGCATCTTTTGTCGTCTCTACAAGTAAACAACTTCCGTAAAGGAATCGCACTACACGAGGAAACAGATGTCAAAGCCGAAAAGGGCGCTTATTTTATTTCGGCAAACTTGACCGTGCCTTCCAACACAGAAAAAAATTGGATGCTCGTTGCCGACCTAAATCAATCCATGGGAGACATCGTTGCCCTTACCGAAAAAATCAAAGCGGAAAACATCGCATCTTTGGTTGCTGCAGATGTGAATCTAGGGTCAAAAAACCTTAAAGAATTAAACAGTGCATCGGATGCATTGCAACTCACCGCAGACAAATTAAAAGATACAAGACACTTTGCCAACACGCTTTTTAACATCATGCGAGGGGGTATTTTTGATGACAATTACCAAATAGAAAAAGGAGACTTTACCAAATACATTCAAAAAGCAAACAAATCGGTTTTCAACGACAAAAAATCGCTTTTGAATGCCCTTCCTGAAATCTTTACTTTGGATCATTTGAAAGCGTTGATTGCCGAGGATGAATGTAAGAATTTCAAACGCTTGGCATCGGAATACATGCCCTTAAAATTTAGTAGAAGACACGGTGACCCAAGCCGTCCATGGAACCGATTCTCTATCAATACAACCAGTGAAATTGACGGGTCTAAAATTCTTGATTACGAAGGAAATTGGCGCGATATTTTCCAAAACTGGGAAGCTTTGGCACATTCGTATCCTGAATTCATAGACAGCATGATTCATAAATTCCTAAATGCCACTACTTTTGATGGATACAATCCCTATCGTGTCACAAAAGATGGCTTTGATTGGGAAGTAATTGAACCAGATGACCCTTGGTCTTTCATCGGTTACTGGGGAGATCACCAAATCGTGTATTTGTTAAAATTCCTGGAATTTATTGAAAAATACTACCCGAACAAATTGGCAACCTATTTGGAACAAAATCTATTTGTATATGCCAATGTTCCGTACAAAATTAAAAGTTACGAGGACATTCTTAAAAACCCAAAAGACACCATTGATTTCGATCATGATGCCGATAAAAAAATTGCAGCAAGAAGAGCTGCTATGGGAGCGGATGGGGCGCTTTTAGAATCCAATACATCCGATATTTACAAAGTAAATCTGGTTGAAAAACTATTGGCAACCGTACTTGCCAAAATCTCTAACTTCATTCCTGAAGGAGGAATTTGGATGAATACCCAGCGCCCTGAATGGAATGATGCGAACAACGCACTTGTAGGAAATGGTGTTTCTATGGTGACCCTCTATTACTTGCGTCGTTTCTTGCAATTTTTTGAAGGACTTATTGGAGACGCTTCCGAAAATGACTTTGAAATTTCTGCAGAATTGAAAACATTCTTCCATGAATTGTTCACAGCTTTTGCAAGCAATGTTCACGTCTTGTCTGGAGCCGTTTCCGACGCAGAAAGAAAAACAATCATGGACGGATTGGGAATGGCTGGAAGCAACTACCGAAATAGCATTTACAACCAAGGATTTTCAAGCCGTAGGGACCATCTATCAAAAGAAGATTTGTTGGCTTTCTTCCACATTTCAAAAAAATACCTAGACCATACCATCTCCGCCAACAAACGTCTTGACAACTTGTACCACTCCTACAACCTCATGACCATAGAAAACGATCAAGAAATTTCGATTTCCTATCTGTCAGAAATGTTGGAAGGTCAAGTAGCTGTCTTGAGTGCAGATTGCATCTCTGGGAAAGAATCTTTACAACTTTTAGACGCCTTGAAAGAAAGTGCGCTCTTTAGAAAAGACCAATACAGTTATATTTTATATCCGAACAAAGACTTGCCAAGATTTCATGACAAGAATAACATTCCGGTCGAGAAAGCACAGGCGTCCGCTTTGATTCAACAACTGAACAAAGACGGAAACACTCAAATTGTGGAACGCGATCTTTTAGGAAATTACCATTTTAATGGAAATTTCAACAATGCAGATAGTTTGAAACAGGCACTTTCAAACCTGCCTGACAACTACCAACCATTGGTTGAAAAAGATTCCAAATTGTTGTTAGATACGTTCGAAGCAATTTTCAATCACAAAGCCTTCACAGGAAGATCTGGAACCTTCTTTGGTTACGAAGGTCTCGGTTCGATTTACTGGCATATGGTTTCCAAATTACTACTCAGCGTTCAAGAAACATGTCTTTTGGCCCACAAAAATGGTGAGCGTAAAGAAATTGTAGAAGGGTTGATGAAACACTACTACCAAATCAATGAAGGAATTGGATTGCACAAATCTCCTGAATTGTACGGTGCCTTCCCTACCGATCCTTACTCACATACACCTGCAGGAAAAGGTGCGCAACAACC
>CAXRIA010000023.1:0-27023 GCA_964230805.1 Flavobacteriaceae bacterium
TGTTCTGTAAGACCGTTGTCAAACGGAGCTTTGTAAATAAAAGAGAACACTTCTTTCAATTCGGTTACAAACCCCATTTCTTCCTGAAGTCTTCTTTTTCCCGCTTCAAGATTTGACTCGCCATCTCTTTGATGACTGCAACAGGTATTGGCCCACAGCAATGGGGAATGGTATTTTGATGCCGCTCTTTGTTGCAACATCAACTGCCCTTTATCGTTCATCACAAAAACAGAAAAAGCCCGGTGCAAAACGGCCTTTTGATGGGCTTCCATTTTTGGCATTAAACCTATTTTTTGATCGTTTTTATCTACTAAGATGACTTGTTCTTCCTTCATTTATTTTCTTCTAATAAGACAAATATAAGCAACTCTGTCTTTAAAAACCCCAACTGTTAACTATTTACAAGCAATCGGAAACCTTCCCCGTGAATGTTGATAATTTCGACATTTTCATCTGCCTTTAAATATTTGCGAAGTTTTGCAATATAAACATCCATACTTCTGGAAGTAAAGTAGTTATCATCTCTCCAAATTTTTGTCAATGCCAATTCTCGCGAAAGCAAATCGTTTTTATGGATTGCTAACATTTTTAAAAGCTTGTTTTCTTTGGGGGATAGTTTTATTGGGTCTTCTGCTTTGTAAGACAAATGTCTCAGTTTTGAATTCAGGAAAAAATCACCTATTTGAAATTCAAACAAATCTTCTTCTTCCCTTTTATCTCCACTTTTGCGTTGTAAAATAGCATTTATTTTATAGAGCAATACTTCGGAGTCAAACGGCTTGTTCAAATAATCATCTGCCCCTACTTGATATCCTTTTAAGATATCCTCTTTCATTGTCTTTGCTGTCAAAAATATAATCGGAATTTCTTTATCATTTCTACGAATATCTTCTGCCAAAGTAAAGCCATCTTTACGCGGCATCATCACGTCTAAAATGCATAAATCATAATCTTGATTTTTGAACATAATCAACCCCTCTATACCATCTTTTGCATGTACGACATCAAAATTGCTAAGCGTCAAATAATCTTTTAAAACAATCCCAAAATTCGGATCGTCTTCTACCAATAATATCTTTTTGTTACTCATGATTTTTTGTTTTAGGTTACACCAATGGTAGTTTTACAGTAAAGGTGCTTCCCTTTCCTTTGACACTCTCCACATAGACTATTCCTTGATGTTGTGATACGATCTCTTTTACGTAAGAAAGCCCTAATCCATGCCCTTTTACGTCGTGTACATTTCCTTTGTGCTCTCTGTAAAACTTATCAAAAGCTTGTTTTTGAGCAGATTTACTCATTCCTATACCTTGGTCTTTTATTTTAACTGTCAAATATTTCACCGAATTGTCCGTGTCCACATCTATTACAGGGGCCTTTAATGAATATTTAATGGCATTTTCCAAAATATTGACAAACATATTGGTCAGGTGAAAAGCATTGCCCAAACCTTCGGAAACCTTATGTCGTTTGTTGATTTTTATTACTCCATTTTTTGATTGTAATAATAAATCTACGATGCTGATCGCATCTTCTAACAATTCATAAAAATCAACGGACTCCTTCGATACATCTAATTGATTTTTGTTTAATTTGGAAATCCGCAATACATTTTCAACCTGAGTGTGCATGCGTTTGTTTTCCTCTTTGATCATGGCAACATAACGATTTACGAGAGTAGCATCTTTCACCACCTTTGGGTTCTTAATGGCATCCAATGCCAAATTAATTGTCGCAATTGGAGTTTTAAATTCATGTGTCATGTTGTTGATAAAGTCCGTCTTGATGGTAGATATTTTTTTCTGCTTTAGTATAAGCTGAAGAGAACTAGCAAAGGCCAACATGATAATGATTGTAAAAAAAACAGATAGTAAAAGCATCCCTCGAATGTCTGAAAAAATGTAATTTTCTTTTTTTGGGAACATTATATACAGCTCATGATCTTTATTGTCATTGTCTTTCGGGAATAGTTTCGTTTTGTAGCTTTTGTCTTTTTGAATTTTAAAATAGTCCGATTTTATTTTCGTGAGTTTCCCTTCAGTGGCAACACCATATTTGTATTGCAATGCCACACCTCTCTTTTCAAGTTCTTCGTTTAAAATGCCTTCTACCAATTCTTTGTTCAAACGTTTGTATATGGGCTCACCCTTGTTGTGGTAGGTGTTCTCAATATTCAACTTATCGATTTCTGTCAAACTGTTGTAAAAAGTAATTTTTTCTACATCGGTTACCTTGTCTAATTCAAAATCGTTCGTGTAATTTTTTACTTTGTACACATCTACTTTGCTAGTTACGGCTGCAACCAATAAGGAGTCATTTTTGTGAAAGTCATCCAAACCCTTGTAGTACAGGTTTTCATTTACATTGCTGGAAGAATAACGGAACGTTTCATTGGTTGTTGTATTTATTTGTTCGTAGACGAATTTTGAAAAATCCACTTTTTTCGCAAATTCTCTTGTATCGAAATAGTCCATATACTGCGCAGTGAAATCGACAAAGTCTTTTTTATAAATTCGATCACTCGTTTTAGACAGGGCGAAATTTACATCGTTTGAAAATTGCTTCTCCCGAATCTCAATGGCATTGCCTATCCAAAAAATTTGAACGGTTATGATTCCGATGAGCGAAATTGTCATCAAAATAATTACAAAAACAAACATTTTTTTCCCCATTTCTCAAAAATAGTTCATTCCTAAGAGTCTCGCTAAAAAATAAGGATTCTTTTTAACATTCTTAACGTTTTTAACTAAATGTTAAGAAAACGACAAGTGATGACGCTATTTATGTTAAAATTTTACACAACCCTCTAAATTTTAACACTTTTTACCGGTCTTTGTTTAAAGTGACAAAAACCTCATGCATCGCTATGACCTTCGCATGTGTATCATCGCTATTTGTATTGTCGATAATATAATCGGCCAAAGGAATTTTCTTTTCATCTGGCCATTGGTTTTGAATTCTGGATCGAGCGTCAGCTTCGGTCATTTTCGCACGCTGCATAATGCGTTGCATTCTTAATTCCTCTGGAGCGGTTACCAACAATGTGACATCAAAACGATCTTGTTTGTTTTGTTCAAAAAGAATGGCGCTCTCGTAGAGGATATAAGGAGCTGTTTGATGAATTTTTACAAAATTTTCAAAATGCGCTGCCACGACCGGGTGCACCAAGGCATTCAAAGCTTTTAATTTTTGTGGATCACCAAATACAATTTGCCCAATGTATTTCGTATTCAGAACATTTCCAATGTAGCAATCTTCTCCCAGCAATGCTTTGATATCATTTTTTAGACTGGCAGAGGAAGTCATTAGTCTTTTTGCTTCCAAATCTGAGATATAAGTTACAGCGCCGAGGGACTCAAACATTTTTAAGACAAATGTCTTTCCAGCGCCAATACCTCCTGTTAATCCGACGATCATTCTTTTTGTATTAAAAATTCAATTTGACTTGGTACGATTTTTACCGAAGTCACCCAATCGGGTTTCTCCCACAATTCTGGTTCTAAATAGTCTAGATTTTTTTGAACTGTATTTTGGTAATCACAACCTACCTTAAAACTATTCGGGGAAATCTTATTGTAATTGGAAAGTCCTACTTTAAAGATTATTTTGACTGTTTTTGGATAGGTTGTAATTTTGGAATTTTTAGCTCTATTTTTAATCACAAACGGAATTTCAAAACTGTCTTCTGTAAACTTCTCTATTTTCGCAACAATCGTTACTTTCTCTGATTTCAGCGTTATCTTTTCAGAATTTTGGGGTCGAACCACCGGAATTTCTTGGGAAATATTCTCAGAGATATTTTTTAGAACCAAGGGGTCCGTTTTTAAAAACTGAATTTTGTTTACTTGTGCTTCCGGTCCGAGTATTTGTATAGAATCAGGAAGTATCTTTAGCTCTCCAGACAAACTGTATCCCGACTTGTATTCAATGTCTATCGGTGCAACTACCGGTACTTTTTTAAACTTTTGAATTCCTAAATCGAAAAATAAAGAATCTTTTTCAAAATACTCCAACCAAAGACCCATATCCAACTGACTCTGCACAGCAGACTTTTGGGTATTTGTCAAAATGAAATAACGGTAATTCTCCTTGTAAATTGGATTGTCTAAATCTATTTCTATGGTGGGTTGAGAAAGATTCTGACCCAACAATTTGAAACCAGACCCTCTAATTTGCAGTGCGATGGTCTTTTCGGGCTCACTCTGAAAAATCTTTGCCTCAGGAAGATTTTTGTAGGCGACCTTGTATTCAATTATCGAAATGTATTCTTTCGATAGTTTGGTCAAAAACCAAAAAAAAGTGGCCATTCCCAAAAACAAGAATAACACATGACGCTTTTTATTTTTTTTTGAAAAATTATCCTTTTTTTTCAGAGAGATTTTCATTTTTATCCGGCTTTGACTTCTTAAAAATGTATCATAAAGGTACAAAAAAAGTGAGCACGGGCTCACTTTCATAGGGATTTGAAACAGCGCTTTATCGCTTATTTTGATTTTGGAGCGTATTTCTTAGTCAACTCCATGGATAGAGAAGATTTCTCAAATTTTATTTTTCCAGCTCCCGTTTCAATGACCACTGTATTTTCTTGGATATCCACGACTTTTCCATGGATTCCACTGGTTGTAATCACCTTGCTTCCTTTGGCAATTCCTTCTTGGAATTTTTTCTCATTTTTTTGTTTTTTTACTTGTGGACGTATCATAAACAGATACAACACGATAAACATCAAGGCAAAAGGCATCAAACTCTTAATATCAAATCCTCCTGCAGCTGCTTGTAATGGTAACGTAATCATCTTGTTGGTTTTTATTAATTTTTATTTTTTTGGTACTACTTGTCCTTTAATCACCAAGGTCTCTTTGCCATTGCTGGTATTGGTGGTTAATGTAATTGTTTTGGATTGTTTGTTTTTCTTTCCACGTGAATTGAATTGAACTTCTATCTTTTCGGATTCACCTGGTGGTATTGGCGCTTTTGGCCAAACAGGAATCGTACAACCACAAGTTGCTTTTGCATTACCAATTACCAAGTCTG
Source organism: Flavobacteriaceae bacterium (assembly GCA_964230805.1). GTDB lineage: Bacteria > Bacteroidota > Bacteroidia > Flavobacteriales > Flavobacteriaceae > Flavicella. The sequence continues at coordinate 5,035 of CAXRIA010000023.1, forward strand.
CCTTCCCTGTATTGGTTACTGTAAAGCTCGTTGCAACAACATCGCCTTCGGAAATTATTCCAAAATCGAACACTTCTTTGTCAAAAGTGGCAACGGGCAATAAACTACTTCGGTCATCTCTTTCTTTCGCTTTTACTACATTTTCCTCTTTAATTTTAGAAGATGCATCTTTCTTACATGACATAAAAGCTGCCAATACAAACACGATTAAAACTATTTTTTTCATCTCTCTCCTTTTTGTGTCGTAAATGTATGAAAAACCGAGAAACTACAATCTACCTCTTCCTAATTTATTGAGCCTCCCTGAGTTGTCCAGTGCTCTCCATACTTGATCCAAAACTCCGTTGATGAAAAAACTACTTTTTTGAGTGGAATAGTCTTTGGCAATTTCTATGTACTCATTCATTGTGGCCTTGACAGGAATTGACGAAAAATGAATAAATTCACAGATTCCCATTTTGATCATAATCATATCCAAATCTGCAATTCTATCTTTTTCCCAATTGGGTGTTTTGTTTTCGATCTCTTTCTCAAAATCCGTATGATTCAAAACGACTTTCCGAAACAAATCACAAACAAAATTTTGATCCTCTGCGTCCTTGTAAATAGTATTTAAAACAAGGGGTTTGTCCTTTTTTAATTTCTCTAACGTGCGAACCACCCACGTATTTACAAAAGGAATGTCATCTACCCAACTGATATTTAAATCCTCAAAATAATTGGCTAAGGTATCACTGGGCGCAATAAATTCGGTATAAAAATCTACCATAAATTTGACATCTTCTTTAAACGAGTGTTCAGAAGATTTCATGTAGTTCTCGTACAATTCACTCTTTTTCAAGTTTTCGAAAATCGTACGCATGAATTTTTCCTCGACATGCCAATTTTCCAATTTGTGCTCTTCTTTGTACGTCTGAAAAGAAACGCTTTCTTCTAATATAGCAATGACTTGATTGTCAATAAATTTCGTATTGGGATTCAAGTCGTCGGCAGTGGCAAAATGTTTTTTCTTGGAAATTTCTATCGTTTCTTTGGCTATTGCCTTCACTCTGGGAAGAACATCCAACATCAACACATAAAGATCGTACATTTTATCAATACTATTGATTAAAAATTTTTCTTCTTTGGCAAGGTTGTCACTTTTCGAGGTAAGTATTGCATATACGGATTGCATTACCTTAATACGAATGTGTCTTCTGTTAATCATTTGAAAGAACTTAGTTTATTAGATAGGCCACAAAAATAGTATTATTTTTTATGACCTTTGAATAATTATGCACTTTTTTGGTATGCTTTCGCTGCAAATTTTACCAAGGAGATCAAAGAAAGAGAAACCAAAAAAACTCACATACAAGGGCGGTTCAATTTGAAAGAAACCTGTATCTTCGTTACTTATAAAAACACTTTGCGGCAAGCGACGCATATTTTTGAATGAAGGCATTACAATATCTCAATAAATACTTTTTCAAATATCGATATCGATTGGTGGCGGGTTTGATTATTTCTATTCTTTCTCGGTATTTGGCCGTAAAGGTACCTGAAATCGTAAAAAACTCTATCAATATCGCAGATGATTTTAGAAATGGAATGATTGCAGATACTTCATTGGTTAAAATGGAACTTTTGCAAAACATTGGAATCATTATTGGTCTCGCAATACTCTCAGGTTTTTTTACATTTTTAATGAGACAAACCATTATTGTAACCTCCCGTTTGATTGAATTTGACCTTAAAAATGAAATTTTTTTACAATACGAGCGCTTGTCCTTAAACTTTTACAAAAAGAATAGAACGGGTGACTTAATGAATCGTATTAGTGAAGACGTCGGTAAGGTTCGCATGTACTTCGGACCAGCCGTTATGTATACCATTAATATGTTGGTTTTGTTTAGCGTTGCTGTTTTTAAAATGATCCAAATCGATCTCAAATTAACGCTTTATACATTGCTTCCATTTCCGTTGCTCTCTTTGTCTATTTTTATTTTGAGTAAAATCATTCACAAAAGAAGTACTGTTGTTCAAGAGTATCTCTCCAAACTAACGACCACGGCTCAAGAAGTTTTCTCTGGCATCAACGTGATCAAATCTTACAATACAGAGTTTCAAACCATCAGAGATTTCGATGCGCTTTCAAACCAGAGTAAAGAAAAAAACATCCATTTATACAAAGCGCAGGCATTGTTTTTTCCAATGATGATTTTGTTGATAGGTATTAGCAATCTCATTGTTTTGTACATTGGAGGTATGCAATACATCAATGGTATTATCAGTATTGGTACCATCGCTGAATTCATTATGTATGTCAATATGCTCACCTGGCCGGTAGCCATTGTAGGATGGGTTACCTCAACCATACAGCAAGCCGAAGCATCTCAGAAAAGAATCAATGAATTTTTACAGCAGGTACCAGAAATTACAGACGGCGCGTTGCCCATACAAAATCTACAAAATGCTATCGAATTCAAAAATGTTAGTTTGACCTACGATGACACGCATATCAAAGCGCTCAAAAACATTAATTTTACGGTTCGAAAAGGAGAAACCATTGCGATTCTCGGAAAAACAGGCTGTGGCAAATCATCCATCTTAAATTTGGTATCTAGACTGTATGATACTACAACAGGAAGCATTTTTATTGATGGTAAAGACATCAAAGAATATAAGCTTTCAAGTCTGAGAAACCATATAGGATTTGTTCCTCAAGATCCCTTTTTATTTTCAGATACCATCGCAAACAATATTAAATTCGGTGCGCAACACGCCACAGAAAACCAAATCGAAACTGCTGCAAAAGATGCCGTAATACACGAAAACATTACTGAATTCAATCAAGGCTACCAAACCGTCCTAGGCGAACGCGGAATCACGGTCTCAGGCGGACAAAAACAACGCATTTCCATCGCGAGAGCCATTATTAAGAATCCTGATATTTTAATATTTGACGACTGCCTGTCCGCCGTAGATACGGAAACAGAAGAACGAATATTAAACAATTTAAAGAGAATCTCTTCTGACAAAACAACGTTTATTGTAAGCCATCGAGTATCTTCTGCTAAAAACGCAGACAAAATCATTGTTTTGGAGGAAGGAAAAATTATTCAACAAGGGATTCACAGCCAATTGCTGAAGCAAGAAGGCTACTACAAAGAATTGTACCAACAACAACTTTTAGAAAAAGAAAACTAATTAAATAATGAAAAAGTGATTTATTTTTTTAGATTTGTAAGGCTAGTAAAATTGAAATTAACATCTTTTTAAAAATTATTATGAAAAATCAAGTGGAACAAGAAGAAATATTTTCACAAATATTAAGAGCAGGAAGAAGAACTTACTTTTTTGATGTGAGAGCTACCAAAGCAGATGATTACTACTTAACAGTGACAGAAAGTAAGAAATTCACACATGACGACGGTTCTTTTCACTACCAAAAACATAAGATTTACATATACAAAGAGGACTTTGCGGAATTCAATGAAATGCTTACCGCGGCCACTGATTTTATTTTAAAAGAAAAAGGTTCAGAGGTCATCAGTGAACGCCATCAAAAAGATTTCAAAAAAGAATCAGAAATTTCTTTAGATGAAAACCAAGCAGAAGCGAATAATTTTACAGATGTTAATTTTGAAGATATTTAAAAAACAACAAAACCAAACAACCCAAAAAACCAAAAAAGAGTATTCTTTTTTGGTTTTTTTATGTATTTCGAGGCCCTTCTTTCAAATGTAAAAGTTCTAGGAATCCCGATTTTACTAGTAAATAAGATATTTCTGTCAAATGGATTTTACAAACTATAAAAACCCTTAGAATAGCTCAATCTGTTCCGCTTTAATTTCCAGATCGTTTTCGATTTCTCTCAACCTCCCAAGCTCTTTTGCCGTAACAAAAGCCAAAGAAATCCCTTTTTTACCTGCACGAGCCGTTCTCCCACTTCGATGTGTATAATACGCTAACTGATCTGGCAACTGGTAATGCCCTACAAAAGCCAAATCTTTGACATCAATACCTCTCGCCGCAACATCAGTCGCTATTAAAATAGTTGTATGTTCACTTTTAAAAGAACGCATTACCTTATCTCGATCACGTTGCCCCATATCTCCTTCTAAGGCTCCTACCGAAAAACCATCTTCCTTTAAACAGCTTGCTAAATTTTGTACCCCAGCTTTGGTTTTGCAAAAAACAATACCTCTTCCCGAATCATTTTGTTCTAAAAACGAAACCAACGCATTGTATTTGTCCTTACCATTGACCAAAGTATATTGATGTTTGATATTCTCATTTACCAAAGATCTTGGGTTTACAGTAATGCGAACGGCCTCGGGTGACATGTATGTTTTTACTATACGTTGGATTTCTTCCGGCATCGTTGCAGAAAACAACCATGTTTTTCGTGTTCCGTTCGTGTAATTCAAAATTCTATTCAAATCCTGTTTAAAACCCATGCTTAACATTTCATCCGCCTCGTCTAGCACTAGGGTTTGTATTTCTGTCAAATCAACCGCACCACGCTCAATCAAATCGACCAACCTACCAGGGGTGGCTATTAAAAAATGAGTCGGTCTTTTCAGATTATTGATTTGAATATCAATTTTCATTCCTCCATAAACAGCCTCTGAAAATATCTTTTCCGGACTGTACTTGGTAAATCTGAACAATTGCTTTTTGATTTGTTGCACCAATTCTCTTGTAGGTGCCAAAATCAAAGCCTGTACCTTCTCCGAAGAGGGATCAATTTTTTGTAATATAGGCAATCCATAGGCCGCTGTTTTTCCTGTTCCTGTTTGAGCCAAACCAATAAAATCAGTTTGTTGTTTTAACAACAATGGAATTGTTTTTTCTTGAATTTCTGTAGGAACCATTACATGATTCTCTTTGAGGGATTTTAGGAAATTTTTAGAAACTCCCAAACTTGAAAATGTGATTGACATATCAACTGTTAAAAATTACAATATTTGAACTGTTATAAGGTAGACAACTACATGTTAACCATGCAATCGCTTTTGAAAACTGGCTAAAAAAAGGCCGCACAAATAAATTCAGGCGACCTTCTGTATACAATGCTATTTCTTATCTTGAATAATTTGGCGCTTCTTTTGTAATAGTGACATCATGAGGATGACTTTCTGCGATTCCTGAAGCTGTTATTTTTACAAAACTGGAATTTCGTTTTTGTGCTTCTATATTTTCAGATCCACAGTACCCCATTCCTGCTCTCAGACCACCGATAAATTGATGCATGGTAGCAAACAATTCACCCTTGTAAGGTACACGTCCTTCAATACCTTCAGGAACTAGTTTTAGATTGTCCTCTTCTTTTCCTTGAAAATACCTGTCTTTAGACCCTTTTTTCATCGCTTCCACAGAACCCATTCCTCTGTAAGACTTGAATCTTCTTCCATTGAAAATAATCACCTCACCAGGTGCTTCTTTGGTTCCCGCCAATAAAGACCCTAACATCACTGAATCGGCTCCAGCGGCAATGGCTTTCGGAATATCTCCTGTGTATCGAACCCCTCCATCTGCAATGACAGGCACGCCAGTCCCATCAAGAGCCTCTGCCACATTCATAACAGCAGACAATTGTGGATACCCCACTCCTGCCACAACACGAGTGGTACATATGGAACCTGGACCAATCCCTACTTTCACACCATCAGCACCAGCGGCAACCAAATCTTTAGCGGCTTCTGCCGTTACAATATTTCCTGCAATCACATCCAAATCTGGATAAGCTGCTTTCACTTCTTTCAATTTATTTAAAATGTTGACTGAATGTCCATGTGCAGAATCCAATACAACGGCATCGACACCTTCTTCTACCAAAGCGGCAACTCGTTCCAAACAATCCGCTGTAACGCCAATAGCAGCCGCAACTCGTAATCGACCGTATTGATCTTTATTTGCCTCTGGGTTTTCTCTTACTTTAATTATATCTCTAAACGTAATCAAACCCACCAACTTATTGTCCTTACTAACCACAGGTAGCTTTTCAACTTTGTTGTCTTGCAATATCACCTCTGCTTCTTTTAAAGAAGTTCCTTCACCCACGGTAATGAGATCCTCTGAGGTCATTATCTCAGAAATTTTACGCTGACTATTTTTTTCAAAACGCAAATCACGGTTGGTCACAATTCCAACCAAATCCCCATTTTTATCTGTAACAGGAATTCCACCAATCTTGTATTCTGCCATCAAATTGTTAGCATCCAACACTGTAGCTTCTGGCTGAATCGTCACGGGCTCCAAAATCATACCTGCCTCCGAGCGCTTGACTTTTTTAACTTCCAAGGCCTGCTCTGCAATAGACATGTTTTTATGCAAAACACCGATTCCACCTTCACGCGCCATAGCAATCGCCATAGCCGCTTCTGTTACTGTATCCATTGCTGCGGATATAATCGGCGTATTTAAGGTAATATTTCTAGAAAACTTAGATTTGATATTTACCGTATTCGGAAGTACTTCTGAATAACCGGGAACCAACAGTACGTCATCGTACGTCAATCCTTCATTGATGATTTTAGATAAAGCCATATGCAATAAACTTAACATTTAATTGCATGCAAATATACGGATTTTATTCGGTATCAAAGCGAATAAACAGTGAATATCGAAGGTTTGTATGTTGTTATGCAAACCCTTACAAACCATCAATTTAGCACTTAAAATTATTTATTCTTCTTGTACATATCGATATACAGGGCTTCTACTTTGGCCTTCGCCCAATTGGTTCGACGCAAAAAAGTCAAACTAGACCCCATAGAAGGGTTGTTTCGAAAACAACCAATTCGAATTTTATGGCCCAAATGTTCCCAACCATAATAGGCCACCAATTCTTTTAGTATTTCCTCGAGCTTTTTACCATGAATTGGATTGTTCGGTTGTGCTTTCATCTTGTCTAAAGTACCTATTTCTTTCTTTTCATTGAAAACGGTAAAGATACTCCTTTTGCCTTTGCAATGGAAATTTATTAAAAACCAAACTGGATATGATCGCTGTTTACTCAGAGTTGTTTTTGCATGAAGAACTCATTAAAAGCGAAGAAAGGTGAAAAAATCTAGCTATCTTGCCATCAAAACAAATCCTTATTGAGCTACTCTAAAAACAGAACAATTAAGAAACGATAAAACCATTTTACACCAAAAAATGATTTGAAATGACGGTTGAACAAATTCTATCCAAACTGATTTCTTTTCCATTACTAGGAGGAGAAAGCAACCTATCCATTATTCATTGGATGCAAGATTATATTGAAGGTTTCGGCATTGATACTTTTTTGGTTCCCAACAAAACAAACGACAAAGCGTCATTGCATTGCCGTATCGGACCTGAAATAGACGGAGGACTTATATTGTCGGGACATACCGACGTTGTGCCTGTTACTGGCCAAAAATGGGAGAGTGATCCTTTTGTATTGACAGAAAAAGGCAACGGTAAATTGTATGGTCGTGGCACTTGCGATATGAAAGGTTTTTTGGCTTGTTGTTTGGCAATGCTTCCCCACTTTGTCAAAACAGATTTGAAAAAACCAATTTATTTTGCTTTTTCTTACGATGAAGAAATCGGGTGCTTGGGAGCGCCTGATTTGATTGCGCACATCAAAAGTCACTACCACGAAAAACCAACGTTTGCATGGATTGGAGAACCTTCACGCATGCAACCCATTGTAGGCCACAAAGGCATCTGTTTGTTCGATACTTCGGTCAATGGATCTGCAGGGCACAGCAGTGGAATTTTAAAGGAAGTGAGTGCCGTACATGAAGCTGCTCGATTGTTATTGTGGTTAGAAAACAAAATGAAAACGTTGGTAACTTCGGGTACAAACGACCCACGTTTTACACCTCCGCATAGCTCTCTGCATACAGGAATGATTCAAGGGGGCATCGCTGCCAATGTGATTGCAAACCATGCCACTTTCTCATGGGATGCGCGTATTGTTCCCGGAGATCTCTTAGAGACGATTCTCGAAGATTTTGAAAAATATTGCGCCAAACGCACCAAAGAATTGCAACTAGTTTTTCCCGGTTTTTGTATTGAAACGCATGAACAACACCCACCAGTACCCCCGTTAAACACCGGAGAGGAATCTGACATTGTAAGACTCATGCAAAAAATAAACACGAATAACAACCTAGGCGCCGTATCGTATGCCGCTGAGGCGGGTCAGTTTGCACAGGCTGGATTCGAAAGTATTATTTGCGGACCTGGATCCATTCAACAGGCACATAGAGCCAATGAATTTATTGAAAAAAGTGAACTTGAAAAATGCATGGAATTGTTAGAAAAACTATGTCTTGAATTTTCTTAACCGACTTGGCCACATATTCAATCTTTTCTGAATTTCAAATCGAACTCACTTCCCAAGGGTAATTTTGATTTTGCTACGATGGCCGAATGGCGTTGAATTTATTTATTTTTATTTATTCTAAATAAGAATTTTACGTATCTTTGCATCTGAAATTGTAAGGTACAAAAAGATGTCCACGGAAACCATCATAACATTCTTAGACATGTGCTTCAACGCATGTGCCGATCTGATTGTGACCCCGAACAAAAGGACCTATTTCCTCTACCTGTTCACATCATTGCCTTTTGTTTACTTCGTGTATCGAAAAAAGAAAAAAAACCAATCCTTTTTTCAATTTGTCTTGCCCAAAAAAATATGGTTGGGGAAATCTGCCTTCGTCGATTATTATTTCATCGCTTTCAACAGTGTTATTAAAATTTTACTCATCGCCCCCTTGTTTGTTTTTGGCTTCAAGCTGGCATTTGTGACCACAGAATACATGAATTTTTGGTTTGGCTATGAGTCGGTGCAGCTTTCTGTATTGAGCACCATGATTGCTTACACCCTTGCATTGAGTGTTTTTGGAGACTTTATCACATACCTGATTCATCTCGCAATGCACAAAATCCCTTTTCTGTGGGAGTTTCACAAAACACACCACTCTGCAACCACGATGAACCCATTCACCCAATACAGAATACACCCAGTAGAATTAATTGTCAATAACCTAGGGGCTATTTTGACCTTTGGCTTGATGACAGGAATTTTTGATTATTTATCGGCTTCACAGATTAGCAAATGGACATTTGCCGGGGTCAATGTATTTACCTTAATTTTCAATTTTTGGGGAGCCAACTTGAGGCACTCACACGTCCAATTTAAATTTTACAATTTTTTAGAGTACATTTTTATAAGTCCTGTGCAACACCAAATTCACCACAGTGACAAACCGGAACATTACGATAAAAATCTCGGTTCAAAGTTTGCTATTTGGGATTGGATTTTCGGAACTTTAATTCGATCTAAAGAAGTAAAAAAACTTCATTTCGGCTTGGGAAAAAAAGACAATTCAAACTATGCTTCTTTTCAACAAAACTTAGTAAATCCCTTCAAAAAAATATTGGGTTATAAGTGATTATTGAATTGTTGCAATCCAATGAATCAGTGTTTTTTTATCCGCATCTGACAATTTTCCATGCACCAGTGTGTAAGACTTCAGAGGCATCTCGTTTTCTTCGACCTCTTCCACAATCTCTTCCAACTTGTGGGCCGCCTTTTCGGGAGCGTAATCTGTCCAATCGGAAAAATTCAAGTGTTCCATCCCTTCGGCTATATGATGTTCGATCACAAAAGAAATAGGTGCCACTGAGGCATACCAAGGATAGTTCACTTGACGAGAATGACAATCGTAACAATTGGCTTTTACAATGTCAACCACCTTTTTGGGTGCTTTCAAAACGGACAAAAAATCAGTTTGAGGATTTATTTCTTGATACGCTTGCTCACTTTGTACAAATTGTAAAACGACCAAAAGAACTGCCAATGAAACGAGCATTATTTTTCCCTTTTTTTTCATAAAAAATAGTTTAAAGTTTTAGTTGCATCGTAAAATAATAGGAACGTGGATCTGAAGTAATTATTCCAGGTCCCGGATAACCTGTTGCTCTTCTTGTAAAATACGATCGATTCAACAGATTGTTGATCCCTGCTTCCAATTTTATTTTTTTATAGGTGTACGCCAAAGAAAAATCTAAAATATCATAGGAGGGTATGGCTCCTTCTACGGTGATCGTGTTTTCTGGATCATAGGGCGCATTGGTCACGTCTGTAAATTGCTCTGACAAATAGGTGTATTGCAAACTTCCCACAAAATTTTTGTAGCCAAACCCGACACCCGATTTCGTATTAACTAGCGGAATAAACTCTACTTTCTTCCCTTGCACGCCGTTGAATCGGGATTTTGTGTATTGCGAATCTGTAATTGCCGTGTTTACAAAAACGTTCAGTTTATAGTCGCTATTCTTCTTCAAAAAAGTTTCTTTTAGGTTCCAATCCACCAAAGCCTCCAACCCGTAAACAACAGCCGTTCCAATATTATCGCGTACCCACCCCACTCGATCTTCAAAATTGGTACCAATTTTTCCATCGTATAGCATCCCGAAAACATTGGCATCATAAGAAAGAACATTGCGGTATTTTCCTCGAATTCCAATATCAGCTGTATAGCCCTTTTCGTCGGTGATATCTTCCGCTACGGTAAAAGAAGGGCTTATTGTTCGAATATCACTAAAGGTTACGGATCGGTAATTCTGCGACAAGTTTGCATAGGATTCAAAATAATTCGTAGGTTTAAAACTGGCACCGACCCCCACTAGAAATATGTTTCTCTCAAAACGGTTGTAGTCCTCTACATTCTTTCCCATATTATTATCTCGATACCATCCATCGGAAGTGGTCTTGATATATTCGTAACGAATTCCGGGAGTTATTGAGAAAAAATCCGATAACTTGAAAATATTTTCTGCAAAAACCGCTGTGTTGAAATTTGGGTATTCAAACGCTGATTGACTGCTGTAACTCGGGAAATCACGGGTGTAAAAATTAAAATCCGCATCAGCACCTTTGCTACCAGGTCCTTGCTGCGACGTATTATTTGCACTGTAAACCTTTGTGCCAATGAGAAGAACCGCATCTTTTGCTAGCAATTTATAGCGCGTTAGCCATCGAGATTCTGCTCCCCAATTTTTAAATTCTCCAACCATCAGATCTCGGGCATGAATAAAATTCCCATTACTATCTTGTTCATCAGGGTCTAAAAAAGGATTGGGGTCCCATTCAGGATCTTCGGTAATCATTCTAAAACCGAGTGATTTTCTACTGGCATTCAACGCAAACAAATTCAAGCTAAAATCTGAATTTTCACTGAACTTGTGTTCAAACTTTAAAGCATACAAATTCCAATTCACTTCAAACCAATTTCTTGTTCTGTTACTCTGTCTTGGGTCCTCTAAAAACTGTGCATCTGATAGGCCACCCGACTGCTTTGCCAAATAATTGAGAAACGTTCCTTCAAAACTTAATTTCGTTTTTTCTGAAAACTGATAAGCCACATACCCGTAGAAATTTCGAGAATTGAAATTTGAATTTGCCCGGTATCCGTCCCCGTCTTTGTAATTAAAAAATGTATAGTAGCTGAATTTTCCTTTGGTTCCACTCAAGCTGTTAAAACTTGTTTTCAAACCAAAAGACCCCACGGTATTTCTTGTAACAAACTCCAATTCTTTGTCTTTAACAGGTTCTTTCAATTTAAAATTGATTAATCCTCCAAATTGGGTTCCATACTGCAAAGAAGCTGCCCCTCGAATTACTTGAATTTCCGACAAAGATTCTGCAGTGGGTGTGTAATAGCTTTCAGGATATCCTAACACATCTGCACTAATGTCATAACCGTTCTGCCGCGTGTTAAAATTAGCCGTTCGGTTTGGATCCAATCCGCGACCTCCTACCGACAATTGCAAACCACCGTCTCCTACATCGTAAATATTCAACCCCACAACCTGTGACATCACCTGTCGGGCATTGTTCGCAGCTAAGTTCCCCACGACTTGATCTACTAAAACGACCTCTGTTTTTTTTCCGGCATAGATAGCAGTACCTTCTACATCTTTGAAACGTTTTAAATTGAATGCTGTTTTTTTGTAGTTTTCAATGAAGACTTCGGAAAGTTCTTCAGACAATTTATTGAGTTGAACTGTAAAACTTGAGCCCCCATTTGTAGGTGTTAAAACACTTTCGTGAATCTCATAGTCATACGAAAAAACGATGATCGGCAAAGATTTGTTTTCTTTACTTTGAAAATTCAGAACTCCTTTTTCTGAAGTAATTCCGATGTATTTTCCAGATTTCGAATACACTTGTGCATCTGACACGGCTTTTTCAGTGGTTGCATCAACAACTGATAAGTCAACATTTACTTCTTTCTGGGCGATCGCCTGAAAAAAGGAAAACTTAAACACAAAAAACAAGCATATTCTTGTTCGCATGGGGTTTCGCTATTTTAATAGAAAAAGCTCAATGTCAAAAAAACATGAGCTCATCTATGTATTGGTATTACTGTCTTATTTAATCACCATCTGTATCATTAAAATCGGCTTTGATTTTTAATGCAGCAATCATATTGGTCTTCAATACCTCTACTACAGAATGCAAATCAGAACGCATGGCTATAAATGCATTTCTATCCGCAGAGATTTGATTGTAAAAATTTGATTCCAGTCCATTTGCCGTAGCCAGCGCCTTTTCCATTTTTTCTAAAATTACAGTACTTAAACTTCTGCCACCTGCTTCAATATTTAAATCTGTCAAATAGCTTTTTAAACCAGCACCTTCGGTATCTGAATTGAAATGCTTTCCACTAAAAAAATCTCTGGAGGCTTCAATGGCAGTGATCAATAATTCTTTGGAGATATCTTGTTTGTAAAAAGCTTCCACTGCTTCAGGAATCGGTGTATTGGTAAAATAACCCGCTGGATTGCCTATTTTGGTAACTCTGATACGTTTTTCAAAATTGTAAATAAAATCATTGGTCAACTTATCCACAGATGCCGTTGCAGAAGAACACTCATTTTGTATGAAGACAGTTTTGTAACCACCTTTCCAATCGTTTAAAACATCTTGCCCCATCTCTTCCAATCGATTCGAAACTGTGGTCAAATAAACACCGTAATTCGAATCATCGTAAACCGCAACAATTTCTGTGTCTGTCTCTCCCAATCCATTCAACAAATAATCCAAAGCAGGAAATCCTTGTCTGTCAATTTGAGTGGACAACTTCAAATCATAAAATCCTGAAGAAATATTACTTTCCACACCCATGGCATCCAACGGAAAGGAGTTTGCATAGCTTCTCAATCGCAACTCTTCGGCCTCACCTATTTGAAACATCGCCACTTTTTGCCATGCCTTGTAGGCAGCGATCCAAGAAGTTCGTACTGTTTGCAGATGGTTTTCGCTCGGAGCACCGACAAAAGTAGCCACATCAAGATTCAATACATTTACCTTGTCGACATAATTTTCATAGGAAGGAATGATGATATTCTCTGCCCAATTGGTTAACATTGCCCCTCTGTCGAAATCATCCGTTGTACACATGTCTTCTGCATCTGACTTACAGGAGACAATCCCCAGCGAAAACAAAAGGATCAGAAAGCTCTTTTTTACCATGTTGATGTCCATTTTTATAATTTGCAAAATTAATCAAAAGTATTCGAGTAAATTTCAATCTACTCAAATACTTTTTCCTTTTTTTTTATTCCGCAGCTTGCGCTGTTGTAAAATCAAATCGGGCAGAAATCTGATCGGATAATTCATCCAATACGACCCCATCTGCCAGATCCCAAAATCCATTTCCAGTTTCCAATTTATCAATCATTGCATTTACTTCGTCAAAAGTAAAATACGGTGCATCTGTTTCCGGATTTCTCGTAAACTGAAGACTGTAAATAAATCCATAACCTTCAGACAAACCATGAAGTCCTGAAGCATAGGCCTCAGCGGCCAAATCTCTCTTACCTGCTTGAAGGTAACGTACTGCACGCACCCCAATTACTTTTGAAATTTGGTATTGCAAAACCTCAATAGCATCTTGCAAAACGTCATATTCTTTGGCAACTACGGCCGCTCGACCGAGTTTAAACGCTTTAAAAATTTGATCTTGGATTCCTGAAAAATCAGTATCCCCATTTACTTTGGCAATGTATTTGAATAAAAATTTATCTCCTTCTGTCGTAACAGGACTTTCTCCATCAACGCTTGCATCACCATATACATACCCATAGGCTTCGTCAAAATGATGCTCGTATTTTGTGTAGTTTTTTCCAGATTCCAAAGTTTCCGAAGTATTGCTATCAATATAATCTTGATTTGAAACCCGGTTATTTCCTAAATAATTGTTAAGCACTTGATCCACGATCAAAGCTCCAATCAAACCTTTGTTAAAAGCTTGGTCGTACTCTAATCCCTTGGCATTTACGAAACGAGAACCTACGAAACCTGCTACACCTGGCGCTGCTTCTATTTCACTATTTGGAACTACTTCTGTTACCTGTTTTTCCAAAAAACCAGACATCACCTGTTGAATGGCCTCTTTTGCAACCGCATCACTTCCAAAAAGGTCGTCCGAAGCCGCTACTTTACTTTTCACGCTTTTGGAAGATTCATTCAGTTCCATAGTCGAAAAATCATCTGCACCTGCTACGTGGGCGAAGGCCGCTTCAATTTCTTCCGCGGTTTTTCCAGAATCTACTTTGAGATAGCCTAAAATTTCTTTGGCCATCGCCAAACGAGTTGTTTGCCCTCCATAGCTTACTGTAGAGGCCTCATTTCTCTCGAAAATATAGGTTGACGGTACCTGGAACGCTACTTCAATGTCATTTACATCTTCCACAAAAGTGCTCTCTATTTTATCATCATCATTACATGACATCAAAGTTGTTACCATAGCAAATAACAAACTCGCATTTTTTACATTTTTTTTCATAATTAATTTATTCTTATTTAGATTGTTTAAAAATAGTGTGTTTTGATGCCGCAAAGATAGGCAACAATCTTTGTTAAACAAACTTATTTAGAATAATTTTAAATAAAAGTGCAATTTTTTTTAGACTCCTTCAAAAACCCGCAGCGCAGCATTGTATGCGCTCTCAAAAACCATGGGGTTTAGGTTGTTTTGAATGCCATTGGTGGTAAAATAAGTGAGTAATTTCTCTGTCGGCATGTTCCCTGTCAATTCATCCTTTGCCATGGGGCAACCCCCATATCCCTTAATTGCACCATCAAAACGCTTACAACCAGCATTAAATGCTGCTTCAATTTTTGAAATGGCCGTAGTATACGATGTGTGTAAATGCGCACCAAATTCAATATGAGCATATTGAGGGATTAAATTTGAAAAGAGGTATTGAATGGACTCGGGGGTGGCACATCCGATAGTATCTGACAGAGAAAGGGTTTTGACCCCCATTTTTACAAGCCGCTCCGTCCACTTCCCTACAATGTCTACATTCCAAGGATCTCCATAGGGATTCCCGAATCCCATAGACATATAGGTCACAATTTCTTTATTGCTGCGAATCCCCATATTTAAAATTCCATCCAATACTTTTACAGATTGGGAAATTGTTTTATGTGTATTTCGCATTTGAAAATTTTCGGAAATAGAAAAAGGGAAGCCTAGACAGTCAATTTCTTCGAACGCACTCGCTTCTCTAGCACCTCTCTCATTGGCTACAATCGCCAATAATTTACTGTTCGTTTCTGATAAATCTAACATGGAAAGCACCTCAGCTGTGTCTTTCATTTGCGGAATTGCTTTGGGAGCCACAAAGCTACCAAAATCAATCGTGTCAAATCCCACGCGAAGTAACGCGTTGATATAAGATGCTTTTGCCTGTGTAGGGACAAAATTTTTGACACCTTGCAACGCATCTCGAGGACATTCAATGATTTTAACCGCTGATTTCATGGATTCTAAGATTGCCTAGGATCATTATTATTTGGAAAACAACGACCTTCTCTCAGTGCTAAGATACTATTTCTTTAAAAGTGCCTTGTTAATTTCTTTAATCAAGGAGGGACCTTCGTAAATAAAACCTGTGTATATCTGTACCAAATCAGCGCCAGCAGCAATTTTTTCCAAAGCATCAGCTGCAGAATGAATCCCTCCCACGCCGATAATAGGAAAGGATTTGTTGGATTTATCGGCCAAATATTTAATGGTAGCCGTACTTTTTTCTCGAATGGGTTTTCCGCTCAACCCCCCATTTCCAATTTTTTCCAATTGTTCTTCTGAAGCTTTCAATCCTTTTCGATCTACGGAAGTATTGGAGGCAATCACTCCGTCGATATTTGTTTCAGCCACCAGATCAACAATTTCATCCAATTGTTGATTGTTTAAATCTGGCGCTATTTTCAACAAAATCGGCTTCTGAATTTTTTCTTTTTTATTCAATTGCTGTACCGATGTAATCAATTCTATCAAATAATCTTTGTCCTGTAATTTTGCATGACTCCCCACGTTCGGACAACTCACATTCAAAACAAAATAGTCGACATAAGGATACAAGGCTTCAAATACTTCACAATAATCTTGTGTGTATTGTTCCGGAGAAATCCCTGTATTCTTACCAATATTCCCTCCGATAATAATTTTTCCTTTGTTCCTTTTTAGGTTTTCAATGGCCGCGGAAACACCATCGTTATTGAACCCCATGCGATTGATAATTCCTTGATCGTCTTTCAATCGAAACAAACGTTTTTTGGGGTTTCCAACCTGTCCTTTCGGAGTTACTGTTCCAATTTCAATAAATCCAAAACCAAAATTAGCAAGCTCGTTGTAAAGCACAGCGTTTTTATCAAAACCTGCTGCCAATCCTACAGGGTTGCTAAATTTTAAACCAAATACTTCTCTTTCTAATCGCACATCATTGACTTTGAAAAAAACGCGAATCAAAGCAGAAACACCAGGGATTTTATGAATGAAACGAATGGCTGAAAAAGTAAAATAGTGTACTTTTTCGGGGTCGAATTGAAAAAGTATTGGACGTATGAGTAATTTGTACATTTAAATTTGTTCGTTTGTAAAACGCTACGAATTTACAAAAAAGGATTTGTTTCCGTCATCATTCGCTGTCCTTTTAAGGAAAGACAATTGAGTATAACTTCTAAAATAGGGATAAAAAAAATTAGATTTTTTTCACTTTCACGGCGTTCATTCCTTTCATTCCTTTTTCTAATTCAAAACAAACCTTGTCATTTTCTGAGATCAAATCAATCAAACCCGTAGAGTGCACAAAATATTTTTCGCTTGAATTTGAATCATTGATAAACCCAAAACCTTTTGAAGTATTGAAAAAAGCCACTGTTCCTTCATGGACTGGATCTACCTCTTCCACTATTTTTTTTGGAATTCCAATTTCGATGCTTTCCGCATCAATCTCTAACTTTTCAGCAGGATCCGGTGGTGTATCTGTCAAATTTCCATAGGCATCTACGTAAGCAATCATGTTTTCCAAACCTCCACCTTTGGAATTCGCTTTGCGCTCCTCCTTTTTCTTCATTTTTAATTCGCGCTTTTTCAAACGTTTTTTTTCTTTCTCTTTTTTGTTGAAGCTTTGTTCTGATCTTGCCATTTCGTAGATTTATTTGCCTAATTTTTTTTATCAAAGATAACCTTTAATTTACAAGTAACTTTGAAAAAGCGAGTATTATTTTCTAGTAGATAAGGCATCTCTTTCTGCATCTCATATTTTGGTCCAAATGCAACAAATACATTTCCCTCCAATCTCAGCTGCTGTATTTGTATATTTCACAACAAAAAAGACACTTCAAACGCGCTCAGAAAATCAAGATTATTCCCGGATACAATTTTATGGAGCCTCCTTTTTTTTATCCCTCTTTTTTTGTTGGGCATGATGCCTTTTCACAAGTGCTTTTATCCGTGCCTCATGTGCTATTTTTTCAGCGCGTTTCTTGTTTGCTTTTCGGGCCATAAGCTTGCTATGCTTGGCTTTGTTTTTTGTGTTCTTTTCTTTTCCTTTTTTAGACATGCTTGAAAATAAAACTATTTTTTCGTTCGAAAAATGACGCAAAAAAAAAGAGATTATCTTTCGACAATCTCTTTGAAATGGGGTGGAAGACGGGACTCGAACCCGCGACACTCGGTACCACAAACCGATACTCTAACCAACTGAGCTACAACCACCATATTTAACGGGTGCAAATTTACATTATTTCAACAAACTTGCAAACTTTTTCTAAATTAAATCCTCTAATTTTTGCACTCCTACATAACGCTCTGAAGTAAAGCCCTCTGCATACTCCACGCCTATCAATCTCCCCAAATCACGTGCACGATATTGCACACTTTCTAAGAAATTTTTACTGGTAATCGGAGAAACGGGTTCTTTGCTATTTGGATCATAAAATTGAGACCTATAGGCTTGCACTGCGGCCACTTTTGTTTCCATAAAACCTGTAACATCAACCACAAAATCGGGTGTAATGGGTTTCCACTGAATATAGTGGTACACTTGCTTTGGTCTCCAGGCATGTTGTCCCACACCCTCATGCTCAGTTTCTATTTTCATCAAACCTGATAAAAAACAAGCATCTGAGACCAATTTGCTACCTTTTCCATGATCGATATGTCGGTCCTCGATGGCATTGCACAGCACGATTTCAGGCTTGTATTTACGGAGTATTTTTACAACCTCAAGTTGATGTTTTTTGTCGTTTGTAAAGAACCCATCTGAAAAAGCTAGGTTTTCTCGCACTGCAAGACCCAGAATTTCAGCTGCTTTCATGGCTTCTTTGTCTCTGATTTCTGCAGAACCTCGTGTCCCCAATTCGCCTCTCGTCAAATCCAATACACCGACCTTCTTCCCAGAGGCAATTTCTTTTGCCAACGTAGCCCCACAGCCCAACTCTACATCATCTGGGTGTGCTCCTATGGCCAATATATCTAACTTCATTTCGTATTTTTCTTAAAAGTATCTATAATTTCTCTATTGTTCAATCCATGTAATGATTTCCGGACTGTTGGGTTTTGTCGATGGGGCGCAAACTTTATCCAAGGTCCCCTGTGCATTGATCAAGTATTTTTGAAAATTCCATTTGACCCTCGAATCCTTGAAACCATTTTTTTCTTTTGTGGTCAGGTATTCATAAATAGGATGCTTTTTTCTTCCCCTTACATTTATTTTTTCCATCATAGGAAAAGTAACCCCGTAATTTTGCTTACAAAAGGCAGCTATCTCTTCAGACGTTCCTGGTTCTTGGAAAAAAAAGTCATTTGATGGAAAGCCTATAATTACGAAATTTTTATTTTGATAGGTTTCGTACAATTTTTGCAAACCTTTGTATTGCGGTGTAAGGCCACATTTTGACGCTGTATTGACAATCATTATTTTCTTTCCCTTCAAGGTTGAAAAATCAAAAGTTTCCCCTGAGAGATCCGTTACTTTAAAATCATAAATACGCATCGATGCCTGGGCTATCTTTTCTGGTTCGTCATGCAAAAAGTAAATGCCCGTAGATGATGCCAATAAAATTATTAGAAAAACATACCTCATAATACTCATTTTGTACTATTCAAAATTACAAATTCTCTTTTAAAAAGACTTCTCAAAAATAAGATAGTTTGTATATTCGCTTTATGATGACAATTACTTTGCTTGGTGGCGGAAATTTAGCAAATCATTTGGCAAATGTTTTTCTTAATAAAAGGGGCTGTAAGCTTTCTCAAATATACAATCGTAGTATTGAAAAAATCAGACATTTCGAAAAGCAAACAAAAATCTCCGATAATTTAGAGAAGTTGATTGATTCAGACATTTACATTCTCTGCGTAAGTGATGCTGCCATTCAAGAAATCTCAAAAAAAATTGCACCAAAAAAAGGGTTGGTTGTGCACACTTCCGGAGCCCTTGGGATGAATGCATTGCAAAACGGAGAGAGAAGAGGTGTGTTTTACCCTTTGCAAACATTTTCGAAAGATCGCAACCTCTTCTTCGAAACCATTCCTATTTGTATCGAAGCAGTCCATTCAAAGGATCTGGAAATACTACAAAAGCTCGCCTTCATACTTTCAAAGAAAGTGTATCAAATCAATTCTTTTCAGAGAAAAAAAATACATTTGGCAGCCGTATTTGTCAATAATTTTGTGAATCATTTGTATGCCATAGGAAATGATATTTGCGAATCAAATAACATTCCTTTTGAAATATTACAGCCTTTGATTCTAGAAACAGCCGAAAAAATGAATACATTAGCACCAATTGAAGCCCAAACAGGCCCCGCCAAAAGAAGCGATTACAAAACCATAGAAATTCACAAATCAGAGTGTTCGGAAGAGATCAAAGAAATATACACTGTATTGACCGAAGCTATAATAAAAACAAAACTTCATGGAAATTAGTTACAAACAATTGATGCCTCACATCAACACTTTTATTTTTGATGTTGACGGTGTTTTAACCAACGGAATGGTGACCGTTTTTCCAAACGGTGATTTGGTGCGACAAATGAATATCAAAGACGGCTATGCACTAAAAACGGCGATTGATGCAGGTTACAGAGTTTGCATTATCTCTGGTGGAAGCAACGAAGCCGTGAGAAAAAGACTGCAGGGTTTGGGCATTGAAGAAATTTATTTGGGAGTCCATGACAAAATAAAACAATACTACCAATTGGTTGACAAATACAATTTATTGCCAGAAAACATCTTATACATGGGAGACGATATCCCCGACTATCCTGTCATGGAACTTGTAGGTTTTCCTTGTGCCCCTCAAGATGCAGCTCCAGAAATAAAAAACATTTCCAAATACATTTCTCCAAAAAAAGGAGGCGAAGGTTGTGTTCGCGACGTGATAGAGCAAATCATGCGAGTACAAAACAAATGGAAAGGAAAATTTTACGCAAAATACGATTGATCATTGCAACCACAACAGAGTTTTCAAAACAATTTTTTCTCTATTTTTTTTTCTAGAATTACTCTTGAAGAAAAGCCAAAAATAAATTTAATATTTTAGCAAAAAAGATTCCATGAATTACATCGAACATGTTGGCAAATATTTTTTAATGCTCAAACAAGTTTTTAAGCGCCCTCAAAAACGGAGTGTTTTCAAAGAAATCTTGTTTCGTGAAATCGAAGATTTGGGTTTAAAATCCTTAGGAATTGTGGCTTTTATTGCCTTTTTTGTTGGCGGGGTTATTGCAATACAAACCGCTTTAAACCTCGAAAGTCCGATTATCCCAAAATACCTCATTGGTTTTGCTACCAAACGAGCAATGATATTGGAATTTGCTCCTACATTTGCCTCCATCATTCTCGCAGGAAAAGTGGGGTCATTTATTACATCAAGTATCGGCACGATGCGTGTGACGGAACAAATAGATGCACTCGAAGTTATGGGTATCAACTCTTTGAATTATTTGGTATTCCCCAAAATCATCGCCGCTGTTTTCTTCTATCCGTTGTTGGTTATCTTGGCAATGTTTCTTGGAATATTTGGCGGATGGCTTGCAGGACTTTTGACAGGCTTATTTCATTCTGTAGACTATATTGATGGGATTCAACTGGATTTTGATCCTTTTTTACTGCAGTACGCAACGATCAAAGCCATTGTATTTGCGTTTGTGATTGCTACCATACCCTCCTACCACGGGTATTATGTAAAAGGAGGCTCTTTAGAAGTAGGTCGGGCAAGCACCCAAGCGGTGGTATGGACAAGTGTGGTTATTATTTTGTTGAATTACTTTTTAACTCAAATGCTTTTAGGATAAATGATACAGGTAAAAGATTTGCATAAAAGTTTTGGTGAAACTCATATTCTAAAGGGAATTGACGCCACGTTTGAAAGAGGACAAACCAGTCTAATTATCGGTCAAAGTGGCTCCGGAAAAACCGTATTTCTCAAAAGTCTTTTGGGATTGCACACCCCCGAAGTTGGAATCATTTCTTTCGATGGAAAAATCAGCAAAGAAATGGATGTTCAACAAAGAAGACAATTGCGTCAAGAAATTGGCATGGTTTTCCAAGGAAGTGCACTGTTTGATTCTCTGACTGTAGAACAAAACATTATGTTTCCTGTAAAAATGTTTACCGATCAATCCACCTCGGAAATGAGAGATCGAGTTCACACCG
>CAXRIA010000024.1:0-36675 GCA_964230805.1 Flavobacteriaceae bacterium
TCAAGCTTTTATTGAAAAATCCGAGGAGATTTGTGAAAAAAATATGACGAATTTTAATTACGACGTTACTCAATTTGCAAGAGAAATGGGAATGAGTAGAACGCTTTTCTTTTCTAAAATTAAAACGATTACAGGACAAACTCCAAATGATTTTATTAAGACCTTACGATTAAAAAAAGCAGCAAAAATGATATCGTCAGATACTACAAAAAACATTTCTGAAATTGCGTATGAAGTAGGATTTAACTCACCCAATTATTTTAGCAAGTGTTTTAAAACCCACTTTGGCATAAATCCTAAAGATTACGGAAATTAACCATTAAATAAAAGGGTTGTTTGTTCGTAAAAATTAGATCTCAGATGTAATGAAACTTAAAATAATTGAAAAATGATGAACACATTCTATACATTCAAATTAAAACACCTTCATTTAATATTTGTTATTTTCTTATTGATTTATACTTCAAGCTGCCAACATACCCCCAAACCTCCTCAAACTGCTGGGCATAGTTGCACACCCACACAAAGTCGGTTTAATTCACCAGCTAGCAAAACATCGAAAGAATCAACAGAAGCCAACAAAGAGGGTATGGTTCTTATTCCAGGCGGCACTTTTTCTATGGGTGGAGATGACGATCAGGCTTGGCGAGATGAGTATCCAAAGCATGAGGTGGTGATTGATTCGTTTTGGATGGATGTCCATGAGGTGACAAACGCACAGTTTGCAGCTTTTGTAGAAGCGACTGGTTATGTAACCACTGCTGAAAAAGCCGTGGATTGGGAAGAAATTAAAAAAGAATTACCTCCAGGAACTCCAAAACCCGATGCGAGTCAATTGGCACCAGCATCACTGGTTTTTGTGCCTACAGATAAACCCGTGTCTCTGCGGGATGTAAGCCAGTGGTGGCAATGGCGACAAGGTACCAACTGGAGACAGCCTGAAGGACCAGGCAGCAGTATCGTTGGGAAAGAAAATCATCCTGTCGTGCATGTCAGTTGGTTTGATGCGGTTGCCTATAGTGATTGGGCAGGCAAACGATTGCCTACAGAAGCTGAATGGGAATATGCCAGCAGAGGCGGACTCAAAGACGCAGTCTATGCTTGGGGCAATGAAGACCTGCGCTCTGGAAAACCAAAAGCCAATACTTGGGAAGGGAGCTTTCCTTATAAAAACAAAGAACGCGATGGTTTCTATTTTACAGCTCCAGTGCAAAATTACAAGGCAAATGGCTATGGATTGTATGATATGGCAGGCAACGTTTGGGAATGGTGCGCCGACTTGTACAATGAAGACTATTATAAAACCCTCGCAGACAAAACAACTGACAATCCAAAAGGTCCTGAGAAAAGCTATGACTCCAATGAACCTTATGCATTGAAAAGAGTTACAAGAGGAGGTAGTTTTTTATGCCACGACAGCTATTGTAGTGGCTACCGAAACAGCATGCGGATGAAAACCACTCCTGACACGGGAAGTATGCATACTGGGTTTAGAACTGTAGCATCAGTAAGGTAGCCACAAAAAAAAAGGAGAACCAATTCCTGTGAGTCAATGCTCCGATTGCGTGACCCCGGCAGGATGGTTTTTCCTGACAGTGCTCCGCGCTGAAAATAGTCCAAACAATAAAACGCTCAAGCAAGCTTGGCGTTTTTCCTTATTGAACTATTTATTCGTGACCCCGGCAGGATTCAAACCTGCAACCCTCAGAGCCGAAATCTGATGCGCTATTCAGTTGCGCCACGGGGCCTCATTGTATTTTGTTTTATAAACTCTCTTCCAATTCCTGATTTTAAATATTTTTCTCTTTTTCTTGCCTCAATCCGACAATCAAATTCTTCTTTATAAATTAAACGCCATGGAACATAAGATTCTAAACAGCATTTATATTGACCTGTTTTAAGCCAAACGTTTTTTGACGATGGTTGCAATTGTTTTTCCATCTGCTTTTCCTGCGAGCTGCTTGGAAGACATGCCCATTACTTTCCCCATATCTTTCATGCCAGCAGCACCTGTTTGAGCAATAATTTCTGCTACCACTGCTTCAATCGCCTCATCGCTCATCTGCGCAGGTAGAAATTGAGCAATGACATCTGCTTGTGCCAATTCCGGAGCTGCCAAATCTTCTCTTCCTTGTTCTGAAAACAATTGTGCACTGTCTTTTCGTTGCTTCACCAATTTCTGAAGAATTTTTAATTCTTGATCCTCTGTCAATTCTTCTTTGGCTCCCGTTTCTGTCTGCGCCAATAAGATGGCTGATTTTACAGCTCTTAAAGAAGCCAGAGCGACTGTATCTTTCGCTTTCATTGCTTCTTTCAGCTTGTTCATTAGTTCTTTTTGCAAACTCATGCTACTCAATTTTAGAAGCACAAATATACTAAAAATAGCCTTAGCCCATAAGTCTCTTTTGAGAAGAATAAAATAACGGATACAAAAAAAAACTCTTGCCGAACAGACAAGAGTTTTTTTGTACTTCTAGCGTACTTTTAATCGACATTGTCATGTAAAAAAGAGTTGTTTGAACGCAATTGAATTTCATCATTGTCATCAATACTCAAGGTCGTTCTCGACTTTGAAATATCTGAACTCGATTCCTGCAAATCAATCCCCATTCTTTTGTAAGCAGGCTGATTTTCAATATCATTTACGTTTTGATTGACATTATTCATGAACTTGTAATTGAATTTTTTCATTTTCTCTTTGCGCGAGTTGCTTCTTTTTTGCAATTCAGCAATTGTCAAATCTAAAGGCGATACCTCTTTGGAATCCACCACTTCGATTTCTTCGATCGGTGTTACTTCTTTTGTTTTCAGTTCAAGCTGCAATTCCTCTTCTTCTATTTGTACTTCCTCCGCCCCTTCTACGTTCATCTCGTTAACTGAAATCGTCGACGAATTCTGAATGGTGGGCTCTATGTTTTCAAAATCTGAAAGACTGTATTTTATGACCTTAGAAGAGGCTTCTGGAACTACTTCGGTAGCGCCAAATACTTCGATTTCGTTCACATCTATTTCAGCATCTTCCTCAAGCACATAACGAATGGTTTCTTCTTTCGTCTCTTCTTTTATTTCTATGGGGTCTACGACTTCCAAATTCTTAATGAAAGTATCCACCTCCGCTCCTAAGTCATGTGGTGTTTTTCTTTCCTGCTTTACTTCCATCACCTCGTTTACGGGAAGGTCAAAAAGCAAATCCATCTGCAGGGGTTCTTGTACCTCCTGCGGCACTGTTTCGGTCTCTTTTTGGATTTCATCGATCACAAAATCATCTTCCAAATCAAAGGAAACGACTTCCTCTTGCACACTTTCCTGAGCGGTAATTTCCTCATATTCGACCTCTAAATTTTGGATAAAACTTGTTGTTTTGACAATCGCATTGGGAACTTCTTCCTCTTCTTCTCCTAATTGATGAACGATCTTACTTTCTTTTACAGAGGGCACTGCATTGCTTTCTTCGGAATTGTTTTGAAGCCCTTTTTGAGCGTCAAAATTGTACTCTGCTTTCTGCTCGTCTTCTAAGGTATGAATGATTCTTTTGACCTCTGTATTGGTAATATCACATTGTTGATCGGATGCAAACCCTGTCGCTACAACAGTCACAGCAATGGCGTCTCCAAGACTCTCATCTTCACCAACTCCCATAATTATATTCGCATCGTATCCTGCTTCCACCTGAATAAAGTCGTTGATCTCTCCAATTTCGTCCAACGTAACTTCTTCCGCTCCGGAAACAATGAGCAGCAATACATTTTTAGCTCCCGTAATTTTATTGTCATTCAACAATGGAGAATCCAATGCTTTTACAATGGCATTTTTAGCACGATTGGTTCCTGATTCTTTGGACGAACCCATGATGGCTGTTCCGCTATTCGAAAGAACTGTTTTGGCGTCGTGTAAGTCAATATTTTGTTTGTAGTGGTGTGTAATTACCTCCGCAATTCCTCTTGAAGCTGTGGACAGCACTTCATCTGCTTTAGAAAAACCTGCCTTAAACCCGAGATTCCCATACACTTCGCGCAACTTATTGTTATTGATAACAATCAATGAGTCCACATGTTGACGCAATTCATCGACTCCTTTTTGCGCTTGCTCAGTACGTCTTCTACCTTCAAATTGAAAAGGCATGGTCACAATTCCTACGGTCAGAATGTCAAGGTCTTTCGCAATTTTTGCGATGATGGGCGCCGCTCCTGTACCGGTACCACCTCCCATACCGGCAGTGATAAAAACCATTTTGGTTTGACTTGTGAGCATTTCTTGAATTTCGACCAAACTTTCTTTGGCAGCCTCTTCCCCAATCTCTGGATTGGCTCCTGCTCCTAATCCGGAAGTAAGAGAAGCTCCCAATTGAATTTTATTTGGAATTGGACTGTTGTCTAGGGCTTGTGCATCTGTGTTACAAATCACAAAATCAACTCCTTTGGTGTTTTGCTGAAACATATAGTTTACAGCATTACTACCACCGCCTCCCACGCCAATAACTTTGATCGTATTGGATTGAGATTTTGGCATATCAAATGAAATGTTATCGAATTCTGTGCTGCTCATAATAACTCTGTCTTTTTGATGAATATTTATCGGGGTTCACAAAACAGTGATGTGGTTTTAAAAAACAACCTCAGCGCTTTGCTTCTCTCTTTTGTTTACTATTTTATTTCTTAATCCTTATTCTGCGTTGTCTAAAAACTCTCGGAAGCGCTCTGTAAACTTTTCAAAAATGGATTTTTTCGTCCCTATTTGAGTACTTTGCTCACTTTCTTTCTCGGCAGAAATTTCCTCTTGCGATGTTTCCGTTGCGTCACTTTCTTCTCCTGCCTCCAATTCAGACGCCTCGGTAGTTTCTGATTTTTCTTGTTTTTCCAAACCTTCCATCAACAAGCCGACTGCAGTTGCGAATGATGGGCTACTCAAAGCCTCGTCGGAACCTCCTGCGAGATGCTCATTTGGAAACCCTATACGCGTATCCATTCCAGTGATGTACTCTACCAATTGCTTCAAATGTTTCACTTGCGCTCCTCCACCTGTCAACACAATTCCTGCAATGAGTTTTCCCTTTTGCGTTTCGTGTCCGTAATTTTTTATTTCTAAATAAACTTGTTCAATAATCTCAGTAACGCGTGCATGTATGATTTTCGACAAGTTTTTCAAAGTAATCTCTTTCGGCTCTCTACCTCTCAATCCAGGAATCGAAACAATTTCATTCTCTTTATTCTCACCGGGCCAGGCAGAACCAAATTTCACTTTCAAAAGTTCTGCTTGTTTTTCTATGATTGAGCAACCTTCTTTGATGTCTTCAGTAATGACATTTCCTCCAAAAGGAATGACAGCGGTGTGGCGAATAATACCATCTTTAAATATCGCCAAATCCGTCGTTCCTCCACCAATATCTATCAAAGCTACCCCCGCTTCTTTTTCTTCTTGGCTCAATACGGCCGCGGCTGAAGCCAGCGGCTCCAGTGTAATTTCTGACAAATCCAAACCTGCACTCTTCACACATCTTCCAATATTTTTAATGGAAGACACCTGTCCTACCACGACATGAAAATTTGCTTCCAAACGCCCACCATACATTCCAATGGGCTCCTTGATGTGCTCTTGACTATCTACTTTAAAATCTTGTGGCAATACATGAATAATCTCCTCTCCTGGCAACATGACCAATTTGTGAACCTGATTGATCAACTCCTCAATATCTGACTCATCAATTACCTTATCTGCATCATCACGCGTGATATAGTCACTGTGGTGAAGACTGCGAATGTGTTGTCCTGCAATACCTACTACAACATCCTTTATTTCTTGACCTGAGACACTTTCTGATTCTTCGACTGCCTGCTGAATAGATTGAATCGTTTGTGTGATATTGTTTACAACGCCTCTTTTTACCCCGAGACTTTTTGCTTTTCCAATTCCTAAAACTTCAATTTTACCATACTCATTTTTACAACCAATCATGGCTACGATTTTCGTAGTTCCAATATCTAAGCCTACCGAAATATTTCTTTTTTCCATAATCTAATTCTTTGTACAAACCACTTGGTTGTCGTATTTTAAATCAATCGTTTTATAATTTTCTATCGCTTCGTCTTGAATTGCTTTCTGATAGAAAACCAATAGTTTTTTCAATTTTGCATCCAGTGCAACGATTTTGCCAATTCGAATTTCTTGATCGTACAACCGCGTTTTCAACAAATACGCTCCACTAGAGGTTTTGTGAATTCCAACAATTAAATTTGTCAGAAATTCTTCACTATTTATTTTTTTCAACAATGAAAAAACGGCAGGTATGTCTTCTTTCGTTAACTGCCCTGAAACCAATGGCACAGGTGCAGAATAATTTACCGACAATGGCATTTTAAGCCCCTTCCTGTCAATATAATAGCTCTCTTTCCCAGTGTTTACCCTTGCTAGCGGAGTTCGTTGCGTGATTTCTGTTTTTAAAGACCCCTCTATTGTCATATAGACTTTGGCGGCTTCCACGAGTGGATTTTCCACAACGCTCAATTCAAACTCATGTAAATTTATTAAGGATTTTGGCTTGTTTTTCACCGGTTCATTTTTTTGTATTAACAATTTATTAACCATTTCATGGGTCATAAATAAATTGTCTCCATTGGTAAATTCAACTTCCAAATCTTTTATTTTTCGTCGGTTGTTCTTTTGTGCCGAAAATCCAAATAAGAAAACGACCGTGGCCAACAAAAAAAAGCTTTTTATGTAAACGATGTATTTTTTCATCATAGGTCTTGATTTATTTCCTCTGCTATTTCCTCTACCAACACTCCTATGTCTCCTGCTCCAAGCATGACTACTATTCTGGCATCGGTTTTTTCAATAACCGTTCTTATTTCTTTTTTTGACAAGCATTGTTTTTTTGTCAACGCTACTTTTTCGAGCAACCCGTTAGAATCAATACCTTCAATAGGCAATTCACGAGCGGGATAAATATCCAACAACACCAGTTCGTCAAACTGAGACAAACTGTGCGCAAAATCTTCCATAAAATCTCTCGTTCTACTGAACAAATGCGGCTGAAAAATGGCCAATACTTTTTCAGACGGATACAGTTCTCGAACCGCATCTGCCACTGCGTTAATTTCTGTTGGATGGTGTGCATAATCATCGATCAAAACAAGCGCCTCTGATTGCACTTTGTATGAAAACCTCCGTTTCACTCCTCGGAAACTCTTTAGGGCATGGACACTCTCAGAGAGGGGGACTCCGTATTGCTCAGAAAGTGCGATTGCAGCAAGAGCATTTGCTAAGTTATGCCTTCCTGGAAGTCTAAAAATAGCTTTAACGCAATTGCTTTTCGGTGTTTTGACGTCAAAAATATAGGCCCCGTTTTCGACGTTTACATTGAAAATCTCATAATCGGCTTCTTCATTTACAGCGTAGGTCAAGCCTTCAAGAGGCAACCCTTTGGCAACGATCAACGTTCCTGACACTTTTTTACCAAAATCACGAAAGGAATCTTCCAGCGATTCTTTTTCACCGTAAATATCCAAATGGTCAGCATCCATAGAAGTCACACAAGCTACGTTTGGTGCCAATTGCAGAAAAGAACGGTCAAATTCATCGGCTTCTACCACAGAAACCTCGTCTTTTCCTAGGATCAAATTGGTATGATAATTTTCTGAAATTCCTCCCAAAAAAGAAGTGGCCTCTGTATTGCAAACTTTCATAATATGCCCCAATATCGCTGTCGTGGTGGTTTTTCCATGGGTTCCCGCAACTGCCAGACAAAAGGTATTCTTTGTAATCTCCCCTAAAACTTGAGCTCTTTTTAAAACCCTAAAATTATGGTTTCTGAAGTAGGCCAATTGCTTGTGATCTTCGGGAATGGCAGGAGTAAAAATCACCAAAGTGTCTTCCTGATTTTTATAATCTTGTGGGATCTCAGCAACGTCGTCTTCGAAATGCACCTGTGCACCAGCGGCAACCAAATCTTTTGTAATCTGAGAGGGTACTTTATCGTAGCCTGCTACTTTCTTTCCGTTTTCCAAAAAATACTGCGCTATTGACGACATTCCAATACCGCCAATTCCAATAAAATATATGTGACTAACCTCTTTCAAACTAACTTTATCTCTTTACTAATTTTTCTATTTCATCGACAATTATTTTTGTCGCATTGGGCAAGGCCAATTTTTTCATATTCTTCGACAAATTCTCTTGAACATCCTCGCTTTGCAAAAGGACTGTGAATTTTTTTTGAAAACTTTCCAGTTCAGACTCTCGAATCATCAACGCTGCATTTTGAGAAACCACAGCACTTGCATTTTTTGTCTGGTGGTCTTCTGAAACGTTCGGAGATGGAATAAATAGGGTCGGTTTTCCCACAATACACAACTCTGAAATTGAACTTGCTCCTGCTCTACTGATAATTATATCTGCCGCTGCATAAGCCAAATCCATTCGATTCAAAAATGCATGCACCTGGACATTTTTTCTATCTGCGTATTTTTGATACTCTTTTGCATAAAGTTTCCCACATTGCCATACAATTTGCACATGCTGCTGTTCTAAAAAATCGAGTTGGCTTTCCACAAGTTGATTGATCTTTCTGGCTCCCAGACTGCCGCCTAAAATTAAAAGCGTTTTTTGGGATTTATCCAACCCAAAAAAATCTTGTGCCTCCTCTTTTTTTGAAGGGACATCCAACAAATCTTGTCGCACGGGGTTTCCGGTTTTCACCATTTTATTTTTCGGGAAAAAACGTTCCAAATGATCATACGATACACAAATTTTGTCTACCTTTTTTGAAAGCAATTTGTTGGTTATTCCTGGATAAGAATTTTGTTCTTGAATAAGGGTAGGAATCTTTTTATTTGCAGCGACAAAGAGCACGGGACCACTTGCAAATCCTCCGGTTCCGATCACGATATCGGGTTTGAATTTTGTCAAAATACGGCTCGCTCTAAACAAGCTACTGAACAATTTAAAAGGAAACCAAAAATTTTGTAGCGTGAAACGTCTTTGCACACCCGAAATCCACAATCCTTTGATAGGATACCCCGCCGCAGGTACTTTTTCCATTTCCATCCGGTCTTTGGCACCCACAAATAAAAAATTTGCATTCTCAATACGAGATTTTAGTTCGTTGGCAATGGCAATTGCAGGATAGATATGTCCTCCTGTTCCTCCACCGCTAATTAATATGTTTACCTTCTTTTGACTCATTTCAATTCTTTAATCAATCGTATCGTGTATTGTTTGGTGTAAAACCGACAATGGATCATCGCTTTCCTTACTCAATTCCGCTTCTGTTATTTCCTTGGAAGCACTCACACTTAGCACAATTCCCAGGGCAAAACAGGTCATCCAAATAGAGGTTCCTCCGCTACTTATCAACGGAAGTGTTTGCCCCGTAACGGGTATCATATTCGTTGCTACCGCCATATTTACAATCGCTTGAAACACGATGGGCAATCCAGCTCCTATCACAAGCAATGTCCCAAAAACAGTTCCTGCTTTTTGCGCTGCTACTAAAATTCGAAACAAGAGTAAAAAATAAAATGACAATACGACAAGCGCTCCGATCACCCCATATTCCTCTACGATAATGGCAAAAATAAAATCGGAGGATGATTGAGGTAAAAAATTCTTTTGCACACTCTTTCCTGGCCCTCTTCCTGTCAAACCGCCTGTGGCTATGGCTATTTTGGCTTTTTCTACTTGATACCCTTCTGCATTGTCTTTGTTTGAAAAATTTTCTATCCGACTTTGCCAAGTCGCCACTCTGTTGGGCATAGCGTCGGGAAAAGCTTTTACAATAAGAACAAAAATTGCCAATATACCTAGACTCCCGGCAAGGATCATGGCCAAATATTTTTTTGGATACCCTCCAATAAAAGCGACGACAAAGACCATCAAAAAAATGAGCGCTGTTGTAGAAAAATTGGCAGGTAAAATAAGCAACAAGGTTCCTCCAATAGGCAACCAAAATTGCAAAAAACTTTCTTTGAATTCTATTTGTTTGTCTTTATTTCGGGCCAGGTATCGAGCCGCATACACCATTAAAACGAGCGAGGCAAGTGTGGAGGTTTGAAAACCAACCCCCAAAACAGGAAGTCGAATCCAACGACTTGCATTGGCTCCACCAATGGTGGTTCCTTGCGCCAAGGTTACAATCAACAAAACAATGACCACAGGAAAAAGCAATACCGATCCTCCGCTAAAGTATCGATAGGGTATTTTATGAATTCCAAACATGATGGCAAAACCCATGCACAGCAACACCCCGTGTTTGACCAAATGTCCCAAGGTAGAACCATTCCCCACCACGTAGACCAAATTGGTACTGGCACTGTACACCGGCATAAACGAAAATATAGCCAAAATACCCACTAGGGCCCATATCGCTCTATCTCCTTGCAAATGTTTGAACAATTGATTCATGTTTGTCTATTTTTTTAGCTCATTCTACAAATGGCTTACGGCGTCTTTGAACTGTCTTCCACGGTCTTCATAACTTTCAAACAAATCGAAACTAGCACAAGCTGGAGAGAGCAAAACAGTATCTCCTTTTTGAGCCAGCTTGTAAGCCACTTTTACAGCTTCTTCTGCTCCTCGTGTTTCCACAATGGTATCTACAACCCCTTCAAAAGATTGTATGATTTTAGAATTGTCTATTCCCAAACAAACCATTGCTTTTACTTTTTCTCTTACCAAGGGCATCAAATCCAAATAATCGTTTCCTTTGTCAACACCCCCCAAAATCCAAACCGTTGGAGTTTCCATGCATTCCAACGCGTAAAATGTTGCATTTACGTTGGTCGCTTTGGAGTCGTTGATGTATTGCACTCCATTGATGCGCAACACTTTTTCAAGACGATGTTCCGCCCCTTCAAAATTTTCTAAACTCTCTTTGATGACTTGCTTTCTTGCTTTTAACAATTGCGCTGCCATCGAGGAGGCCATTGCATTTTTTGTATTGTGTTTTCCTTTGACTGCTAGTTTGGAAATGTCCATGGTTATCGTTTCTTTGTTAAGTTTCATTTGTATTTTATCTTTGACCACACAGGCTCCTTTTTCTATCTTCTTGTTGAGCGAAAAGGGCACCAATTGTGCTTTTGTTTTATTTGTGTCCAACCAGTTTTTTATCACGGGATCATCGGCGTCATAAATCAGATAATCTTGCGCTGTTTGGTTTTTTGTGATTCGGAATTTCGAAGCAATGTAGTTTTCAAATTGGTACTCATATCTATCCAAATGATCGGGAGTAATGTTGGTGATAATTGCAATATGTGGCGCAAAATCCACGATCCCATCGAGTTGAAAACTACTGAGCTCTAACACATAATTTTCACGTTTTGTCGTTGCCACTTGTGCGGCAAAACTATCCCCAATATTTCCTGCCATACCCACATCAAACCCCGCTTTGCTCAGTATATGATGTAGCAACATGGTTGTCGTGGTTTTTCCATTGGACCCTGTGATTCCCACAATGGTGGCATCTGTATACTGCGCTCCAAATTCTATTTCAGAGATCACTGGTATTCCCAATTCTTTCAGTTTTACAACCAGCGCGACCTGATCGGGAATTCCGGGACTTTTCATCACAATATCTGCATTCAGAATTTTGGCCTCTGTGTGTTTCTCCGACTCGTATTCAATTTTATGGTCTGAGAGTATTTGCTGGTATTTTTCTTGAATGGTTCCACAATCCGACAAAAAAACAGCATAGCCTTTCTGCTTTCCTAGCAAAGCGGTACCTACACCACTTTCTCCTCCCCCAAGTATGACCAATCTCTTCATGTACGATCTTTGTTTTACATCTCTTATTTTATCGAATCTTCAAGGTTATGATGGTAATGATTGCCAACAAAATTCCTACGATCCAGAATCGGGCAACAATTTTACTTTCATGATAGCCTGATTTCTGATAGTGATGGTGCAATGGAGCCATTTTAAATATTCGCCTTCCTTCACCGTATTTCTTTCTTGTGTATTTGAAATAAAAAACCTGCAACACCACCGACAAATTTTCGATCATAAAAATTCCTGCCAATACAGGAATCAACAATTCTTTTCTCGTCGCTACTGCAAGCACCGCAATAATTCCTCCGATTGTCAAACTACCTGTATCTCCCATAAAAACTTGGGCAGGAAAAGTATTGTACCATAAAAACCCAACCAGAGCTCCGGTAAAGGCACTGATGTAGACCACCATTTCTCCCGAATTCGGAATGTACATCACGTCCAAATAGTTTGCGAAAAAAATATTTCCTGAGACCCAGGCAAAGACCCCTAATGTGGCTACAATAATGGCAGAACTCCCTGCAGCCAACCCATCAATCCCATCTGTTAAATTCGCGCCATTGGAAACGGCTGTTACAATAAAAATGACAATCGGAATAAATACCAACCAGGCCCAACTTTTAGACGCACCTCCAATCCATCCAATCAAGGAAGCATAATCAAATGCATTATTTTTGATAAAAGGCAAGGTAGTTTTGGTCGCTTTTTGTGCTTTTCCAAACAATTGCGGCCCCGCATTTTGAGCGTGTACGACGGTCTGATTCACAGGCAATTGCTCTTTCATGGTGACCTCTGGATGAAAAAACAACATGCCTCCAACAATCACCCCAAGTCCTATTTGCCCCATCACTTTGAACCTCCCTTTCAAGCCTTCTTTGTCTTTTTTAAATACTTTGATATAGTCATCTATAAAACCAACCGTTCCCATCCAAAGGGTGGTTATCAAAAGAAGAATAATGTAAATATTGTCAATTTTAGCCACCAACAAAACCGGAATCAATGTGGCTCCGATGATGATCAAACCGCCCATTGTTGGTGTCCCTGCTTTTTGAACTTGACCCTCCAATCCCAAATCGCGAACCGATTCACCAATTTGCATTTTCTGCAAATAGCGGATGATTCTTTTTCCATAGATGGTAGAAATCATAAGCGCCAAAATAAACGCCAGAGAAGATCGAAAGGAAATGTATTGAAACAAACCTGCCCCCATCAATTGGTACTCTCTTTCTAAAAAATCAAATAAATAATACAACATTGGTTTCTTTTTGAATTTATTTTTCGAACTCTAAAAACACTTCAGACAACACTTTTTTATCGTCAAAAACGATTCTTTGTCCTTCAATTTCCTGATACGTTTCATGCCCTTTTCCGGCGACCAAGATGATATCTCCTTTCTCTGCAAAACGAATGGCTGTTTTGATGGCTTGCTTTCTATCAATAATGGCCAAAGTCTTTTTGCGACAATTTGACGGAACTCCTTCTTCGATCTCATCGATAATTGTTTGTGGATTTTCGAACCGTGGGTTGTCGGATGTAAAAACCACTTGATCACTCAAAACAGCTGCGATACGACCCATTTTTGCTCTTTTTGTTTTGTCTCTGTCACCACCGCAGCCCATCACTGTAATGATCTTTTCATTTCCTGAACGCAAGGCAACAATAGTCTCTAGCACATTTTTCAGCGCATCTGGGGTGTGCGCGTAATCTACAATAGATACAATTCCTCCTTCGGAGACATTGTACTGAAAACGACCATTGACACTTTCCAAAGCACTCATGCCACGCAATACTTCCTCTGAGGACAAGCCCAATAAAATCGACGTTCCAAAAACGGCTGCCAAATTGTAGGCATTGAAATCGCCAATCAAACGACACCAGATATCATGTTGATTGACATTCAAAAGCATTCCCGACAAACTTTTTTCAAGCATTCTGACTTTAAAATCTGCCATGGTTTTCAAAGCATAGGTTGTTTTTTTTGCCGCCGTATTTTGCAGCATTACATCGCCATTTTTGTCATCTTTATTTACCAAGGCAAAGGCCTCTTTTGAAAGATTGTCAAAAAACTTCTTTTTTACGTTTCGGTATTCCAAAAACGTATTGTGATAATCCAAATGATCGTGTGAAAGATTCGTAAAAACACCGCCGTCAAATGCCAATGCCTCTGTTCTACTTTGATGAATCCCATGGGAACTCACTTCCATAAAACAATGGGTTACTTTCGCAGCTACCATTTTTGCCAAATAAGCATTGATCGTCACCGAATCGGGAGTGGTATGGGTTGCGGTGTAGGTTTCTGCTCCAATGTTAATTTTCACAGTGGATAACAAACCGGCTTTGTAACCTGCCTTTTGAAACAAATTGTACAGCAACGTGGTGACCGTTGTTTTTCCGTTGGTGCCTGTAACACCTATCAATTTTAATTTCGAGGAAGGATTGTCAAAATAATTGGCGGCTATTTTTGCCAACGCGACATGACTGTTTTCGACTTGCACATAAGTAACCGACGGATCCAACTCGATTGGCAAGACCTCACAAACCACCACACTGGCTCCTGAAGAAATGGCTTTTGGAACAAAGAGATGTCCATCAAAAGAAACGCCTTTTTGCGCTACAAAAAGCGCTTTATGCACCACCTTTCTTGAATCAAAAACAACGGCAGACACCTCCACATTTTGTGAACCGTGTAATGTGCCTATGGCCACTCCTTTCAATATGTTTGTCAGTAATTTCATGAACTCAGTTTCAATACAATGGTCTTTCCTCTTCTAATTTTCTGTCCTTTTCGCAGGGATTGATATTTCACTTTTCCAAAACCTTGATAAACAACTTTTAAACCTAAATTTTCCAAGACGGCAACTGCATCCATACCGGCCATCCCTTTCACATTGGGCACCGTGTTTTGTTCATTATTTAGCAAACCATAGTATTTTTTTCGCTCCAATTCTAGGGCAGGAAGGGTTGGTTTCTCATTGGTTACTTCTTCGGAAATCGGTACCGAAGCATACATTTTTTGTGCAATTTTTTTAAATACGGGCGCCGCTACTGTTGCTCCATAATAGCCCTTTCTCTTGTTCGGTTTATGAATCACGACCATACAGGAATACTTCGGATCTTCTGCTGGAAAAAAACCGGCAAAGGAGGCCACATAATCTTGGTTGGAATACACCCCATTTACTACTTTTTTAGCAGTTCCTGTTTTTCCTGCCATGGAAAAATTTGGTGTGTAAATGTTTTCAGCAGTCCCTCTTTTTACGACGTTTTCTAATATTCGTTGTAATTTCTTAATCGTTACAAGAGAGGCGATCTTTTCTTTCAACACAACCGGCTCAAAAACTTTCTCTATTTTTCCTTCCGTTCGCAGGGCTTTTACAAATTGTGGTTTTACCATTTTCCCATCGTTTGCAATCGCATTGTAAAATGTGAGTATTTGCAGCGGTGTTAAGGAAACGCCATAACCCCACGCCATCCATTCAAGGGAAATTCCACTCCACCTTTTTTTGTTTTTAGGATTTGGAATGTAGGGCTTCCCTTCTCCTTTTATTTCCAAGCCTAATTTTGAGGCCAAGCCTAAATTCGCGATCGCATCCACAAATTTCTGAGGCTGTTTTTGGTAGTGTTCTTGTATCAATTTTACAATGCCCACATTGGAAGAAACCTCGATTGCGCGTGCCGCTGAAATTTCTCCATAGCCTCCTTTGTGCGAATCCTCTACTTTTTTGCGGTAAACAAACATTTTTCCTTTTTCAGTATCGACGACAGTTCCTGTGTCTATTACTTTGTCTTCAAGGGCCACCAGAAGACTCGCCAATTTAAATGTAGATCCCGGCTCATGCGATTCCCCAACAGCATAATTTAGCCGTTCGTAATATTTCCCTTCGGAGGTCCTTCCCAAATTAGAAATGGCTTTGATCGCTCCTGTTTTGGTTTCCATGACAATGACACAACCGTGATCCGCTTCAAACACCTCTAATTGTTGAAGCAAAGCATGGTGCGCGATGTCTTGTACATTGACATCGAGATGGGTAATCACATCACTTCCGTCTTTCGGCTCCACCTCGTTGTTGTCATTGATGGGCTTCCATTGGTTGTTGGCGATTTTCTGTTTCATTCTCCAACCCAAACTTCCTTCTAAATAGTTGTCATAAGCCCCTTCTAAACCCACATTTCGACGACCGATGGTTCGTTCTGCAATTTTACCTATGGGATGTGCTCTTACCGTTTTTTGTTCTGTAATAAAACCGCCTTTGTAGACACCCAATCGAAAGATTGGGAAATTTTTGACTTTGAGATAATCCATGTAGCCCAAGTTGCGTGCAATGAGCAAATAGCGGTTTTTATTTCTTCTCGCTTTTCTAAAATAGGCCTCGTACTCGCCGACTGTTTTTCCAAACATAGCCGCCATTTCTTTAGACAAAGCATGTATGTTCTTTTCAAAAATATCGGGCTTAACAGTCACTACATCCATACGAATGTCGTATTTCGACATGGAAGTCGCCAACAAATTGCCTCCTTCCGAAACTACATTTCCACGGTTTGAAAAAATGGTGTCGTTTCTAACCGTTCTGTTCTCTGACAAAGCACGGTACTTATCACCTTCGGTATATTGTATATGGGTGATTTTTACAAAAATGACAATCAAAAAAAGAGTCATCAAACCAACCACAAAATAGAGTCTGTTTAATATGCCTTTTTGAACTGTTTTCAATTTATTTTCTTTTTGTAATTACTGTTATTTTCGTCGGCGGTGTTTTTGAGGGACGCAACCCTGCCTCTTTTACTTTTTCACGAACAGAAGATTCCATTTTCATCCGAGTTAAAATGGTTCCTGAATCGATATACAAGGCTTTTAATCTTTTCATTTCTTCATTCATCTGGGCGATTTTCATCACTTTTTGATCTGCTCTGTGTGCACTTGTGATCATACACAAGAGTAGAAAAACAACAAATAGGATGATCCTCCAATTTTTAAAAGCACCTTCCTCTACCAAAAAACCTCCTTTTAACAGCTTGTAAAATGTCATCGTATTATTTTTTAGCGTCAGATTTCAATTCAGCTACTCGAAGTTTTGCACTGCGCGCCCGGTTGTTCATTTTAATTTCCTCGGCAGAGGGCACGATCATTTTACCAATGTTTTTCAGTGGAACACTCGTATTTCCATAAAAATCTTTTTCTGGTTCTCCTTCAAAAATTCCGTTTTTAAAAAAGCGTTTCACCAGCCTGTCTTCCAACGAATGATAAGAGATAATACTCAACCTTCCCTGAGAGGCTAACAAATCTGGTGTTTGCAATAAAAACGCTTTCAACACCTCTAATTCTTGATTCACTTCGATTCGGACCGCCTGAAATATTTGTGCCAATATTTTGTGCTCTTTTGCCTTTGGCAAGTAGTCTTGCAACACTTCTTTCAAGCGAAAACTCGTCCCTATTTTTTCTTCTGCTCGTTCCGTCACTATTTTTGCCGCCAGTGCTCTTGCATTGCGCAATTCTCCGTATTGAAACAATAGATTGCTCAAATGCGCTTCGCTGTACGTATTGACGACATCGTAGGCTGACAGCTCATTTTTTTTATTCATTCGCATGTCCAACTCCGCATCAAATCGTGTTGAAAAACCGCGTGCTGCTTCATTAAATTGATGTGAAGAAACTCCTAAATCTCCTAAAATCCCATCCACTTTTGAAATGCCGTAAAATTTCAAAAAGCGTGCGATATACCTAAAATTTTCTTGAATTAATGTGAACCGAGGATCGTCGATCTTATTCCTTTCTGCATCGGGATCTTGGTCAAAAGCAATCAGACGTCCTTCTTTTCCCAACCGACTTAAAATCTCTTTGGAATGACCCCCTCCTCCAAACGTAATATCGATGTAAACACCCGTTGGCTTGATATTCAAAGCGTCTACACTTTCTTTTAACAAGACCGGATTATGATATCCTTCCATCATCCTCTGTGTTTACGGTTCCCATAACTTCTTCTGCCAAATCTGCAAAATCCAGAGCAGCCTCGTCAATGGCAATTTCATATTTGGCCTTGTCCCAAATTTCGATGATGTTCACAGAGGCAGACAACACAACCTCTTTTGTAATTCCCGAAAACGCAAGCAAATCTTTCGACACAAGAAGTCTTCCAGAAACATCCAAGTCTATCAACTTGACCCCAGCGGTAAACCTGCGAATAAAATCGTTGTTCTTTTTGACAAAGCGATTCAAACCATGTACCTGTTTCATCAATGCCTCCCATTCTTTCATAGGGTACAATTCCAAACAAGGCTGAAATACGGATCTTTTCAAAACAAAACCATCCTGCAAAATTGGATCCAACTGTTTTTTCAAGGCAGCAGGCAGCATCATTCTGCCCTTGGCATCTGCTTTGCATTCGTATGTTCCTATCAGTCCGTTCACGCTTGTACTATTTCACTCTGAAATTCAAAAATAGTAATTTTAAACCACTTTTTCCCACAATTTACCACTTTGTTGATAAGTTTCCCGCAAGCCCCTAAAAACCCTAGAATTCTCATTCTCTGTTGTTTAGTAATTGTTCTAAACATAGATTTATCAAAAATTTTGGAAAAGGTTTTTTTACAAAAAAAAGATTACATTTGTCAATTGTAAAAAAACTGATTTTTAACATGGTTGAAAACCTAATTACGGAAGGAGAATTCACATACAAGGAAGGAGGCGAAGGGAAACCGATGATTCTTTTGCATGGACTCATGGGAACGGCAAGTATGTTTGACGATGTCTTTACTTATTTTTGTGAAAACGGATACAAGGTATTGGTTCCTGAGCTACCTATTTACAGCTTGTCAATGCTCAAAACAAACGTAAAGCACTTCGCTCTATTCATCAAGAGATTTATCGACCATAAAAATCTAGACAATGCCATTCTTGTTGGTAATTCTTTGGGAGGTCATATTGCCTTGTACTTGGCCAAACACCATCCTGAATTGGTGTATTCCTTGGTGCTTACAGGCAGCTCTGGTTTGTACGAAAATGCGATGGGAGACAGTTACCCAAAAAGAGGGGATAAAGAATACATCCGCAAAAAAACAGAATCGGTATTTTACGATCCAAAACACGCCACTCCTGAAATGATTGACAATTTGTTCGAAATCGTAAATGACAGAGGTAGCGTATTGAGAATTCTGTCTCTTGCAAAAAGCGCCATCCGTCATAATATGGCCAATGATTTGCCTCACATGGATGTCCCAACGTGTTTGGTATGGGGAAAACAAGACAGCGTAACGCCACCCAATGTAGCCGAAGACTTTGACAAGTTGATGCCCAATTCAGAGCTTTTCTGGATTGACAAATGTGGCCATTCTCCGATGAAAGAACATCCCGTGCAATTCAATGAAATTGTGCATGGTTGGTTCAAAAAGAACAATATATAACATTATTTTGCAGGGTTTAGAATTTTCTAAATCCTGTTTTATTTTACAAACTCTTTACGCTTAGAAACGATGCTTATCAAATCTGCGGTTTTTGAAATTAGCAATTCCGATGTGGCCAAATGCCCAAAAGAGCGCATTCCTGAATACGCTTTTATTGGACGTTCCAATGTTGGTAAATCTTCTTTGATCAACATGCTTACCAATCATAAAAAATTGGCGAAAACATCGGGCACTCCTGGAAAAACACAACTTATCAATCATTTCAAAATAAACGACAACTGGTTTTTGGTCGATTTGCCGGGCTATGGTTATGCACGGGTTTCCAAAAAAACAAAAAGAACGTTTCAGTCTTTTATCAAAAATTACTTTTCTCAAAGAGAACAGCTTGTTTGCTCTTTTGTATTGATTGATTCTAGACACGAGCCGCAAAAAATAGACCTTGAATTCATGGAATTTCTCGGCGTCAATCAAATCCCATTTTGCATTGTTTTTACCAAGTCAGATAAATTGACGCCTACTGTTTTGAAACGAAACATTGAAACCTACAAGAAAAAATTACTCGACCATTCTTGGGAGGTGTTTCCTGATTATTTTGTAACCTCCTCTACTTCCAAAGAGGGCAGAGACGCACTTCTCAATTTTATTGACGACATCAATGTGAACCTTAAAAATTCTTAATTTTTATATGGGGGCACTTTCCATTCGCAACACCATTTCCACACTACAGAAAGTAGCCAATGTCTCGTTGAAAAATCTAAAAAACAGCCACCTCTGATGAAATCCACAGCTAAAAACCTCGACATTCTCTTTGAAGACAATCATCTCATTGTCGTCAACAAAAGAGTCGGTGATTTGGTACAAGGCGATAAAACGGGCGACCTTCCTTTGAGTGAGTTGTTAAAAGAGTACCTAAAAATAAAATACAACAAACCCGGAAATGTCTATCTAGGTGTGGTACACCGTTTGGACCGGCCCACAACAGGGATTGTTCTTTTTGCAAAAACTTCAAAAGCGCTGGAAAGACTGAACAAAATGTTGCGCGAAAAAACCATTGACAAAACCTATTGGGCGGTTGTTAAAAACAAACCTGCAAAGGCAGCTGACACACTCACCCACTACCTCAAGAAAAACCCCAAAAACAACAAGGCGACTGTTTTTCATCAGGACGGAAAAGACAGAAAGAAAGCAACGCTTCATTACAAAACTGTCAAAAATCTTGACAATTACTATTTGCTAGAAATTGATTTAGAAACAGGCAGGCATCATCAGATTCGTGCGCAATTAGGACACATCCATTGTCCAATCAAAGGAGATTTGAAATACGGTTTCAACCGCTCGAATAAAAATGCGGGGATTCATCTTCATGCAAGAAGAATTGAGTTCACCCATCCCGTTTCCAAAGAATGGATCTCTATAGAAGCGCCTACACCAAAAGATCCTGTATGGGACGCTTGTCATTTGTAAGCGGGAATACCGCTTCAAAAAACAAAGCCCAATTCGGCTCATTTTTCAAATTAAAAAACATAAAAAAGCCCGATCACTAAGGATCGGGCTTTTTTATATTCTATCGTACTTTGTTATACGATTTTTTTCATCGCTGTCATGGATTCTCTCAAGTACTCTCCGATTTCTTCTACCGGATGGTTTCTGATTTCTGCATTGATTTCAATCAATTCTTTGTTATCCACACCGTTATCTCCATCACTGAAAGGACGTCCTACTAGATTGCTTGGCGCATTTTTCACGTAATCTGCAATCAATGGTTTACAAGCATGATCAAACAAGTAACATCCGTACTCAGCCGTATCCGAAATCACTCGGTTCATTTCGAACAATTTCTTTCTTGCAATGGTGTTGGCAATCAATGGTGTTTCGTGCAAAGACTCGTAATAAGCGGACTCATCAATAATTCCAGAATCCGTCATCGCTTCAAAAGCCAATTCCACTCCTGCTTTTACCATGGCAACCATCAACACTCCGTTATCGTAAAACTCTTGTTCCGCAATTTCTACATCGCCTGCTGGTGTTTTTTCAAAGTTTGTTTCTGCTGTAGCCGCTCTCCAAGTCAACAAGTTTACATCGTCATTGGCCCAGTCTTCCATCATGGTTTTTGAGAAGTGTCCAGAAATAATGTCATCCATGTGCTTTTGAAACAACGGACGCATAATGTCTTTCAATTCTTCCGATACTTTGAAGGCCGCAATTTTTGCTGGATTTGACAATCTGTCCATCATATTGGTAATTCCTCCGTGCTTCAATCCTTCGGTAATGGTTTCCCATCCGTACTGAATCAATTTGGAAGCGTATCCAGCATCAACCCCTTCTGCTACCATTTTGTCAAAACACAAAATAGATCCTGTTTGCAACAATCCACAAAGAATGGTTTGTTCTCCCATCAAATCTGATTTTACTTCCGCTACGAATGAAGAACGCAATACTCCTGCTGTATGTCCTCCTGTTCCTACGGCATAGGCTTTTGCGTAATCCCATCCTTTTCCTTCAGGGTCATTTTCAGGGTGTACCGCAATCAATGTAGGGACTCCAAATCCTCTTTTGAATTCTTCTCTTACCTCAGAACCCGGTGATTTTGGCGCCACCATAATTACGGTGATGTCCTTTCTCACTTGCATTCCTTCTTCCACAATGTTAAATCCGTGCGAATAAGACAAGGTGGCTCCTTTTTTCATCAATGGCATGACAGCAGTTACCACAGCCGTGTGCTGCTTGTCAGGAGTTAAATTGATCAACAAATCTGCTGTTGGAATCATTTCTTGGTAATTCCCTACCGCAAAACCGTTTTCACTTGCGTTTACAAAAGATTGTCTTTTTTCAGCAATCGCTGCATCTCTCAAGGTGTAAGATACATCCAACCCTGAATCTCTCATGTTCAAGCCTTGGTTCAATCCTTGTGCTCCACATCCAATTATAACTATTTTTTTACCTTTCAATGCTGCTACACCTCCGTCAAATTCTGACCTGTCCATGAATTCGCATTGTCCCAATTGTTCCAATTGTTCACGTAAAGAAAGTGTGTTAAAATAATTTGCCA
This sequence comes from Flavobacteriaceae bacterium, assembly GCA_964230805.1. GTDB lineage: Bacteria > Bacteroidota > Bacteroidia > Flavobacteriales > Flavobacteriaceae > Flavicella. The sequence continues at coordinate 22,205 of CAXRIA010000024.1, forward strand.
TTTTTTCTGTTGTTTGTTAAATTATATCAAATTCAAAAAATTGAATGAAAGAAGTCTTTTGCTCCCCAAACCAATTTTTCATTCGTTTGTTTTATTTCGTGTGCAAAAGTATAAAATCCTTTGCTTATATCTTAATTTTCTCGAAATTAAAAACTTATTCTATTTCAGTTTTTCCAACAGGCTTGAAATATTCATCTCTGTTTTCGAAATGGAAATTCTACCGGAGCGCACAAACTGCATAATGCCATAAGGTTCCAACTGGTCGTACAACTCTTCGGTATCTTTTCTTCTTCCTGTTTTTTCTATCACAAAAAACTCTGGGTCTACCGTGACAATATTGGCACTGCTATTTTTGATGACATTCTGAATTTCTCTTTGCTCGAACAACAGGCTAGAAGCCATTTTGTACAAGGCCGTTTCGTGAAATATAATTTCATCATCTGTATGATAGTAGGCTTTGATCACCTCAATCTGTTTTTCTATTTGACCTACCAATTTTTTTACGGCGAGTTCTTTCATTCTCGCTACGATTGTAAACCGGTGTACATTTTCTATTTCTGAACGAGACACATTCAAACTTTCAATATTGATATGTCTTTTCAAAAAGATGGTCGCAATTCTATTCAACAACCCTGGGTTGTTTTCAGTATATACAGATATGGTAAATAATTCTTCCATTTTAATATTTGTTTACTTGTTGAATGGTTTGTTGTCAAGACTTTTTTGAAAGCTCCCAACACAAACACGCATTTCTCGCAACTAAAATTAGCTCAACCTAACTTCAGACACACAGGCTCCTGTTGGCACCATCGGGAAAACATTGTCTTCTTTTTCAATCATTACTTCTAAGAAGTACGATTGATCAGAGGCAATCATTTCTTTCACAGCTCCGGCCAAATCTTCTCTTTTTGATACTTTTTTCGCTTGGATATCGTAGGCTTCTGCCAACTTGATAAAATCTGGATTCACCATCGTGGTAGAAGCGTATCTCTTGTCAAAAAACAGTTGTTGCCATTGACGTACCATTCCCAGATACTCGTTGTTCAATACTACGATTTTCACGGCAACGCCTGTTTGTAGTATGGTTCCCAGTTCTTGGCAGGTCATTTGGTATCCTCCGTCTCCGATATAAGCGACAACCTCTCGTTTGGGAGCCCCCATTTTGGCACCGATGGCTGCAGGCAAGGCAAAGCCCATAGTACCCAAACCACCCGAAGTTACATTGGATCTTGTCTTGGTGAAATCGGCGTATCTTACGGTAAACATCTGGTGTTGTCCTACGTCAGAAACGATGATTGCATCTCCCTGGGTTTCTTTGTTTACTTGATTGATTACTTCTCCCATGGTCAACCCTTCTTTTGTTGGTTTTAACTGTGGGTCAATCACGGCTTCTACTTCTGTTTCCCAGTGTTTTTTAAATTCGTTGTGCCAGGCATCGTGGTTGTTCTCATTGATGAATGGCAATATTTTGCTCAGTGTGTCTTTGGCATCTCCCAACACCGCTACGGTCGATTTTACATTTTTATCCACTTCGGCAGGGTCGATTTCAAAATGCACCACTTTTGCTTGCTTTGCATAGGTATTTAAATTTCCTGTCACACGGTCGTCAAAACGCATTCCAATGGCAATCAATACATCGCATTCGTTGGTCAATTTATTGGGTCCATAATGTCCGTGCATTCCTACCATTCCCACATTCAAATAGTGCTCTGTGGGCAAGGCTGACAATCCTAAAACCGTCCAAGCTGAAGGGATTCCTGCTTTTTCAATCAAGGCTTTGAATTCTGCTTCGGCTTCTCCTAAAATAACGCCTTGACCGAAAACGATAAAGGGTTTTTTGGCAGCATTGATCAATTCAGCGGCCGCTTTTAATTGTTCTGTGTTTGTTTTTGGAACGGGTTTGTAACTTCGAACTGCGGTACATTTTTCATAGGCATAATCCAGTTCTCCCAGTTGTGCATCCTTGGTAATATCAATCAATACAGGTCCTGGCCTTCCCGATTTGGCAATGTAAAAAGCTTTTGCAATGGCTGCTGGAATGTCTTCGGATTTGGTGACTTGGATGTTCCATTTGGTTACCGGTGCCGAAATACTGATCACATCGGTTTCCTGAAAGGCATCGGTTCCCAAAAGATGCGAAGCCACTTGCCCTGTGATACACACCAAGGGCGTGGAGTCAATTTGCGCATCGGCAATACCGGTGATCAAATTGGTCGCTCCGGGTCCAGAGGTTGCCAAACAGACACCTACTTTTCCCGAGACTCTTGCAAATCCTTGTGCCGCATGAATGGCTCCTTGTTCATGACGGGTCAACACATGTTGTAATTTATCTTGGTATTTGTACAATTCATCGTAGATCGGCATGATGGCTCCTCCCGGATATCCATAGGCCAAATCTGCACCTTCTCTTAAAAGAGATCTCACCACAGCTTCTGCTCCTGAGATTCTTTCTGTTGGGTTTGTCTTTGTTGAATTTTCCATATTCAAAATTATTTGTGCTATCTCAATGGGAGACAGTAGGGGTTTTCATTTCTATTAATACTTATCCGTAACACAGCCTTCCGATGCCGATGCCACCGATTTCGCGTATTTGAACAAAATTCCTTTGTTGTGTTTCAAAGCTGGTGTTTGCCATTTGGCTTTGCGTTCTGCGATTTCTTCTTCGGAAACTTGCAAGGTAATGGAATTGTCTTCGGCACTGATGGAGATGGTGTCTCCTGTTTCTACCAATCCGATCAATCCTCCTGTTTGTGCTTCGGGTGTGATATGCCCTACCACAAATCCATGGGTTCCTCCTGAAAAACGACCGTCTGTAATCAGGGCTACTGATTTTCCTAATCCGGCTCCCATAATCAAAGACGTCGGTTTTAACATTTCTGGCATTCCTGGCCCTCCTTTCGGTCCTACATAACGAATGACCACAACATCGCCTCTTTCTACTTCTCCGTTCGAAATTCCTGTATTTGCGGCTTGTTCACCATCGTAAACGACTGCTTTTCCTTCAAATTTCAGTCCTTCGTTTCCTGAAATCTTGGCCACAGCTCCTTCTTCTGCGAGGTTTCCGTACAAAATTTGCAAATTCCCCGACGATTTCAAAGCTTTGTCTGTTGGGAAAACAACGTCTTGTTCTTCAAATTCCATCGCTTCTACTTCTGCCAAGTTCTCTGCCAATGTTTTTCCTGTCACGGTCATACAGTCTCCGTGTAAAAATCCTTTCTCCAACAGATATTTCATAATGGCGGGCGTTCCTCCGATACTGTGCACATCTTCCATCAAGTATTTTCCGGAAGGTTTGAGGTCGGCAATCAAAGGGGTTCTGTCTGAAACTCTTTGAAAATCTTCTAAGGTAAATTCCACGTCTGCTGCATAGGCTATGGCCAAATAATGCAAGACTGCGTTGGTAGAGCCTCCTAGGGCATTGACCAAGGCCACGGCGTTTTCTATGGATTTTTTGGTCACAATGTCTTTGGGTGTCAAATCCAATTCCAACAAATTTTTCATTGCCAAGGCCGTGCGTTCTGCCTCTGATAATTTGTTTGGGTTTTCTGCAGGAATGGAAGAATTGTACGGCAAGGCCATTCCCATACACTCAATCGAAGAGGCCATGGTATTGGCTGTGTACATTCCGCCACAGGCTCCGGCTCCTGGAATGGCGGCTTTGATAATTTCGCGGTATTCTTTGTCGTCAATTTCGCCGGCTACTTTTTGCCCAAGTGCTTCAAAAGCAGAAACAATGTTCAACTTTCTTCCTTTGTATTTTCCGGACGCAATGGTTCCTCCATACACCATCAAGGAAGGACGGTTCAAACGCAACATGGCAATGATGGCTCCTGGCATGTTTTTGTCACAACCAACCACACCTACCAAGCCGTCATAGCTTTGTGCATTGACTACCGTTTCCATAGAATCTGCAATGATATCGCGGGACGCCAAGGAATAATTCATTCCTGAGGTTCCCATAGAAATTCCATCACTCACTCCAATTGTGTTAAAAACCAGTCCCACTGAGCCTGATTTGTTGGCTTCTTTTTTGATCTCCGCAGCCAAATTGTTCAAGTGCATGTTACACGGGTTTCCATCATAACCGGTGCTTGCAATTCCAATTTGGGGTTTGTTCATATCTTCATCGTTCAACCCTACGGCGTACAACATCGCTTGCGATGCGGGTTGGGACTCGTCTTGTGTCAGTCTTCTACTGTGCTTGTTTAATGCCATTTTTTATTCCTTTTTTGTGTACGATCGCTGTTTGTTTTATCGAAAATATATCGCTTAGCAAATGTATTATTGTCTCTGGTTTTTGGCGTTCTTACGCGCCTGGTTTTACGTTATCCAACAACAAAAAAACACCTCTAAAGCACTCTCGTACAATATTTTAATGTTTATTTTCTACAATGATAAACTTTCAAAAAAAACCTTCCTCAATTCATGAATCAAGGAAGGTTTTTGCTTATTTACAAAACAGACTCCTTTTCATCTTTGCGATTGGACAACCACAGCGACAAAAAAAGCGACGTTTGTATGTAACATTGTATTCTTCATTTAACGTATGCAAATATCCAAAATTATTTTAGGATATTCAAACACAAAAAACTGTTTTTTCACTGAAAATTGAATTTTGAACCTAATTATTTTCTAAATTTACAACTCCTTGTGGTTTCTTGTAGGATTTAATCAAATCAAACGAACAGACAATAGCCACCCCAAAAACGAGCCTATTTTGATGAAACGATTGAACTATTTGTTGGTGTACACCTTGCCTCTCATTGTTATGATTTCCTTTCAATTAAAAGGCTATGCTACTTTTTTAACGGTGGCGGTTTTTTTTGGTTTGGTTCCTCTTTTGGAACTCATCATTCCTCCCGACCCTTCGAATATAGAACGAGCGGAAGCTTTGAAAGAACGCAAAAAGAAATTTTACGTTTGGATTTTGTACCTCTTGGTTCCTGTGCAATGTGGGTTGCTCTTGTATTTTTTCAAAAACATTGCTGAAACGCCTTTTTTGAGCACGGCTTATTTTGGAAAAATTTGCAGCATGGGCATTGCCTGCGGGGTTTTGGGCTTGAATGTCGGGCATGAATTGGGACACAAAAACCACCGGTTTGTCCAATTTTTGGGAGAGATACTGCTTCTTTCTTCTTTGAATACGCATTTTTTACCGTACCACAACGCAGGGCACCACCACTTGGTTGCCACCAAAGAAGACCCTGCAACGGCACGAAAAAACGAAAGTGTGTATGCGTTTTGGTTCCGATCGCATTTCAAAAGTTATGTGATGGCCTGGCGATTGGAATTCAAAAGATTGAAACGCTTGCAACAGAAAAACATTTGTTTGGGCAACCGCATGTTCTGCTATAGCTTGTGGAACATTGGTTTGCTGGGTACGGTGTATTTCTTTTTTGGAGGGGCGGTTCTTTGGGCTTTTTTAGGAGCGGCGGTTTTTGGAATTATCTTGTTGGAAACGGTGAATTATATAGAGCATTACGGCTTGCTTCGAAAAAAAGAAAACGACCGCTACGAACGCGTGAACCCGAGTCATTCTTGGAACTCAGATCACCCCATTGGCCGCTTGTTCTTGTTCAATTTGTCACGACATTCCGACCATCATAAAAATGCAAGCAAAACCTATCAGGTTTTGAATTCTCATCCAGAGAGCCCGCAAATGCCCACAGGGTATCCGGGCATGATGTTGCTATCTCTCGTGCCTCCTTTGTGGTTTCGGTACATGAACAAAAGGCTGACAGACGGTTGACTCTTGCTTAACAACGGCTAGTTGCCTCTGGGCAAGGTTCCCGAATAATACCCTGCTTCGTGTTCAAAAAAATTGTCATAGTAGTGCTGAATGTTTTTGCTTTCCCACAAATAGGCTGGCCGTAAAATCAAATAATGAAATTCAGGATACATGTATTTGTGCACCCATTTGAGCGCCTTGCTTTTTGAGGCACCCTTTTTTAATGTCTTGTGCACATAGGTATTCATCACAGAAAAATCATTGGACTGGTACAGATGCACGATTTCATGGACAGCGGTACTAAAAACTGCATGATCTGAAGTAATTTCATCAATAAAATTTCGGTTGTATAAAATAATTCCAGGGTATGCAGAAGCTAAAGGGTAGTTATTTTTTTTATGTGAAAAAACAAATTCTCCTGTTTGCCACGACTTTTTCCATTCAAATTGATGCCTTGCCAAAGCATCTACGGCAAAGACAAATGCCACGGGCATGAATTTGTAGTGTACCGAAAAATTGTCTTTTGTGGTAAATTCCAAGCGATTGAAGCCGATATTTAGGTGCCACTTTTCCCAAAAATCTCTGTTCAAGGCGGCGTTTTCTTTTACCGAGGTTCCCATGGCATTTGCCAATTTCGCAGCCCATATATACTCCCATTTGTGTTGTTGCTGGGCCGCTCTCAACATACGTTTGCTTTCAAAGGTGATATAGCCGCCCAGTGCCCCCTGCCACAACGATTTTTTGATGATTTTCCCCAAATCGTCCTCGGGCTTTTTGTTTAAAATGGCCCCTACCGTACTAAAAACAGCCCCGAAGCCTATGTTGTAAAGGGCCGCTTCGGCATCGTTTGATTGACTTTTTAGGGAAGAAACATTTAAAAAAACCACCACCATAAAAAAAATGCCACATTTTGTTTTCATAGATACGCTGTAAATACCTGTTAAAAAAAATTGCCGTTTTTTCTAACACAGCATCGCTTGCCAATCAAAATACACGAAAATAAAATCGGAGACAAAGGAAAAGAAACAAGTGTCATTTTTGAGCGCAGAAAAAGGGGGATTCACCAATAACCGCAGCAGAAAAAGACCCGAAGGCCGCTAAAGAAAAGACCTGTTTTTGTAACAGCTCGAAAAACAACACCGTGCCCTTGAGAATTTCCCAAGTGCGCGGCGTTACTGTGCTTCTTTTTTGAATGCGTCGAGCACGGAGGCCATGGCAGCGTTGATTTTTTCTTCGGCCACCTCGTACTGCATGTCTGTGGCTTTTTTCTCAGGAAATTGCTCAATCATAAGGGTTTGCGATGGGAAGGCAAAATCGACACCCAAAGCTTTGGCAAGTTTTACAATGGCTATGTGCAAGCGGTGTTTCGACGATTGCTCTACTCCCCATTCCAACGAGAGGAAATAGGTGTTGACCAATACCTGCAAGGCCGAATCGCCAAACCCTGTAAATTCTACATTGTAGGATTCTGTGAGCGTTTCGGGGTGTACTTCAATAATTTGTCGGATGCCTTTGACAAAAGCTTCAATCAATTCTGGTGGGGTATCGTAACGAATGCCCAACACGGTTTTGTAACGACGGTATTTTCGCAGGCCTTTGTTGTTGATCACAATCTCTGAGAGTTTGCTGTTGGGAATGGTGAAAATGGAGGTGTCTGCTGCGCGAATTCTCGAGGAGCGGAAGCCTACTTCTTCTACGGTTCCTTCTACGCCTCCTCCCACAATCCAATCGCCAATTTGAAAGGGCTTGTCTAAAAAGATCATAAAGGTTCCTATCAAATTCTTTACGGTGTCTTGCGATGCCAAAGCCACTGCCAAACCTCCAATAGAGGCGCCTGCAATCACGGTGCGTACATCGGCGCCAAAAATGGTGAGCATTTTTAAAACCCCTACAAAAATGACCAGGCCTCGCAACAGTCGTTTTAAGATGGGCACCAACTGATCGTCGAGCTTGCTTTCTGTTTTTTCAGAGTAGGAACGATAGACGTCCATGAGCACTTCTACAAATTGCAAGAACACGTAGATCCAAAGCAGGGTTTGGGCAATGTGAATGCCGCCCAATAAAAAGGAATTGACATCAATGCGAAACTGCAAGACGGGCAGGTATTTTTCTACAAAGAAAAAAACGAATAGAAGTGCCAAGGGTCTCGATAATTTTCGCAAAGATTCGTTCATGGAATTGTGTGCAAAACGAACCGCCGTGCGCTCCATGGCTTTCAAAAGCCAAAAAATAATTTTTTTCAACACGAAGAACAAACCGACTCCGAGCAAGAGCAAAACGACTGCTCCCAAATACTGCCACAATTCGATGGAAAACACTTTGAGATGTCCTACATTCGGAATGGTTTTTTTCAAATACTCGGTCCAAATGGGATAGACTTCTCGGTACAATTGTTGAATGGATTGGTTGGTTTCTCGGCTGTAATACCAGCTTCCGTCAATTTTCTCCACAGCAATTTGCGGCAATTGACTGGGGAACAAAACATACCTGTTTTTGAGTTCTATGCCGTTGATGGTGTCTAAATAATTGGCTTCTCTGGGAAGGGAGGTCATGTTCACACGCAGGCCTTTTCCGTCCAATACTTGTTTTATTTTGAGTGCAATGTCTGCGGCTTCCTCCGGTGCCTTTCCATAAATGGTGGTTGCGGATTTTTGTAGGTTGTAGGTAGCGGGTTGTAAATTGAAAAGATGGGTATAGACCGTTTCATAGGGCGTACTCAATTTTTCAGTTCCTTCTTCTTGTCCAATAGAAAGAAACGAAACGAACAGCAACCCGTAAAAAAAATAGTTTCTCATGGTTCTAAAATAGTGAATTTAACGCGAATGCGTCAAGCTCTTTTTTTTGAATTTCGTTTTCGCGCGTTGTGGTGATTTTTTTGTCCGTTTTTGGTTTTTCCCAACACACTGACAAAGGCGCCTTTTGACGAATTTTTCTTTTTCCCTTTTCGCTTTCTTTGGGGCGTTTCAACCGCGTCGTCGTAGGTGTTTTTTACCCTGAAATTTTTCCTGTCTTTGGAAAAACGTTTGGTCGGTAGCAGGCGGTCTATCAGATCGTGCCTGCCCACTTTTGACAGTGTTTTTCGGATCCAATCTTGGTTTTCTTTTTTGTACCAAAAGAAAAAGCGGTGTTGTTCGTCTTTTTCTTTTTTTGTTTTGGGCGTTTTCATTTTCTCCAAGGTATACGGGTGGTAACCGCTGTAATAAATGACCGTTGCCACCGTCATGGGGGTTGGGGTAAAACCTTGTACTTGTTCCAACTTAAAACCCATGTCTTTGGTTTCTGCTGCCAAATTTGCCATGTCTTCCAATTCACTGGCGGGGTGACTGGAAATAAAATAGGGAATCAACTGCAAGTTCAGTTTTTTCCGAAGATTGATTTTGTCAAATAATTTTTTGAACTGATGGAAATTTGTAAAGGAGGGTTTTCGCATCAATTTCAACACGGGATCCGACGTGTGTTCGGGGGCTACTTTCAAGCGCCCGGAAACGTGGTTGGTAATCACTTCTTCTGTGTAGTCTTCCAATTCTTTGGCCGGGGCATTTTTATTGAATTCAGGCACCAGCATGTCGTAACGAATTCCGGAACCGATGAACGATTTTTTGACTTTCGGATGTTTGTCTACCGCTTGGTATAGGTCGGTCATGGGCGCGTGCGAAGTGTCCAAATTGGAACAAATTACCGGGTTGATGCAGGAGGGCGCTACACATTTGTCGCAAATTTCTTGCACCTTTCCTTTCATCTGGTACATGTTGGCGGAAGGTCCTCCGATGTCTGATAAATTTCCTTTGAAATCGGGCATGTTGGCCACTTTGTCGACTTCTTCTAGTATGGATCTTTTGCTTCGGCTGGCAATAAATTTTCCTTGGTGTGCGGAGATGGTACAAAAGCTACAGCCGCCAAAACACCCGCGGTGGGTATTGATGGAAAACTTGATCATTTCAAAGGCTGGAATGGGGCCTCTTTTGTTGTATTTTGGATGGGGCAAACGCGTGTAAGGCAAATCAAAGGAAGCATCAATTTCGGCTTCTACCATGGTCGGAAACGGAGGGTTGATAATCACCGTGTGTTCTCCGACATCTTGCAAAATACGTGCTCCGTAGGTTTTGTTGGATTCCTGCTCAATGGTTTTGAAATTGGCCGCAAAGGTTTTTTTGTCTTTCAAACAGGCTTCGTGGGAACTCAACACCTTGTCTTCCCAATTTTTATTGAGGGGCAAGGGTTCGTTTTTCGGACGCAAAACAGAGGTTTGTTTGACGGTGGTCAGGGAGGCAAATGGCACGCCTTTTTGCAAGAGGTGCACCACCTCTTTTAAAGGCTGTTCTCCCATTCCGTACACCAACATATCGGCACCGGAATCGACCAAAATGGAAGGTTTCAACTGATCAGACCAATAATCGTAATGGGTCACTCTTCGCAGGGAGGCTTCGATACCGCCCACCAGTACGGGCGTGTCTGGAAATTTTTCTTTGAGTATTTTGGTGTAAACGGTGGTCGCGTAATCGGGCCGAAAGCCCTTGTCTCCATTGGGCGTGTACGCGTCTTTGTCTCGCTGTCTTTTGCTCGCTGTGTAATTGCTCACCATCGAGTCCATCACACCGGAAGTCACGCCAAAAAACAACCGGGGTTTGCCCAGTTTGGTAAAATCTTGCAGGTTGTCGTGCACGGAAGGTTGTGGCACAATGGCGACTTTGAGTCCATAACTTTCCAACAAGCGCCCAATTACTGCGGGCCCAAAGGATGGGTGATCGACATAGGCGTCGCCACTAAAAAGAATGACATCCAATTCTTCCCAACCTCTCAGTTTTACTTCTTTCTTGGTTGTGGGCAACCAACTCGACAATCGTAATTCTTGCATGGGGCAAAGATACGACAAACCATTGGAAAATAGTTGGGAGCGACAAATGGCATTGAAAAAGCCTCGGCTTTGAAAACGATGCTTTTTTTATAAAAAAACACAATTGTTCTAAAAAATCTACTCAGTACAGTCCTCTAGGTTGTAACCGTATCGATAGATCACTTCATCGAATTCAGTACCATGGTGACCGTTTTCGTGTTCAATGGTCAGCACATTTCCGTCGCATTTGTAGGTGGCACGGCCTCCCATAAAGGAAACGCCTGGCCCACTTTGGTTTACGATTAGGGTATCATTTTCAAAGGTGTAAGCTCCGTTATTCGGCGAGGCGTCGGCAATGGTAAAGGCATCCCAGTCGCACACTTCTTCGTTACAGTAAATGGTATACCGTATGCCGTCTTGGAAAATATACATTTGACTGTCTGTGAACTGCATGCGCCATTTTCCTTCGATGGAGTAATTTTCTGGGGTGGTCTCTGCGGTTGTTTCTGTGTCGTCTTGACAAGAGAAAATAAAAAACGTGAGAAGGATTGCAAACATTGTGTTTTTCATAGGGATTGGGGTTTGAAAATGTTATTGTTGTAAGATACTACTTTTTTAAAGATTCCTTCGGATCTCTCTAAAACAAATGTTTACACTGCTTTGTTGAACCCTATTTCCAACCCACAAAAAAAAGCCCAACATTGCTGCCGGGCTTCGCGATTTAGAAAGTGAACCCACCTGGGGTAGTTAAGTAGGGTGTCACCTTCTTCTATCACCTCCTCAAAACTAAAATAAGATTGGCCACCAAAAAATTTAATTGTCGTAGGCGAAGTAAGCGCCGTCGAGATCAAACTTCAATTCCCTCTTGTTGTCCAGTTCAACTTCAATGTATTGCGCTTCAATTTCTACTTCTACAATGGTTGCATTCGGATGATTGGTGTCGATGTACTCATTGATCGAGTCAACCACTCGAGCGGATAGATTGGCACTTTCAAGTGATGCGTAGTCATTATCGTCATCATAACCCAAAAAAGAGCCATCGAGATCAAACTTCAATTCCCTATTGTTGTCCAGTTCAACTTCAATGTATTGCGCTTCAATTTCTACTTCTACAATGGTTGCATTCGGATGATTGGTGTCGATGTACTCATTGATCGAGTCAACCACTGGAGCGGATAGATTGGCACTTTCAAGTGATGCGTATTCATTATCGTCATCATAACCCAAAAAAGAGCCATCGAGATCAAACTTCAATTCCCTCTTGTTGTCCAGTTCAACTTCAATGTATTGGGCTTCAATTTCTACTTCTACAATGGTTGCATTCGGATGATTGGTGTCGATGTACTCATTGATCGAGTCAACCACTGGGGCGGATAGATTGGCACTTTCAAGTGATGCGTAGTCATTGTCATCATCTCCTTCACAAGAGCTAAAAGACCCTACAGAAACAAAGGCCAGTACTACTAAAAAATATTTTTTCATTTTTATGTTTTTAAATGTTTTTCAAAAAAACGATTTTTAATTAGAATCGTTTGTAACATAGGTTACATTTTGACGGAACTGTACATTTTTTCGCATTGCGATGGGAAAGAAATAAGTAAGTGCATGGGTTCATGAACCAAACTTCAGAAAGCAATGGGACACTCTTCTATAAATGTTTCTTTGACCTACTTGAGAGGCTTGGAAGTGGCTGAATTGAAGGAGGAGGATATGCCTATGGTTTGGTTAAGATCTTTTAATCAAGAATTCTGTGTTTTCCTACAATATTTTTGATATTATCAATATGCTGTTTATGATAGTCTTTATTTGCACCATTCAAAACAGCCCCTTTGAGCGTATCAACAACTTCTTGTTTATTTTCATAAGGGGCTTGTTCATTATTAGCTTTAATAGAATTTAGAGCTTCAAGTATTCTATGCGGTTTCACAATAAATGTTCCTTTTGGCACATAATTAATTTCTTTTAGTCTGCAATCTCCGTAAAACACAATTATTGAAAAGAATGGTATTTTATCAAACTGTTTAAGACTATTCTTTAAGCTTGAAATCTGACTTTTAACTTGTTTTATTGGGTTGTAAAAACGATACTTTCTTTTGCCATAAGCCATAACTTGCGTCCAATTGGTTTGATTACCATTTCCAAATATCCAACCACTGTAATCTTTAACCTCTATTACAATAATTCCCTGTATTGTTGCTATGACAATATCAACTTGTGAAAATTTATCATTCTCTTTTTTTATAATTAAGTCGTGAAATATTGTTTTAGAATTTACACCGCTTTTCAAAAGCTTAAGAATTAAATTAAGCTCTGAATTTGTACCCCTGTTTAGTGAAGTTACAGATTTAATTAATTCTTGATTTTTATGACGCTTGTAAACATTTAGGATTATTATGAATAAGATTAAAAATGATAAAACTCCTATGAATACTATTGTTGTCATTTTGTAGAGATGTGCCTTATAAATATCATCTCTAAAGTTAACTAAATTATATTTGAGAATAGATAAAGAAAGCTATAAACTCTTCTATAAATCTGTATTTAAACTACTTACATGGCTTGAAAACAACTGAATTAACTGAGGAAGATATGCCTATGGTCTGACCACAAATGTTCCCTTCTCTTACATTTAACAATTTGTCTAAAAAGAATCCGTCTTCAGAACTCCAAGAATTTTCACCATTGCATAGGTGTCTAACTTACAGTACTCCAAAAGTTGTTTTCTTGTTTCTTCAACATCGCCTTCAAAAGTTCCATTAACCATGGAAAGAAATGTGTTTGATGCGGTACCACCTTCTTTGATTTCAAGGTTATTATACGACAATTCAGGAACCAATGCTGGCAAGACTGCCTTGATCGAATAACTCCCCTTCATTTCAGGGGTATAGTACCACTTCTGTTGGAAAGGAATCATAAGGTCTTTCAAACGATTTACAATCCCTCTCAACTCATTAGAATACTCAGGGAATACATCGATAAGATCATTTAGTTTCCCTCTCTCAAAACCAATGTTGTAGACTAAAATATCACCACTGGTGCCACAATCCTGAATCAGTTGTTTTATAAACCCAATTCTTGGATCTTGGGATGGGTCTGCGAGGTACTCCCGATGTTCTAATTCAGATATCGAAGTTTCTTGAATGTGGAGTGAGTATTGAAATACCAGTTGTTGGTAAGGTCTACTTCCATTATAGATTGGAACCGCAGGACCAATGGTTTCAAAGTCTAAGAAGTACAAAGGATAATTTAAGCCACTGGTGAAGTTTCTTATTTCATCAATGTCAATATGACTTGTTCCATTGATTTCTGATTGAACCTGTAACACTTGGTTTGGATTCAGAGAAGTCCGAGCAAGATCTATCTGATTCAATGTGATTACTCCCTGATTACATAAATCAAACTTCTTTTTACTTCTTAGGTTAGCGATATCAAAAACGGAATAGTCAGGAATGTGTTTCCAACAGGTTCCCTTAAAATCACATTCGTAAGGATCGGAACAATGTGGACCAATGTCCCTTTGAGGAACTTCTGTACCTTCAATGACAGTCTTAAGTCTTCTAACTTCATTTGGTATTCGCGGGAGAAAGTCTAAAACTCGATCGTACACAGATTCGATGGTAAACAATTGATGAATGTCTAATTCTCCATTTTTCACATATTGGTTATTAATATGAACAATCGATATGTCTTTAAGGTCGATTCCAGAATTTGTAATAGTATAATATTGGATTGCTGCATCCTTGATGTAGGTGTCGGATACCTTAGTAGAACTTTTCACTTCATAGGCTTTCCAACCATCATTATCTTTAACCAAGATATCTAATGCAGCGAGGTCATCGTTGTATAGGAAAGTAGCTTCATAGATAATGGATTCGCCTTGAGAGATAAATTCTACCGTCTTTCCCACGG
>CAXRIA010000025.1:0-3396 GCA_964230805.1 Flavobacteriaceae bacterium
TATGCCAATTTCTAATCGACAATGGGTATAAAGGCCCAAGTACTAAATTAGCGCCCAATTTTCTATTGAAAATATTATCCGTTTTTGACCGACAAGCCAAAGGGATGTTAACCATGTTAGGTATGAATTTAAGTGCGGATAACTCTAAAACAATGGATGTGTTTGATTGGAAACCAATCCCTTTTGAAAAAACAGTTCTAGACACTGCTAAAGCTGTCAAAAAAATTATATCGCAATAGCTAAGAAAATGAATTACATATAGTGTCATATGTGTTGTATTGAAAAAAACTTATATTAGGTTAAATAAAAAACAGACAAAAATGGAAAAAAATATTTCTAAAGTAAGAGCCCACGATGCGATTGTGGGAGTGTTGTATTTAATTAGTGCAGGTTTAACACTGTACACTACCAACTTGAATTTTGTATGGATTGCAGTAGCGGTTGGTGGGCTTCAACTTATTAGTCCAATGACGAAGTTCTGCCCAGTTTATTTCGTTTTAAACAAAATTATGCCCAACACTGATCCTATTCAGAATGGTAAGTAAAACTTAACTCACTATTAGATTGAGTTATGCTGCAACTTTGAAAAATACATGGGTTAGGAGCATTGTTTTTCAAATAAAGTTATGAGTTCATACTTTTTAAATGGATAAACACCACGCTTTAGTGTTGGGTGCTACTGGTGCAACGGGTCGTGAGCTTGTCACGCAATTGCTTGCGCATCCTGCATTTGCATCCGTTTCCATTTTTGTTCGAAAAAAACCAAAAATGGAACACCATAAACTCAAAGTCCATGAAATCGATTTTTCAAAATTGAATAGCTACAAGAATCTCGTTGTTGGGGATGTTTTTTTTTCTGCTTTGGGAACCACGCTAAAAGATGCTGGCAGCAAAACCAAGCAATATGAAGTAGACTATACTTATCAATATGAATTTGCGAAAATGGCTTCAGAAAACGGCGTGAATAATTATTCTTTGGTATCCTCATATGGCGCAAACAAAGACTCATGGTTTTTTTACCTCAAAACTAAAGGCGCTTTGGAAGAAGTAATCAAAAAACTTCCATTAAAAAGCATCAAAATCTATCAACCGCCAACTTTAATTCGCCAAGCGGATTTGCTTCGGCCAACAGAAAAAAGAGGAATACGCATATTGAATACATTAAATCGGTTTGGGATTTTACAATCACAAAAACCTTTGTCGGTTTCTGTTTTGGCTAAAAAAATGATCGATGAAGTTCTACTAAATAACCAGGGGAAAATCACGTATCAACCAAAAGATATCGTGTTGTAATTATTCTTATGTAATATATTCTTGCTTAATTACACTGCGGAAAGGAGATCAATTTGGTGGCGAAGCAGCTTTCTTAAATGCTTTGTCAAAATATCGCCTCAATGTCTCTACCCGTGAAAGCTCACGGATTTGTATCTTCTGAGTGTGGTTGTCAAAGTAGGCGATTTTTTTCTTTTTCATTTTGTTCAATCTTACTCATCCAAAGTTAAACAAAAAAAGAACATAATCAAAATAGTTTTCTATATTTAGTGAGATGCAAAAAATTCGTGTAAAAATATGCTGTATTTGTAGCGTAGAAGAAGCCAAGCTTGCCACTGCGTATGGGGCTTCTGCTTTGGGGCTTGTTGGTCACATGCCAAGTGGGCCTGGGGTGATATCCAATCCGAAAATATCAGAAATCACGAAATCAGTGCCTCCTATGGTTTCGACGTTTTTGTTGACCAGCGAAACAAAAGCAGCAGCGGTTATTGATCACTACAAAAAGGTAAACACCTCTACAATTCAAATTGTTGATGCCTTGGAAAACAAGGATTATCAACGGATAAAAAATGAACTTCCCCATGTCAAAATTGTGCAAGTTATACATGTGCTAGATGACAAATCTGTGACCGAAGCAATTGGTGTTTCTGCATATGTAGATGCAATTCTGTTGGATAGTGGCAATCCGAATTTAGAAACCAAAGAACTCGGTGGTACTGGGCGTACACATAATTGGGACTTGAGTCGTAAAATTCGAGACCAAATCGATATTCCTGTGTTTTTGGCAGGGGGAATCAATAGCAACAATGTCAAGCAAGCCATTGAACATGTACAACCTTTTGGAGTGGATTTATGTAGCAGTGTGCGTACCAATGGAAAGCTAGATGAAAGCAAGCTGAGGATATTTTTCCAGGCCATACAATCGATTCATTATAACCAATCATCAATATGAAAAATGTGTTTTTACTCTTCGCAATTGCTGGAATTGCAGCCCCATATTATTTTATATACAAGTTTATTGAAGCCAATAACTGGAAGTGGTCAACATCACTCTTTTTTGAGCAAATCAACGCCAATCCTGGCATGAAAATTTTAAATGCAGACCTCACAGTGGCAGCGACAACGTTTTTGGTATTTATCATTTACAAGCGCAGCATTAAGGCCTTGTCCACCAAACGTTTTCTAACCTATTTTGCTTCACTGTTTTTGGTAGGTTTTTCATTGGCTTTTCCGCTGTATTTGTATCACAATTATAAAAACTGATCAAGTTTCCATGGCATTTTTTGGCATCCGATTTGACATCATCACGAAATGAAATACGCTATATTTAGCTTTCTGGTTTTGATCACAATGTGTGAAAAAGAGAATGACCAAACCTCTTGCCTCAAGGAGCCAAGCTCATCGGACGTTGCCTGTATAGAAATATACGAACCAGTATGCGGATGTGATGCAGTTACATATAGCAACACTTGCTATGCCTCAGTCAGTGGGGTATTGACTTGGACGGAAGGAGAATGCCCCGACTAAGGAATTTGCGAAAACCATTTGACTTTTTGATCTGAAGCCAGAATAACTTTACAATTATTTTAAATTGTTTTATTTATTAATGGCTAAATTTAGAGCTTAATCTAAAAAACATGAAACAATTATTATTTATACTCGTACTTGCCTCATTCCTAAGCTCATGTACTCAAGTTTCAGATGGTCACATTGCGAAATCAGAGCATCACTTTGGGACAATTGAAGTTGGCGATGCAAAATCAGTAGCCATGGACGCCTTTAACGATGCGTACCTAGCCAATGACATGACAGGTCAAGAAGAACTCTTTGCTGAAAATGCAGTGGCCAATGTCAATGGTGTTGAAACAACACCTGCAGCAATGATGGAAGGGTTCCTTCAAGGACGTAATTTTTACAGTGATATCACAAATTCCGATAGAGCGACAGGTACTTTTATTCTCGACAGCGGTGAAGTCTATACCAATACTTGGTTTACTTGGACGGGAACGAGCAATGCCACTGACGTAACTATAAACTCTCCAGTTCAGGCCTCATTCAAATGGGAAAACGACAAGGTCGTGGAGGTGAATTTTCTTTACGACTCACATGACTATATTGTGAATA
>CAXRIA010000026.1:0-14537 GCA_964230805.1 Flavobacteriaceae bacterium
CCAGTGCCATTGAAAGAAAAATCGTATTACGTGCAGGCACATAAGTGACAGGAATCTCTTCGCTGCCATCATAATCTGGCACATCAATTTCATCATTCGTCAATGCCGAACCTTTAGCAACACCCTCCATTGTAAACTTAACAATCTCATGTTGCTTAACGTCCATTTGTTTAACAATACGCTTCACCGCATCCAACTCAGCATTGTGTTGCTGCCCATAATCAAAACTCATCGCATACACATCAAACCCTTGTGATTTAGCTAATGCGATACAGGTTGTCGAGTCCAATCCACCAGAGGCAAGGACAACTGCTTTTTTCGCCATAATACAGCTCCATTTTTATCTTCTTGAAATTTCCTCTGCATGCTAACAAAACTGAAGGTAAAACGCTAATCACTAAACATACTGACCCGCACAATAGCCCGAGGCCCAAGCCCATTGAAAATTAAAGCCGCCCAAGTGACCTGTAACATCCACAACTTCACCAATAAAATACAGACCCGGCACTTTTTTAGCTTCTAAATCTTGCGTATTTTCATTTGAATTGTCTGACATATTGCATATGTTTAAAGTTCCTTGATAAGACTTTAAATATAGGAATAGCTAGCGAAACCACAAAATTATAAATAACATTGAGTGTTACTAAAAATAACGCCTATTCCACAAAAAAGACGTTAGGAATTCCAAATTTCCCAAGATTTTTCTGCTTGGAGTTCTAGCATTTCCAATCCGTTTTTAATCGCCGCTCCTTTCGCTTTCCCTCGGCTCAAGAAGGTGGTTTCTGATGGATTGTATATCAAATCATACAAAAGATGTTTTGACGTTAATAACTCATACGGAATATCGGGACATAAATGAATATTTGGTGAGGTTCCTAAGGGGGAACAATTGACCAAAATGGTATGGGTGTCCATCACAGAGGCATCGATGGCACCGTAGTCTATCTGATTTTCATTTTTTGGAACTCTTGACACAAAACTGTATTGAATTTCTAGTTTATCAAAGGCGTAAGCAACCGCTTTGGACGCTCCTCCAGTTCCTAAAATCAAGGCTTTGTTGTGGTGTTTTTTTAGCAATGGCTCGATTGATTTTGAAAAACCATAAACGTCGGTGTTGTACCCCTTTTTGGCTCCTGACTCCAAAATTTTGATGGTATTGATCGCTCCGATGTTTTGAGCATCCGTATCTATTTCATCTAAGAAAGAACCTACCTTTTCTTTGTAGGGAATCGTAACATTCAAACCGACAATATTTTTTGAATTTGCCTCGAAAATAGCTGAAAAGTCTTCGATGCTTGGCAAATCAAAATTTTGATACGAACAATTGTCTAATTTCAATTGTGCGAATTTTTTTGAAAAATAATTTCTAGAAAAGGAATAGGCGATATTTTTACCTACCAATCCAAATGTCTTTTTGGTACTCATTTTTGTTTTTTCTTTTGATGTTCGAAATAATCAATTCCTATGACAATGGCCATTCCCATAACTACATATCCTATTGAAATCCATGTATTTATTTCAGCAAAATCTGGAACGAATCGTTGGTAATTTTCCAACACAGGGTTGTTTTGGCTATCCAACAAAACACTTCCGTTCTGCATGGCAAATATTTTAATCTTCCAAGGCCATACCATTCCCAACGAACCGGCAATAAAACCAATAATCAAGGCGTTTACAACATGATTCCATCGTTTTAGTACATAACTTAACAAATGAGAAATAGACACCAAACCGACAAAAGAACCCAAAAAGAAAATCAAGGAAATTTTGATATATCGTCTGTTGACAGGATCTTGTAAAACCTCGAAATTTCCGAGCAACACATTTTTTGACACATCGAAAACAATGTTCACCGCATCTACGAGTAGTAAAACATAATTCCCGAGTAGCATCAATAAAAATGAACCAGACAAACCTGGGAAAGTCATTCCACTAACTCCAATAACCCCACAAAAGAAAACAAACCACAGATTGCTATTTTCCTTCGCAGGAGGTAGAAAACTCAACAGCAAGCCAATGACCAAACCCAATAGAACAACTGCTACATTTTTTGGTGACCAACCCTCGTATTTTTTACTGATGTAGTAAATAGATCCTATGATCATCCCAAAAAAAGCGCTCCAAACATAGCGTTCATATTGCTTCAAAAGATAATCCAAAATAATGGAAACACTGAAATAACTAAACAAACTCCCTCCCATGACCAACATTAAAAAGGGTAGATTTAAATAGCCAACAAGGCTTTTAAAACGTCCATTGAGCAGTAGTTTTAACGCTTTGCCATTTATCTTTTGAAAGCTGTAGATCAACTCCTCGTAAAACCCCAGCACAAAGGCAACTGCGCCCCCAGAGACTCCCGGCACTTTATTGGCCGTCCCCATTGCCAATCCTTTTAGGAAAAGCATTGTTTTTTCGAAGTGTTTTTTTTGAACGAACACCGTTTTTTGTTTTTGTGTTGTGACTTATTAATTGAGCAACTTGACACGGGAAACAGCAACTATTTTTTCAGGGTTTGCATTTTTTCCAAAATCAAAATTACAAAATACCCCAACAGAGCGAAAAAACAAGCCCATAACAATTGCGGTTCTCCCTTAACATGAAATGGCCCTACACTTTTTTGCAACAGTGGCACTTGTTCACCATGCGAATTGAACCTCCAAGAAAGCGTTTCTTTCCACGGCCAAATTTTGTTCAAAGAACCGATAACAAATCCTGTTAACCCGGCTAGAGTGGCATTTTTATATGTTGAAAACAACCATTTCAAAACTTTTGAAAAACTTAACAATCCTACCACAGCGCCCGACCCAACAATTGCGATGGTTACAAAATCTCTCGAATGTATGGCCCCTAAAATCATTTTGTAAGACCCCAAGAGTACCAAAATAAAAGAACCCGATATCCCGGGTAATATCATGGCACAGATTGCTATTGCTCCCGATAAAAATAAAAACCAATACGAGGCTCCCTCTGAAACCAACGGTTCTAAAATCGTAATGTAATAGGCGATCGAGATACCGAAAAGCAACATAAACACTGTCGAAAAATTCCATTTGGTGATCTGTTTGCCGATAAAAATGACACTTGCCAGTACCAAACCGAAAAAGAAAGACCACAAAAGAATGGGTTGATTTTCTAACAAATAAGAAATTCCTTTGGCTAAAGAAACCACACTCACTGCGATTCCTGCCAAAAGCGTGACTAAAAACGAACCATTGACCGCTTTCCAAACGGCTTTGATTCCCTTTTTTCTGAGCAATGTGAGTGTTTCCAAATTAATCGCACTAATGCTCTTTAAAAGCTCTTCGTAAATTCCAGAAATAAAAGCAATCGTTCCGCCGGAAACCCCTGGAACGACATCCGCTGCTCCCATGGCCATGCCTTTTAAAAATAGAAAGAGTGATTGTTTGAGTGTTCTTTGCATTTGTCTCTTTTGATTTTGACAAATATAGTTTTTAATTGCAAAAAACTTCTTATTCTTTTCGGGATTCTCACAAAAGATGGGCGTCTATAAGGGCAATAACTTCTTTGGTTTTAAAAAAACCTGGATACAATTCTTTGACCACCTCTAAAAAATCAAAATCGATGGCCATTCCATTTTTTAGATGTAGAAAAGCTTCCTCTTTTTTTCCGAGCTGCATAAAAATACCGAACAAACGGTATTCCAATTCTGCCGATTCGCTGTAGTAATTTTTAGCGCGAATCAAATTTTCCAACGCAAGTTTATAATCTCCAATAAAATATTGCACATCGACCAGAGCCATCCATACCTCAAGTGCTTTGTCATCCAAACTCAAGCAGCGCTTGAAAGCAGACACACTTTCTTCATATAAGGATAAGTTTACATTAATTTCCCCATATTTTCTCCAATATTCCGGATTAAATTCATCAATAGAAATTAATTTTTTACAATAATACAAAGCCTTTTCATAATCTTTCAATTCCACACAGACATGTGACAATGCCCACCAAGCTTTGTCTAACAATGGATCTTCATTGACTGATTTTTTGTAGTATTCTACTGCCTTTTGAAAGTTTTCATTCTTTCGATAACAATCTCCTATTCGCAAATAAACGAAGGCCGTGGGATCATCCAATTCAAGCGCCACTGTGTAATTTTCGATGGCTTCTTCCCAACGTTCTAAAATTTCCAATGTTTTCGCTTTTTCTATGTAACCCCCAACAAAATTTTCATCGATAACAACGGCATAATCAAAAGATTTCAAAGCGTCATCGTATTTTTCGATGACCATGTATTGCCTCCCCAATTGATGCCAGGCAACTTCACAATAAGGATTGTTATTTACATAGTCGTTCAAATACGAAATGGCCTCAACATGTTTTCCATCCATATCAAAACAATAAATGACATTGTACAATGAGGAATAATCTTCAGGGTCCAAGGCAACACACTTGGCAAAATTTTCACGTGCTTTGATAAAGTTGTCAAGATACAGATATTCCATGGCCATCAAAGAAGTGACATCTGCAAGATCATTGGTAAATTCCAAGGCGGTTTCTAAAGATTGAATGGCTTCCTGATGCTTGTCCTCTTTTGAAAAAATAGCTGCTTTTTGAATGTGCACTTCTTCGTTCGTTGGTTCCAAAGCTTCAATCTCATGCAACAATTTTTTGGCCTCTAGAATTTTATCTTCAAAAATAAACAACTCCACTTTTAACAATTTCAGCATGGTGGAAGAAGGATGCTGCTCCAAACTTAATTTTACTGCTTTTTTTGCCAATGCATGCCTTCCATTGTCGATATAATAATGTATGATTTCTTCAAATTCCGCGGAATCAAAAAAATACACTTTGTTGGTTTTTAGCATCGATTCAAATCTCGATAACGCCATGGGCAACTCTTTTTTATACTATCAATAAAATAAAAATACGATTTGATTGTTTGGAAAACAATTCCTCATGAATATCTTTTTAACAATTTAATTAACATCACATCAGAAAACACATCATTTTGACAACAACAATTCTCAGGTAATTTCTTTGTTTTTTTTCTACCTACATAGGCTTTTCTGAAACCGCCAACTTTCCAAAAATCTATTTTTTAATTTTATTCTTGACGAATTACAAGTATATTTGTTTTTCAAAACCTGCTTTGGTTATTATTATGAGTGATAAAATCTTACTAAACTCCAAGGAAATCAAAATCATATTGCATCGACTAGCCTGTCAGTTGATTGAAAACCACGGCGACTTTTCCAATACTGTCCTTTTGGGTATTCAACCCAGAGGAACTTTTTTAGCGCAGCGACTCGAAAAACTCTTAAAGGAAGAATACGACATTCAAAACATTCAACTAGGCTTGCTAGATATCACTTTTTTCAGAGACGATTTCAGGAGAAGAGACGCTCCATTAGAAGCCAATACGACTCATGTCAACTTTATTATTGAAGACAAAAATGTGGTTTTGATCGACGATGTTTTATTTTCTGGCAGAAGTATCAACGCCGCTTTAACCGCAATGCAATCGTATGGAAGACCGAAACAAACAGAACTGCTATGCCTGATAGACCGACGTTTTAGTAGGCATTTGCCTATACAACCCGATTATAGAGGAAGGCAAGTAGATGTCATTAACAATGAAAGAGTGGCCGTTCTATGGAAAGAAAACGATGGAAAAGATGCTATTTATTTAACAACGAATGATTAAAAACAAAATGAAATCACTTAGTGTTCAAAATTTACTCGGAATAAAGCATCTAAAGAAAGAAGATTTAGACCTTATTTTTGAGACGGCAGACCACTTTAAAGAAGTAATCAACCGTCCTATCAAAAAAGTTCCCTCCTTGAGAGACATCACCATCGCCAATTTATTTTTCGAAAATAGTACCCGTACAAAACTATCCTTTGAATTGGCTGAAAAGCGACTTTCCGCAGATATCGTGAATTTCTCAGCGGGACAATCCTCGGTAAAAAAAGGAGAAACGTTGATCGATACGGTGAACAATATTCTCTCCATGAAAGTGGATATTGTTGTCATGCGTCACCCCAATGTGGGGGCAGGTGTTTTTCTTTCCAATCATGTGGATGCCAAAATAATCAATGCGGGTGATGGGACGCACGAACATCCCACACAGGCATTGCTCGACTCCTACTCCATTCGTGAAAAACTCGGTGATGTATCTGGAAAAAAAGTCGTAATCATCGGAGATGTGCTGCACTCGAGAGTGGCCCTGTCTAATATTTTTGCTTTGAAACTGCAAGGTGCAGAAGTAAAGGTTTGTGGCCCTACTACACTGATTCCGAAATACATCGAAAGTTTGGGTGTCAAAGTAGAAACCAACTTACGAAAAGCATTGGAATGGTGTGATGTCGCCAATGTATTGAGAGTACAACACGAAAGAATGGATGTAAAATACTTTCCTTCCACAAGAGAATACACGCAATTATTCGGTATCAGTAAAGACATTTTAAATTCTTTAAACAAAGAAATTGTCGTCATGCACCCCGGCCCTATCAATCGAGGTGTCGAAATCACTAGTGATGTGGCTGATTCTGATCAATCCATTATTTTGAACCAGGTAGAAAACGGCGTTGCTGTTCGAATGGCTTGTATTTACTTACTGGCCGAACAAATAAAACGATAAGCACTACTAGGTACTTTCAAACTAGTGTTCATCGAATATTTCAAATCACATAGGTTATGATCATTCAAAACAAAGAAAATTACACGATTATTCTTCCCGAAGAAAATTCTTTCACAGCGTTTTACACTGTATTTAGCTCCCAAATTCACGAAGTTCCAACGACCCATCTCTTTTTAAACCTCTCGGATAAATTTCATGTGACTGCAGACGAATTGGAAGTCTTCTCAGCGTTTTCCGAACAACAAAAAGAAAAGGGTAAATCTTTTGTATTGATAACAAATACGGTTGAAATTGATGATTTTGAAGACGAATCTTTGAGCGTGGTCCCTACACTTACGGAAGCCGAAGATGTTTTAGAGATGGATGAAATAGAAAGAGATCTCATGAGTTAACAAACATTGCTATGGGGCTTCAACTTACCATTCTTGGCTGTCACTCTGCCACACCGCGCAACAACGCCTATCCTACGGCACAGTTTTTAGAAATCAATGAACGTCATTTTTTAATTGATTGTGGTGAGGGCACTCAGACCTTGCTTCGAAAAAACAAAATCCAATTTGCCAAAATAAGACATATTTTTATCTCCCATTTGCACGGAGATCACTTCTATGGACTCATCGGTTTGATTTCTACATTTGGATTGTTGAATCGAGAACATGACTTGCATATTTACGGTCCCAAAGGCATCAAAGAGATTATTACGTTGCAATTAAAACTATGCAAATCATGGACCAAATTCCAACTTATTTTTCATGAATTAACGAGTAAGGAAAGTACCCTTGTATTTGAGGACAAAAAAGTACGGGTACGCACCATCCCGTTAGACCACCGTATTTATACCAACGGTTATTTATTCCAAGAAAAAGAAGGTCCGAGAAAATTGAATATAGAAACCATTCAATTGAACCCAGAGATACAAGTTTGTGATTACCATAATTTAAAAAAAGGAAAAAACTTCGTGGCTGCCAATGGCAAAGAAATACCCAATGAAAAACTAACGTTTCCTCCCAAAAAAACGGTTTCTTATGCTTTTTGTAGTGACACTTCCTTCCTGCCGAGAATCGTTCCACTAATTCAAAAGGTGGATCTTTTGTATCACGAAGCAACCTTTCTTGAAACAGAAAAAGACCTGGCTAAAAAAACCAAACACAGCACTGCCAAAGAAGCTGCAACCATTGCCAAAGAAGCGCAGGCTGGGCAACTTGTCATCGGGCATTACTCCAATCGCTATGCAAATCTCAAATCCTTCCAAATAGAGGCACAAGGTATTTTTCCGAACACACACCTCGCAGAAACAGGCAAAATATTTTCCATAGATTGAAAATTCGTTTTAACCCGAAAAATAAGGTTTCTTCAAATATGTAAACCCACACCCCTTCCTTTCAAATATTCTTTTAAATTTGTAAAGACGCTAACTTTTTACTCAACACCCATATGACAAATTTTATTCTTCTTTTTTTAGCCTGCACCCTTTGTATAGTGGGCGGTTTTTTCATTGGCAAAATAATTTCAAAGCTCCGATCAGAAAAAGAGCAAATAGGAATGAAAGAAAAAAACAACAATTTGTTGGCTCTTTTACAGGAAACCAAGGAAAAAAATGAGGCATTACAAAATTCAAAAGAGGCAGAAATAGAAAAACTGAGAGACGAAAACAAACAACTCAACATTGACATCACACAAGTAAATGCAGCACTTCAAAACAGTGAAAAAGCACTCCGAGACAACAAAAAAGAAGTCGAACAACTGCAGGAAAAATTTAGCAAAGAATTTGAAAATTTAGCCAATAAAATTTTGGATGAAAAATCGAAAAAATTCAAGGAACAGAACAAAGAGAGCATTCATGAAATCTTAAACCCCTTGAAAGAAAAAATCCAAAATTTTGAAAAAAAAGTAGAGGACACCAACAAAGAAAGTATTGGAAGACATTCAGCTCTCAACGAACAAATAAAAGGCCTCAAAGAAATCAATTCTAAAATGAGTCAAGAAGCCGTTAACCTAACAAAAGCTTTGAAAGGCGATAGTAAGGTCCAAGGAGACTGGGGAGAAACGCAACTTGAAGTAATTTTAGAAAAAGCGAAACTCAGCAAAGAAATTCACTACACCACCCAAGGCGGATTTCGTGATGATGAAGGCAAACTGAAAAAACCTGATTTTGTGGTCAATCTTCCAGACAACAGGCATCTGATCATTGATTCAAAAGTGTCTTTGACCAACTACGAAGCCTTTCACAGTGCAGAAACCGAAAACGAAAAAGAGCTTCATTTGACCAAGCATATCGACAGCATAAAAAAACACATCAAAGAATTGAGTGAAAAAAAATATGCGGAACTCTATGAAATAAACGCTCCGGACTACGTGATCATGTTTGTACCTATAGAACCCGCGTTGATGTTGGCTTTGACAAAAAACAACAATTTATACCTCGACGCACTTGATAGAAATATCGTATTGGTTTCTACCTCCACACTTTTGGCAACGCTAAGTACAGTATCGTCCATGTGGCGCCAAGAAAATCAAAAAAAGAATATATTAGAAATCGCAAGTCAGGCTGGAAAATTGTACGATCAATTTGTGAACCTCACAGATGATTTGATCAAAGTAGGAAACCAACTTAAGACGGTACAAGGATCCTATGACTCCTCCATGAAAAAACTTACAGGAAGAGGAAATCTTATCAAAAAAGTTGAAAACATCAAAAAGCTAGGAGTAAAAACCAACAAAGACTTTAACCAAAACCTTCTTGATAGGGCCATTGAAGAATAAACATCTTTCATCGTAATGATTGACATGCTATGTGAATCGATATTCAAACAAAAAAACCCGTTTTCAAAAATTTGAAAACGGGTTTTTTATTGGTGCTTCGTATCCTATCGAAAATTTATTTTTCGCATACGCAAATTTTCAGGAGTAATTTCTAAATACTCATCTTCTCGAATGTATTCCATACATTCTTCCAAAGAAAAATCAATTTTTGGAGCAATTTTCACCGCATCGTCATTTCCAGAAGAACGAACGTTTGATAGTTTTTTCCCTTTGATAAGGTTGACTCCCATATCATCCGATTTGCTGTTCTCTCCAACAACTTGACCTTTGTAAATATCTTGATTTGGATCGATAAAAAAGCGACCTCTATCTTGCAAACGATCAATCGCATAGGCGGTTGCTTTCCCTGTTTCTGAAGAAACAATGGCTCCTTTCAATTCCTCTGTAAACTCTCCTTTGTAGGGTGCGTACTCACTAAAACGGTGATTGACAATGGCTTGTCCAGCTGTAGCCGTTAATATTTTATTACGCAATCCTATCAATCCTCTCGAAGGAATTGAAAATTCCAAATGTTGCAAATCGCCTTTGGGTTCCATTACCATCAAATCTCCCTTTCGCAACGACACCAAATTCACTGCTTTTGAGGCAACCTCCTCAGGAACATCGATGGACAAGGTTTCGTAGGGTTCACATTTTTGGCCATCAATTTCTTTAAAAATCACCTGCGGACGTCCTACCTGCAATTCATACCCCTCTCGACGCATGGTTTCAATCAATACGGACAAATGCAAAACACCGCGACCAAACACATTGAATTTATCTTCAGAATCGGTAGTCTCTACCTTTAAGGCTAAGTTTTTTTCCAACTCTTTGAACAAACGATCTCGCAAATGACGCGAGGTTACAAATTTCCCTTCTTTCCCAAAAAATGGAGAATTGTTAATCGTAAACAACATACTCATGGTAGGCTGATCTACTTCAATTCTAGGCAACTCCTCGGGATTCTCAATATCTGAAATCGTATCTCCAATCTCAAAATCTTCGACACCTGTAATGGCACAAATATCGCCGCAACGCACTTTGTCTACTTGGGCCTTCCCCATGCCTTCAAAAACATGCAATTCTTTGATTCGTACTTTTTTCTGTACGCCACCTGCCTTGCACAACATATAATCTTTTCCTGCTTCTAAATCACCTCTAAAAACACGTCCAATGGCAATTCGTCCGGTAAAAGAAGAAAAGTCCAACGAAGTGATTTGCATTTGAGGAGATCCCTCGTTGTACGGTGTTTCCGGAATCGATTCCAATACAGCATCCAATAAAGGAACAATATCTGTCGTTTCGTTTTTCCAATCGGTACTCATCCAATTGTTCTTTGCAGAACCGTAAATGGTCGTAAAATCAAGCTGTTCTTCCGTTGCCTCTAGTGCAAACATCAAGTCGAAAACTTTTTCATGTACAAGATCGGGCGTACAATTTTCTTTGTCTACTTTATTCACCACAACAATCGGAGTCAATCCCAATTCGATCGCTTTCCCCAATACAAATCGGGTTTGCGGCATGGGACCTTCAAACGCATCCACCAACAATAAAACCCCATCTGCCATCTTTAGAACACGTTCTACTTCACCCCCAAAATCGGCATGGCCAGGCGTATCAATCACATTGATCTTAGTCCCCTTGTACTGCACAGAAACATTTTTAGAAAGAATTGTAATTCCTCTTTCACGTTCCAAATCATTGTTGTCTAACAAAAGATCGGTTCTTTCTTTTCTTTCGTCCAGAACTTTTGCCTGGTCGATGATTTTATCTACCAAGGTTGTCTTACCGTGGTCAACGTGTGCTATGATAGCGATGTTTCTAATTTGCATACAAAAAATTTAAGGTTGCAAAAATACTATTTTCTTTTTGAAAAAAGCTTCTCATGCAACAATTAAACCAAGGCATTTAGTTTTTTCCAAAAAAATACAACGGATTTATTTTTTCTAAGGGCAATTTTCGACCATATTCTATGCCAATTTTTGGATTTATTTCCTCCGTCCAATTGCCCGTAATAATCTCATTTGTCAAAAATTCATAGGCCACGACTCCATTGTACTCTATGCCTTCAGAGCAATACCTAAAATTGAGCACCAAGACACGGTCGTGTAAAAAACCATAACCGCGATGCACCTCTGTTCCTTCCATCAGCCAAGTTGCCCGTATTTGGTTTTCTTCTAAATCTAAGGACAATAAACCCACATAACCGTTGGTATCTTGCATTGAATTTTTACCGACAATATGATAATTCCCTACAATTCCAGCCCGGGTGATTGGTTTCTCTAACTGTTGCTGCGTGAGATTGGCGAACTTATTTTTTCGTTCCATGAGCTCTTCTTCCAGAGAAATTGCTTCTTTTTTATCCAAAGAAATTCGCTTCTCCAATATTTTTATGGACAAGACTTTATTTTCATTTAATTTTCTGTTCATGTATTTGCTTCTTCACTTGTGAGTTCGATCACCGTAATTTCAGGCCACATACCAACACGCCCTGGAAACCCTAAAAATCCAAAACCGCGATTGACATATAAATATTGTGATGCCTCTTGATACAAACCTGACCATCTCGGATATTTGTACTTGACAGGGCTCCATTTCAGCCATGGAATATCGACTCCAAATTGCATCCCATGGGTATGACCTGAGAGTGTCAAATCTACATGGGTTGCATGCGGAATTGTTTTCAAATCCCAATGCGAAGGATCGTGTGATAGTAAAATCTTAAATTCTTCTTTATCGACTCCTTCAAGCGCTTTATCCAAGTCGCCATGCTTGACAAAAGAATTTCCCCAATTTTCTACTCCAATTACCGCAATTTGGTCTCCATTTTTCTTTAAGATCCGATGTTCGTTTTTCAGCAAATCAAAACCCATTTCTTTTTGATGCTTTTCCAAAAGCTCAAAATTTTCTTGTTTTGCCTTCTTTGATGACCATTTTTTGTAATCTCCATAATCGTGATTTCCCAGAACAGCGTATATTTCTGAATCAATTTGTTTAAACACCGCTTTGTAGGGCTCAATTTCTCTGGAATCACTATTGACGAGATCGCCTGTAAAAAAGACCACATCGGCCTTTTGCGCATTGATCAAATCCACCCCTCGCTTCACATCTTCCACACTGTCAAAACTCCCTGCATGAATGTCTGAAATTTGCACAAGACGAAAGCCTTCAAATGCCTTCGGAAGATTTGGAAATTTTAGCTGTACGTTTTTCACCTTGTAATTGTACTTTCCCTTGGTGATCCCATACAACATGGATGCAAACGGAATACTCGCCACTCCCAAGCCAAGATTGACCAAAAATTTCCGTCTATTTTCCAAATCAATATCGCTCGAATTTGTGGTAAAAAAATCATACAAATACTGGATCCCAAATTTTAAAAAGCGAAGTGCGTCATCGAATAGTAAGAAAGAGACAACTATTAATTTGAAAACGATAAAAGAAAAACCAAAACCGATCCATAAATTGTGCACCAAAGTAGCATTCAACGTTCGGGATGAAAAATGCTTGACCAAAACATAAAAACCTATGTGCGCCAGTAAAGCAAGGAATACATAGACAATTGTTGCCCAATATTGGGTATTATTTTTTGAAAAAACAGACCGAAGCCCGAAGAGAACGTAAGCATCTAACAAAACAAGAATTCCAACGAAAACAAAAAACCGAAAACCCATAAACAAAGATTGAAAATACAAAAAAACGGAATCTTTTATAGAAAACATGGCAAATCTACGAAATAAATAGTGGCATGTCCTTGGTCATTTTAAAAGGACGACGTATTTATTTGTAAGCGCCCGTGTTCCAAGACTTATAAATTACAGGAACAAAAAATAATGTGTGAAATATATTGCGTAATAACAATATATTCATCGCTAAGATTCGTTCAAAAAAGTGACGCTAGATTTGAAAAGCTCGGGTATTGTCAATAAAAAAGAAGCTGTCTGAAAAGAGATTTTCAGACAGCTTCGATAAACGTTATTTTTAAAACTTATTTCTTGACAAACCGTTTGACCGCTTTTTTGTTTTCACTCATCATTTCGATAAAATAGACTCCAGGACTAAAATTTGCAATCGCTATTTCATAGGTGTCCTCTATTTTTTGAGGGGTGAGTTCTTGCAAAAGTTTCCCATTGATGCCATAAATTTTTACCGTATCCAAACGATGGGCTGTTGCGATGTAAATTTTGTGGGTTACAGGATTTGGATAAATCCGTAACGATTCAGAAAAAACAATATCCTGAATAGATAAAGTACCGCTATTAATTGTCCAATCTTGTGTGGTAGTGCCGTCTTCGGCAGTTAGGGTATAGGTCACAGCGTTGGAAAAATCATTAGCGGTTGTGCCACTTGTTTGGGCAATGCCACCTACAGTCGCAGTGGCCCCCTCAGAAAGTGTGAAGGTGGGGACAAGACTTGTACGCTCTGTTCCTGTTATAACTTCAATGGCAACCGTATGGTTTTCGGCATCAATGGTGGCTGTCCCTGTTTGTTCTGCAAAGGAAAATGTGACAATGTCCGTTTCTGTACTTGCCTCTCTAATTCGTACAGCATCTATGGCCATATCGCTTGAGAAATCATTTCCTATTACTCCTTTGAATCTCAAACGAGGATTGTCAGAAGCATACGGGGAAAGATCTATCGAAGCATCTCTCCAGACATCTCCTTGGTCTCCAGATTTTGACCATACACTGATCCAAGACGAATACGAATCACTATCCGTTGCTATTTCTACCTCTAGGCTTCCCATATTTTGACCGTACATGTGGTACTTGAAATTCAATGCAGGGTTTGATAACAAAGTGATGTCAAAGCAAGAACTGGTAAGAATGGCTGTCTTGTTTGAATTGCTAGTGGCTTCTATGTATGCATAAAAAGTCCCCTCGTGTGCTGCGCTTGGGCCCGTATCTAATGAGTTAGTTCTGCCACTGTTTCTCGTCCAGTCAATATCATCGTCTGTGTTTTGAAGCCAAACACCCAAATTCGATTCAAAATCTTCGAGATATGGAAATGCATTCAAACAAGCTGCTTCGGTTACTGTAACCGTCCAATCTTGCGTGGTACTGCCGTCTTCGGCAGTTAGGGTATAGGTCACAGCGTTGGAAAAATCATTGGCGGTTGTACCGCTTGTTTGAG
>CAXRIA010000027.1:0-93935 GCA_964230805.1 Flavobacteriaceae bacterium
AAGTCATTTAGCGGAATTTTAGTCACACCGGAACTTTTAAAAAATCAATATACCATTCATTATGAAAATCGCAAAAGTTCCATATTAAAATTACTAGCCACTAAGAAAAATAAAATTGTTGAAAGAATACCGAGAGAACAATTGAGAGATAACAAATTAAATTTCACATACCCTTTCGATAATAATTACGAATTGGTCGAAATTAAGGATACCATTAGTAGTATTTTTAATTCAAAGAGTAATTTTGAGGTTATTAACCATTTAATTTCCGCAACAAAATCTTATTCTGTAAAAATTAAAAAGCAGGAAGGATTGTCAGTATTACAAGAAATAGAAAGTAATATTGAAAATGAAAATAGTGACGATTTCTTAATTAAAGGAATATAAAGCCAGTTGCCAACAATGTATAACCGCAATTACGGCGGCTTCGACTTAATCCGAATCCACACGGAATTGCAAGCGTCATTGCTTAATCGAAAAATAGTAATTTAAAACCCATAACTGACGGTTGTACGAGACCGTTGACTATAATTTGAATATATGAATGAACTTTTAGATTATTTTAAAAATACGGTTACAATTTCAACTGAAATAGAAAATAAATTAAATGAAATAATCAAAGAAAAAAACTTAGTTAAAGGAGAACAAATACTTACTGATAACTCTATTAAAAAAGAACATGTATTTGTTGTAAGTGGTTGTTTGCGTTCTTTTTTCAAAACTGAAGACGGAAAAGAACACACAATACAATTTGCCATTAAGAACTGGTGGATAAGTGATTATATAACACTTTATACAGATAACAAATCTGTTGTCTCCATCGAAAGCCTAACCCATTCTAAGGTTTTGATAATCGACAATTCTAAAGTTGAAAAATTTTATCAAGAATTTCCTCAATTTGAAACCATTCAGCGTAAGAATTTTGAAAAACGGATTTCTGCACTTCAAAAACGAATTTTAAGTTTGTTAGCACTATCTGCAACTGAAAAATACAATCAATTCATTAAAGAATATACCGAATTTGAAAAGATAATACCTAACTATCAAATAGCTTCGTATCTAGGCATTACTCCGCAGAGTTTAAGTAGAATTCGAAAAGAAAGAATCAAAAATTAATTTATTACCATAGGTTCATATTTGCGTTCTAAATATCATTTAGTTTTGTACGATAATTTAAAATATGACAATGAGTTTTTTAGACAAATTAAATGAACGTTATGCTACTAAAGCAATGAATGGCGAAGTAGTTCCTCAAGAAAAAATAGACAATATTTTAGAAGCTATCAGATTAGCCCCAACATCAAGCGGCTTACAACCTTTTGAAGTGTTTGTAGTTACAAATGACGACACTAAATCTAGTATCAAAGAAATCGCTTGGAATCAATCTCAAGTTACAGATTGTTCTCATTTACTAGTTTTTGCCGCTTGGGATAATTATACCGAAGACCGTATTAATTATATGTTTGATTTAACCAACGAAATCAGAGGGTTTAAAAACGAAGGTTGGGAAAATTACCGTCAGCAATTGCTAAATGCATATCCTCAAAAAGACGCAGAAGAAAATTTTGAACATGCTGCAAGACAAACCTATATCGCCTTTATGGCAGCTATTGCTCAAGCTGCATACGAGGGAGTAGATAGCACACCAATGGAAGGTTTTGATCCAGATGCATTAGATAAAATTCTAGGATTGCGCGACAAAGGCTTACGAAGTACACTTTTATTGCCAATAGGCTATAAAGACGTAGATAAAGATTGGTTAGTCAACCTTGTAAAGGTTAGAAAACCTATGGATAAATTAGTAACATTTATATAAATTAAATCATGAAGAAAAAAATAATCTTAACTCTAGTAAGCATCATTTTACTAGCTTTTATTGTCTTATACTTTACATCGAGACCAACAGAAATTGAAGATGGATCTTACATTCCATCACCATTAGCATTAAAATTGGCAACATCTCCCACCACGGATTTTGATAATACAGTTTATGAAAATAAGTATACAGGAAATAAAAAGGTCTTAATGATTTGTACAGAGCAAAAAAATATGACCATGGCTAACGGCAAACAATTCTCAACTGGAAATCATCCTGTCGAAATACTTCTACCTGTATTACATTTAAGAAATGCTGGCTTTGAAGTAGATGTTGTAACTCCTAATGGAGAACCAGTTGTTATTGAACAATGGGCAATGCCAGAAGACGATGAACATGTAAAAGCAATGTATACTGAATTCAAAAAGAAATTTGAAAATCCAGGAAACTTAGCTGATTTTGTTGCCAACACCATGAATGGAAGCTCAGATTATGGAGCTATTTTTATTCCTGGAGGTCATGGAGCAATGCTTGGATTACCAGAAAGCAAAGATCTGAGTAAACTCTTAAAATGGTCACACAACAATG
Organism: Flavobacteriaceae bacterium; assembly: GCA_964230805.1. GTDB lineage: Bacteria > Bacteroidota > Bacteroidia > Flavobacteriales > Flavobacteriaceae > Flavicella. Next base: position 2,405 of record CAXRIA010000027.1, read on the forward strand.
ATCTGTTTACACTTGCTATTTGCCATGGTCCAGCAGCATTATTAGCAGCTGGGTTAGATAGTAGCAAAGACAATTATATATATAACGGTTATAAAATTGCCTCATTTCCTGATGCAGTGGATGAGCAAGCACCAATGATTGGTTATACACCTGGCCATATGCCATACAAGTATGGAGAAAAGTTAAACAACTTGGGAGTTACCATAATCAACGAAGAAGCTGATAATACAGTTCACAAAGACCGAAAATTAATTACAGGAGCTAGCCCCTTGGCGGCAAATGCTTTTGGAAAGTTAGCCGCAACTGAACTAATGAAAGAGATGAATAAATAAAAAACCAACGAAAACAACCTGTATCAGCAATAGCGGTTTGAGAGTAATCTCAAACCGTTTTTTTGTTTGAATACAGATTTTGAAATCCAAAAGGGAGTACACATAATTCCCTACCTGCGGCAGGCAGGCGCAACTACGCATAGCCGAGACCCTAACAAATCATTTTTGAAACCATCAAGGATTTTAAAAACCGCTCATTTCAATAGCGCATATTGAAAAAACAAAAAAACCCGCAATATGTGTTGCGGGTTTTGTACTCAAGATGGGACTTGAACCCATACGGACCTTACAGTCCACTGGATTTTAAGTCCAGCGTGTCTACCAATTCCACCACTCGAGCGTCGTGAACCTGATTTTTCAAATTCGTGTGCAAATATACAGGTTATTTCATCCCACAAAACTATTTTCCCTTTTTTATTTCTTTTTCGGAAGTTGAAAAAAATCGGTGTTCGTTCTTGTTCGAATGCAGATGGTTTTTTAGACATACGGAATTGTGCTTTTTGGTTGGTGAATCGCTAATAAAGAAATATCTTTGTAAAAAATTTTAAATATGCGTTCGACCACAGAAAAGATTGAAAATGAAGTCGCTGTTTCCTCGTGGGTTGGTGATTTGAAACAATTGACCAAAGTAGGTCTGTCCATGAGTGTCGTATTCTCGTCGATAGCGGGCTATTTGTTGGCCGTTGACACCATTGATATGGGAGCCTTAGCCTTGCTTGCGATCGGTGGTTTTTTTATGGTAGGAGCATCCAATACCTTCAATCAAATCATTGAAAAAGATACGGATATTTTGATGAAGCGTACCATGAACAGGCCCCTTCCAACAGGGAGGATGTCCGTGAATACTGCCATGACGATTGCCGTAATTTTTACGATTTTGGGAATCGGAATTTTATATACCATCCATCCAAAATGTGCCTTCTTCGGGGCCGTATCTATTTTTTTGTACACCTCCGTGTACACACCGTTGAAATCTGTGACTCCTTTGGCAGTGTTTGTAGGAGCTTTTCCAGGAGCCATACCATTTATGTTGGGTTGGGTAGCGGCCACCGGTCAATTTGGAGTGGAAGCAGGATTTTTGTTTCTGATTCAGTTTTTTTGGCAGTTCCCTCATTTTTGGGCAATCGGATGGTTGCAAGATGAGGAATACAAAAAGGCAGGATTTAACATGTTGCCCATGGGAAAAAAAGACACGAGTACAGTAAATCAAATCATTTTGTACACGGTCATCATGATATTAGTATCCCTAGCGCCCGTATTAAAACTGACAGGTGAGTTTTACATTTTACCATTCACCGCCCTTCTTATTTTGGCACTAGGAGGATACATGCTATTTTTTGCCGTAAAAATGCTAAAAGATTTTAGCAATACAATGGCTAGAAAACTCATGTTGTCGAGTGTTTTGTACATCACCGTAATACAAGTTATTTACGTGGTGGATAAATTTTTGCATTAATTTTTAAAGAAATGAATCAAAAAATTTGAACGGATGGAAAATACGTTAGAAATAGAATTAAAAGAAGGAAAACGAAAAACAGCCAAACCCATGATGTGGATTTCGATGGTAAGCATGACCATGATGTTTGCTGGTTTGACCAGTGCGTATGTGATTAGTAGCAATCGAGAAGACTGGGTTAGCTTTGAAATTCCACAAGCGTTTATGGCAAGTACCGTACTCATTTTGTTAAGTAGCTTGACTTTGTTTTTGTCGAAAACGGCCTTGCGAAAGGACAATCGAAAATGGACAACGATTTTTATAGTCTTGACATTAATTTTTGGGTTGGGATTTGTTTGGCAACAGTATCAGGGTTTTGAGGAACTAAAAGCGATGGGATTGTTTTTTACAGGACCTCAAAGTGAAGTGTCCTCTTCCATGCTCTTGGTGATTGTTTTTGCACATGTTTTACACGTTTTTATTGGGGTAATTTGCTTGCTTGTAATGATTTACAACCACCTGAGAGGAAAGTATGTTGGGAACGATATGTTGGGATTTGAATTGGGGGCCATATTTTGGCATTTTTTAGATCTGTTATGGGTCGGTTTATTTTGCTTTTTCTATTTCAATACTTGATTTAAATTGTTATTTTTGCCAACGAATTAGATATTAAAAATACAAAACGAATTTTATGGGATCAATTATTGCTGATCAGTCTGAAGAGAAAACATGGGACGGTGGTTCTGTGAAGCCTATGGGAGCTAGTTATGGGAAAATGATGATGTGGTTTTTCATCGTTTCAGATGCCTTAACTTTTTCAGGTTTCCTCGCCGCATACGGTCTAACACGTTTCAAGTTTATTGACATTTGGCCCATTGCCGATGAGGTATTTACGCACTTCCCATTCCTACACGGTGCCCATGCGCCGATGTACTACGTGGCATTGATGACCTTCATACTTATTTTTTCTTCTGTAACCATGGTGTTGGCAGTAGATGCCGGTCATCAAATGAATAAGAAAAAAGTAAGTTTTTACATGTTTCTAACCATCATTGGAGGGATTATTTTTGTGGGTTCACAAGCCTGGGAATGGAAAAATTTCATTCAAGGTTCCTATGGAGCGGTGCAGTTGAAAGATGGAAAAATCGTACAATTCGTAAAAGAAGGGCATCAGATTGCCTTAGGTGACTTTGTAGTGGGCAAGCACGAACAACAACAACACACTCGAAATAATGGATTGTGGTTTGAAGAAGGAGAAACCATTCCAAACTACACCGTTCAAGAAGTAGTGGCAGCCTTCACAGCAAATGAAGATGTAAACCTACGAATTGAAAAAATAAATCCAGAAACCAAGCAAAAAGTAATAGTTTCTAGAGAAGAAGGGTTGAAATATCTTTCACAAGCCGCACGTGTGGTAGAAGGAGCAAATTTAGAGGTAAACGAATACGGAAGTGCGCAATTTGCAGATTTCTTTTTCTTTATCACAGGATTTCACGGTTTCCACGTATTTTCAGGAATTGTATTGAACATCATCATTTTCTTTAATGTGATTATAGGAACATACGAGAAAAGAGGACACTACGAAATGGTAGAAAAAGTGGGGCTCTATTGGCACTTTGTCGATTTGGTATGGGTGTTTGTATTTACCTTCTTCTACTTGGTTTAAAAGGCAACAATAAAAAAATTCGATATCACCAAAAAATAAAATAGAATGGGACACGAAGCATCACACAAAGCATTGATTTGGAAAGTATTCGGAATACTTTCAATAATTACTATTGTCGAAGTAGTGTTGGGTATTATCAAGCCTGAATTTTTATTCAAAACACAATTTTTAGGAACCTCAATCTTAAACAGTTTGTTTATCATTTTAACGATTGTGAAGGCCTACTACATTGTTTATTATTTTATGCATTTAGCAGATGAGAAAAAGAATTTTAAATATTCCATCGTACTGCCATTGATTATTTTGATCCCCTATTTGGCAACACTCCTGATCATAGAAGGAGGATATGTGCATGATACATTAGCCCCCTATATCAATTGGGCGTACTAAAATAAAATATTGAGAAGAAAAAGGTGGTTTGTCCACCTTTTTTTGTCTAGAAGAATGAGAATAGTTATCTTTTATTGCAGACGTAAATTCTAAGTTCACCTATGGAGACACCAAAAAACGAAACTAAAAAGTATGTGGTATTGTTTGCCACGTTTATCATTCCTTTGATTTTCTTTTTGTTTTTAGCATCGGGAAAAGTCAATTTTGAAAAACTGCCCATACTCACAGAAAATGTTGAAGATGTCTCTCGATCATCCGATGTTTCGCTTTTGAACAAAGTGTCGGTACTCGTTTTTTTGGGAAATGATACCTCTGTGGGAAGTGTACAGCAATTGTTAAACCTGTATCAAGTCGTATACAAGTCCACAGAAAAATATAAGAAATTTCAAGTGGTCGTCTTGGTTCAAGAAGATTCTCAAAACATTGAAAAATTGACTTCTGAATTGGCTTTGGTAGGCGGTATAGATTTAAAAAAGTGGCATTTTGTTCCGATGGCAGAAGAAAACACGAAGGCCTTGTTTCAATCCTTGGAGGTGCCTTTCGAATTGCAAATGGACAACAGTAGTTCCAAGGCTTTTTTAATTGATGAGACACTGAATTTAAGAGGAAGAACCGATGATGAAGATACTTTGAACGGCTTGTTGTTTGGATACGAGATGACTTCCGTAGCTACGCTAAAGAATAAATTGAGAGAAGACTTAAAAGTCGTGTTTTACGAGTCAAAATTTGTAGTAAAAGACCAGAATTGAATTAAATGGCAGCTAAAAAATACTCTTACATAGGAATTTCATTTGTCGTGTTGGTGTTTGGCATATGGATGGTCAACGAATGGCAGTCCAGGGTTTCTGTTGAACCGCTTGTGAAATTTGAGAAAGTTCCTCAATTTTCGTTTGTCAATCAAAATGGTGAAACCATCACAAACAAAGAGTATGAAGGAAAAGTTTATATCGTGGAATTTTTCTTTACCACTTGCCCTACCATTTGTCCTATTATGACCCAAAACACAGTTTTGCTGCAGCAAAAATTTTATGGAAACCCACATTTTGGGATTGCTTCAATTAGCATCAATCCCAAACACGATCGACCCGAAGTTTTAAAAGCCTATGCCGCTGAAAAAGGAGCCACCATGAAAAATTGGAATTTTCTCACAGGAGATGAGTCCGAAATCTATAAATTTTCAAACGAAGGGTTTCTCTTGTACGCTGGAAAAAATGAAAATGTGGCGGGCGGATTTGAACATTCAGGTTTGTTTGCACTTGTTGACAAACAAGGTTACATACGTTCTAGAAAAATAAAAGTAGGAGAAAATAGCAATCCGATAAAATTTTATGACGGATTGAGTTCAAAAATGATTGCCATGCTAAAAGAAGATATTTCAATCTTGTTAGAAGAATAGTCTGAATTATAAGCAATAAAAAAGATCAATTATGGAAACTACGAAATACAACAAACCAATCATTGCCTTGTCCATTGTCATTCCTTTGGCAGTAGCCATTTTATTTGGAGTGAAGATAGATTTGGAATTGCCGTTCTTTTTACCGCCAATTTACGCAACGATCAATGCAATTACCGCGTTGCTGTTGGTTTTAGCTGTGGTGTCTGTCAAAAAAGGAAAAATCAAACAACATGAATTTTTCATGAAATCGTCAATTATTTTATCCGTCGTTTTTTTGGTGTTGTATGTTTTGTACCACATGACTTCGGACTCAACAAAATACGGAGGTGAAGGCCTACTGAAATACCTTTATTTCTTCATCCTAATTTCTCACATCGTATTGTCCATTGCGGTGATCCCATTTGTGTTAATTACCTATGTCAGAGCGGTGACAAATCAAATTGAGTTGCATAAAAAAATTGCCAAATATACCTTTCCTTTGTGGCTCTATGTGGCAGTAACAGGCGTCGTGGTTTATTGGATGATTTCTCCTTATTACACAATCTAGCTATCTCAGCATGAAACCTAGGATTTTCTTATTTCTCTTTTTTGTGCCCTTGCTTGCAAAGGGCCAATGCGCGATGTGTAAAGCAGTCGTAGAAAGTGGAGATAAAGGAATGGCAAAGGGGGTGAATGATGGCATTGTCTATCTCATGGTGTTTCCCTACCTGCTTGTAGGTTTATTGGCGTATGCTTTGTACCGTTACAAATACAAAAAATAAAAGTTCGTTTTCTTTCAAAAATAGAAAAAAGGGAAATTCTGAATCATTCCGTGATTGAAGTTTCGGGTATTTATGAAAGCAATCCTGCTCTTTTTAGGAGCGCATCAGAAGAAGGTTTTTTCCCTCGGAAGGAAACATACAAGTCCATCGGTTTAATGGTACCTCCTTTTGACAAAACAGTAGATTTAAATTTTTCGCCAATTTCTTTGTTGAAAATACCTTTTTCTTGGAAGTATTCAAAGGCATCCGCATCCAAGACCTCTGCCCATTTGTAAGAGTAATAACCAGCAGAATAACCTCCTTGAAAAATATGGGAAAACGATGTGCTCATGCAATTTTCTACCACGTCTGGATACAATTGCGTTTCTGAAAAAGCCTGCCGTTCGAAATCTTTTACATTGGCTGTTTTTTCTATATTCACACTGCCGTGCCATGCCATGTCCAACATGCCGAAACTCAATTGTCTTAAGGTCTGCATGCCCTCTAAAAAGCTGGCTGATTTTTTAATTTTTTGAATCAGTTCCATGGGAATCAATTCCCCGGTTTTATAATGTTTTGCAAAGAGTTTCAAGGCCTCCTCTTCGTAACACCAGTTCTCAAAAATTTGACTCGGCAATTCCACAAAATCCCATGAAACATTTGTGCCAGAGAGGCTGGCGTAGGTGGTGTTTGCCAGCATGCCGTGCAAACCGTGTCCAAATTCATGAAAAAGCGTAGTTACCTCGTTAAAGGTTAGCAAGGAGGGTTTGGTTTCGGTCGGTTTTGTGAAATTGCAAACATTTGAAATATGGGGTCTACTATTGCCACCATTTTGGATGTATTGACTTTTAAAAGAAGTCATCCAAGCGCCATTTCTTTTTCCCGCTCTTGGAAAAAAATCAGCGTAAAAAATAGCCACATAATTTCCAGATTCGTCAGTAACTTTATACGTGGTAACATCTTTATGATATACATCGATATCATAGACCTGCTCAAAGGACAATCCAAACAATTTCTGTGTGATTGCAAATGCACCATTCAAAACGTTTTCGAGCTGAAAATAGGGTTTCAAGGCCTCCTCATCAAAAGAAAACAATTCTTTTTTTAATTTTTCTGAATAGTAGGCGCCGTCCCATTTTTGCAGGTTGTCGATTCCGTCTTTTTTTGCGAAGGCTTCCAGTTTTTCAAATTCTTTTTGAGCTGCGGGTTTTGCTTTTTGCAACAATTCATTTGAAAAATCAACAACCGTTTTTGGAGTTTCAGCCATCCGTTCTTCCAATACAAAATCAGCATGCGTTTGATACCCCAGCAATTGCGCTCTCTGATGACGGAGCTTGACAATTTTTAAAATAATTTGTTGGTTGTCATGTTCATTTCCTTGAAAAGATTTTTTCCCAAAAGCAATGGCCATTTCTTTTCGCAATGCACGATTGTCGATGTAGGTCATAAAAGGAATATAACTGGGGTAGTCTAAGGTAAATACCCAGCCTTTTTTATCTTTTTGTTTGGCAGTGAATGCTGCACTTTCCAGAGCCCCATCTGGGAGTCCTTCCAATTGTTTCTGATCCGTTATATGAAGCTCGAAAGCGTTTGTTTCGGCCAAAACATTTTCGCCAAAAACCAAGGATAATTTTGACAACTCCATATCAATTTCTCGCAACAGACCCTTGTCTTTTTCGTTTAAGTTTGCCCCGTTTCGAGAAAAGTTTTTGTACTGTTTTTCCAACAACATGAGTTGTTCCTTGTTAATTTTTAAATTATCTTTTTGGTCGTACACGGTCTTTACTTTTTGGAACAAGTCTTCATTCAGACGGATGTCATTTGAAAATTTGGATAATTTGGGAGAAACCTCTTGCGCAATGTTTTGAATTTCTTTGTTGGTTTCCGCAGAATTCAAGTTAAAAAAGATACTAGAGATTTGATTTAACAACGCTCCCGAGCGTTCAAGTGCCTCTGTAGTGTTTTCAAAAGTAGGTGCTTTTGGATTGTTTACAATGCAATTGACCTCCTCTTCTGCTTTTGCAATGGCTGCTTCAAAAGCAGGTTTAAAATGTTCGTTTCTTATTTTAGAAAAGGGAACCGTTTGAAATGGTGTATCGAATTTTTCTAACAATGGATTCATAAAAAAGTGGTTTATAAAATATGGAAAGCGGTGCGCCATGCGTCTAATCCACCTGCTAAATTTAGAATGTTTTTTGTCGGGTATTTTTCTCTCGCAATGTCCACAGCAATTTTGCTTCTTTGTCCGACTTGACAATAAAAGACAAGGTTGTCTTGATCTGATAATTCAAGCAATCGTTGTTGCAATTCATGCAAAGGAATGTGGGTACCACCGATATGAAAATGTTCACGCTCGAATGTTTTTCGTACATCAATCAAGCAGGTATTTTGATTTTGAATCAGTTGCTTTAGTTCTTCCGGAGAGAGGTCGGTTTCAGAGGCTTGTGCAATTCCGCAGAAGGCATCGTAATCGATTAATTTTTCAATCTTGAGGCTCTTGTTCTTTTCGAAATTTAAAATATTTTGTTGGAGATTCAAGCTGTTGATAGTGAGCAATTTTCCGCATAAGACCGTTCCAATAGCACAGGCAATTTTTAATACCTCATTCGCTTGGTAGCAACCAACAATTCCTGGCAATACACCTAAAACACCCACGTCCGAGCAATTTGGAATGCTGTTGGGAGTCGGGGGGTCCGGGAACAAACATCGGTAGGTGGGTCCGTTTTGATAATTGAACACACTTACCTGTCCCTCAAATTTAAAAATAGCCCCAAAAACTAAGGGTTTTTGGGTAAGAATAGCCGCATCGTTACTCAGGTAACGTGTTTGAAAATTGTCCGAACCGTCTACGATAATATCGTATTGTTGAAATAGGGAAATCGCATTTTTTGACGTTAGAAAACACGCATGTGTCTCAATAGTAATGTGAGGGTTCAATTTGGTGAGTTTCTCTTTCGCACAAGCTACTTTTTGTTTTCCAATATCTTCGTATGAAAATAAAATCTGTCGTTGAAGGTTGCTTTGAGATACCACGTCATTGTCAACAATGCCTATCGTTCCTATGCCAGCGGCGGTCAAATATTGGAGAATAGGACATCCCAATCCTCCAGCACCAATGACCAATACTTTGGTGTTTTTTATTTTTTCCTGTCCAGCAACACCAATTTTGTCTAAAATAAGATGGCGTTGGTAATGTTTTTTTTCCGCTGTCGAAAGCATGAATTGAAAGTTGGTCTAAAAAATACAATGAAGTATCAAAAGTAAGTGTTTTTAAAAGTTTATCAAAGGAGGTTGGGCTATAATAATAGCAAAATATACAGGGATTGTCTGTTTTTTTTGTATATTTAAGGTAGCTATTGAAATAGCAAACACGTTCTATTCAAAAGCCCGCTACCCCAGTTTAAATTTTTAATCTAAAAAACGGAGGTTATGGTTACGAATAATTACCCACCCAAAAGCAGTGAAACTTCTACAGTGATTGCCAGTTTCTTCAGAGCGATCAGATTGTTTTTAAAAGAAAAAACAGAAGGATTGAATCTTTTCCAACAAATATTGCTTCTGCTTTATGTTCTGATGACGTTGTTCTTTTTTGTCGCAGCATTTTACTTTGTATTCACCAAGGGATTTAAGTATTGATTTTCTTTTCAATGCGGAGATGTCCTAGGAATTCTATGTAAGTTTGATTGTGGGCAAGAAAGTATTATTTGGCTTTTTTTAAAAATTCAAACCCTATGAGAATGATTCCATAGGTTCTTGCGGCTTATTGTTCTTTGATTTTTTGTGAATTGGATATTTGTTCCTATATTTGCACCGGAAAAATTAAGATTACTGAGAAATGAAGGGGACTTGAAAGTCCCCTCTTTTTTATCCCAAAAGATGAAGAAAGAACAAATTGAACAATACGTTGAAGAAGCCTTGAAAGAGGATTCCTCTCTGTTTTTAATAAGTTTAGAAATTTTTCAGGACAATAAGATAAGTATCGTAATTGATGGTGATCACGGAGTTCCTTTGAATGAGTGCATTCGTGTGAGTAGAGCTGTTGAGGGAAATTTGGACAGAGAAGAAGAAGATTTTAGTCTGGAAGTAAGTTCACCCGATATTACAAAGCCTTTGAAAGTAAAACGTCAGTATGCAAAAAATAAAGGACGGGTACTAAAGGTGAAAACAGAAGATGAAAAATACGAGGGAAACTTGGAGGAAGTCTCAGAAGATGGAATTTTGCTGACTTGGAAAACAAGAGAACCCAAACCTGTGGGAAAAGGAAAGATAACCGTAGAGAAAAAAAAGAATATCGCATATAACGAGATAGTAGAAGCAAAAGTGAAGCTAATTTTTTAAGAGTAAGCAATACATGGAAAATATAGATTTAATCAATTCGTTTTCGGAATTTAAAGACGACAAAAGCATCGATAGAGTAACTTTGATGTCTATTTTAGAAGAGGTTTTTAGAGCTGCATTAAAACGTAAGTTTGGGTCAGATGAGAATTTTGACATTATTATAAACCCAGACAAAGGAGATTTGGAAATCTGGAGGAACAGAGTAGTTGTTGCCGATGGGATGTCTGAAGATGATAACGAAGAAATTGAATTGTCAGAAGCGAGAAAAATTGAACCTGATTTTGAGATTGGAGAAGATGTTTCTGAAGAAGTAAAATTATTCCAATTAGGAAGAAGAGCAATTTTAGCATTGCGCCAAAATTTAATTTCAAAAATATACGAGCACGACAGCACAAATATCTTTAAGCAATTCAAAGAATTGGAAGGAGATTTGTATTCCGCAGAAGTACACCATATCAAACACAACGCTATCATTTTGTTAGATGACGAAGGAAATGAACTGGTATTGCCGAAAAGCGAACAAATACGTTCAGACTTCTTTAGAAAAGGAGAATCTGTTCGCGGAATTATCAAAAGTGTAGAGTTGAGGGGGAACAAGCCAGTAATTTTACTTTCGAGAACGGCACCCGGGTTTTTGACTAAATTATTTGAACAAGAAATACCAGAAGTGTTTGACGGATTGATTACCATAGAGGGCGTTGCTAGAATACCCGGCGAAAAGGCAAAAATAGCCGTAGACTCCTATGATGATAGAATAGATCCAGTGGGTGCATGTGTGGGAATGAAAGGATCTAGAATTCACGGAATTGTTCGTGAGTTGGGGAATGAAAATATTGATGTCATCAATTACACTAAAAACACCCAATTGTTCATTGCAAGAGCTTTGAGCCCTGCAAAAATAGTCTCTATGGATATCACAGAGGAGCCTGCAGAAGGCAAAAAAGGAAGAGTAAATGTATTTTTAAAGCCAGAAGAAGTTTCGAGAGCCATTGGTAGAGGAGGAGTCAATATTCGTTTGGCAAGTGAACTGACAGGCTTTGAAATTGATGTTCAACGTGAAGGCGTAGAAGATGAAGACGTGGAATTGACAGAATTTTCTGACGAAATAGAAGATTGGATCATCCAAGAATTCAAAAATATCGGATTGGACACTGCGAAAAGTGTTCTAGACAAAGATGTAGATGAACTTGTCAAAAGAACAGATTTAGAAGAAGAAACCATTTTAGACGTGCAAAGAGTATTAAGAGAAGAATTTGAATCCTAATCTCTGATAGTTGCAATAAAATAAATTAAGTTTAGACATAGATATGGCTGAAAACAAAACGATTCGACTTAACAAAGTCTTAAGAGAACTAAATATTTCATTGGACAGAGCAGTAGAGCATCTCTCAAAAAATGGAATAGAGGTAGAGGCGCGCCCTACCACTAAAATTTCCAATGATGTCTACGAAGTTTTGTTGGATGGTTTTCAGACGGATAAAAATAAAAAAGCTGCGTCTAAAGAAGTTGGAGAAGAAAAAAAGAAAGAAAAAGAAGAACTTCGTTTGGCTCAAGAAGCCGAGTTAGAGAAAAAACGTATCGAAGAAGAGGCTCGTAAGCAGGTACTCAAAGCCAAGGCTGAAAAATTAGAAGTAAAAACAGTTGGCAAAATAGATATTTCTGGTGAAGTCAAAGACCAAGCCAGCAAAGAATCTGTTCAAGAAGTAGCTACGGAAGCAAAAAAAGAAAGCACTTCTTCAAAGGTTGAAAAAGAAAAACCAGCCCCAAAATCTATTTCGGCAAAACCTATCGACAAAGCACAAGAGCATGTCGAAAAACCAAAAGCGCCAAAAGCGCAAGAGGTCAAGGCCGAAACAAGTTCGGAAGAATCTGAGAGGCTTACCACACAATATAAAAAATTGGATGGTCCTAAATTGACAGGAACTGTGATCGATTTAAAGCAGTTTGAAAGGCCAAAGAAAACCAAGGAGGAATCCAAAAAAGACGGTGTATCCGGAGACAAGAAAAAGCGAAAGCGAATCGTAAAACCAGCTGCACCCGGCCAAAATCGCGCAGGAGGAAACCGAGGAACATTTACGAAAGGAAAAGGAAGAGGGCGTCAAGCACCAGCGGTAAAAAAAGAAGAGCCAACAGAGGCAGAAGTGCAAAAACAAGTGCGTGAGACACTGGAAAGACTGCAAGGAAAATCTTCAAAAAACAAAGGGGCGAAATACAGAAGAGAAAAAAGAGATTTACACCGTGAGCAAACGGATAAAGACCTTGAACAAGCGGCTGCAGAAAGTAAAATTCTGAAAGTTACCGAATTTGTGACTGTCGGAGAAGTAGCTACCATGATGGATGTGTCACCAACACAAATTATTTCAGCATGTATGACGCTTGGAATGATGGTGACAATGAACCAACGATTGGATGCAGAAACCCTAACAATTGTAGCCGACGAATTCAACTACACCGTTGAATTTATTGGAGCAGAAGTAGAAGAATCCATTCAAGAAGAAGAAGACAAAGAAGAAGATTTGACTTCAAGAGCACCTATCATTACAGTGATGGGGCATGTAGATCACGGGAAAACATCCCTCCTAGATTACGTTCGTAAGGCCAATGTAATTGCAGGAGAATCCGGTGGAATTACACAGCATATTGGGGCCTATTCTGTGGAATTGGCAGGAGGGCAGAGAATCGCCTTTCTAGATACGCCCGGACACGAGGCGTTTACAGCCATGAGAGCACGTGGAGCTCAAGTGACGGATTTGGTGATTATTGTGATTGCAGCAGACGATGATGTCATGCCACAAACCAAAGAAGCGATCAGCCATGCACAAGCAGCAGGAGTGCCCATTGTATTTGCAATTAACAAAGTAGATCGACCGACTGCAAATCCAGACAATATCAAACAACAACTAGCTTCTATGGATTTATTAGTAGAAGACTGGGGCGGTAAAATACAATCACACGATATTTCTGCGAAAACAGGACAAGGAGTCGATGAATTGTTAGAAAAAGTACTCTTAGAGGCAGAGCTGCTAGACTTGAAAGCGAACAAAAATAAAAGAGCCTCTGGGACAGTGGTCGAAGCACTTCTTGACAAGGGAAGAGGGTATGTCTCGACAATTATGGTGCAGGCCGGAACGCTGAAAATTGGCGATTATGTCCTCGCTGGTAGGCATAGTGGAAAAGTGAAAGCGATGTTTGATGAAAGAGGTCAGAATATTCAAATAGCAGGCCCTTCAACTCCAGTATCCATGTTGGGTCTTGACGGAGCACCACAAGCGGGAGATAAATTCAACGTATTTGAAGACGAAAGAGAAGCCAAACAAATAGCAACCAAGCGTTCACAATTGCAACGTGAACAATCTGTGCGAACACAGAAACATATCACCCTAGATGAAATTGGACGACGAATAGCCTTAGGAGACTTTAAGGAGTTGAACATTATCTTGAAAGGAGACGTAGACGGTTCAGTAGAAGCATTAACAGATTCGTTCCAGAAACTATCCACCGAAGAAATTCAAGTGAACATAATTCACAAAGGTGTTGGGGCGATCACCGAATCAGATGTTTTGTTAGCCTCGGCGTCCGATGCGATTGTAATCGGATTTAATGTGAGGCCATCAGGAAATGCAAGAACAATTGCAGATACAGAAGAAGTAGATATCCGTATGTATTCGATTATTTATGATGCCATCAATGACCTGAAAGATGCGATGGAGGGAATGTTGTCTCCGGATATGAAAGAAGAAATTGTAGGTACTGCTGAAATCAGAGAAATTTACAAAATTTCTAAAGTTGGAAATATTGCAGGTTCTATGGTATTGACAGGAAAGGTGTTCAGAGATTCCATGTTGCGTGTCATTCGTGACGGTATCGTGATTCACACAGGAGAATTCGCAGCCTTAAAACGTTTTAAGGACGATGCCAAAGAAGTTGCGAAGGGCTACGATTGTGGAATGCAAATCAAAGGTTTCAATGACATCAAAATTGGAGATATTATAGAAGCTTATCACGAAGTAGCAGTGAAGAAAAAATTAAAGTAACACACGTTACAATCTTTGACAAAAAAACCTCTTGTATATCACAAGAGGTTTTTTGTTTGCTATACACTCGGATGGCCCGAAAAAAGAAAACTGCAGTTTTAAGTGATAAAGAAACCTAAAAGCTATTGAAAACCAAAATAATAGTGTGAGGTCTCAACTTTTTAAGGAAGGAAATTACTGCGCTAAAAAAAGAAATTAACGCACTCTGGCACCAGGATATTTGGCTTTGATTCGGTTTAAAACTCGATCCGCTTCTAATCTCGTTTTGTAGATGCCAGTTTGAATTTTCCATTCCGGGACTTTGTAAATACGATGGATTTCTATGTCAGGAAAAATTTTCCGAAATGTTTGGATTTTATGAAGCGCTGTTTTTTCGTCTCCATTGTATATTTGAATGCAGTATCCGGGTTGTTTACTCGCGTTATACGCTCTTTTCTTCTGAATGAGACTATCCAAACTATGATTGTTTTCTTGCGCTGTCCCATGAGGTATAGCAAATAGCAAGAAGAGGATGAAAAAGAGAAGTCTAAAATTCATAAAAATAAGTTTTCACAAAGGTAAATTATGTTTTTTTAATAAATTAAAAATGACTCTATTTAGAACGAGTATAAATTATATATTGCTTAGCTGAATTAATTTAGAATTTTGGTTTTATGTAGTACTTTTGTACCATGATTTTGAGGAGCAAAAACCCTGTATTCAAACAAGGAAAAAAATCGCCTCAATTGGTTAGAAATTTTATATTTTATCGTATGAAAAGTGTTCAAAAACACAGTCAAATCTCGAGATTAGTATACGCTACTCTTGCTTTTTTATTCATTTTTACCTTTAACTTATCAGCCCAAGGCGACGTAAAAGCTGGGAAATCCCTGTTTAATGCGAACTGTGCTGCATGTCACAAATTAGATAAAAAACTAGTAGGACCGGCGTTGGGTAAAATTTCCGAAAGGAGAGAAATGGATTGGTTGAAGGCATGGATAAAAAACAACAACGAGTTGCGTGCATCAGGGGATGCAGATGCTATTGCAATTTATGAAGAATACAACGGGTCTCCGATGACCGCTTTTCCTCAATTATCTGACACAGATATTGAGAATCTTGTGGCCTATATGGATGCAGACCCCGTAAAGAAAACAACCACGGCTCAGGTAGCTATGGTCGAAGAGGTAAAGGAAGAAGGATCTTCTGCTTGGATCACTTACGTGGTATTGTCGATTATCGTGGCTTTGATTCTTTGGGTGTATTTAAAGAGTAACAATGGTTTTCTTAAAATTGTAGCCACGATTATTGTGCTGCTCAATATTGCCTATTTCGGTTTTACAGCCCTGTTAGAGGTGGGTGTTGATCAAGGATATCAACCTGTACAGCCGATTGCTTTCTCGCACAGAATTCATGCAGGAGATAATAAGATCGACTGTCAGTACTGTCACTCGGCTGCAAAGCACAGTAAAAGTTCCGGAATTCCATCGACCAATATTTGTATGAACTGTCATAAGAATATTGCGGAAGTTTCAGAGGAAACAGCTACTGCAGAGCACAGCAAAGCTTTCTACGATGGAGAAATTCAAAAATTGTACAAAGCAGCAGGTTGGGATCCAGAAAATTTAGAATATACCGGCGAATCCGAACCAATCAAATGGGTGCGAATCCACAATCTTCCTGATTTTGCCTATTACAATCATTCACAGCACGTAACAGTGGCAGGGTTGAAATGTCAGAAATGTCATGGGCCTGTTGAAGAGATGGAAGAGGTTTATCAGTATTCACCATTGACCATGGGTTGGTGTATTGACTGTCACAAAGAAACGAAAGTGAAGATGGAAGGAAACGGATACTACAAAAACATACACGAAGAATTGTCGAAAAAGTATGGTGTAGATAAAGTGACTGCCGCTCAAATGGGAGGAAAAGAATGTGGTAAGTGTCACTATTAATTAAAAAATAAGAATAGGTTAGAATTGTGGTTTCCAAAATCATCAATTCATCAAAATAAACAATCAAACAATGAAAAAATACTGGAAAAGTGTTGAAGAGCTAAAAGAAAATAGTTCTGTTGTTGCGAAGCTTGAACAAAATGAATTTGTGTCAGAAATTGCTACAGACGAATTTTTGGGAGACAAAGAGACGTTAGAAGAATCTTCAACTTCTCGTCGTGACTTTTTAAAATATGTTGGGTTTTCTACAGCTGCGGCTTCTCTAGCAGCCTGTGAAGGTCCCGTTAGAAAGGCTATTCCTTATGTTGTGAAACCAGATGATATCATTGCAGGTGTTGCAAATTACTACGCGACAACCATAGCAGATGGTTACGATTTTGCAAATGTTTTGGTAAAGACAAGAGAAGGACGTCCAATTCTTATCAAACCGAACAAAGAGGCAAACGGAACGACAAATGCCCGTGTGCAGGCATCTGTACTTTCTTTGTACGATAGTTTGCGTCTGAAAAGTCCGAAGTTGAATGGAAACAAGCTTTCTTGGTCGGATGTGGATCGTCAAATGAAAGCTAAACTAGCCGACTTAAAGGCCTCTGGAGAAAAAATTGTTTTATTGACAGGTACGTTGGCGAGCCCTGCTACTTCTAAATTGATAAAGAAGTTTGCAAAAGCAAACGGGAATGTACAGCACGTTCAGTACGATGCCATTTCAGAAGCAGCCTCGTTAGATGCTTTCGAAGAGGTGTATGGAAAAAGAGCTTTGCCAAATTACGATTTTTCCAAAGCGGAAACAATTGTTGCGATTGGTGCCGACTTTTTAGGAGATTGGCAAGGGGGCGGTTTTGAGAAAAGTTATACAGCAGGAAGACAGGTAGAGACGGGGAAAATGTCTCGTCATATCCAGGTAGAAGCGAACATGACATTGTCAGGAGCCAATGCCGACAAGAGAATTGTATTGAAACCGTCAGAGCAAGTTTTTGCCTTAATCAATCTATACAACGCTGTGACGGGTGAGAACCTCCCTTCGAAAGAAACTGCGCAAGATTTGGCGATTGCAAAAGCGGCAAAGCAGTTGAAAGCAGCAGGTAGCAAAGGTGTTGTTTTAACTGGGATTCAAGATAAAAACGCGCAATTAATTGCCTTGGCTTTGAATAAAAAGCTAAAAAGTTCAATAATTGACACCTCAAATGTAAAATATACAAGACAAGGAGACGATGCAGAAGTACAGCAGCTGATTGCTGATATGAACGCAGGTAAAGTCGGAGCCTTACTTTCTTTTCAAACAAATCCCGTATACACTTTGGCAAATAGTGCCGATTTTGTTCGTGGATTGGAAAAAGTTAAATTGTCAGTGGCTTTTGCTTCAAGCGAAGATGAAACGGCAAGTATGGCGCAATACGCATTGCCAACGCCTCATTACTTAGAGTCGTGGGGAGATGCGCAAATAGATGCAGCGACTTACAGTTTGACCCAACCAACGGTAAAACCATTGTTTGATACCAAACAATTCCAAGACTGTTTGCTTTCATGGTCAGGTAGCTCCGAATCTTTTTATGATTTTCTAAAGAATTCATGGAATGCTTCCGTCTTAGGAGGTACCTCATGGAATCAAGCGTTGCATGATGGATTTTACAAAGTTGCTGCGAAAAAATTGAGAGGTAAATCTATCAATGTATCCGCTGCAGCAAATGAATTGAATGCAGTAACAAAATCAGGAGATTTTGAATTGACCTTGTTTGCATCAACGGCAATTGGAGATGGACAGCAAGCCAACAACCCATGGTTGCAAGAATTACCAGACCCAATTACAAGAGCTTCTTGGGATAATTATTTGACAATTTCGCAAGCAGATGCAACTTCTTTAGGGTTTGAGAATCCGGTTCAAGACAATGGAGCAATCAATGGAAATTATGCGAACATAACCGTAAATGGAACGGTATTGGAAAAAGTTCCAGTGTTGATTCAGCCCGGACAAGCCAAAGGATCTGTAGGTTTGGCCTTAGGATATGGAAAAACCAAAGCCATGAAGACCGAAATGCAAGTCGGTGTAAACGGATATGTTTTGGCTGATAACCTGAAGTTAACGCAGATAGCTGCCATCGAAAATATAGGAGGAACACATAAATTCGCCTGTGAACAATTGCAACATACAATTGCGGGGAGATACGAAATCTTAAAAGAAACCTCTTTAGAAAACTACAACAATACGAATTTGGATCCAAAAGAATCTTGGAACCAAGTTTCTAAAGTGTCATTAAAACACGAAGAGGTAAGTGTCAATGATGTTGACTTATGGGACGATCACGATCGTAGCATAGGACACCATTTCAATTTATCAATCGATTTGTCCGATTGTACAGGATGTGGTGCTTGTGTGGTTGCCTGTCATGCAGAGAATAATGTTCCTGTTGTTGGAAAACACGAAGTCCGTGTGGGTAGAGATATGCACTGGTTGCGAATAGACAGATATTATTCATCGGAATTGGATGCTACCTCAGAAGAAAAATCAGAAAATGTAAACACAAAGTCAGATGCCGTTAGCGATTATTACGCGTTAGAAGTCCCTGCGGAAAATCCACAGGTGGCTTTTCAACCCGTAATGTGTCAGCACTGTAACCACGCGCCATGTGAAACAGTATGTCCAGTAGGAGCTACGACGCACGGTCGTCAAGGTCAAAATCAAATGACCTACAACAGATGTGTAGGAACCAGATATTGTGCAAACAACTGTCCTTACCGAGTACGTCGTTTCAATTGGTTTAAATACAACGAAAACAGTGAGTTTGATTTTAATATGAATGACGATTACGGTAAAATGGTATTGAATCCAGACGTGGTAGTACGTTCAAGAGGAGTAATGGAAAAATGTTCGTTCTGTATTCAATCGACTCAAGCGGTTATATTGAATGCGAAAAAAGAAGGAAGAAAAGTTGCGCCAGGAGAATTTAACAATGCTGTGGCCTGTACGTCTGCATGTACGACAGGAGCTTTGGTCTTTGGAGATATAAACGAAGAAAAAGAGGCAATTGTAGAAAAGAAAGCAGATAAAAGAATGTATCGTTTGCTTGAAGCCATCGGAACAGATAACAATGTTTTGTACCAAGTAAAAGTTAGAAATACAGAAGAAGCTTAAATTAATTAATTAAGAAACTATATAGAAATTATGTCGTCTCACTACGAAGCACCTATTAGAGAACCATTAGTATTAGGGGATAAGAGTTACCATGATATTACGGTTGATATTGCAAAACCTATTGAAGGGAAAGCAAACAAAAATTGGTACATAGCATTTACAATCTCATTGATTGCCTTCTTATGGGGATTGGGTTGTATTACCTTCACCATAGGAACAGGTATCGGAACTTGGGGATTGAACAAGAACATTGGATGGGCTTGGGATATCACAAATTTTGTATGGTGGGTAGGTATTGGTCATGCCGGTACTCTTATTTCAGCTGTACTGCTATTGTTCCGTCAAAGATGGAGAATGGCTATCAACAGATCTTCGGAGGCGATGACTATTTTTGCCGTATTCCAAGCAGGTTTGTTTCCAATCATTCACATGGGACGTCCATGGGATGCCTATTGGGTATTGCCTATTCCAAACCAATTTGGATCTTTGTGGGTAAACTTTAATTCACCATTGTTATGGGATGTATTTGCCATTTCAACTTATTTGTCAGTGTCTTTGGTGTTTTGGTGGACAGGTCTGTTGCCTGATTTTGCCATGTTAAGAGACAGAGCAATCAAGCCTTTTCAAAAGAAAATATATGCCTTGCTAAGTTTTGGTTGGTCAGGTAGAGCGAAAGACTGGCAACGTTTTGAAGAAGTATCGTTAGTGTTAGCTGGTTTGGCTACGCCTTTAGTACTTTCTGTACATACCATTGTATCCATGGACTTTGCTACGTCCATCAACCCAGGATGGCACTCCACGATATTTCCACCCTATTTTGTTGCAGGAGCCATATTTTCAGGATTTGCCATGGTACAAACCTTGTTAGGAATTATGAGAAAGGTGACCAACCTCGAAAATTACATTACTCGTTTGCACGTGGAATATATGAATATGGTCATTATGCTTACGGGTGGTATTGTAGCCGTGGCATATGCTTCAGAATTTTTCATTGCGTGGTATACGGGATCACCTTATGAGAACTTTACTTACATGTCTGTCGGAGCTGCTACAGGTCCTTATGGATGGGCATTTTGGTCTTTGATATTGTTCAATATCTTGATTCCTCAATTCTTATGGATTCGAAAATTCAGAAGAAGTTTTATTGCTTCTTTTATCATTTCTATTGCCATTAACATAGGAATGTGGTTTGAGAGATTTGATATTATCGCCATCGTGTTGAGTAAAGGACATTTACCATCTACTTGGACTCGTTTCGAGCCTACTTTTGTAGATGTGGGTATTTTTATTGGAACGATTGGGTTCTTTGGAGTGTTGTTTTTATTGTATGCACGTACCTTCCCTGTAATTGCGCAGGCAGAAGTAAAGTCGATAATGAAAGTATCTGGAGAAAATTATAAAAAATTAAGAGACGGAAATCATGAGTAACAAAGTAATACACGCCTTATATAACGATGATGACATTTTAATGGATGCTGTCAAAAAGGTAAAAGCAGCAGACTACCATATTGATGAAGTTTTTACCCCTTTCCCTGTGCACGGATTAGACAAGGCAATGGGATTGGCTCCAACAAAAATTGCGATAACTGCCTTCCTTTATGGGATCACAGGTCTGTCTTTCGCTATTTGGATGACCAATTATATGATGATTGAAGATTGGCCACAGGATATTGGAGGGAAACCCAACTTTAGCTGGTTTACAAATATGCCTGCTTTTGTACCGATCATGTTTGAGTTGACTGTGTTCTTTGCAGCGCACTTAATGGTAATTACTTTTTACATGAGAAGTAGAATATGGCCTTTCAAATCAGCAGAAAATCCTGACGTAAGAACGACAGATGATCATTTTCTTATGGAAATTTCAATTCATGACAACGAAAAAGAATTGAAATCATTGTTAAAAGAGACAGGAGCGGTAGAAATTAATGTAATTGAAAACAAGTAAGCTCATGAAAAATAGAATATACAAGCTATTCGCTATAATCACAGTAGTAGGTGCATTTGCCTCATGTAGCGATGATAAAACAAAGCCAGCGTCGAGATACATGCCAGACATGTACACCTCAGTTGCCTATGAACCTTATGGAACCAATAATGTGCTTCCCAATGGGATGGATTCGCAGAAACCTGCAGCAGGAGCGATTGCAAGAGGGCAAGTGCCTTACGATTATGAAGATTCTACAGAGGGATATGAAGCCGCTAAAAAGAACCTAAAGTCTCCATTAACAGTACATGAATTGAATAGTGAAAAAGGCAAATCTCTATACGGAATATATTGTGTGATTTGTCATGGTAAAAAAGGGGACGGTCAGGGCTATTTGGTAAAGCGTGAAAAGTTTTTAGGAGTACCAAATTACAAAGACAGAGATATCACAGAAGGTAGTATTTACCATGTGTTGATGTATGGTAAAAACTTAATGGGATCTCATTCCTCTCAATTGACAAGGGAAGAGCGTTGGCAAGTTGTGAACTACGTTCAAACACTAAGAAACAATTTATTAAAATAATAAAAAATTGATTTTTTAGGGTGTGTAGCTCGGAAAAATCAAGAACTCAAAACGAACAAAGATGTATCAGTTTTCAGGTAAATTAAAAACATTCGCACTAGCATTGATGGCCATAGGAATTATTGGAATTGCTATTGGCTTTATCAACAGTCCTAGTTCGATTGATGAGGTAAAAGAAGAATTGCACAACGCACACAATACCCATGCAGCTCACGGTGCACATGCAGCAGTCGTATCCGAGCATGAAAATAATGAGCACCATGATGAAGTGTCTCATGGTTCAGAGGAAGCACACGCTGAGGACAGTGCGCACGATTCGCACGCCGAGCATGTGTATCATCAACAAAAAAATAGACCATGGTCTGCCATTTATGTAGCCTTGTTCTTTTTTGTAGGAATTACATTGTTGGTATTGGCTTTTAACGCAATTCAAAGAGTGGCACAAGCAGGATGGTCAATCGTTTTATTTCGTGTTATGGAAGGAATCACAGGGAATTTATTACCTGTAACTGTGATACTCCTTGTTTTCTTATTACTTGGTTCAGCGCATGTACATCATCTTTTTGTTTGGATGGAGCCAGGAACTGTGGATCCTACAAGTGATAATTACGATGCAATTATTGATGGAAAAAGCTGGTGGTTAAACGTGCCGGGTTGGTCCATCCGTGCGATTGTATACATTGTAGGTTGGAATGTGTATAGACATTTGTCTAGAAAAGCATCTTTGGCGGAAGACAATGAGTCGAATTTGG
The DNA here is from genome assembly GCA_964230805.1 of Flavobacteriaceae bacterium. Classification (GTDB taxonomy): domain Bacteria; phylum Bacteroidota; class Bacteroidia; order Flavobacteriales; family Flavobacteriaceae; genus Flavicella. Next base: position 25,059 of record CAXRIA010000027.1, read on the forward strand.
CCAGTTACAAAAAGAATTTTAAGATGTCAGTGGCGTTCCTAGCCTTTTTCTTATTTACCGAATCTATGATGTCTTGGGATTGGATTATGTCATTAGATCCGCATTGGTTTAGTACCTTGTTTGGATGGTATGTATTGGCAACTTTTTTGGTTTCTGCCGTAACGGTGATTGCCATAGTAACGGTTTATCTTAAATCAAAAGGATATCTAGAATTTGTAAACGACAGCCACATCCACGATTTGGCAAAATTCATGTTTGGATTTAGTATTTTTTGGACTTACTTATGGTTTTCTCAATTTATGTTGATTTGGTATGCCGACATGCCAGAGGAAACTACCTATTTTGTGCAACGCTTTGAAGAGTACAAATTGCCATTTTTAGGAATGATTCCAATGAACTTTATATTTCCAATTTTGTTGTTGATTAATAGTGATTACAAAAGGATTCCTCAATTTATAATTGGAGCAGGTGTTGTGGTGTTGTTAGGACATTATTTAGACGTGTTTGTGATGATTATGCCGGCAACTGTGGGAGGAGAGTGGTTTATTGGTGTACCTGAAATCGGCGCCCTATTGTTTTTTATAGGCTTGTTTATTTACACAACATTTACATCTCTGTCAAAGGCGCCGCTATTGGCGAAAGGAAATCCATTCTTGCACGAGAGTGAAACTTTTCACTACTAAACCTTAAAATAAATTAAAAAAAAATAGATAGAACCTATGTTAGCTTTATTTTACATTTTTATTGCTGTCGCCGTTTCCATTGGAATTTGGCAGGTCAACAAATTGCTACGTTTCACAAAGAAAACAATAACAGACGAAAATAATCAAGAGCTTTTGGCTTTTGTGCAGTCAGAAGAGAACCCTTTGGCTACTGAAAAAAATAATGATTTACACGGAAAGTTTTTCTTAGCATTCTTAATTGCTTTCTACGCCTTGATGGCCTATTGTTTGATCTTTTTAAACGATATTATGTTGCCTGAATCTGCCTCAATAGAAGGTGAAAATGATGACAATCTGTTTTTGGTTTCCTTTGTGTTGATTGGAATTGTTCAATTTGCGACGCAGGCAATGTTATTTTTCTTCTCGTACAAGTACCGTGGCGTTGGGAATAGAAAAGCCTTGTTTTATGCAGACAGTCATAAGTTAGAATTGATTTGGACAACAATCCCTACGATTGTACTAACAGGTTTGATCGGTTATGGTTTGTACACTTGGAATACGGTGATGGATCTTTCTGATGTTGACGATCCTATTGTAGTAGAATTGTACGCCAAACAGTTTATTTGGGAAGCAAGATATGCGGGTGCTGACAATACGCTGGGAAGAGGAAATGTTCGAAATATTGAAGGTATTAATACGATTGGTATTGATATGACTGATGAAAATGCAGCAGATGATATTCCTGTGCGTGAATTACATTTGCCAAAAGGAAGAAAAGTTGTTTTTAAATTCCGTTCTCAGGATGTTTTACACTCAGCATATATGCCTCATTTTAGAGCGCAAATGAATTGTGTTCCTGGTATGATTACTGAATTTGGTTTCACCCCAAAATTTACCACGGAGGAAATGAGGATGCAAGAAGAGACAGTTCGAAAAGTGGCTGGAATTAATAAAATAAGAAAGGAAAAAGGAGAAGATCCTTACGTTTTTGATTACCTCTTGCTCTGTAACAAAATTTGTGGAGCCTCACACTACAACATGCAAATGAAAATCGTAGTTGAAGAAGAAGCGGATTATTACAGTTGGTTGAAAAAACAACCAACCATAGCAGAGTTGGTACAACAATAAAATTTTTTTGATTAAAGAATAAAAAATAAGATTATGTCAGAACATCATCATAAAGAAACGTTTGTAACTAAATATATTTTTAGTCAAGACCATAAAATGATTTCGAAGCAATTTTTGATTACCGGTATTATTATGGGGGTAATTGGAGTACTTATGTCTTTGTTGTTTCGTTTGCAATTGGCATGGCCAGACCATTCATTTACGCTGATTGAAGCCTTTCTTGGAAGTCATCAGACCGATGGCGTAATGGATCCCGATATGTACTTGGCTTTGGTGACGATTCACGGAACCATTATGGTTTTCTTCGTATTGACAGCCGGATTGAGTGGGACATTTTCTAACTTGTTGATCCCATTGCAAATCGGTGCGCGAGACATGGCCTCTGGATTTATGAATATGATTTCCTATTGGTTGTTCTTTATCTCAAGTGTGATTATGGTGGTTTCCTTATTTGTGGAAGCGGGGCCTGCTTCAGCTGGATGGACAATCTATCCACCACTTAGTGCCTTGCCACAAGCCATTCCAGGTTCTGGAATGGGAATGACACTTTGGCTAGTATCTATGGCGATTTTCGTGGCCTCTTCGTTGATAGGATCATTGAACTATATTGTAACGGTGTTAAACCTGCGTACGAAAGGGATGAAAATGACTAGACTGCCTTTGACAATGTGGGCCTTTTTTATCACGGCCATTATTGGTGTGGTATCATTTCCAGTTTTGTTGTCCGCAGCCTTGTTGTTGATTTTTGACAGAAGTTTTGGAACATCCTTCTTCTTGTCTGATATTTTTATTTCAGGAGAAGTATTGCATTACCAAGGAGGTTCTCCCGTCTTATTTGAACATTTGTTTTGGTTTTTAGGACACCCAGAAGTATACATTGTGTTGTTGCCCGCTTTAGGGATAACCTCAGAAGTGATCGCAACAAACGCAAGAAAGCCAATTTTTGGATATCGTGCGATGATTGGTTCGATTATGGCGATTGCCTTTTTGTCGACCATTGTATGGGGACATCATATGTTTATATCAGGGATGAATCCTTTCTTAGGATCTGTGTTTACATTTACAACCCTATTGATCGCCATTCCATCAGCAGTAAAAGCATTTAACTACATTACCACGCTTTGGAAAGGGAACTTACAAATGAATCCAGCGATGTTGTTTTCAATTGGTTTGGTTTCCACATTTATTACCGGAGGTTTGACAGGAATTGTTTTGGGAGACAGTGCCTTAGATATCAATGTACATGATACCTATTTTGTGGTAGCACACTTTCATTTGGTAATGGGTATATCCGCGATTTATGGTCTGTTTGCAGGGGTGTATCACTGGTTCCCTAAAATGTATGGAAGAATGATGAACAAAACATTGGGATATTGGCATTTTTGGATTACTGCGATAGCCGCTTATGGAGTGTTTTTTCCAATGCATTTTATCGGATTGGCAGGTTTGCCACGTAGGTATTACACAAATACGGCATTTCCATTATTCGATGATTTGGCTGATGTAAACGTAGTAATGACCTTATTTGCGTTGTTAGGAGCTGGGGCTCAGCTTATTTTCTTGGTAAACTTCTTTATGAGTATTACGAGAGGAAAAAAAGCAAGCCAAAACCCATGGAGATCTACAACATTGGAGTGGACTACCCCAGTAGAAGCCATACACGGGAACTGGCCAGGTAAAATTCCAACAGTAGAACGTTGGCCATACGATTACAGCAAACCCGGGCATGACGAAGATTTTGTGATGCAAACTGTACCGTTGAAAGAAGGAGAAGAAGAATCATAATAAGATTCTTTCCGAATACAAAAAAAGCCTAGCCATAGAATCGCTAGGCTTTTTTTGTTTTGGTAATGTTTACCAAAAGCGGATGTAAATCATGGTAAGGTTCAATTTTCCGAGAAAGATTTTTCAAAGCGAAAATTTCCTATCTTCGTAGTACTCAAGTCCCGCTAGCGATGAATGAAAATTTAAACCCAGAAAACACCAATTTTACCAATGAAGAAATGGATGTAGAAAAAAAGCTACGACCACTTTCTTTTGAAGATTTTACGGGGCAAGAACAGGCTTTGGAAAACCTTAAAATATTTGTAGAAGCCGCGAATAAGCGGGGTGAAGCATTGGATCATACGCTTTTTCATGGCCCTCCAGGACTCGGGAAAACAACATTGGCAAACATATTGGCAAACGAGCTTAATGTGGGGATAAAAGTAACCTCAGGACCGGTTTTGGACAAACCAGGAGATTTGGCAGGTCTCTTGACAGGTCTCGATGATAGGGACGTCTTGTTCATAGATGAAATTCATCGATTGAGTCCCGTTGTGGAGGAATATTTGTATTCGGCGATGGAAGACTATAAAATCGATATTATGATTGAATCGGGTCCGAATGCACGCACTGTTCAATTGAACTTAGAGCCTTTCACCTTGATTGGCGCAACGACAAGATCCGGGATGCTTACAGCCCCTATGCGAGCTAGATTTGGAATTAGTAGCCGTTTGGAATATTACAAAACAGATTTGCTGACGACTATTGTGCAAAGAAGTGCTTCGATCTTAGGAACGCCCATATCTATGGAAGCCGCCATTGAAATTGCTGGCAGAAGTCGCGGAACACCCCGAATTGCAAACGCTTTGTTGCGTCGTGTGCGTGATTTTGCGGAGATTAAGGGAAATGGTTCCATTACCATTGAAATTGCCAAATTTGGATTGCAAGCCTTGAACGTGGATGCACATGGCTTGGATGAGATGGACAATAAAATACTAACGACTATTGTCGATAAATTTAAAGGAGGTCCCGTGGGCTTGTCAACTTTGGCAACAGCAGTGAGTGAAAATTCAGAAACGATTGAAGAAGTATACGAACCGTTTCTCATTCAGCAAGGTTTTATTTTACGAACGCCAAGAGGAAGAGAGGTAACAGATCTTGCCTACAAACACTTGGGAAGAACAAAAGAAAGAAATCAAGGAGAACTTTTTTGATAGCTACGACATCGGTTAGAAACAATCACAAATGAAGAAATACATTCCCATTTTACAATGGATTTCCAAATACAACCAAAACTTGTTGAAACAAGATGCTGTGGCAGGAATTACCGTAGGAATTGTATTGATACCTCAGGGAATAGCCTATGCTTTGATTGCAGGTTTGCCTCCTATATATGGTTTGTACACAGCCCTAATTCCACAAATAGTTTATGCCGTTTTAGGAACCTCTCCAAAAGTAGCCGTTGGACCAGTAGCCATGGATTCTTTATTGGTTGCAGCAGGAATCGCAACGATTGCTACTACAGGAACAGAAAATACGGTTGCGATAGCCATACTTCTTGCTTTTATGGTGGGAGTAACCCAATTTTTATTGGGAGTTTTTCGACTCGGTTTTGTAGTGAATTTTTTGTCGAAACCGGTAATTAGTGGTTTTACATCTGCTGCAGCAATGATTATTGGCGTCAACCAATTGCAAAATTTTTTCGGAATTTCCATCCCAAGAAGCAATCAAGTTCATGAAGTAGTCTTTCACTTTCTGAATAAGATCAATACCATCAATTGGCAAACTTTTGGCTTAGGAGCAGGAGCCATATTTTTGTTATTTCTATTCAAACGAATTCATAAAAGTATACCCGGGCCACTCATTGTTGTGATTTTGGGAATCCTTCTTTTAAAATTTTTTAACAGCTCTTTTGATGAAGTGGCAATCATTAAAGAAATTCCTTCAGGGCTTCCAAGTTTTGCGGTACCAGATTTTGATATTCAACAGTTTTCAGAGATTGTTAGCATTGCAGTAACCATTGCAATGATTGGCTTTTTAGAGACGGTATCTATTGGGAAATCTTTGGAGCGTAATGAAGACGTTATTCAGGTAAAGCCAAATCAAGAATTGATTGCGATTGGTTTGGGGAATATATTTGGATCGTTTTTTAAATCCTATCCTGCAACTGCGAGTTTTTCCAGATCCGCAGTCAACCAAGATGCCGGTGCACAAACAGGAATGGCTGCCTTTTTTTCTGTAGCCATTTTAATAGCAGTTCTGTTGTTTTTAACCCCTGTGTTTTACTTTTTACCCAAAACAATTTTGGCAGCCATTATTATTGTCTCGATACTTAAATTGATTGATTTTAAAGAAGCGAAGCGTTTGTGGAAATTGAATAAGATCGATTTTTGGATGCTGTTGGTTACTTTTATCGGTACCATGTCTTTTGGTATCAAGGAAGGAATTGCATTGGGCGTTGGACTTTCTTTATGGATGGTTATTTTTAGAACGTCTAAACCTCATATTGCTGTTTTAGGGAGAATTCCCAATACCCAGTTTTTTAGAAATGTAAATCGATTTGATGATGTGGAAGTTCATCCAGAAGTTTTGATTGTGCGGTTTGATTCTCATTTGTATTTTGCAAATACCGATTATTTCAGAGAACAGTTGCGCGTACTTTCGCAGGAGAAAGGGCCTGCATTAAAACTGATCATTATTGATGGAGAGTGTATCAATGGTTTGGATAGTACAGGGGCTACGATGTGGAACAATCGAATTGATTATTACGCGGAACAAGGAGTGAAAATTTATTTTACTAATGTAAAAGGACCTGTACGAGATGCGATGACCAAAGCAGGAATTATTCAAAAAATTGGAATTGAAAACTGTTTCATGAGCAACGCAGGAGCGATGTCTTTTTACGAAACAGGAAATAGAGAAAGTCAACAAAAATTGTCGTCCTATATTGAACAGACAAATAGTTGATTTTACGAATGAAGAAGATCCTGTAATGACCAGCAAACTAAGTTTTGTTCTTGTTTTTGTTACCGGTTTTTGTTTTTTAATTTTCCAACAGGCACCCTTTTAACTCTCAACAAAGAACAGTACTTTTGCATCGGAATAATGAATTATTTACAAGGAGCTCCATGGAATACAATTTCAGAGAAATAGAAGCCAAATGGCAATCGTATTGGTCAAGAAACCAAACCTTCAAAGCAAACGAGAAAACAGACAAGCCAAAGTACTATGTTTTGGATATGTTTCCTTATCCTTCAGGAGCAGGTTTGCATGTGGGGCATCCCTTAGGCTATATTGCCTCTGACATTTATGCCCGATACAAAAGACATCAAGGGTTTCATGTATTGCATCCACAAGGCTATGATTCTTTTGGGTTGCCTGCCGAACAATATGCCATTCAAACAGGACAACATCCGGCAATTACTACCGAAACAAATATCGCTACCTACAGAAAACAATTGGACAAAATAGGATTTTCATTTGATTGGTCACGAGAGGTCCGTACTTCAAATCCAGAGTACTACAAATGGACGCAATGGATTTTTATTCAGCTGTTTCAATCGTGGTATAATAGCGCTACGAACAAAGCTGAAGACATTGAAACTTTGGTGGCTATTTTTGAAAAATCAGGAAATGAAAATGTTTGTGCCCAAGCAGAAGATGGGATTGAACTATTTACAGCAGATGCTTGGAATGGGTTTTCAAAACAAGAGCAAGAAAATATTTTATCAAAATATCGATTGACGTATTTGTCGGATACAGAGGTAAATTGGTGTCCTGAATTGGGAACTGTTTTGGCAAATGATGAAATCGTGAACGGTGTATCTGAAAGAGGTGGACACCCCGTGGTGCGAAAAAAAATGACCCAATGGAGTATGCGTATATCGGCCTATGCCCAGCGTTTGCTCGATGGGTTGGAGAAATTAGACTGGCCACAACCCTTAAAAGATGCACAAACCAATTGGATTGGTCGTTCGCAAGGAGCTTCCGTGAAGTTTGCAATAGAAAATCAAGAGGCACAAGATGTTATAGAAGTGTTTACAACGCGTCCAGACACTATTTTTGGAGTGACTTTTATGACCTTGGCGCCCGAACATGATTTGGTTTCTAAAATTACGACAGCCGCACAAAAAGAGGAGGTAGAGGCGTATATAGAAGCTACTGCCAAACGAAGTGAACGAGACCGTATGGCCGATGTGAAAACCATTTCAGGTGCTTTTACAGGCGCTTATGCTTTGCATCCATTTACAGGAGAAAAAATACCTATTTGGATCGGAGACTATGTTTTGGCAAGCTACGGAACTGGCGCTGTCATGGCTGTTCCGTGTGGAGATCAGAGAGATTATAATTTTGCAAAGCATTTTCAAATTGACATTAAAAATATTTTTGAGGGTGTCGATGTTTCTGAAGCCGCATGTGAAGACAAGACTGCTAAAATTACCAACTCCGATTTTTTATCGGGTTTGTCTGTAAAAAAAGCGACAAAACTTGCGATTTACGAAATTGAGCAACGTGGTTTTGGGAAAGGAAAAATAAACTATCGTTTGCGTGACGCAGTATTTAGTCGCCAGCGATACTGGGGGGAGCCCTTTCCTGTATATTACAAAGACGGGATGCCGCAAATGATCGCAGTGGAACATTTGCCAATTGTTTTGCCAGAAGTTGAAAAATATTTGCCCACAGCAACTGGAGAGCCTCCTCTAGGAAATGCCGACCATTGGGCATGGTGTACAGAAACAAATAGCATCGTTTCAAAGGAAAAGATAAACAACGAAACCATATGGCCAATGGAGCTCAATACCATGCCAGGATGGGCAGGAAGCTCTTGGTATTTCAACCGATATATGGATCCCGCAAATGACGGAGCATTTGTAAGTAAGGAAGCAGTGAACTATTGGAAGGAAATCGATTTGTATATAGGAGGCTCTGAACATGCGACAGGCCACTTGTTATACGCTCGTTTTTGGCAGAAATTTCTCTTTGATAGAGGACATTTACCGGTTGATGAATTTGCAAAAAAATTAATCAACCAAGGGATGATTTTGGGAACAAGCGCTTTTGTATATCGATTGGAAGGAACCCAAACTTTCTTGTCAAAAGGATTGATTGAAAATCAAAAAGTACAGGCCATTCATGTCGATGTTTCTTTGGTGAATTCTGCGGATGAATTGGATATTGAAGCGTTTAAAAATCACCCGATGAATAAAGATTTCAAAGAAGCTATTTTTAAAGGTGAAAAAGGAGAAATAATTGATGGTGTCAATGACACCTATGTTGTGGGACGCGAGGTTGAAAAAATGTCTAAATCCAAATACAACGTTGTCAATCCAGATGCAATTTGTGAAGCATATGGAGCTGATTCGTTGCGATTGTTTGAAATGTTTTTGGGCCCCCTAGAGCAAGCGAAACCCTGGAAGACTTCCGGCATTTCAGGAGTACATTCTTTTTTGAAAAAAATGTGGAAATTGTATCATCATGACAACACTTTTTTTGTCTCTGAAGAAAAGGCAAGCAAAGAGGAATTAAAAATCCTGCACAAAACCATCAAGAAAGTCCAAGAAGATATTGAAAACTTTTCTTTCAATACTTCCGTAAGTACTTTTATGATTGCAGTAAATGAATTGGCGGCATTGAAATGCAATAAAAGAGAAATTTTGGAGCCTTTGTTGGTGTTGATTTCTCCCTATGCGCCTCACATTTCGGAAGAGCTTTGGTGTAAAATTGGAAATAAGGAATCCATTGCAACAGCTAGTTTTCCTATATTTGATGCAAATCATTTGATAGAAAGCAGCAAGGTATATCCAATTTCCTTCAATGGAAAAATGCGTTTTACATTGGAATTGCCCTTGGATTTTTCAAAAGAAGAAATAGAGAAGAAGGTGCTTGCACATGAAAAAACACAAGCACAATTGGAAGGAAGAACTCCGAAAAAAGTGATTGTTGTGCCCGGTAAAATTGTCAATATTGTAGGTTAAACATTTCAATAATTTGAAGATTATGAAAATTGCAAACGTCGTATCCGTACTATTTTTAATCACATTGGTGTTCTCATGCAGCACACCAGAAGAAAAAATGAAGAAATATATGACCGGCAATTGGAAAGCAATTTATTACAAGTGGGAGCTCCCCAGCTATCAAAAAAAGGATACCTTGGTTGAATATGCTTTTGATTATAGCAACCCCGATGAAAAGAGACCGGAGGGTGTGCCAGTTTACAAGTTCAAAGAAGACGGTGTTTTCGAATCTTGGCACGAAAAAAATGGTGTCGCTGGAAAAAAAACCATTGGAAAATGGCGTGTTACCCAAGACTCGTTGTTTTATGATTTGAAATTTAAGGGGAAACCGTATACCGTGTCTATGAAATTGTCGATGATTGAAGACGGTTATGCCACGAAACGTCTGATGGATAAAGACGGAGATGGAGATCTTGATGATAGTTTGTATATGGAAACCGTTCGTTTGCCAAACGACTCAAAAGAATAATGGTAAAAATACCTATTCAAATAGAAATTATTGGTTTTATTGCCGCCATTTTGACTACCGTGTCTTTTGTGCCACAAGTCTATAAAATTTGGAAAACAAAATCAGCAGAAAGTGTTTCACTAAGCATGTTTTTACTATTTTTTATTGGTGTGGCTTTGTGGTTTGTATATGGACTTTTGCTAGGCAGTATTTCAATGATTGTGGCCAATACGATTACTGGAATTTTAGCTTTGATGATTGTTTATTTCAAATTTAAGTACAAATAAACGAGGCTTACCTTGGCTTTTTTTACTAATTTTAGAAAGCTTTAGTACCAATAATTTTTGGTTTTGTTACCTATGAATTTTAGTAAATTTTCACTTCGAATTCGAATATTCCTCTCCATGACGATGCTTGTGTTTCTGGCATTCATCATGATTGCGGTGGTCACGATTTATCAGTACCGTGAACAAACTGAGGAGTACAATACAAGTCGTTTTGAGCGAAAAGAAGACGCCATACGTTTGAATATTCAATACGGCCTTAGCAATGCCAAAGAATCTTTAGAGACGAAGAATCTTAAGAAGATATTGAAACAACGCATTTTTGAGGTAGCCGCAGTGCACAAAGCAACCATAAAGATTTATGATTTGCAGGGAGACCTAATGATTAGTTCTATTCCAAATACGCCCTATGAATCGATTCTCTCAGAAGACCTAGACCAGTTGAGGCAGAAGAACTCGCATCGTTTGATACAGGGCATGAATGAAGAGGGCAAAAGTTTGCAGGCTTCCTATACGTATATTCTGAATGAGGATAAGGATGCTATTGGGATTTTGAAATTACATTACTTACAAGATAATTCTGCTCAAGAAAAGGACTTGAATGAATTCTTATCTCGACTAGGATTGGTCTACGTACTATTGTTCTTTTTTGCGATTGGAATTGCTTATTTTTTATCGAGTTATATCACAAAATCTATTGGGACGGTGATTTCTAAAATGAGTCAAACGGGCTTGTACAAAAGAAATGAAAAAATAGTACTGACGGACGCCCCTGGCGAGATTCGAAAGTTGGTTGCTGCCTACAATGAAATGGTAGATAAGCTTGAAGAGAGTGCAGAAAAATTAGCAAAAAGTGAGCGAGAGCAGGCATGGCAAGAAATGGCGAGACAAGTAGCGCATGAAATCAAAAATCCGTTAACACCGATGCGTTTGACCGTTCAAAGTTTTGAACGAAAATTCAATCCGGAGGATACTGAGATTAGAGAAAAAGTGAGCGAGTATTCTCGAATTTTGATTCAGCAAATTGATGTCATGAGTTCCATTGCTTCTGCGTTTTCAGATTTTGCACAAATGCCTACCAAACAAAAAGAGAACATTGAGGTAGTAACTGTGGTCAAAATGGCGATAGATCTTTTTGACAAGCCCTACATTTCTCATGAATCTTCTTCAGAAAAGATGTATCTTCAAATTGATAAAACCCAATTGGTGAGAGTGGTGAACAATTTAGTTCAAAATTCAATACATGCCACGAAGAAAATGAGGAATCCAATGATTTCGGTAAACATTACTGAAAACAAAACACATATTGAAATTCAGGTGCAAGATAACGGAAAAGGAATTTCTGAGGAGTTAAAAGACAAAGTTTTTGAACCCAGATTTACGACCAAAACAAGTGGTATGGGATTGGGATTGCCGATGATTAAAAAAATAATTGAGAGTTACGACGGGTCTTTGAGCTTTGTGTCAGAAGAAGGGAAAGGAACTATTTTTAGAGTGATCATACCAAAAGAAAGCGTGGAATAAAAAATTCAATCCGATGAATGCAACCATTTTAATCAACCGAGAACATCCAAACGTGGCAATTGTTGCTGTCAATCGCCCGGAAAAGTTAAATTCTTTGAATGAAGAAACGATTCATTCTTTGCACCATGCCTTGAAGTCATTGGAGAACGATGATTCCGCTCGTGTTATTATTTTAACAGGAGTTGGAAACAAGGCATTTGTGGCGGGAGCGGATATTGCGGAATTTGAGAAATTCTCCGAAGAAGAGGGAAGAGAATTGGTGCGAAAGGGTCAAGAAATGGTATTTAATTTTATTGAAAATTTTTCAAAACCTGTGATCGCTGCAATCAATGGATTTGCCTTGGGAGGTGGTTTGGAACTCGCAATGGCCTGCCATTTTAGGTATGCGTCAGAAAATGCGAAAATGGGACTTCCAGAAGTTTCTTTGGGCTTAATTCCTGGGTATGGAGGCACACAAAGATTGCCTCAATTGGTTGGAAAAGGGCTTGCGATGGAACTCATTCTGTCGGGTACTATGATAACAGCTGAAGCTGCGTTGAAACATGGGTTGGTCAATAAAGTTGTAACAGAAGAAACGCTTATACCTGCCTGTTTGTCAATAGCAACTAAAATAGCTTCCAATTCGTCGAGTGGTATTGCTGCTGCCATAAAATCGGTGAACGCTGGCTTTGACTATGAAACAGACGGATTTGATACCGAGATTACATATTTTGGAACTTGTTTTGGAACCAAAGACTTTTTAGAAGGAACGTCGGCATTTTTAAACAAAAGAAAGCCAAAATTTAAATGAGATGAACTTTTTACTTAGGAGCTCATTCTCCTTTCCACTCCTTATAAAATTGGGTTAAAAAATTTTCCATAAATAGATGTCGCTCCAATGCCATCTCTCTTCCTGCAGTAGTGTTCATTCGGTCTTTCAAAAGGAGTAATTTTTCGTAAAAATGATTGATGCTTGGCGCTGTCGATTTTTTGTATTGTTCCTTAGTCATCGTTAAATTGGGTGGAATGTCGGGGTTGTACAAAGTACGTTTTTTGTAGCCTCCGTAACTGAAACACCTTGCAATACCAATGGCTCCAACAGCGTCTATGCGATCTGCATCTTGAATACAGCTCAGTTCCAATGAGCTGAATTTTTGAGAAAAGTTCCCTCCTTTAAAAGAAATATTTTCTATGATTTTTACAACATGGTCAATAATTTCTGGAGTCACTTGTTGCTCATTTAAAAATAAGGCTGCTTTTTTGGGTCCTATGCTTTCATCACCACCGTGGAATTTAGAATCGGCAATGTCGTGCAATAGAGCGCCCAATGCAACCACAAAAAGATTTGCATTTTCTTTTTTTGCAATTTTTTTTGCGATTTTGTAAACGCGCTCTACGTGAAACCAATCGTGGCCACCTTCTGAATTTTTCAAACAATCCTTGACAAAAAGAATGGTGTTCTCGACAATTTTATTTTGATTCATATTGTAAAAATAATGCAATAATTCGTCATGTGTTCTATCTTGAGAGATCAAAGTCTTATATTTGCTTTTTTAAATATTGGTACGTTGTCACATATTTTACACATAGAAACGTCTACAAAGAATTGTTCGGTAAGCATCGGAAATTCTGGGGTATTGGTTGCTTTGGAAGAACGAAATACAGGAGGGTATTCACATGCCGAGAAATTGCATGTATTTGTCGAAAAAGTCATTGAGAAAGCCGGTTTGGAATTTTCTGATTTGGCGGCTGTTTGTGTGGGAAAAGGTCCAGGTTCCTACACAGGACTTCGTATCGGTGTATCCGCGGTGAAAGGCTTGTGTTATGCTTTGGACATTCCAATGCTCGCCGTGGAGAGTTTGGAAGTTTTATCGAGAAATGTTTCTGTGGATACGGGACATATCATACCTCTATTAGATGCGAGAAGAATGGAAGTTTACAGTGCTATTTTTGACGTAAATTACCAGCGCGTACGTGAGACAAAGGCGGAGATAATTGATAGCAATTCCTTCTTTGAATATCTCGAACAGGGTCCCGTTCATTTTATCGGTGATGGCGCGGAGAAATGCAAAGACCTAATACAGCATCCCAATGCAAGTTTTATAGAAAATGCTTTTCCTTCAGCATCGGACATGGTATCCTTGGCTTTTGAAAAGTACAGAGCACATGATACGGTAGATGTAGCTTATTTTGAACCTTTTTACTTGAAAGATTTTGTTGGGACCAAGTCCAAAAACCGCAATTAGTTGTTTTGTATGTGTACAACTCGTTGTGGGAAAGGAATGTTGATGTTTTCCTTATCGAGCGCAATTTTGCAGGCTTCTAATGTTTCGAAATAAACATCCCAATAGTGTTGCGGAGCTGCCCAAGGACGTACAGCGAGATTGACGGCACTGTCTGCGAGTTCCAGCACTGTGACAGCGGGCGCCGGATTTTCCAATACCTTTGGGTGGGAAGCAAGCGTTGCCTCTAAGATTGCTTTCGCTTTTTTAATATCGGAATCGTAACTGATTCCAATTGTTAAATCGACACGTAGTTTTCCTTCTTGAGTGTAATTTTTTAGGGTTCCATTTGACAAAATTCCGTTAGGAATGATGGCTACTTTATTCCCTGGAGTTAAGAGTTTTGTGACAAAAATTTGAATTTCTTTGACTTCCCCGAGTTGTCCTTGTGCTTCGATTAAATCACCTACTTTAAAGGGTTTGAAAATTAAAATCAATGCGCCTCCTGCAAAATTCGCGAGAGAACCTTGCAATGCGAGACCTACAGCCAATCCCGCTGCACCGAGAATGGCGATAAACGAGGAGGTGGCAATGCCCAGTTGACTGAGCACGGTAATGAGCAATATGGCTTTCAATCCCCAGTGAATCAGATCACTCAAAAAATTTTGAAGGCTCGTCTCCATATTGCCTTTGATCATCGTATTTTTGATGATTTTTACGATTTTTTTGATCAACCACAATCCAATAATTAGGATAACAATTGCCATAGCTATTTTCAGGCCATAGTCTATGATGATTTCTTTGTACTTGGTAAAATCGAAGGCTTCAAAATTGAAATTGAGTTTTTTCATGAGAGATTTAGTTTTGTGGAAAAACGAAAGTAATGCAAAACTTTTCTCATGCCTTGATACAATCAATAGCCGTTTGTGTTTTAAAAATAAGTGTAAACATCACTTAAAAAAAACCAAAAATTTAGTTCTTCGTTTCCTTTATTTGTGAAACTGCTTTTTTTGAATCAGATACAGGCTGCTTGCAGGTGCCATCAACACAAACGTAAATCAGTGTTTTGTTTGATTGAAATCGATTTTTCAACAGAGGCAGTGTGCTATTTGCTGTACTTGCTGCAATTAATTTGTTTGGAAGATAGTATTGGTGAATGTCGTTGAGGTGCTCTCGTGCGTTTGTTCCCACAATGGCTACTTCGAAAAAGGCACTACTAATGTCTGAATACAATTGCAGCCAATTGCTGTGTCCAGAGGGGTATTCTTGAAGTTCTTTTTTGACATTATGCAGCATTTTTTGCGTTGTTTTTGCATAAGATGTGTTGTGAAAATAATGTCCTAAGGCAAATAGGTTTCTCGCCATGATGGAGTTAGAGGCAGGAATCACATTGTCGTATATTTCCGTTTTTCGGGCAATCAAATCTTCGTCTTGATCGGAAGTAAAGAAGAACATATTTGTTGTTTTATCGAAAAAATGTACAAAACAATAGTCCGTCAGTTTTTTTGAAATTTGCAGCCATTCTTCGTCCATGGTTATTTGGTACAAGGCTGTGTAGGCATCAATAACGGTGCTGTAATCTTCAAGGTACCCGTTGATAGTACTCTTCCCATTTTTGTAGCTGTGATTCAAGCCTCCATCAGATCGCAATTGATTCTTTTTAAGAAAGTGTGCATTTTTTAGCGCAATATTTAAGAATTTTTCATCTCCAAACACCCGGTATGCATCGATATAACCCTTTAGCATGAGAGCGTTCCAAGAGGTCAAGGTTTTGTCGTCCAATCGAGGACGCTCTCTTTGAGATCTTTGTCTAAAAAGTATTTTTTTCCATGAGGATACCTTATCCTTTAACGTTTTGAGGTCAAGTTGATAATGGTCTGCAAAGTCTTGATCAATTGTGCTTCTAATGAGGTTGTATTTTTCATCTTCCCAATGTCCGAAATCATTGATATTGTAATAGCTTACAAACAGCTCAAAGTCTTTTTCGAGTATGTTTTTCAATTCCGTTTTTGTCCACACGTAAAAAGCACCTTCTTCTAAAACGCCTTCCGATGTATTACTGTCGGCGTCTAATGACGAGTAAAAACCACCTTCTTTGTTGGTGAGTTCTCTTTCGATAAATTCAAGCGTATGGTAGACTGTTTCTTTGTAAATTTCTTTCTTCGATATCAGATAAGCATCTGTGTATAAACTTACGAGTTGCGCATTGTCGTACAACATTTTTTCAAAATGAGGAATGTGCCACCGTTCATCAGTTGCGTAACGTGTAAAGCCACCTCCAACTTGGTCGTAAATTCCACCCAAGGCCATTTTGTCCAATGTGTTGTACACTTGTTTTTTGAGGTTTTTGTCATTGTTTTGGGTGGCATGTCGTAAAAGAAAATGCAGGTTGTTGGGCATCGGGAATTTGGGGGCTCCTGTGTTTCCTCCCCATATTTTGTCGAAACTTTCACTCCATTTTTCAATGGCAATAAGAATGTCTTCTTTTTGAAAATTTAGTTGGTCATTGTTTACCGAGATGAGTCCTGATTTTTGTACGCCCTCCGTTAACTGATTCGCGTATTCTATTACTTTTTCAGGGTCTTCTTGATACAGTTTTGCAATTTGAGACAAGGCGTTGGTCCATTGGTTTTTTCTGAAATAAGTACCGCCCCAAATAGGTCTTCCGTCAGGCAAAGCGATGCAGTTCAGTGGCCATCCCCCCGCGCCGGTCATTATTTGGACTGCAGTCATGTATATTTGGTCAATATCGGGTCGCTCTTCCCGATCAATTTTAACATTGATATAATGGTCGTTCATGACTTTGGCGACCGTTTCGTCTTCAAAGCTCTCTTGTTCCATGACATGACACCAATGACAAGCAGCGTAACCGATTGAAATTAAAATTAATTTGTTTTCTTTTTTGGCGAGTTCAAGCGTTTCTTTGTTCCATGCATACCAGTTTACTGGGTTGTGAGCATGTTGTAATAAATAAGGACTGGTTTCGTGAATTAGTCGATTCGTATGTTGGGGATTTTTCATTTCAGTTTTCAGTGACTTTTGACAATTCGTTAAAAAAACAAGTACAATAATCAAATAGAGACTTCTTCGCATAGCGCTTCCTTTTTATCAAAGATAGCAAATTGATAGTTTTCATTTTTTTTTGCGAAGAGGGTTTGTTTTGATGGTTGTTTTTTGAGTGTGCAAAAAAAATCTCGTATTGGAATGATACGAGATTTTTTTATGAATATTTGGGATTTTACTTTTTAAGAAACCACTTTTTTAATTCTGCTGATCGCTTCTCTGATTTGTTCTTCAGAGGCTGCGTAAGACATTCGGATGCAATCGGGTGCTCCAAAAGCTTCTCCTGTTACGGTCGCTACATTTGCATGTTCTAGTAAGAGCATTGAGAAATCAGAGGCATTGGAAATTTTTTGTCCTTTGATTTTTTTTCCAAAGAAATAGGAAATGTCTGGGAATACGTAAAAAGCACCTTCGGGTTTGTTTAGTTTGAACCCTTTTACTTTGCCCAAGAGCTCTAAAACAATGTCTCTTCGTTTGTTAAATTCTTCTACCATATACCCGATTTTGGTTACAGGTGCTTCAAGAGCGGTAATGGTTGCTCTTTGCGCGATACAATTTGCACCAGAGGTAATTTGTCCTTGCATTTTGTTACATGCTTTGGCAATCCATTCAGGAGCTCCAATATACCCAATTCTCCATCCTGTCATTGCAAAGGCTTTGGCCACACCGTTTACTGTAATCGTGCGGTCGTACATGTTTTCAATCGCTGCAAAACTAAAATTACCGGCTCCATAATTGATGTGCTCGTAAATTTCATCAGAAAGAATGTAG
Organism: Flavobacteriaceae bacterium; assembly: GCA_964230805.1. Lineage (GTDB taxonomy): Bacteria > Bacteroidota > Bacteroidia > Flavobacteriales > Flavobacteriaceae > Flavicella. Next base: position 42,918 of record CAXRIA010000027.1, read on the forward strand.
ATTTGCGGGTGTTTTTCTAGAACTTTTGCCAAAGCTCTGTATTCTTCCTCTGTATAAACTGTACCACTTGGATTGTTTGGAGAGTTGAAGAAAATCATTTTGGTTTTCGGAGTGATTGCCGCTTCTAATTGTTCTGGGGTGATTTTAAAATCGGTTTCTATGGTCGACGGAATTTCTACATAGGTAGCCTCCGATAGAATAGAAATCGCTGAATAACTCACCCAGTAGGGTGCAGGAAGTAATACTTCGTCTCCAGGATTTAGCAATACTTGTGCCACATTGGCAATGGATTGTTTTGCTCCTGTAGATACCACAATTTGATTTGGGTTGTAGGAGAGGTTGTTGTCTCTTTTGAATTTTTTACAAATTGCCTCTCGCAATTCTAAATACCCATTTACAGGAGTGTAAGAATTGTAGTCGTCATTGATGGCTTGAATTGCAGCTTCTTTGATGAATTCAGGAGTGTTAAAGTCTGGTTCTCCTAGACTAAGACTGATGATGTCTTTTCCTTGTTCTTTCAATTCTCTTGCTTTGGCAGCCATCGCCAGTGTTGCAGAGGTTGGCAAACTGTTAATTCTGTCTGATAGTTGTTTCATTTTTTTTTGATTGATGAATCGCTCCTTGGTGTCGCGATCAATTTTTGTTTTATTCGTATGCGGGTTTTATTCCTAAAAACTTCAATTGATTGAAGTGTTCTTTCAAAGCCTTTGTCATGGTTTTGTATTCATAATAAGGCAGGTTAAATTCTTTCGCAGTTTGTTTTACTATTTGAGCAATTTTTCCATAATGTATGTGTGAAATATTTGGAAAAATATGATGTTCAACTTGATGATTGAGACCTCCTGTAAAAAAAGAAATAAATTTATTGTTCGGTGCAAAATTGGAAGTAGTGTACAATTGATGAATGGCCCAAGTGTGTTTTAAATTTCCTTTTTTGTCAGGCAAAGGCATATCGGTTTGGGGCACTACATGAGCCAATTGAAAAACGATACTTAGAATCAATCCTGCCGTGTAGTGCATGGCAAAAAATCCAAGAAGTATTTTCCACCATGAAATTTCCAAAACAACGATGGGCAAAACAATCCAAAAGGCGTAGTATAGGATTTTTGTCAAAATCAAGGTTGTCCACTGGCTTGCAGGGCTGGGCAAGTTTCCGTAGGCAAGTTTTCGTTTCAGGTAACGATGCGTTTGCTTGAAATCTGTGGTAATCGCCCAATTAATAGTCAATAAACCATAAACGAATATGGAGTAGTAACGTTGTAACTGATGGAATTTGAACCATTTTGAATTTTTTGAAAATCGGATAATCCTTCCGGCGTCTATGTCCTCATCGTGTCCCTTTATGTTGGTAAACGTGTGGTGTAAAACATTGTGTTGTACTTTCCAATTGTATACATTTCCGGCCAAGATGTACATGCTACTTCCCATCAATTGATTGACCCATTTTTTACTTGAGAATGATTCGTGATTGCTATCGTGCATCACGTTCATTCCAACTCCGGCCATTCCAATTCCACTGAGTATGGCAAGTAATAGCATGGCCCATTGCGGTATGGAAAGGGTAAGAATGAGAATATATGGGGTAAAAAATAAGGCAAGCATCAAAAGGGCTTTACTGTAAAGCTTCCAATTCCCTGTGCGTTTGATCTTGTTGTCTTTGAAATAGAGGTTGACTCTTTTATTCAAAGTTCGAAAAAACTTCGCTTTGTCAATTTTAGAAAATTTTAATGCCTGCATGCTCTTCTTTTCTAGGGGCAAAAATAGTTCTTTTTTTGAAGAAGGAACGCGTAAAACCCAATAATTTTGATAGCTATGTAAAACAAAGATATTACTTTTGTCACAGATTTATTTTCGCACAATGCAAATCATAAAAAAATATTTTCCAGACCTCACAGCTTTGCAATTTTCTCAATTTGAGCAATTGGAAATAGTGTACAAAGAGTGGAATTCTAAAATCAATGTAATTTCCAGAAAAGATATTGATGAACTTTACTTGCGTCATGTACTTCATTCTTTAGGGATTGCCAAGGTGCAGGTTTTTGTGCCTGGGTCTCAGCTCTTAGATGTGGGAACCGGTGGTGGCTTCCCTGGAATTCCACTGGCAATTATGTATCCGGAGACCCAATTTCATTTGGTAGATTCTATTGGAAAAAAAATAAAAGTTGTGCAGGGGGTAGTTGACGCTTTGGGCTTAAAAAATGTCCAAGCCACCCATATTCGTGCTGAAAAGGTAAAAGGACAATATGATTTTATCATAAGTCGTGCCGTAACACAAATGCCCGACTTTGTAAAATGGGTCCGAAAAAAAGTGGTAAAAAAACAGCAGCATGCGCTAAAAAATGGGATTTTATATTTGAAAGGGGGGGATTTGACTGAGGAACTTTCCCAATATCCCTCAGCCCAATTGTTTGAACTGTCCAATTATTTCGAGGAAAGTTTTTTTGAAACAAAAAAAGTGGTGCATCTTCCCTTGAAATTCAAACCCTAATTTTTAGCATTGTAAATGCTATTTTTAGTAAATCTCAATGCGTATTGGGTAAACACGTTTTCCCGATGCTTTTAATTTGTAAAGATGCATTTGAGGGAGATAGTAAGGGAATGCGAAAGCCAGCTCCTCGCAGTACGAAAAGCAAGCCTAAAAGAACCACAAAAATAGGAATTGCCTTTTGAATTTTGTTTCTGAATTGTAGGGAAAAGATACTTTTTGCATACAAGACAAATGTGAGGAGCGGTATCGTACCCATTCCATACAAAGTCATGTATAAAAAACCGTCGATAGCGCTGCTCAAAGTCAAGGCTCCTATCAATGCTACGTACACCATACTACAGGGTAGCAACCCGTTAAGAAAACCAATGAAAAATAAAGCATAAAATGATTTTCTGTTTAGGAGTTTTCCGAAACCAAATACGATGGAATGAATCAGTTTTTTAAGGGGTGATATAGTTCGAAATTTATTGAGAGATTTGGCAGGAAACAAAATTGAGACAATTAAAATAATTCCTATGAGAATGGACAATCTTTGTTGAAATCCAGACAAATGCAATCCCTTTCCCAAGGAACCAAATAAAAAGCCAATGGTTGCATAGGCGAGTATCCGTCCGAGGTGGTAAAGCAATATTTTTACAAATTTATGAATTGGGTTATTTGTGGTGTGTATTGGCAAAGCCAAGGCAATGGGGCCACACATTCCAACGCAGTGAAAGCTTCCCAATAAACCCAGTAAAAAAGCTGTGTAAAACATTTTTAAAAATTAAGGGATTTTATGGTTAAGTATTTTGTCTGTTCACAAGACCATTCAACATGGATATCCCATCGACCATTCACCAGCATTTTTTTGGGGATGAGTAGTGTCAAGTTGGAAAGAGTCAGCGGGATCACACGATCCAAACTTTGGTTTGAAGGTCGGTATAAGTGCACCATTCCTCGGACCTGTTTGTTTTGAAATTCTGCTGGAAATTTGATTAGAATCCCATCCGCTTTTTTTTCAATGACGAGCTTTTTTTTCAAATTTTTAGCATTGGTAAGTTTGTCAATTTTTTCTTGGTATTCCAATTCATCTTTGTAATAGTCTTTTTTTACCAAATTGTATTGGTAGTCTTTATCGGTAGTCACTTTTGTCACAAAAAATAGAATGAAACTAATAAATAGTACAAATGCCATTAGTATCCCGATTTTCCAATTATTTTTTTTCATCTGTTGTATTTTATTCATTGAAAACTTCGCGGCCCTAAGAAGTTTGTGGAGGTTGTTTCCACGAGTTTCTCATCTGAAAAGACCCCAATTTTAATTTTTTCTTTTGCATTCTTTAATTTTTTTCTGGGAATTTCAATGAACAAGGTTCCTTCGTAATAATCTTGTTTTTTGATATTGAAGTCAGTGGGTCCAATTAATTTTATGTCACCTTGATGGGAGAGCAACTGGAAATGAATTTTTGGTATTTTTTCCGTTGTCTTATTGATTAACTTAAAAGTATACAAATTGCTGATAATATTATTTTCTTTGGTTTGATACAGTTGCCCAGGCAGCCTTAATACAGTTGCCTCTAGGTCATTTCTCATAAAAAGCATCGTAATAAGAGTTCCAATTAAAATTGATAGAACAGTTGTGTACGCTTTTGTTCGCAGCGTAAATTTTAAAGGTTGTTTGTTTTCAATATTATCCACGGAAGCATATCGAATGAGTCCTTTTTCTAGGCCTACACTTTCCATCATATGATCACAGGCGTCTATACAAGCGGTACAATTTACACATTCCAATTGTGTTCCGTTTCGAATGTCAATTCCTGTTGGGCAAACATGTACACATTGCGAGCAGTCAATGCAATCTCCTTTTTTTGTATTTGCTCTGTCTTCATTTTTTTTGAAAAGCGCTCTGCCCGCTTCTTTTTCTCCACGTTTGTAATCGTAGGCAACATTGACTGATTTGTCGTCAAGCAATACTCCTTGGAGTCTTCCGTAGGGACAAACAATGATGCATACTTGTTCTCGAAACCACGCAAAAACAAAATAAAATATTCCTGTAAAGATGAGTATAAGTACAAGTCCCTTCAAATGATTTTTTGGGTTGTCACTTACAATTTCAATAAGAGCGTCACCTCCGATAAAGTAGGCAAGAAAAACATTTGAAATGAGAAAAGATATGAGAAAAAAGAGGCTCCATTTGAAGAGTTTTTTTTCTGTTTTTTGTCGATTCCATTTTTGTTTGTTTAGTCGAATCTGAGCTCCCTTGTCTCCTTCTATCCAATATTCAATTTTTCGAAAAACCATTTCCATGAAAATGGTTTGTGGACAAATCCAACCGCAAAAAATACGGCCAAATACTACTGTAAACAATAGAACGAAGACCACTCCAATAATCATAAAAACGACTATCAGATGAAAGTCTTGAGGCCAGAAAGGAACGCTAAAAATATTGAATTGCCTTTGTGTTATATTGAATAATAAAAATTGGTTGCCCTTAATTTTGAGGAATGGAGAGGAAAAGAGAAACAACAGCAAGAAAAAGCTTAGATAGGTTCTATATCTGTAAAGTCTTCCTTTTGGTTTTTTAGGGTACACCCATTGTCTTTTGCCATCGTCATTAATGGTTCCAATGCTGTCTCTAAATGCCTCTTGTTGTTTCATTTAGAATTTTTATTCTACCCACTTGTCACCTTCAGGACCTTTTGCTTTTGCTGGTTTCGAACCTTGCAAGCTCCATACATAATTAGCGATTTGTTGAATTTTTTCAGTGCTCAAACTGTTTTTCCAGGCAATCATTCCTTTTCCATCGCGACCACCTTCAGCAATAGTATTGTAGATGTTTTTGATGCCTCCGCCTAAAATCCAGTATTCATCGGTTAGGTTTGGTCCGATACCTCCACGACCATCTACCATATGACAAACAGCACAATTTTGTTTGAATAATTTTTTCCCTTTACTCATTGTATTCGCATCGTTCGCTAGGCTTTCGAAATTTATGGGTTTTACATTTTTTTTGTAGGCTTCGATTTCTTTTTGGGCAATGACAACTTCTTCGTGATATTCTTCCTTTTGATTGGGACCTCCAAAAACCTCGTAGTATCCTAAATACGCCAGAGCAAAAACAATCGTTGCATAAAATCCATACAACCACCACGGAGGTAGGTCATTATCCAATTCCTTGATTCCGTCATAATCGTGGTCGAGCTCTATGCTTTCTTCTTCACTGAGCGGTTTTATGTTGGATAAAATCATCCACAAACTTTTCCAATTTTTTATTCGTTTTTTTTCTTTTTTAGCATAGTATTCTGCTCTTTCTTTTTCTGAAATATGGTCGGTGTATAATTTTTCTGTGGCTTCTTTTAGTTTTTCGCCTATCACCAAAGCAAGAAGTACAATTGACAGAAAAGTAGCGACAGGGGCTTGTTTAAAAGCGAAGTCCTCTCCGGGGACAGTTATTTCAGTAGCAATGAATACAATTGAAAAAATTAAAAAAGTGCGAATAAACGCGATTGATTTAGGTGTCATAATTTTATGAGATTTGAGTTGGTTTTTCTTTCTCCAAAGGAAGTTGACGGGCCTTGTTTATGTATTCTTTGTCAGCATTTATTACCCACCAAACCAGTGCCGTAAAAAACACAAAGAAAATAAGTAATGAAAGAATGGGGTAAATTTCAATTCCTTCAATTTCTGACATGTGGTGTTTTACAAATTTCAACATACTTAGTTCGTGTTTTGGGATTCTTTTATTTTGATATCGGTACCCAATCGTTGTAAGTATGCAATTAATGCAACAATTTCGCGTTTCCTGATGGGTGTAAAAGTTTCTCCATTGGCGAGTGCTGCTTGATTTTCGGCTTCGTAATTTTGAACAAAAGTTGGATCTTGGTGTAAATTTTGTTCGATTTGTAAAGCTTGATTCTCCAAATGGATAAGAGCATTTTGTATTTCTTCATCGGAGTAAGGAACACCTAATTTTTTCATGACTTTCATTTTTGTCTGAGTTTCGGAGATATCCAAAGTGTTCTCTGCGAGCCATTGGTAACGTGGCATAATGGATTCTGGGGAGGTGCTTTGGGGATCGAACATGTGGTTGAAATGCCAGCTATCTGAGTATTTCAATCCCTCTCTCGCCAAATCAGGTCCCGTACGTTTGGACCCCCATAAGAAGGGGTGGTCGTAAACGAATTCACCTGCTTTCGAGTATTCGCCATAGCGTTCGACTTCTGAACGGAATGGACGAATCATTTGGGAATGACAACTTACACAGCCTTCTCGTATGTACAAATCGCGACCTTCCAACTCTAAGGGAGTATAGGGTTTTACACTCGTAATGGTAGGGATGTTCGATTTTACGAGAAGGGTTGGGATAATTTGAATAGCCCCTCCGATTAATATAGTGATTGTGGCTAATAGAGTCAATTGCACAGGCTTCCTTTCCAAATGTTTGTGCCAGCTTTCACCTAAGATTCTTCCACTACTTATTTTTTTTAGTGCCATGCCTTCTGCCAAATCATCTTCTACGACAACGCCTTTCTTTACAGTTTTATAAATGTTGTAAATCATGATTAGTGTCCCTCCGATATACATAGAACCACCAATAGCTCGCATCCAGTACATTGGAATGATTTGTGTGACAGTTTCCAAAAAGTTTCCATAAACCAATGTTCCGTCTGGATTGAATTGTTTCCACATAGAGGCTTGGACAAATCCTGCCACATACATGGGCAGGGCGTATAGAATGATGCCTAAAGTACCAATCCAAAAATGTGTGTTGGCTAACTTTTTGGAATGCAATTTTGTTTTAAAAATTTGAGGAACCAACCAGTAAATTATTCCGAACGTAAGGAATCCATTCCATGCCAAGGCACCTACGTGCACGTGTGCAATAATCCAGTCAGTGAAATGCGCGATGGCATTGACGTTTTTAAGGGATAGCATGGGCCCCTCAAAAGTAGCCATACCATAACCCGTAATGGCCACGACCATAAACTTTAGCAATGGTTCATTCCTCACTTTATCCCATGCGCCTCTAAGGGTAAGTAGGCCGTTGATCATACCTCCCCAGGAAGGTGCTATCAACATTACAGAAAATACAACACCTAAATTTTGCGCCCAATCAGGCAGGGAGGTATAAAGCAGGTGATGCGGTCCTGCCCAGATATAAATAAAAATCAACGACCAGAAGTGAACAATTGACAAACGGTATGAATATACAGGTCTGTTGGCTGCTTTGGGAACAAAGTAATACATTAAACCTAAAAAAGGGGTTGTTAAGAAAAAAGCAACCGCATTGTGTCCGTACCACCATTGTACCAATGCATCTTGAACACCGGCATATACAGAATAACTTTTTAAGAAAGAAACGGGCAATTCAAAACTGTTAAAGATGTGTAAAACGGCAACAGTAACAAAAGTTGCTAGGTAAAACCAAATGGCTACATATAAATGACGTTCTCTCCGTTTTAGGATGGTTGCAATTAGGTTCACTCCAAAAGCAACCCAAACCAAGGCAATGGCAATGTCAATAGGCCATTCCAATTCGGCATATTCCTTGCTTGTAGTAATTCCCAAGGGCAGTGTAATGGCAGCAGCAACAATGATCAGTTGCCATCCCCAAAAATTGAATTTGCTTAAAAAATCACTCCACATTCTCGCTTTTAACAAGCGTTGAGAAGAATAGTATACACCTGCATAAAGTGCATTTCCGATAAAGGCAAAAATAACAGCATTCGTATGAAGTGGACGCAATCGGCCAAAACTCAACCATGAAATACCATTTGTTAGGTTCGGAAATAAGAACATTAAGGATAAAAGTAGACCGACAATCATCCCAATGATTCCCCAAAAGAGTGTGGCATAGATGAAATTTTTTACAATCTTGTTGTCGTAGTAAAATTGTTGTATTTCCATGAAATTTAAGATTTGTTCATTGGTTTGTTTTTGTGAATTGCCTCATTGGGTGTGTCTTCAAAAAGGATGCGCACAGGTGGCGTGTAGGAATCTTCATATTGTCCACTCCGAACCGCTTGTATAAAAGCGATTAGAAAGCCGATCGCTATGATAAGACTGATAGAAATTAGCAAATAAATAACACCCATACCACTTGTGGATTTAGTCTAACGAAAGTATTTTAGAATCATTAGTTTTTAGATGATAATTGTCATCTTTTACTTTTATCAAGTTTCTTGCGGTAAAGTTTGTAGTGAGGGTTACAAATACAACTACGGAAATAGAGCTTAGCGGCATTAAAATTGCAGCGATCACTGGTGATAATTGTCCTGTAGTCGCAAAATAAAGTCCCACAATATTGTACAAAAAAGAAAGTAAGAAACTCGCTTTTATGATATGAATAGCTCTTCTAGAAATTTTCAATAGCTCGGGAAGTTTCTTTAAGACGTGTGCATCGATGATGCCATCGCATGCAGGTGAAAAAACATTGACATTTTCGGAGACAGCGATTCCAACATCGCTCTGTGCCAAAGCTCCGGCGTCGTTCAAACCATCTCCAATCATCATTATTTTTTCTTTTCTTTTTTGTTTTTTCTTGATATAATTGAGTTTGTCTTGGGGTTTCTGATAAAACAACAAGCTGCAATTGTTGGGCAGTACTTGTTCCAAGTAGCTTTTTTCTCCGGGATTATCACCCGATAAAATGGTTAGTTTGAAATTTGTTTTTAAGATTTGGAACATCGGAATAATTCCCTTTCGATAGCTGTTTTTAAAAATAAATTTGCCTTTGCTTTTTCTGTTAATATTTATGTACACTGCAGTTTCTAAGAAATTGTTTTTTGAGGAGGTGCTTGCAAATTTTGCTGCCCCTATTCTGAAAGTGAGATTTTGAAATGTGCCCTGAATTCCGCTCCCCGTTATTTCTGTGAAATTTTTCACTGTGCTCGTTTCAATATTTCGCATAGAATCATAAAGAGCTCGACTTAATGGGTGGTTGGAATTTCGTAATACCGATTTGATTCCTTTTTTTTCGTGTACGCTTAATGGTTCGCCATGATAAGTTATTTTTTGTTTCTGTGACGAGGTGATGGTTCCTGTTTTGTCAAAAACTAAGGCATTTATTTTGGCCATTTTTTCAATAACGTTTGCATTTTTGAGGTAAAATTTATGTTTTCCGAAAATTCGAAGAATATTGCCTAGCGTAAAAGGGGCCGATAGTGCCAGGGCACAAGGGCATGCTATGATGAGCACGGAACTGATTGCTGTTATGGAAATTTTGGGATCTGTAAAATACCAATAGCATCCTGATAATAGCGCAATACTTAAAATAATATACGTGAAGTATTGGCTAATTTGGTCTGTTATGTTTTGAAAGCTTTTCGTTTTGTCTTTTTGAAAAATAGCATTGCTCCACAGTTGGGTCAAATAGCTTTGCAAAACGGGCTTAAGGACTTTAATTTCTAGGGCATTTCCCAGTTGTTTGCCTCCTGAAAAGATTTTGTCACCGGACTTTTTTTCAACAGGTTTTGATTCTCCTGTTATGAAACTGTAATCCAAGATTCCTTCGCCATTAATCAGAATACCGTCAATAGGTATCAGTTCTTGATTTCGAACAAGGATTCGGTCACCTTTTACCAAATCGTAAATTTGAACCGCCTCTTCTTTTTTGTTTTTTATTCGGGTGACAGCTATGGGGAAATAGGATTTATAATCTCTTTCGAAAGACAAAAATGCATAGGTGCGTTGTTGAAAAAGCTTTCCGAGAAGTAAGAAAAAAAGCAAGCCTGTGAAACTGTCCAAATAGCCTTGTCCGTTGCCAGAAACAATTTCATACGCGCTTCTAAAAAACAAAACGAGTATTCCTAAAGATATAGGGATGTCGATATTTGCAATTCTATGTTTGAGTCCTTTGTAAGCAGAAAATAGATATTCTTGTGCGGAATAGAGAAGTACAGGAACAGCTAGAAAAAAAGCAATCCATCGGAAGAATGGTTTGTACTGATTCAGCCAGAATTCATCAGCTTCTAAATACTCAGGAAAAGATAAAAACATGATATTTCCAAAGGCAAAGCCAGCGATGCCAATCTTGTAAATTAATGATTTGTCGGTGGACTCAGATTTTTTTGTTTCGGTGTTTTCAAGTCGAATATAGGGGTCGTATCCGATGGAGTGCAAAAGGAGAACAATTTCTTTCAATGAAATGATCTCTTTGTCAAAAACTATTCGGACCGTTTTTTTCGGGAAATTTACTTGAGCGGCACGAATGTTTTTGTTCAATTTGTGTAGGTTTTCTAAGATCCAAATACAGGAACTGCAGTGTATGTGAGGAATATTTAGGGTGACAATACTCGTGGTGTCAGAATCAAAATCCAATAGTTTCTTGGCAATATGCGCGGAATCCAAATAATCGTATTGTCCAGAAATTTCCTCTGGAATTTTTCCAGGCGCTTGTTCAAAAGTGTAATAGCCGTTTAAATTGTTTGCGTGTAGAATTTTAAAAACCGTTTTGCAGCCATTACAACAGAAGTGTTTTTGATCAAAAACAACAGCGTTGGCTACTTTACATTCATTACCGCAATGATAGCAGTTGGTTTTTTTCATTTCGTTGAAATTGTCAAAAAGAACAAATGAATTTTAGCAAATTGTTGCTTTTTGTATTCTATTTTGAAAGACAATTGTGCCAAAAGTACTTCTAGCAAGTTTCCGAATAAAATGAAGATAGACGAATGACAAATGTCATATTTTTAAGTTATATTTGATTTAGGTTTGTATAAATATTGTTATGGGGAATTGTCAGCGATGCATTGTAAAAGAACTCAGTAAGCTGAGCACCTTGACAAGCAGTCAATTGAAACAGGTTTCTGCGTGTAAGACAGCTACGTCCTTTAAAAAGGGAGATGTCATTTTAAAGGAAGGATCCATGTTGAATGGCGTGTATTGTATCAAGGAAGGAAAGTGTAAGTTGACAAAACTGGGTCCCAATGGCAAAGAGCAAATCATAAAGTTTATAACAAGTGGAGATATGTTGGGGTATCGCGCTGTTTTGGGTGAAGAGCCTGTCAGTCTTTCCGTGGTTGCTTTGGAAGATATGGCTGCGTGTTTTATTCCGAAACAAGATATTTTGACTGTCTTTCATCAAAATAAAAATTTTTCAAAAAATTTATTTTCAAATGTGTGCAACGAACTGAACGATGCCAATACAATCATTACCAACATGGCTCAAAAAACTGTTCGAGAACGATTGGCAGAAGCCTTGTTGTTTTTAGAGGATACTTTTGGGCATGATGAGGATGGCTTTATAGATGTGGTATTGTCAAGAGAGGAGCTCTCAAGCGTTGTGGGTACGGCCACAGAATCCGCGATTCGGTTGTTGTCAGAGATGAAAAAAGATCGCATTATTTCTTTGGAGGGAAAACGAATAAAAATTCTCGATAGAGCTGTTTTAAAACGAATCGGATTTGGGTTTTAGTGGTGTTAAAACCTGTAGATTTTTTCAGGACTCACGCAGTAATCCAAACGAATATCGTGTTTTTCGGAGTCTTTTATAGTCTCCTCTGCTTCAAAAAAGGAAAGCCCTATTTTTAGAGCGTTGGTATTTTGTAAAAAACGATCGTAAAAGCCTTTGCCATATCCAATTCTGTTGCCTTCTTTGTCAAAGGCAAGCAAGGGTATAAAAATTACGTCCAGTTTCGAAACAGGAACCTCTAATCCCTCTTTTGGTTCAGGTATTCCATAGCTGTTTTTTACAAACCGTGTGTTTTCTGTCATCAAAAAATGCTGCATTTCTCCTGTTTTAAAATCAGATTTCGACACGACAATTTCTTTGTTTTTTGCAAATAAGATGTTCAGAATATGACTGGTGTCAATTTCTTTTTGTTCTTCTATGCAAAGAAATAAGTGAAAATACAAACCGTTCCATAGGTTCATTTTGAGAAGTTGATTGGCAATACGAATGCTTTTGTCCTCGACATCAGCAGAGGAAAGTTCGTTTCGGAGGGTTTTGTATTTTTTGCGAAGTTCTTGTTTAAACATATCGTCGTTTGCATTGCAAAGTAAGAGTATTTTTATTCCATATGCAAAACGAGGGGTGCCCACTCATTTTTTTTTAAATTTGTGAAATCGCAAAGAAAACACCACTCAAATACTCAAGTACATTTTATGCACGAGCCTCTCAAGATACAAGTTCAAGCACTTCCAAGTTCTCCAGGGGTTTATCAGTATTACGATAAAAATGAGCAACTTTTGTATATCGGTAAGGCTAAAAATTTGAAAAAAAGAGTGGCTTCTTATTTTAATAAAAATCAGGAGAGTGGTAAAACACGTGTCTTGGTCAAAAAAATAAGAACCGTCAAGCATATTGTGGTGGCAACTGAAACGGACGCTCTTTTGTTGGAAAATAATTTGATTAAAAAATACCAGCCACGCTACAATGTCATGCTAAAAGATGACAAAACGTATCCTTGGATTTGTGTCAAAAAAGAACGTTTTCCGCGAGTTTTTTTGACAAGAAAAGTCATCAAAGATGGCTCCGAATACTATGGGCCCTATACTTCTATAAAAACGGCAAAGGTACTGTTAGATTTGATCAAGGAATTGTATCCCCTTCGAAGTTGTAATTTTTTGTTGAGTGCAAAAAATATAGAAAGTAACAAATTCAAAGTGTGTTTGGATTATCATATTGGGAATTGTCAGGGACCCTGTGAAGATTTTCAAACAGAAACGAATTATTTAGAGGACATTAAGGCGATTCGAAATATTATTAAGGGAAACTTTAAATCATCGTTAGAGAAGTTTCGAAAAAAGATGCTTTCTTTTTCCCAGGAAATGAAATTTGAAGAAGCCCAGAAAATCAAAGAAAAACTGGACTTGTTACAAAATTACCAAGCCAGGTCCACTGTGGTAAATCCCTCCATAAACAATGTAGACGTTTTTTCTATTATTTCGGATGAAAGTTATGGATATGTCAATTTTTTCAAGATATCCAATGGGGCGATTATTCAGTCGCACACAACTGAAATAAAGAAGAAATTAGATGAAACTGACAAAGAGTTGTTGGAGCTGTCGATTGTGGAAATTCGTCAAAAGTTCAATGCCAATTCACCTGAGATTTATGTGCCTTTTCCGGTAGACTTGGGAGGCGACCTCAAAGTGACGGTTCCTAAATTAGGAGACAAAAAAAGAATTGTGGAGCTTTCGGAGCGAAATGCAAAATATTACCGACAAGATCGATTTAAGCAGATGCAAATTGTAGATCCTGATCGGCATGTAAAACGCATCATGGCCCAAATGCAAAAGGATTTGCGGCTTTCCGAAGCGCCAAGGCATATCGAATGCTTTGACAACTCAAACATTCAAGGAACACACCCTGTGGCAGCATGTGTCGTTTTTAAAGATGGCAAACCGAGTAAAAAGGAATATCGAAATTTTAATATCAAAACAGTCAAAGGGCCTGATGATTTTGCCTCAATGGAAGAAGTGGTGTTCCGCCGCTACAAACGATTGCTTGAGGAGGGGGAAAGTTTGCCTCAATTGATTGTAATTGACGGGGGGAAGGGACAATTGTCTTCCGCCGTAAAAAGTTTGGATGTTTTAGGTTTGCGAGGAAAAATAGCGATTATAGGAATTGCGAAACGATTGGAAGAGATTTATTATCCAGAGGATCCCATTCCTTTGTATTTGGATAAAACTTCGGAAACTTTGAAAATAGTTCAGTTTTTGAGAAATGAGGCACATCGATTTGGAATTACACACCATCGTAACAAAAGAAGTAAAGCTGCGATCAAATCGGAGTTAGAGATGATTCCCGGGATAGGAAAACAAACCATTCAAACGTTGTTGCAATATTACAAATCTGTAAAAAGGGTGAAGGCTGCGAACTTGGAGAGTCTTGTCACTGTTATTGGAGAATCTCGTGCAAAAAAAGTATTCGAATTTTTCAACAAATAATGGCTCAAAGATTGGTTTTGTTATCTTACCAAAGTGTTGAATAATTTTGCCTTCGTATTGAAGAGGTCATTTTGGGTTTGGTTGGCTTTTAATTGCAGTTCAATGAGTTTTGATTCTCGTGAATTCACCAAAAATAGAGAGCTTTCTCCCAAGAAAAATTTTCTTTCTTCGGCGGAAACTAATTTTTTGTAGGCTTTTACGATATCCGTTGTCATTTCGTATTGAAGTTGAAAGGACTCAAGTTCTTGCAGGACACTTCTCAGCTGGTTTTTTAGTTTTAATTCAGTAGTGAGTTGCTCGTAATTTTTCTCTTGTAATTTCAATTGAGCCAATTTAAAATCAGCTCTTTCTTTTCGTAAGAAAACGGGGAGTTTTAGCGTAACTCCTGCCTTGTAGTTGTTGTTATTTAGGTTGTTGAGATCGTCGGCGTTTTCATACAAAAAATTGTAATCGAGTGCTATTTTGGGCAAGAGGTTGTTTTTTTTCAGGCGTTTTTCAATGCTGAGGTTTTTTATGATGTAATCCAAGGATTGCAATTCTGGATGGCTTTTGAGGTCATAACGTTCACTTTCTAAGCGCGATATTTCTAGATAGGAGTCTATGTTGTCCAATGTTTTGACATCCGGTTGAATGGTTGTTTTTATTTCTACGGGAATGTTGTTTTTTACCCATAAAAAGTTCGAAACCTCCCATGTAGATTTCAAGAACTTGATTTTCGCTTTTTCATAGTTTAGTTTTCGGTTGTCGAGGACTATTTTTGCTTCTAAAGTATCGATTGCGGGTCTGTCACCCAATTTAAAAGTTTTGACAATGCTTTGAAAGCGTGTTTCGGCATTTTTTACAAAATCTTTGTAAACTTCCTTCTCGTTGTAATGTTTGACCCATGAAAAATAAGTGACAGCCGCATTGTAGATTATTTTATTAACTGTTAATTTTTGAATTGCCTGTGCTTGTTTCTCATAGTTTTTGGCCTGTTTTAAAACGGCCATTCTTTTATTAAAAAACATGCCCTGACCAAGTGAGAGTGAAAGTCCAGCGGCATACAAACCATTATTTGGTAGTTCGTTTTCTGGATTTAGATTGAGTCCGCTATTGTTTTCAAAATTTGTTTTGATGTCAACCCCGTACCAAACAGGAATTTTAAAGGTTGTGTTTAGGTTGTTGAAATATTCTTTCTCTTTGAATTCTTTTTTAGCGTAATCAACTTCTAGTTGAGGATCGAATGCGCCTCTTGCTTTCATTAATTTGGCATCACTTTCGTTGACGATGAGGTTGGCTTGTTTTACAATGGGGTGAAAACGTTTGACATAGCCTAAAAATTCACCCAGGGTGATGGCCGTATCAAAAGTGTTTTGAGCCTGTATGCATCCGGTAAAAAGAAGTAAAAAAAGTACTTTTTTCATAGGTTATTTTTTTGCTGTTGATTCGGGTTGGTAATAATTGGGAGGAAAACTGTTGAGCTGTCTCCACAATTCAAACCAAATAGGTACGTCTTCTAACAAGGCAATGGTTTGTGCTCCCGATCCTACACGAATCGCATCAGGCCATGGATGATCTATTTCATCAGGTGCCAATAATACACGGTATTTTCCATTGTCACTAATGTAATTTTCTATGGCTACAACTTTTGCGCCATAGGTTCCATAAGAAAGATTGGGCCAACCATTGAATACAATTGCAGGCCAGCCATCAAATTGCACACGCACTTTTTCGCCGATATGGATCAGAGGTAGATCGATTGGCTTTACAAAGGTTTCCACTGCCAAATCGTATATGTTCGGCATAATACCGACAAGATCAGCTCCTTCTTTAAAGGCGGCACCAATTCCTCCAACAATCGCTTTATTGATATATCCGTCTTGGGGTGCGGTGATGAAGAGAAGGCTGCTTCTCTTGGTATAATTAGCAAAGTTGCTTTGCAGTTTGGATACCTGGGCTTTTGTATCAAGTTCATTTGACTCCGCTGAAAATAAGTCGCTTTCTATTTTCGATATTTTGTCTGTGTAGCTCATTGAAATTCTGGAAATTTCAACTTTCGCGTTGATAATATCGTTTTTGCTACTGAGCAATTTGTTTTGTTGCGATATCTCTTTGGCCTGGGTCTCTTGAAGTTTTATTTTTTTTGTTTCTACATCTTTTAACGCTTTGAGTCCCTCTTTTTCAAGCATCGAAACTCTTTCAAATTGTCTTTGTGCGATGCGTGTATTCAGTTTTGCAGTTTCAAAATCAATGCTGTCACTTTTTACCTGAAGGAAGGCTTGAAGCACTTTGTTTTTGGCTTGCTGTAACTTTAAATCTCTTTCGTTTTGTAGGGCTGTAATTTGACGTTGTAGCGCTTTTGTTTTGTTTCTATACGCTTTTTCAGATGCTGATTTTGCAAGAATTTGGTCATTTGTTCGTTTTGCTAATTGTGCGTCAAAATAGTCACTTTTGATTTCGGAAATTCTCAGAATGGTATCTCCTTTTTTTACAAAATCTCCTTCTCGAACATACCACTCTTCAATTCTTCCTGGGATTTGTGATTGAACGGTTTGAGGTCGCTGATTCAATTGCAATGTGGTCACCAATCCTCGACTAGAAATATTTTGAGTCCATGGTAAAAATAGGGTCACAACACCAAGAACCGCAAAGACGAACAAAAATTTGTTGAAAAAGGTAGCGTGTTTTTTATTAGCGATATATTTTCCGGACTTAAATTGCTGGAGGTCTATATTATTTTGAACAGAGTGTTTGGATATGTTTAGCATAACTTACTGTTTGATGTTTTTTATTTCTCCTTTTTCGAGTGTGATAATTTGTTCACAATTTTGTGTCCAACGTTTATTGCTACTCACGACAATCAATGCCCATGGATTGTCTTTATGAGTTAAAAAGTCAATAATTTCATTGGTTTCTTTTTTGTTAAAACTGTCCAAAGCATCTTCAAGAATGAGAACTTTGGGTTCGCATACAAAGGCTCTTGCCAGAACAATTTTTTTTGCGATGATTTGCGAGAGTTGTTTGCCGTCGGGTTGTAATAAGGTTTGTAGACCATTTGGTAATTCTCGTAAAAACGACATCAAACCTACTTTCTTTAGAGCACTGTGAATTTTTTTATCTGAGATTAGGGTATTTCCAAGTGTGAGATTTTCTTTTAGCGTTCCTTCAAAAGGAGACGCCTCGGAGAGTGACAATCCAAAATGAGAGCGGTAGTGATTTAAATTGATACTTTTAAGGGCGGCATTATTGACATAAATATTTCCAGAGGTATGTTGAATGATCCCTGAAATTAGGTTCAACAAAGTTGATTTTCCCGATCCGCTTTCACCCGTAATGATCGTTCTACTTTTGGGTTTTATTGTAAAAGAAATGTTTTCCAGAATGCTTTTTTCTTTGTTCGGAACTCGGTAAGAAATGTCTTCAAATTCAAGGCAAATCCCTTCTTTGAAATTAGGTGTTTCTCCATCTTGAGATTCGAGTTCTTTGTCTACAATTTGTCCTAATTTTTCAACGGATGTCAGCACGTCGTAGAAGGTTTCGAGACCGAGGATCAATTTTTCAACCGAGGTAATGACCAAAATAATGATAATTTCTGCTGCTACAAATTGTCCAATGTTCATTTCTTGATTCAAAACCAAGGCACCTCCGATAATTAAAAGACCAGCGGTTGTTAGTACCTTAAAACTGATCATTTGAATAAATTGAAGAATTAAAACTTTGAAATGTTTTTCTCTTGCGATGAGGTATTTTTCAACCAGTAGGTCATTTTTGGTCAGGGCGAGTTGTGTTTTTCCCGACAGTTTCAAGGTGACCAGAACTCTTGCAATTTCTTGGATCCAATGCGCTACTTTGTATTTGTTTTTGGATTCTTTCAAGCTGGTTTTGAGACCTCTCTTTGCGGTAAATTTAAAAACAAAGTAGACGAGAAGTAGCAGTAGAACGCCAAATAAGATAAAAAAGGGATGGTAAAAAGAAAGTAGGGTTAGTGCAAAGATTATTTGTAAAAACGCATGAGGGATGTCAATCAGTATTTTTGAAAGTCCTTTTTGTATGGTGATTGTGTCAAAAAATCGGTTGGCCAATTCTGGAGGATAGTGATTTCGCAGATCGGTCATCTTGATTTTTGGAAATCGATAACTCAATTCAAAAGAAGCTCTGGCAAAGATTCGTTGTTGTATGTTTTCGATGATTCTGAGTTGCATCAGTTGCAGGGTGCCAGAAAATATGACTCCAATTGTAACCAATGCGACCAACACAATCCATGATGTGGAAATTTGAGCACCTTGAATTAAATTGATAATAGCTTGAATTCCTAAGGGCAATGACAAAGAAACGATTCCTGAGAAAAAAGCATAATAGAAAATTTGTAAGATGTCTTTTTTTTCTATCTTGATTAGACTGATAAACCTACGTAGAGGTGTATTGATTTGCTTCATAGTGTCATTTTATTTTTTGTGTTGTAATTTTCATTCATAGCCAAAACAAACGTGTTTTATTTCAAAAGGATTTCTATCAATTGGGTGAAAAATACGGTAGGTCTTTTTTCTTTCTTGTGACAGTTTGTGATTGAGGTGAAATGAGTTTTTAAAAAATGCTGGTGCAATGCTCCTTCTATAATCGTACTCGACAGACTTAAGGAAAATTCATAGTTGGGTTTTTTTTCTAGGATCATAGTACTCAGGCGTTGCACCACACGTTTGTAGATCAGGAAACACCCTTCTTCGTTCTCTGTATCTACAAGATTTGTGAGATAGGTCTTTGAATTTTCTTTGATCATGATTTGATGCAAAAGAATTTCATTGACATGTGAAAAATTGGAGTCTTCTTGGATGGTTCTCGTCAGCACGCGAATGGCAGTATTTAATTTTTCGCTGGCGTCTTTTACATGGTACGTCTCAAAGACAAGCTGGTATTCAATCCATCCCCAGTACCATGAGAATAGGTACACCAATAGTTTGTGTTTGTTTTCGAAGTATCGATAGATAGAACTTTCGTTGGAGGCTATTTCTTTACCGAGTTTTTTGAATGTGAAACTTTCAAATCCGATTTCATTGATTAAAAAGATGCTTTTTTCAATTATTTTTTTACCGAGTTTAGAGGTTTCCGGGTCCTTGAGAAAAATTTTCTCTGGAACTGTAATTTTAATATTTGAATTAAGATCTTCCATGTTTTTACTAGTAAGCGGCAAAAATAATAGTATTACTATTAATTTTATTAGTTTCCATGTTAAATTTTTGTAAAAACTTCTTTTCGGTCATTAAATTTGCCTGACATGCGATTTTGGATTCTTTGTGTATCTTTATCAGAAAAAAATGAACCGCTTTGTTTTCTTCATCCTAGTGCTGTCAGTCACTTTTACCTTTGCGCAGATAGATCCTGATAAAAAAAGGCCAAAAGTAGGGCTGGTTTTGAGTGGTGGCGGGGCCAAAGGATTTGCCCACATAGGCGTATTAAAAGTATTGGAGTCTACGGGTGTAAAGTTGGATTACATCGGCGGTACAAGTATGGGTGCAGTAGTGGGAGGTTTATACGCTGCTGGTTACTCAGCAATTGAGATAGATTCTATTGTTGCATCTATCAATTTCCCAAAACTTTTGCAGGACAAATTGCCAAGAGCTCAATCTTCATTTTTTGAAAAGCAGTACGGTGAGAAATCAGTTATGACTTTTCCTGTGAGGAAGGGAAAAATTAGTTTGCCAAAAGGGCTTGCTACTGGGCAAAGTATCTATAATAATTTGAAGACACTTTTTGAACCCGTTGATTCCATTGTTGATTTTCAAAAATTACCAATTCCTTTTTTTTGTGTGGCTACAAATTTGGAAACTGGAAAATCCAAAGTTTTTGATCAAGGGTCCTTGTCAGCGGCAGTTAGAGCAAGTGCGTCTTTGCCTACACTATTAAACCCAATTATGTATGAAGGGGTCGCATACATTGATGGTGGAATTTCAGATAATTTTCCTGTGTTAGAAATGCGACGAAAAGGAATAGATATCATTATTGGAGTAGATGTTCAAGGGAAATTGGAGAACAAAGAAGCAGTCCATTCGGTTGTAGATATTTTGAATCAAATTGTGAATTTTCAAATATACGCAGAGGACAATGAGAAACTCCGTGAACTGGACATTCATGTTGCGCCTGAGGTTGAAAATTTTTCAATTACTTCGTTTGACCGTACTAGTGAGATTGTTGATTTGGGCGAAAATGCGGCAAATCATAAAAAAAAGGTGTTTGATAAAATTGCAAGGTTGCAAGGCAGTATTCCGGGAAAAAAAGTGCAAAAAAGAATTGCTAAAAAATACGCGCTTTCAAAATTTAAAACTCCTCAGCTAGACAATTATTCACGCGCTTTCATTTTGGGAAAAATGAAACTTCAAAAAGGGGATGTTGTTACCTATGCCGAGCTGGATGAAAAAATTGGAGGGCTTTCTTCTTCGAATGATTTTGATTTGATTCAATACAAATTGATTCCTTTTCAAGACAATTCGTATCTTTTTTCTTTACAAATGGAAGAAAATGAAGTGGATTCTTATGTGAAAATAGGATTGAATTATGATCCCATATACAAAAGTGGGTTGTTGCTGAACTATACAAAAAAACATTTTTTTCAAAAGAATGATATTTTTTCATTTGATCTTATTGTCGGAGACAATATTCGAGCCGATTTGAATTATTTTGTTGACAATGGTTTTTATACCAGTTATGGTATCAATGCTAGATTCAACCAATTTCGTGTTGATGCTCAATTGGATGGGACCGAGTTTCATCAAATAAATGAGGGATTCGTCGATGTTACAAGTTTGGTGTATTTACAAACTACCTACAACAAACAACTAGCTGTTGGTTTGGGATTGGAACATAAATTTCTTGAATTGCATTCAGATGCTTCGGGAGGATCGACTACATTTTTTGAAAAAAGTCATTATTTCAATTCTGTGGGATACATCAAATTGGATAGTTACGACCACAGCCATTTTCCAACAGAGGGTTTTCTTGTAGATGGCGAATTCAAATGGTTTATGTATTCTTCAGATTACAACAATAATTTCTCCCAATTTTCTCAGATCAAACTAAAATTGGGAGTTGCAAAGACTTTTTTTCAACGGTTTACTCTCCAATTCACAGCAGAAGGAGGAACCACTTTGGACGAGAACACTTCTGGGCAATTTCGATTTACCTTGGGTGGTTATGGAGATAATTTGATCAACAATCATATTGCGTTTTATGGATATGACTTCCAGTCTTTTGAAGACGATTCTTATGTAAAAGGTCTTCTGGAGCTGCGTTGTAAAATTGTGAAGAATCATTTTCTTTCTTTTGCGGGGAATTTTGCAAGGACTGATTTGGATATTTACAACGGAGGTAAGATATTCCAAGATATTAAATCAGGATATGCATTGGGCTATGGTTATAATTCAATAATTGGTCCGATTAAAATCGTAAACACCTGGTCTCCAGAAGGGAATGCGCACCAGTGGTTTTTTAGTGTTGGTTGGGCATTTTAATCTTGGAACGCAGATTTCCAATGTTAACTTAATGTTAACAAAACTTTGCTTAATTGTAAATTATGTGCTATATTTGTAGTGTAATAAAAATTTAACCCCGAGATATTATGAAAAAGCTTTTAACAATAGGATTGGTAATGTTCGCATTTGTGATGAGTGCACAAAATATTCGTGAAGATAAAAAAATGGAGAATCCAACCTATGAAAAGGTAGGTGATTTGGTAAAGGTGACCATGTTTTACGAAACAGGGGAAATCAAGGAGCAAGGTTTTTATGATTCAGATAACAAGTTGACAGGAAAATGGTTACAGTTTGACAAGGACGGAAAAAAAACAACGGTAGCTCATTATTACAAAGGAGCGAAAGTTGGAAAATGGTTTGTTTGGAAAGGTGATAAATTGTTGGAGTTAGATTATGAAGCCTCCCGAATAGCCAGTGTGAATGAATGGCAAGGGAGTGAAACCGTGATTGCAGATAATTAAAAATAAAAAGTTTGGAAATAAAAAAGCGCCTCATCATATGATGAGGCGCTTTTTTTTAGATATATTCTGCTCATATCAACAGTGTCAATATTTAAATCGATACTGTAAATATTGATAAGCATCTCTTGGTAATACTTTGATCCACTTTTTGTGTTTGAAGAACCATTTTATTTGTTCAGATATGATTCCTTTTTGTAAATAAGAAGCCACAAAAGGATGCACATGTAATGTGAGCTTTTTGTTTTTGTTCTTACCTGCTAATATTCGATTCAGTTCTACGTTTAATTTGTCTATTAATACAATAGGCGCCTCTACTTCTCCATTTACATTTGGATTCGGTTCCTTTGTTTTAATGTTCATTTCAGAACGAACGCGTTGCCTTGTAATTTGGACGAGACCAAATTTACTTGGAGGTAATATTTTGTGCTTTGTTCGATCAAGCGCCATTTCGGATTTCAAGTGATCGAATAATTTTTGACGATTTTCATTCGAATGCAAATCGATAAAATCAACCACAATAATTCCTCCCATGTCTCTCAATCGCAATTGTCTTGCGATTTCTGTCGCGGCAATTAAATTGACCTCTAAGGCATTCTGTTCTTGAGAATTTGCCTTATTCGATCGATTTCCGCTATTGACATCAATTACATGAAGGGCTTCGGTGTGTTCAATAACTAAATACGCACCTTTGCTCATTGAAACTGTTTTTCCAAAGGCAGATTTGATTTGCCTTTCGATACCGTATTTTTCAAAAATTGGTGTCTTGGAATTGTACAGTTTCAAAATAGATTGTTTTTCAGGGTAAATTTCCAACAAATAATCGTTGATTTCCTGAAACAATGCGTCGTCATTTGTAACAATACTTGTAAATGATTCATTCAAAACATCTCTCAAAATAGAGGAGGCTCTGTTCAATTCGCTCAATACTTTCGTCGGTGTATTTGTGTTGGCTAGTTGCCCACACATTTGTTTCCAACGGTCTAATGAGTTTTGTAAATCTTTGTCTAGTTCTGCTACTTTTTTTCCTTGGGCAACAGTCCTCAAAATAACACCGAATCCAGCAGGCTTAATGCTTTTTGCAAGGCGTTTTAAGCGCTCTTTTTCTTTTGGATCTGCTATTTTTTGAGAAACCGATACTCTTTTAGAAAACGGTACCAAAACTAAATACCTACCAGCAATAGAAATTTCTGAACTAATCCTAGGGCCTTTTGTAGATATGGGTTCTTTTACAATTTGTACCAAAACGTTTTGTTTTGTTTTTAGAACCTGATCGATACTTCCATTTTTGTTAATTTCTTTTTCAAATTGGAAGTTTTTTAAAGTGTAATCTTTGTATTTACCTGTGCTTACTTTTTTAATGAATTTGTTCAACGATTGAACGTGAGGACCCAAATCATGGTAATGTAAAAAACCATCTTTTGGATAACCAACATTTACGAATGAGGCATTGAGCCCAGTCAAAATTTTTCCTGTTTTGGCTAAAAAAATATCGCCTACAGAAAATTTGTTGTTGTTCGTTTCGTTGTTAAATTCAATAAGTTTCCCATCTTTGAGTAGAGCAAAATCAATATCAGATGAATTTGAACGGATAATCAATTCTAGTTTCATTCCGAATAGTTTTTATACTACGTAAGAATATAGGATTCTCACATAGATGGATTAAATTTAATACAGGGTATAATACCCGATGAAATTTTAAAAAGTTAAAATTTCAATTTCAATGAACGATTGTTGCAAAAACAACAAAGAAAAAGTAAGAGATCTTACTTTTTCTTGTGTCTGTTAGCTCTTGCTCTTTTTTTACGTTTGTGCGTAGAGATTTTTGCTCTCTTTCTTTTTTTACCACTTGGCATAATAATACGATTTTATAAATCTGAGATTATCAGATTTGGTTAATAATTTACAAGTATTTATTTTACTAATACCTTTTTCTTTACTCCTTCTGCAAAAGTTTTTGCTGGCTTAAAAGCTGGAATGTTGTGCGCAGGAATTTTAATTGTCGTGTTTTTGGAAATATTTCTTCCTGTTTTTTCTGCTCTTGTTTTGATAATAAAACTTCCGAAACCTCTTAGGTATACGTTGTTTCCATTTTCCAAAGCACCTTTAACTTCACTCATAAATGCTTCTACAGTTGCCAAAACATCTGCCTTCTCAATACCCGACTTGTCTGCAATACTTGATACAATATCCGCTTTTGTCATTTTATTTTATTTTCTAGTGTGTTTAAAAAAAAATTCAGACTGCAAATGTATGATAATTAATCAATTTTGAAAAATGAAATCATTAAAAATTAAAGGAATAAATAACGTAATATTGCATACTTAAATGAACGAGATGGAATTTTGTAACCACTTAGTATCGTGGTATTTGGAAAATAAAAGAGACTTGCCTTGGAGAAAAAGCAAGGATCCTTACAAAGTGTGGTTGTCTGAAATTATTCTTCAACAGACAAGAGTAGCCCAAGGAAGTTCCTATTATGAAAAGTTTGCAACGGTATTTCCTACTGTTTTTGATCTTGCGAAAGCCGACGAAAGAGACGTTTTAAAGCTTTGGCAAGGTTTGGGTTATTATTCAAGGGCCCGCAATTTGCATTTCTCTGCAAAGTATATTGTCAATGAATGCAACGGAACGTTTCCTGCTACCTATCAAGACCTTCTTCTGTTAAAAGGAGTAGGAGATTATACAGCTTCTGCGATAGCTTCCATTTGTTTTGGAGAAGCAAAAGCGGTAGTCGATGGAAATGTGTATCGTGTACTCTCGCGTTTTTATGGGGTGGAAACTCCCATAAATTCAACGAAGGGAATAAATGAATTCAAAGAATTAGCCCAAGAGGTCATGTATGAGAAGGATCCCGGATTGTACAACCAGGCAATTATGGATTTTGGTGCCATGCAATGCAAACCTCAAAATCCCGATTGCAATAACTGTCCACTGCAATACAAATGTGTTGCTTTTCATCAAAAAAGAACAGCTTCACTACCCGTAAAAGAAAAAAAGATTAAAATTAGAAAACGGTATTTTAATTTTATTGTGTTGCTCTCTAGAAAAGGAAAGACCCAAATAGTGCAACGAAAAGGAAAAGGGATTTGGGAAAATTTATTTCAGTTTCCTTTGATAGAATCAGAAACTTCTATGGAGATGGATACAATGTTGTCACATCCTGAGTTTTTATCACTTTTAAACAATAAAGATGTAATCGTAAAATGTTTCAATTCAAAAGAATGGGTGCATAAATTGTCACACCAGCATTTGTATGTCAAATTCTGGTTGGTCAAAGGTAATTTTGGAGAAGCTCAATTGATGCCTTGGGAAGAGATAGAATCGTATGCTGTTCCGAGAATAATTCATATGTTTTTGGAAAAATTTCAAAATCCATTTTTGCAACCGACACAGACGGAATCTTGATATGTTTTTTTGACGAGAGAACAAAAAAAGTAAAATGTATCTGATTTTTTCGTTATTTTTGAGTTTATTATGGCAGGAACATTAAACAAAGTAATGCTCATAGGGCATTTGGGAGATGAGGTAAAAGTTCACTACTTCGAGGGAGGCGGTGCGATAGGTCGTTTTCCTTTGGCAACAAATGAAAGTTATACCAATAAAAAAACCGATGAGAAAGTTGTAACCACAGAATGGCATAATATTGTCGTTCGAAACAAGCTCGCCGAAATCTGTGAAAAGTACCTGAAAAAAGGCGATAAAGTCTATTGCGAAGGAAGAATCAAAACCCGTCAATGGGAACAAGAGGGAGTAAAGCGATATACCACAGAAATACATGTAGTTGATATGAATTTTCTGTCTGTTCCGAATGCATCGAATAAGACAGCACCCGATTCTTTGTCAGGGAAAACAGCGTCCGATGTTCCTGATGAAGAAGGTGATTTACCATTTTAAAAACAAAGATATTGGATCCAGAACCCGTCGCAAGTTTTGCCTATAATTCAAATGAAATTGCCATTATTACTCAGATAATTGCACTGATTTTCTTTTTGATTTCCTCTGCATTGATTTCTGGAACAGAAGTCGCTTTTTTTTCACTTTCAAAAACAGATCTTGAAAAGCTTTCCAAATCAAACCCAAGACAGTTTGATTTGATATCCGGGCTCTTGGAGAAACCTAAAAAATTACTCGCAACTATTTTAATTGCCAATAATTTTATCAATATTTTAATTGTTTTGTTATTTGCCTCTTTGGGTGCCATTTTTTTAAACGACATGGAGGGGCGCATTCGTTTTTTGATCGAAGTTGTGCTCATCACATTTTTGATCTTGTTATTTGGGGAAGTGTTGCCAAAAGTATACGCGACAAGAAATGCAAGTCAGTTTGCCGCAAAGATGTGCAAGCCCATTCATTTCTTGGGTCGCTTGTTGTCTCCCGTTAGTTATTTGTTAACGGGCATGACTGGTTTTGTAGAAAGTCGTTTGGCGCGAAAAAACAATAATTTTTCAGTTGAAAAACTATCGCAAGCATTGGAGTTAACCTCAGACGATGCGACTACAAAAGATGAAAAAAATATTTTGGAAGGAATTGTCGCTTTTGGAAATACTGAAACCGTACAAGTTATGAAGCCTCGTATCGATATATTTGCCATTGCTGATAACGAGGCGTTTTCTGAGGTCTTGGCAAAAATTACCGCCAATGGCTTTTCCAGAAATCCTGTGTATCATGAAAATATTGATGAAATCATTGGCGTTTTGTACGCCAAAGATTTGCTACCACATATAACCAAGCGAGATTTCAATTGGCAGACATTGATTCGTTCTCCTTACTTTGTTCCAGAGAATAAAAAACTGGATGACCTACTTGTCGATTTTCAAGACAAGAAAAATCATTTGGCTATTGTGGTCGATGAGTATGGAGGGACAAGTGGTTTGGTGACTTTGGAGGATGTCATTGAGGAAATTGTGGGAGACATCAGTGATGAGTTTGATACAGACGATCTTTCCTATTCGAAGCTGGATGCGAACAATTATATTTTTGAAGGAAAAACGGTGTTGAAAGATTTTTACAGAGTGTTGGATATTGACGAAACTCCTTTTGAAGAGCTCAAAGGAGAGGCAGAGACATTGGCAGGGTTTGTCCTAGAACTCTCTGGAAAGTTCCCTAAGAAACAAGAAAAAATTTCTTTTGAAAGCTATGTGTTCACGGTAGAGGCCGTAGATCGGAAAAGATTGAAGCAATTAAAAGTAACCATTCTAAAAAATGTCAAAAAGTAGCGGTATCATATTTCTTTTTTTTTGCGTGGGATTTCTCTCGTGTGACAATACCACGCTCCCCAAACCGAGTGCTTTTTTGCGATTGGAATATCCGAAAGCGTCCTATAAAATGTTTACCTACAAAAAGCGCTTGTCCTTTTATTTGAATTCAAAGGCCGTTGTGGAAAAAAAAACAAATCCGAATTGGATAGATATCAAGTATCCCTCCATGAAAGCAACCTTAGTGCTCTCTTATTCCCCTGTAAAGAATAATTTGCGTGCCTTGCTACAAGATGCAGAAAAATTGACCTTTAAACATGTGATTAAGGCGGATGATATTCAAGCACTTCCCTATGAGAATTCCGCGAATAAAGTGTACGGTAAGATGTATGAAGTCTACGGAAACACAGCTACTCAAATTCAGTTTTATGCCACAGATTCCGCCGAAAATTTTATGACTGGAGCCCTTTATTTTTATGCACGACCCAACTATGATTCTGTTTTTCCAGCGGTTGCTCACCTAAGAAAAGATGTGATTCATTTGATGGAAAGCCTGGTGTGGGAAAAATAGAGATGTTTTCTTTTGGCTAGCCT
This sequence comes from Flavobacteriaceae bacterium, assembly GCA_964230805.1. GTDB lineage: Bacteria > Bacteroidota > Bacteroidia > Flavobacteriales > Flavobacteriaceae > Flavicella. Next base: position 71,028 of record CAXRIA010000027.1, read on the forward strand.
TGAAAAACGGAGGGTAAAAAAAGGAACAGGTGTTCGATGGTTTTTCTAGTTGGTGGCGTATTTGTTTTGAAGAACCAAATAAAATTGCATCCCAAATAAAAGAGCACCACATACCAAATGAATGGCTTGTGTTCCGAAAGGAAAATCACTGTAATACATTAAAATACCGGTCAATGCTTCTATGATGATCAGACCCACAATGTACTTTGGAAGTTTAAAGTTTAATTTCAAGGTTTCGTTTTTGTAGAAAATAAGAAGATTTACCAGAACAATCGCAATGGTAAAAGAGCGGTGCACATAAAAAATTAGGCTCGGATCATACAAACTCATCTGCTTATTCTCAAAACCAAATAATTTTACTTGTTCATCTACAAATTGTCGCACCTGTGTGCCCATGGCAATTTGTATCACAGAGAAAATCACCGCAACTAACAACAAATAATGAAACGTTTTGTTGTAGCGAATCAGCCTTTCTTCTTTGGTAGAAAGCATGTGAAGGAGCTTTAAAAGTAATGCAATGATGAGTAATCCAACCACCATGTGAATGGTAATGGCAGATGGTTTTAAAACGGAGTCAATCACTGTTTTTCCAAGCCAAGCTTCGAACAACATGCCAAAAAAGGCAACAAATGACAAATACACCAGGGTTTTGTTTTCTTTTCTAAATTTTAGTGAAGTGTAAATTAACAACAGAAAAATAAGTCCTGATATCACTGAGGCGAGTCGGTTGATGTATTCGGTCCATGTGTGATATACATTGAAAATTGCGTAGTCGTGCTTTTTGTAGGTCTCCCAATTTTCGCTGTTGAAATTTTCCGAACTCGTAAAGTTTGACTGTGCGACCCACAAAGCGTCATTTTCAATAATCATCATTCCTTTGTTGTACAGTTTGTTGGGTTGCCACAACAATTCAGCCTCGTCAGAAGGAGGGATGTAGTACCCAAAACATTTTGGCCAGTCTGGACACCCCATGCCCGACCCGGTCATTCGAACAATGGATCCTGCTAAAAAAATAACATAAACAGAAATTAGAGCAGCCTTAACAATGGTTTTAAAATGTTTTTTCAAAAGAGGTTTTTTAAGATAATTGAATTCCTGCTAAAAACGCGGGGTGTTTTTTAAGATTTACAACATTTACAATCAGCCCCTGTTTTTGTTGCCGATGTTTTGCATTTGCTTTGGCATTTTGTTTGTTTGATCAAACACTTTGACTTTTCTTTGCTTGTAGCAGATGTATCCTGTTTTTTTTCAGTACAACATTTTTTTTCGGTTGCCATTGTACAAGATTTTTTGCACTTTTTTTCGCACTTTTTTATGGTCTCAACACGGATTTCTTTCGTGTCTTTTTTCGTCTCCTTACAGGAAATCGATAGTGCTGCTACAAAAGTCAGTAAAAATAATACTTGTTTGAGTTTCATAAGATATTAGTCTAGATTGACTTCGCTGATTTCGGTTACTGAATAGAGCGCTCCGTCTCCAAGAGCACTTATTTTCTCTGAAATTTCTTTGGCAGATATTTGATGGGCGTCAAACACAAATTCCCCAACATTGTCTTTAAAAATCACTCTCGCAGCGGTCACTCCGGCCGTTTTTGAAATTTTGGACTCAATGGTTTTTGCGCAGCCAATTTCACAAGTCATTCCCTCGATTCCCATAGTTACTTTTTTTAGTGCAACTTCTTTTTGAGTATTCACAGGCGTCGCCTGTTTGGTTGTTTCCGAATTGTTTTTACAAGACGTATGCAATCCGAAAATTAACATAGAAGCGATTAAAATAGAAGAAATTTTCATGGGTCAAACTCTTTATAATTACATCGAACAAATTTATGGAGATTTATTCTTTTAACCGAAAAATTAAGTCATTTTTGTAAAATCTTTAACAAGCGGAAAACATGAGAGGCAAGAGATGGATTTACTTAGGGATAATTTCACTGGTTTGGGGGAGTTCTTTTATTCTCATGAAAAAAGCATTGCTAGGCCTTTCGCCCATTCAAATTGGGGCTTTGCGAATTGTGATTTCAGGTCTGCTTTTGTTTGTTATTGCATTTGACAAGATTGTGAAAATTCAAAAAAAACATTGGTGGCCTATTGCACAAGTGGCTTTTATTGCCAGTTTTTTTCCAGCGTTCTTTTTTGCATTTGTGATCGATGAGATAGACAGTTCTGTTTCCGCCGTATTGAGTTCTTTGACTCCATTGATCACCTTGATTTTGGGCGCTTTGTTTTTTGGGTTTGAATATCAGAAAAAACAAGTAGTCGGAATTTTTGTGGGTCTTTCAGGTACCTTACTACTCATCTTAAGCGGTGTTGAGCAGCATCCAGATCAAAATTATTTCTATGCCCTTTTGGTACTGCTATCTTCCATAGGGTACGCTCTGAGTCTAAATATTGTAAAAAGTAAACTTCAAGATGCAAATGCCATGGCCATAACCGCTGGAGGATTTTTATTGCTTTTGCCGTTTGCTCTGATTGTCTTAATGTTCTCAGGGTTTCTTGAATTGAATTTTTCAAATGAAATAGTGAAACATTCGATCCGTTATGTTTTTTTACTTTCTCTTTTCGGAACCGCTTTCGCAAAAGTATTGTTCAATAAACTAGTTCAAATCTCTACGCCTGTTTTTTCTTCCTCTGTGACCTATTTGATTACAGTTGTTGCCGTGTCTTGGGGTATTTTTGATGGGGAGCATCTTTCTGTTTTTCAAATGATTTCCATTGCAGTGGTATTCTTCGGTGTCTACCTTGTAAATAAGAAAAATAGGAAGGCTGTAAATTGAAATTTTTACGCGTTTTTTTGGTTGTTGAGCCATAATAAAATAATGGCTGTGAAAGACTTGTGAATTTCTAAAAAAGAAGTATATTTGCACTCGTTTTAGACGAAACAAAAATTTAAATAACAAACATATGTACGCAATTGTAGAGATAGCAGGGCAGCAGTTTAAAGTAGCGAAAGACCAAAAGGTTTACGTACACCGTTTGCAAAACGAAGAAGGATCAAAAGTTTCTTTTGACAACGTTCTTTTAGTAAGCGATGGTAAAGACGTAAAAGTTGGCGCCCCAGCTAGAGAAGGAGCCAAAGTAACGGCGAAAGTATTAGGTCATCTAAAAGGTGATAAAGTAATTGTTTTCAAAAAGAAAAGAAGAAAGGGTTACAAAAAGAAAAATGGTCACCGTCAGTATTTAACTGAAATCCAAATTGATGGAATTGCAGTAGGAGGTGCCAAGAAAAAAGCAGCGAAGAAAGCGGTAGCTTCTGATGAGGAAGCCGCTCCTAAAAAAGCAGCAAAGAAAGCGCCAGCAAAGAAAGCCGCTCCAAAGGCAGCTGCTGAGAAAAAAGCGCCAGCAAAAAAGGCAGCGGCCAAAAAAGCACCAGCTAAAAAGGCAGCAGCTAAGAAAGAAGAAAAATAAAATTATTCATATTCCTGCGTGAGTAGGAACTAAAATCGAAAAATTATGGCTCATAAAAAAGGTGTCGGAAGTTCGAAGAATGGTAGAGAATCAGAATCGAAACGATTAGGTGTTAAGATTTTTGGTGGACAAGCTGCATTGGCAGGGAACATCATCATTCGCCAAAGAGGAACAAAACATTACCCAGGTGAAAACGTGTACATGGGGAAAGACCATACTTTGCATGCCAAGGTAGATGGTGTTGTAAAATTCCAGAAGAAAAGAGACAATAAGTCATACGTTTCTGTAGAGGCGTTTGAAGCTTAAGAAATAAGATTTTTTTAAATCTAGAACTCCCTTCCACTTGTGGTTGGGAGTTTTCTTGTTTTACTGCTAGAAATTTTTTGTGAAATAGCTATGTCGTAAAATTCAAATGGCTTCTAGTTGTTCGCAGAGAAGAATTGCGAAGCGTCTAGATTCAGTCATTCCACAATTCATTTCCTTTCCTTACTTTTGCAGTCATGAGATGGCTTTACCATAGTTTTGTAATTATTGCAAGTATTTTTTTGAGGGTGCTTGCTGTGTTTCATGAAAAAATTCGCCTTTTTGTCGAAGGGAGAAAAGATGTTTTCTCGCTTTTGGAAAAAAAGATATCTGATCAAGATCAAGTTTTTTGGTTTCACTGTGCTTCTTTGGGCGAATTTGAACAAGGACGGCCGGTGATGGAGAAATTAAAAAAAGAATTTCCCCACAGTAAAATAATTCTGACATTTTTTTCGTCTTCTGGATATGAGGTTCGAAAAAATTACGAAGGTGCAGATCTGGTTTGTTACTTACCTTTGGACACCATCTCAAATGCGAAGAGATTTGTCAAACTTGCGAATCCTTCCGTAGCTATCTTTGTGAAATACGAGTTTTGGCCCAATTATCTTGATGTTTTGAAAAATGAGAAGATTCCGACTGTGTTGGTGTCAGGGATATTTAGAAAAAATCAGGTCTTTTTTCAATGGTATGGTGGTTGGATGCGAAAAGTGCTGCGGTCATTTTCTCATTTTTTTGTGCAAGATGAAAAGTCTTCAAAACTCTTGAGTTCTATTGGATTTGAAAATCATACAATGATTGGTGACACCCGATTCGATAGAGTGCATGAAATTCTAAATGAAAACAATCAACTTGATTTTATTGATGAATTCAAAGACGATAAATATACCTTGGTTGCAGGAAGTACATGGAAAGAAGATGAAGCATTGTTAGTGTACTACATCAATCACAAGGCAAGCCCCGAAGAAAAGTTTATCATTGCGCCTCATAACATTGAGGAAAACGGCATTGCTCGTTTGAAAAAAGAGCTCCAAGTACCCGCGGTCTTGTATTCACAAAGAGAAGACAAGTCCCTAAAAGATTTTCAAGTTTTTATCGTGGATACCATCGGTATTTTGACGAAAATATACAGTGTGGCAGACATCGCCTATGTGGGTGGAGGATACACAAAAAGTGGTATTCATAATATCTTAGAGCCCACCACTTTTGGGGTTCCCGTTGTGATTGGCCCGAATTACAAAAAATTTAAAGAAGCTCACGATTTGATCGCTTTAAAAGCCTGTACAACCACTTCCAATCAGTCCGAAGTGAACCGTGTTTTGACCAATCTCAAAGTAAATTCCGAACTTCGGGAAGAAAAAGGTCGAGCAGCTTCGAATTATGTTAAGCGAAGTTTAGGGGCTTCCCAAACAATTGTTGCCTATATTCAAAAAAATGACGTCCTAAAATAGTGATGTCATTTTTTTTACGTCTAAAAATAACGGTGTCTTCAGAAGTGCGCTTTTGAGGTTTTTAGAGGAAAAGATATTTTGTTTTGATGCCTTTTTATCAGAACTTTACCCACACAAAGAGGAACTTTTAAATGACGAAATTGATAGATTCTTTTGGGCGACAAATTACCTATCTCAGGTTGGCAGTGACAGACCGCTGTAACTTGCGTTGTACCTACTGCATGCCCGCAGAAGGAGCTGCTATTGTAGAGCGAAAAGAACTGTTAACTTTCAAAGAAATGTACCGCATCACACGGGTGCTCTCAGAGTTAGGTGTGAATAAGGTACGTCTCACGGGGGGCGAACCCTTTGTTCGAAAAGATTTCATGGGTTTCTTAAAAATGATGGCCTTTAACGAGGCTTTAGAAGAAATCAATATCACCACAAACGGCGTGCTGGTCGGAGAACACGCCAGCAAACTATCCGAGTTTAAAGTAAAAACGGTCAATTTGAGCATTGACAGCTTGCAACCAAAAAAATTTGCTCAAATTACAAGGAGGACTGTTTTTGAAAAAGTATGGGAAACGCTCGAGCGAATTGAAAAAAGTGACCTGAAATTAAAATTGAATGTCGTTGTGCAGTCAGGAGTCAATACAGATGAAATCAATGATTTTGTGGAGTTGACAAAGAACAGGGAGATCGAAGTTCGATTTATTGAGGAGATGCCTTTCAACGGTGTTGGAATTAGGAAAACGGAAACCGTATGGGATTTTAAAAAAATACTAGAAGAAATTAAAAAAAAGCATCCAGAATTGGTTCCTTTACCTGTGAAAAAATCATCGACCTCAAGGAATTTTAAAATAAAGGGAGCCAAAGGAGTTGTCGGAATTATTCCGGCTTATACACGTACCATTTGTTCCGATTGCAATCGCATCCGAATTACAGCGACTGGAGAATTGAAAAACTGTTTGTTTGATGAAGGTGTCTATAGCCTCCGTGATTTTATAAGGTCCGGAGCAAGTGATGAAGCGCTAAAACAATTGTTCGTAGATTTGATCTCGAAAAAACCCAAAGATGGCTTTGTAGCCGAGGCCAATCGTAAAAAAAACAAAAATGTATCTGAAAGCATGTCTTCCATAGGAGGCTAATTTTTAGAATAAAACAAGAAGCTAAAAACATGTTGTACCAAGCAAGTCATCGTAAAATTTTAGTACTACTAGGGGTCTCTATTTTGTCCATGTTGGTTTTTTCCAATTTTAATTTGACAAAAAGCCTTTCTTTTACGTGGAATGAAAACGTGTATTTTTTACCCGTACCGGTATTGTTTCCTATTTTGTATGTTTTTTTGTACGCGAATCTTCACTATCTAAAGTTTTCATACGCCGAAGGAAAAAACATTCCTCAGAAACTTTTTTTTGGTTTGCTGAATGCCGCAATCACAATAGCCATTTTTTTTACTGGTTTTGAATTTTGGAAAGTAACGCAAGGCGATGTAGATGTCGCTTTTTTCGGTGAAACAAAAGACGCCTTTGAATTGACCTTTCGCAACATCTATTTTTGGACCCTATATCAAACACTGCTTTTAGTGTATGCAGTATCCGTACTTAAAATCATGGTAAGTAGATTACCTAAAAAATAAATTTCTTATGATTTCCGTAAAAGAAGCCTCCTTGCTTATTCAAAAAGCGACGCAAGAATTTTCCATAGAAACGGTGAATTTTTTAGAATCAGAAAACAAGGTTTTAAAAGAAACAATCGTTGCAGATACTGATTTTCCTCCTTTTGATAGAGTTTGTATGGATGGCATTGCAATTTTTAAGAAGTCCTTCGACGAAGGAAAAAGAAATTTTAAAATCGAAGGAATCCAAGCTGCAGGGAGTCCACAAAAGACACTGAAAAACCTACAAAATTGTTTGGAGGTGATGACGGGAGCAATTTTACCGAAAAATACAGATGCAGTGATTCCTTATGAATTGTTAACTATTGAAAATGAAACGGCAACGATCAATCTTGAGGCGTTGAAAGAGTGGCAAAACATTCATCTCAAAGGGAGAGATCGTAGCAAAGGAGCTGTCCTCATAGAAAAAAATACGCTGATTACCTCTGCTGAGATTGGAGTGCTCGCAACAGTAGGAAAGTCAGCAGTAAAAGTTGCGAAACAACCTAGAATCTTAATTGTTTCTACGGGAGATGAGTTGGTTGAGGTTGGGGAGACACCGTTGGCGCATCAAATAAGAAGAAGTAACGTGTATAGCTTGGTTTCCTTGTTGCATAGAATGGCTATCAAGGCAGACACCCAACATTTGACGGATGACAAAGAAAATTTAAAACAAAAAATACAACATTATTTAGAAACCTATGATGTATTGCTCTTCAGCGGAGCAGTGAGTAAAGGAAAGTATGACTTTCTTCCGGAGGTGTTGGAAGAATTGGGTGTAGAAAAATCATTTCACCGGGTAAAACAGCGTCCAGGAAAACCTTTTTGGTTTGGGCAGCGAACGGTTTCGGGTGCAGATAAGCTAGAAAACAAAACCACGATTTTTGCCTTTCCAGGAAATCCAGTCTCGACCTATGTCAATTGTTTGAAGTATTTTTATCCGTGGTACCAGAAGTCGCTCGGAATAAATCCTTCCGAAGAAACGGCTGTTTTGGGTGTTGATTTTAGTTTCAAACCATCGATGACGTATTTTCTACAAGTAAAATTAGAAAACAAAGCAGGTGTTTTGGAAGCGATTCCGCAAATAGGAAATGGATCAGGAGATCTTACAAATTTGGTAGATGCCGATGCATTTTTAGAATTACCGGCAGACAAAACCGAATTCAAGAAAGGGGAATTCTATCCCATACTTCGGTATCGAACATTTTAAAATCTAGTAAAACCACAAACAAAGCGCATCATGGATTTGACACATTTAAATAAGGACAATCAACCAAAAATGGTCGATGTAGGAGGAAAAAAAGTGACCCAAAGAGAAGCTACTGCAAAAGCGACCATGTATTTGGGCGAAGCCATTGTTTCTTTGTTTGAAGGAGCAGAGTTAAAAACAAAAAAAGGACCTGTTTTTCAAACGGCGATTATCGCAGGAATTCAAGGTGTCAAAAAAACGTCAGAGCTGATTCCGATGTGTCATCCTTTGTTGATTCAAGGAGTAGACGTTTCGATTAATTTAAAAAATAAAACGCATATTGAAATTCTCTGCAAGGTCAAAATAGAAGGAAAAACAGGTGTAGAAATGGAGGCACTTACCGGGGCTACCACAGCCGCATTAACGGTGTATGATATGTGCAAAGCCATTTCTCACGAAATGAAAATTGAAGAGGTTGTCTTGATTGAAAAAAAAGGTGGAAAATCAGATTTTAAAAAACAATAGTGAAACACCGATCGAACACGAAGGACGTATTAAAAATTAAAAAATAGAATTATGAAAAAGCATTCAAAACACACCAAACTAGTCAGAAGAGAAAATGGTTTTTTTGCCCCCACAGAACTTTCGTTTATTGGAGTCAAATGCAGTGTCATTACCAATTTGGTAGCCACGATAAGCGATGCATTAGCTCCTGAGGCAAAACTAGCTTATGTAGATGCTTCCCATAACAAAGAGCTACAAGCCCCTAAGTTTGACGTACACACCTACCATGCTTCCGGAGATTTTTCACTTCATGCAAATTTGGAAGAAAATAAATACAACAACCCCCTGCGTTTCTCTTCCTACGATTTGGTATGTATCAACGGAAATCACTTTCAAGGACAAAAGCAAGTTGTGTTTCTTGATCCCGAAAAAGAAGCCTCCATTGAGAAACGAATGCATCAAATAACGGACATTGCTTTTTTTATAAAGACGGACGAGGAGTCAACTATTTTCGATTGCTTGTTGCAAAAATTTTCGAATGCCAATGAATTGCCATGTTACGAATTGTCTCAAATAGAAAAAATTCAAGCCCATCTTTTAAAAATAATCAAAAACAGCACTCCAAAATTGAATGGCTTGGTATTGGCAGGAGGAAAAAGTGTGCGCATGGGAACCGACAAAGGCTTGCTGTCGTATTTTGATGTTCCACAAAGAGACTATACAATTCGACTTCTCGAAGAGCAGGGATTGAATACTTATTTATCCGTGCGTTCTGATCAAGAGATTGAAAACCAAAAAACAATCGAAGATGCCTTTGTAGGTTTGGGACCTTTTGGTGCGATTTGTTCGGCCTTTATGCAAAACCCAAATGAAGCTTATTTGGTGTTGGCGACAGATTTGCCTTTTGTTACAAAGGAAATAATAGAAACCTTGCTTTCTCGAAGAAATCCGAAAAAAATAGCGACGGCAATTCAAGGTAAGGGCAAGCAATTTATGGAGCCTTTGGTGACTATTTGGGAGCCAAAAGCATATCCAATTTTATATCAATATTTGGCACAGGGTTACTCATGTCCTCGGAAAATATTAATCAATTCCGATGTCGAAATAGTAGAAGTAGAAGATGATTTCATACAAAACATCAACACGCCAGAAGAATTTCAGCAGGCCAAGAAGCAATTACAAGGAAATTAAGGGTGTGCATTTACCCACACCTCACCGTCTTCAAAATATTCTTTTTTCCAAATTGGAACGGTTTCTTTCAAACGGTCAATAGCAAATTTACACGCATCAAACGCAGCGGCTCTATGTGCTGCAGATACAGCGATGATGACAGGAATGTCTCCAATTTTTAAGATCCCCTCGGCGTGGTGTATGGCAATTTTGTAGACCTCGTATGTTTCAAGGGCTTGACTGGCAATTTTTTCCATTTCTTTTAATGCCATCGGTCCGTAGGCTGAAAAATCCAATTGATGCACTGTTTTTTTCGCTGTGTGATTTCGAACCGTCCCAACAAAAACATCGATGCCGCCGCATGCAGGATCCTCCACAAAAGCGTAGCATTCTTGTAACGATAAGGTGTCTGAAGTTAGTTTGATCGAAATATTTTTCATGAAATGTTTTTTTGAGCGTATTGAGCGATTCGAATGTCAAAACACATTACCCTCCACTCACAGGCGGAATGATCGCCACAACGTCTCGGTCTTTGAGAACGAAATCGTCTTGGGCATAATGTTCGTTCACAGCCACAGCATAGGTGTGATAATTTTTTAATTGTTCAAATTGATCACAAAGCATTTTTTTGAGCTTTTTTACAGAGCTGTTTTTTTCAATGGTCAAAGAGACCCTGTCTTCTCCAACCAAATCGGCCACAATTCCAAAAAGTAGTACCTGAATCTGCATCCGTTTTTTTGTTTTAGCAAAAATAGGGATTTAAAACAGAAAGAGTGAAAAAAAGTGTATTTTTACGGGGGTTCTTTCTTGGTATAAAGGGAAATGAATTTATAGAAAAATGGACCCGTCCAATGAATTAAGATAGATGATAAAAGGAAAAGAGCAATCAACTCAAGAAAATTCAAAAAACAGCAAGAATTTTGCATTAATGGGCGTGGCTGGATATATCGCCCCTAGACATTTGAAAGCGATCAAAGATACCGGTCACAATTTGCTGGCGGCACTTGACAAGTTCGATAGTGTCGGTGTCATGGACAGTTATTTTCCATCAGCAGATTTTTTTGTGGAATTTGAGCGATTTGATCGACATATAGAAAAATTGAAAAGAGAAAGAGGCGTTGCTTTGGATTATGTGAGCATTTGCACACCCAATTATTTACACGACGCACACATTCGCATGGCCTTGCGCAGTGGAGCTCATGCTATTTGCGAAAAACCTTTGGTGTTGAACCCATGGAATTTGGATGCTTTGTTGTCCATAGAAAAAGAAACAGGGAACAAAGTTTTTACGATTTTACAGCTGCGCTTGCATCCGAGTATTATTGCATTGAAAGAAAAAATAGCAAAGAGCCCAAAAGATAAAATACACGAGGTAGATTTGACCTATTTGACTTCACGAGGGAATTGGTATTATACTTCATGGAAAGGAGATGCGACAAAATCAGGTGGAATCGCGTCTAATATTGGCGTTCATTTTTACGATATGCTGTCATGGGTTTTTGGTCCGGTAAAAAAGAATAAAGTGCATTTACACCATCACGACAGAGCTGCAGGTTATTTGGAATTTGAAAAAGCCAAAGTCCGGTGGTTTTTATCAATCAATTACGACACAATTCCCTCCGCTGTAAAAGCAATAGGCCAAAGAACGTATCGTTCTATTACCGTTGATGGAGAAGAAATAGAATTTAGTGGCGGATTTACAGAGCTACACACCAAGAGCTACGAGCATATTCTTTCCGGCAAAGGTTTTGGTTTGGAAGATGCGCGACAATCGATTGAAATTGTACACGAAATTCGAAATGCTGAGATGAGCGATTGTGAAGAAGGTGAAAAACATGAATTTGTAGGCTTGCCATGGGCAGCACATCCGTTTGAAAAAGAGATGCTACGAAAATAATTTAAGGAAATAAACGAGGCACATGAAAAAAATATTGATAACTGGAGGAGCTGGTTTTATTGGAAGTCATGTGGTCAAACGTTTGGTGGAAAAATATTCCGATATTCGTACAGTCAATACAATCAAAAGAATATCCAACAAAGGCGAAAAGACCCATGTATAGGGCAATGAGTAGTGCTAAGATTCAAAAGAAATTCACGCTTGAAATTCCAGACTGGAAAGATGCTTTGTCAAAATGTTTGGAGGAGTGGTAAGAAACAACCCACGTTTTTTGATTAGACAAAGAACAAAAAGAAGGTAATAGTAGAACAAATGAAAATATTAGTCACAGGAGCTGCAGGTTTTATTGGTTTTCACTTGTCCAAATCTTTATTAGAAAAAGGACACCAAGTCGTTGGGATTGACAATATCAATGATTATTACGATGTGCATTTGAAATACGATCGCCTAAGAGCGTTGGGGATTTCCAAAGATACGGCTTCCATTTTTTTACAAAATTCGTACAGTACCTCGGCAGATTTTGAGTTTGTGAGAATGCATCTGGAGGACAGGGAAAACCTGCCAAAATTATTTGAAAAACACGGATTTGACGTTGTTTGTAATTTGGCTGCCCAAGCAGGTGTACGTTACAGTATCGAAAACCCAGAAGCCTATGTGGACAGCAATGTGGTGGGCTTTTTAAATATTTTAGAATGCTGTCGACACCATAAAATAAAGCATTTGTTGTATGCAAGCAGTTCAAGTGTGTACGGAGAAAATAAAAAAGTTCCTTTTTCTACAGAAGACAGTGTGGATCATCCGATTAGTCTGTATGCAGCCACAAAAAAGAGCAATGAGTTGATGGCACATACCTACAGTCATTTGTACAACATTCCCACAACAGGGTTGCGGTTTTTTACGGTGTATGGCCCTTGGGGAAGACCTGATATGGCGCTCTATTTGTTTGCAGATGCCATTTCCAAAGGAAAACCGATACAGGTATTCAACCATGGAAAAATGTCTCGAGATTTCACTTATATCGATGATATTGTCAATGGAATCGAGATACTTTTAGCAAATCCTCCAGAAAAAAAAGAGACAAAAGCGGCTTATAGACTTTCCAATATTGGAAATGGAAACCCACAATCGTTGGGTGATTTTATAGAGGCGATTGAAACGAGTTTGGGCGTCAAAGCGAAAAAAGAATACTTGCCTATGCAGGCCGGTGATGTGCCACAGACGTGGGCAGATGTAAGGGATATAGAAAAGTTAGGTTATCGGAGTACGACTGAAATAAAAGAAGGAGTTCAAAAATTTGTCGAGTGGTTTGTGAACTATACTAGAAAAGGATAGCTTTTATTTTGCGATTAGAGAAAAGTAAAGAATGAAAGAAAAAATAAAAATAGGTGTGATTGGTTTGGGCTATGTAGGTTTGCCACTTGCCCGATTGTTTGCCACAAAATATGCGGTGGTAGGTTTTGATATTAGCTCAAAAAGAATCGCTGAATTGTCAAAAGGCTTTGATAAAACGTTGGAGATTGAATCCTCCGTATTGAAAAATGTTTTGAAATCAGAAAACACGCCGAAGAATGGACTGTTTTGTTCCAGTCATTTGAAGGATCTCAAAGATTGCAATTATTATATTGTAACCGTGCCCACGCCCGTAGATAAAAATAATTGCCCTGTTTTAACACCGCTTGAAAAAGCAAGTGAGACGGTCGGGAGTGTTTTGGAGAAGGATGATATTGTTATCTATGAATCCACCGTATATCCCGGTGCCACGGAAGAAAAATGTGTTCCTATTTTGGAACGTACTTCCAAACTGAATTTTAACAAGGATTTTTTTGTGGGGTATTCTCCGGAAAGAATCAATCCAGGAGATAAGAAACACACGATAGATAAAATCGTAAAAGTGACATCTGGTTCTACGCCAGAAATAGCAAAGAAAATAGACACATTGTATCAATCGGTTATTACTGCTGGAACACATCTGGCGCCGACAATTAAGGTGGCAGAGGCAGCCAAAGTAATCGAAAATTCACAAAGAGATATCAACATCGCTTTTGTCAATGAGTTGGCTAAAATTTTTAATTTAATGGAGATCAATACCCAAGATGTATTGGAGGCAGCAGGAACGAAATGGAACTTTTTACCTTTCAAGCCCGGTTTGGTTGGAGGGCATTGCATCGGTGTAGATCCTTATTATTTGGCGCAAAAAGCACAAGAATGCGGTTACCGTCCTGAAATTATTTTAGCCGGTCGTCGTATGAATGATAGTATGGGAGACTATGTGGCCTCCCAAATAGTGAAAACGATGATTCAGAAAAATGTGAAAGTCAAAGGTGCAGAGGTATTGGTATTGGGGATTGCTTTTAAAGAAAATTGTCCCGATTCTCGTAATACCAAAGTGGTCGATTTGGTGGCGGCGCTAAAAACTTATGGGATCAAAGTATTTGTTTACGATCCAATGGTGGATGCACAAGAAGTAACAGCGCGGTATGGACTTGAGGTTCTACAAAAATTACCTCAGAAAAAATTTGATGTCGTGTCCATGGCGGTGGCACATGCGTGTTTTACAGAATTGAATTTCAAAATGCTTTTGAAGGAAAAGTCGGTTTTGTACGATGTAAAAGGAATGCTAAACAATGAGATGATTGACAATAGTTTGTGATTCAACGAATTTTAAGAATTTACATCAAAAATAAAAGAAGGACAGTGTAATAAATAGGAGATTCTCCGTTTTTAGTAAAGTGATTTGGCGAATAATTGTATTTTAGCGGAAAATTTTTGATTTTTTAGAATGGATTCGTCACGAAATAAAAAGTAGAGTTTTAATTAATGAAGTCAATTATATGAAAGTAGGAATTACCTTTAGTGCCTTTGATTTGTTGCATGCAGGGCACATTACCATGCTCGAAGATGCCAAACGTCAGTGTGACTATCTGATTTGTGCGATTCAGACAGATCCGACGTTGGACCGACCTGACAAGAACAAACCCGTGCAATCCGTTGTAGAGCGCTACATACAGCTCAAAGGATGCAAATTCGTAGATGAAATTGTTCCTTATGCCACGGAACAAGATTTGGAAGATGTACTGCGATCTTTTAAGATTGACGTTCGCATCATTGGAGAGGAATATGCCAACAGAAAGTTTACAGGACGAGAGTACTGCGAAGAAAAAGGGATTCAACTGTACTTTAACAAAAGAGAGCACCGTTTTTCAAGTAGTGGATTGCGTAAAGAGGTGCATGACAAGGAGCAGTTGAAGAATAAGTAATTGCTGTCTTTTTTTGTCTAAAAGTCTTGTAGTCTAATATCCAATAAAAAATTAGTAGAATTTGATGTCGGAAGAAAAAAATAATTAACGAGAAAGAAATGGCAAAAATTACTGATTTTGAAGATTTGCAAGTTTGGAGAAGCGCAAGAATCTTGACAAAGTTGGTATATGAAGATTTTGGGAAGAATAAAGATTATGGATTTTGTAATCAAATTCAAAGATGCACGGTTTCAGTAATGAATAATATTGCAGAAGGATTCTGCAGAAGAGGAGACAAAGAGTTTCATCAGTTTTTAAATATTGCAAAAGCCTCTTGTGGGGAATTGAAAAACATGTATTACATTGCTGAAGACATCAATTATATTGGCAAGGAAACAGCTTCTAAAAGAAGGGAAGAAGCGCAGAAAATAATGAATGGAATAGGGAAGTTAATGCAGTATTTAAGAAAATAAAAGATAAGACTGCAAGACAGTTTGACCGCAAGACAATAAATAAAGAAATGAACATCGTAGTAATAGGATCAGGGTATGTAGGCCTAGTTTCTGGCGCCTGTTTTTCCGAAATGGGGAACAAAGTGACCTGTGTGGATATCGATCCTGAAAAAATTGAAAAGTTAAAGAAGGGGATTGTTCCGATTTTTGAACCCGGTTTGGAGCCAGTGGTTTTAAAGAATATAGAGAACAAAAATTTGTTTTTTACCACGGCATTGTCGGAGGCTATCGAAGAGGCATCGATTGTTTTTATTGCGGTGGGAACTCCTATGGGAGAAGATGGGTCCGCCGATTTGCAGTATGTATTGGCAGTAGCCAAATCAATAGGTCAAACCATGAACAAAAGATTGATTGTGGTCGACAAATCTACCGTACCTATTGGGACAGCAGATAAAGTAAAAGCCACCATTCAGGCAGAACTCGACCAGCGAAAATCAGCCCTAACATTTGAGGTCGTTTCCAATCCAGAATTTTTAAAGGAAGGTGCCGCGATCAATGATTTCATGAAACCCGATAGAGTCGTGATTGGCTCAGAAAGTGATTATGCAATTGAAATAATGAAACAGTTGTACCATCCCTTTTGCATGTCACGAGATCGCTTTATCGCCATGGATGTTCGTTCTGCGGAAATGACAAAATATGCAGCGAATGCCATGTTGGCGACAAAAATTTCCTTTATGAATGAAATAGCGAACATCTGTGAAAGAGTAGGCGCCGATGCAAACCAAGTTCGCGTAGGTATTGGCTCCGATCAGCGTATTGGCTACAATTTTATTTATCCGGGTGCCGGATACGGCGGGTCTTGTTTCCCGAAAGATGTCAAGGCTTTGAAAAAAATTGCGGAAGAAAATGGCTACAATGCCCAATTGATTGCTTCGGTTGAAAAGGTAAACGACGCCCAGAAATTGGTAATCGCGGAAAAAATTACAAAGCGTTTTGGTGAGGATTTGACCGGGAAAACTTTTGGATTGTGGGGCTTGGCATTCAAACCAGGAACCGATGACATGCGAGAAGCACCTGCCATATATGTGGTGAACGAATTGGTGAAACGAGGCGCTAAAATAAGGGCCTATGATCCAAAAGCCATGCAGGAAGCCCAAGAATGCTATCTGAAAGGTGTGAAGAATGTTACTTATGTAAACACTAAGTACGACGTATTGAAAGGGGCATCTGCCTTAATTTTGCTAACAGAGTGGAAGGAATTTCGCTCACCGGATTTTGAAGAAATAAAAAAACAGTTGAACCAGCCCGTAATTTTTGATGGACGGAATCAGTACAGTACCTTTCGACTTGAAGAAAATGGATTTGAATATTACCAGATAGGTAAGTAAGAAAATAGAAGGCGCTGAATGAGGTTTGTAGCGTAGTTCATTCGTCTGGGCTTTGTTTTAAGAAAGGTGTTTCAAAAATAACAGGGTCCATTTTAAAGATACAATATGAAAAATAAAGTGGTCAATGTAATATTGAGTGGAGGATCAGGAACGCGGTTGTGGCCGTTATCTCGCAAAAACAATCCGAAACAGTTTCTCCAAATATTTGATCAAAAGTCACTGTTTCAGCATACGGTATTGAGAAATCATCAAGTTTGTGATGCGTATATGTTGATTACCAACGAATCTCAATTTTCAGAAGCTGAAAAACAGGGCTCTCAAATAGGGGCAAGTATTGCTCATAAAATAATTGAGCCTATTGGAAGAAATACGGCGCCTGCTATAGCTCTGGCGGCTTTGTCCGTACCAGAAGAAACCATTTTGTTTGTGACACCCTCTGACCATATGATTGAAAATGGCGCGTCATACAATGCCGCTGTGGCGAGAGCAATTGAATTGGCTGAGGAAAATTTTATTGTGACTTTTGGAATCAAACCCACTTCGCCGCATACGGGGTTTGGTTATATTGAGTTTGACAAGGAAGAGGTTTTGAATTTTAGAGAAAAGCCAAGTGCAAAGGAGGCTCAGTTGTTTTTAGAAAAAGGAAATTTTTATTGGAACAGTGGCATGTTTTGTTTCAAAGCAGGGGTGTTTTTAGAAGAATTGAAGCAATATGCCCCGGACATGTTGGTGGCCTGTGAGAAAGCACATCGATCTAAAAAAAATGGCAAAATTGGTTTGGATGCGATGCAAAATATTCCTGCGGACAGCGTTGATTACGCCGTTCTGGAACACAGTAACAGAATAAAAACCGTGGCTTCTGGTTTTTATTGGACAGATTTGGGCTCTTTTGATGCGATTATCAACTATTTCAAAGAAGGGAATCAGGTAGATAATCTTCAAGAAATTTCGAATGAAAAAGGGAATAGTTATATCTTCAGCAACAAAAAAGTGGTTGGAACCGAGGTTGCAAATGTCATCGTGGTAGACACGGAAGATAGTTTGTTGATACTGCCGAAATCACAAAGTGATTTGGTCAAAGGAATTTATACAAAAATAAAAGAAACAGATACGAATTTGACTTAAGGCTATTTTTGGTAGAAGTGAGTTCTTGGAGCTTTCTTGATAAGAATTCTTCCAGAATCGAGGTTGTCTAAATTATGTTAGCGCCGTGAAGGAATCAACTCGTATAAAAAATGTACCTTTGGGACTAAAATTTTTAAATAATTAATGAGAAGTATTATGAAGTATTGGATACGTTTTTGTGTCGTTTTGATGGTTGTTTTTAGTAGTCAGCCCATGCATTCGCAAAATATAAGTTCATCACAATTGCAATCGATTGATGTAGACGCCATGTCTGATGCGCAAATAGCCTCGTACTGGGAAAAAGCAAAATCTGAGGGATACACCTTAGATCAATTAGAAATCATAGCGACTTCCAAAGGAATGGCGCCCAGTCAGTTTTCAAAATTAAGACAGCGAATTGCAAGTTTGCGTTATTCCGATACCAACACGAATGCAACTGTTCGTGATTCAGAAAGTGCCGCCACGATCTCGAATATAGAAAAATTCGGGTTGGAACGAGTAACAGCGGAAAAGGTTGGGAAAAGCCTTTTGTTTGGATACGATTTCTTTAACAATCCAAACATTTCATTTACTCCTAATTTAAACTTAGCAACGCCGACTACCTATCAAATAGGGCCTGGTGACGAACTTTTAATTGATGTTTGGGGCGCCGCTGAAAACAATTACCGCAAACAAGTAGACAGAGAAGGAGCCATACGTATTGAAAATATTGGACCTGTCTATGTGAGTGGCTTGTCTATAGAAAAAGCGAAGACCAAAATTATTTCCTATTTGAAAAAGATTTACAGTGGTATCGGAGCATCGAGTTCAAGTCACAACAAAGTATTTGCGGAAGTCTCTTTAGTGGGGGTCCGTACGGTTCAAGTGAATATTATTGGTGAGGTAAAAGTTCCAGGAACCTACTCTTTGAGTGCACTTTCGTCGGTTTTAAACGCTTTGTATGCTGCTGGGGGCCCTACAAAAAAAGGAACTTTTCGTGAAGTAAAAGTGGTGAGAAATGGAAAGCGTTTGGTTTCTTTTGACATCTACAAATATTTGATGGATGGCGATGAAAAAGGAAATGTATTGTTGCGAGATCAGGACGTGATTATTGTGAAACCGTATGTAAGTAAAGTTTCGGTGAGTGGAAATGTTAAGCGTCCCGGTGTGTTTGAATTGAAAGAGGGGGAGACCATCAAAGATTTGGAGCGCTACTTTAGCGGGTTCAATGCAACTGCCTATAAAAATCGTTTGCTCGTAGAACGCGTAAATGGGACTCAAAAAGAGGTGAATGAAATTGACGCGAGCAATCAAAATGATTTTGTTTTAAAAGATGGGGACGAAGTGCGTGTTGGAACCATCATCAATCGTTTTGAGAATAGAGTGTCAATCGAGGGGGCCGTTTACAGACCCGGAAATTACGAATTGACCGAAAATTTAAAATTGTCAGAATTGATTGAAAAGGCAGAGGGGCTTAGAGACAATGTTTTCGTAGACAGAGGGCTGATCTATAGAACAATTGACGACGTAAATCAAGAAATCGTTTCCTTTTCTGTAAAAGAAATTTTAAAGAAGGAATCTGATCTCTTTTTGAAAAGGGAAGACAAAGTTAAAATTTTTAGCAAAGACGACTTAAAAGAAATATATACCGTTTCCATTGATGGTGCGGTAAACAAACCTCAAAAAATTAAGTTTGTAGAAAAAATGCAGTTGGAAGATATCATTGCCATTTCTGGAGGCTTAAAGGAAGGAGCTGATGTGAATGTTGTTGATATTTCGCGAAGAGTTAACGATGACAAATTTGAAACCATAAGTAAAAACTTTAGAAGATCCAGCAGTGGTAATTTGGTTTCTCAAGCAGGAGAAACGTTTTATTTAAAACCTTTCGATAGAATTTCGATACGTTACTTAAAAGGGTACACCAAACAGCAAAACGTGAGCATAAAAGGAGAGGTTCTTTATCCAGGAATCTATTCTATTACAACGAAGAATGAACGAATTTCTGATTTGATTGAGAAAGCAGGTGGGTTTTCTCCTTATGCTTTTTTGAAAGGAGTTGTGTTGCTCCGAAAACAATCGGAAGTGATTGGAAAGGAGCAAAGATCTGCCCTGGAAAGTTTACTTCAAAAGGACTCTTTGCTCGTTGATGACGAGCTCGGAGAAAGGATCGGTGTGGGAATTGACATTGATAAAATTTTTGAAAAAGGCGGAAAAAAATCAGCACACAATCTGATATTGAAAGAGGGGGATGTTTTGATTGTTTCTGCTGAAAAACAAACGGTTGAGGTCAGAGGAGAAGTAATGACACCCAAGCTCATAAGATACGATGCGAAAAATTCGTTAAAAGACTATATTCACAGTTCGGGAGGCTTTTCGCAACGTGCCAAAAAAGGAAAAGCTTATGTCGTTTACGCCAATGGAGAGGTGAGCTGTACCAAACGATTTTTATTTTTCAAAACCTATCCAAAGATCGCACCAGGAGCGCTCATAGTGGTTCCGCAGAAAATACAAAGAAAAGAAAAGTCCTTGCAAGAATTGATAGGTTTGAGTACCGCTTTGGGAACCTTGGGATTGTTAATTCAGTCCTTTTTATAAATAGGAGAACAGCACCATGGGGAGAAGGTGAAATAGAGGCTTGAATAGTGTGTAATAAGCCGAGTCGAGAGATTTAAAATAAAAAGTCATGACAGATCAAAATCAAAAAAATACGTCCGTTTCACAAGTAGAGGAAGATGAGATAGACCTCATTGCCATTGCCAAAACCCTCTGGGAAGGCCGAAAAACAATTGTGAAGACCACCCTAATTTTTATGAGTATCGGTTTGTTTGTCGCTATTTTTTCAGAAAAGGAATACACGGCATCTACTACATTTGTAGCACAGTCTTCGGGTGCAAGAGTAGGTGGGAGTTTGGGAAGTTTGGCGGCGATAGCCGGAGTTAATTTGAACAGTTTGGATGATGAATCATCGATTTCTCCTGATTTATATCCACAAATAGTGGGTAGTTTGCCATTTCAAAAGAAAATTTTAGATACGGAATTGTCTTTCGAGGAAAGAGATGAAAAAATAACATTGTATAACTACTACACTAAAATTTACAATCCTGGAATTTTAGGTTATATCAAAAAATACACCATTGGATTGCCTCGGCGAATAATTAAATTGTTCAAGAAGAAAAGAACAAATTATCAGAGCACAGATGATGGTCTTTTAACAGTGTCAGAAAAAGAAACGCATGTGATTGAGAGATTAAAAGATAAAGTGTTCGTTCAAGTAGATGAAGAATACGGACATATTACTGTAATTTCTAAAATGCCAGAAGCCAAGGCAGCGGCAGAACTAGCTCAAAGTACCCAAAAGTTACTTCACCAAAGCATAATAGAATTAAAAATTAAAAAATCGAAGAGTCAATTGAATTTTATAAAGAAAATGTACTCCGAAAAAGAAGCGCTTTTTGAGGAAATTCAAAAAGAATATTCTTTGTTTAAAGATCAAAACAAGAATTTGTCATCTTCATTAGTTCAGGAGGAGTTTCGTTCGCTTCAATCGGAATACGATTTATCATTTTCTGTTCTTCAAGAATTAGCAAAACAATTAGAAACTCAAAGAATTCAGGTGAAGAAAGATACGCCTGTATTAACAACAATTAAACCTGTTTTTATACCTTTTGAAAAAACAAGTCCAAACAGGCCATTGATTTTATTTGTGTATACTTTTTTAGGTTGCTTTTTGGGATTTGCCTATGTTTTTTTTAAAGAAAACGTGTACGATGAAATGAAACAAAAATGGCAGAATCATTAATTCCCATTAAATGTCGAATTCATTTAAGGATATTGCCAAGTCAACCGGAGTTATAGGACTAGTCCAGTTCATTAAATTGTTATTTGGGTTGCTTAGAAATAAAATAATTGCAATCTTCTTTGGTGCCTTTGGTGTTGGTTTATGGGGTTTGTATCTTTCTTTCGTTGAGATGATACAAGGAGCCTCTTCACTGGGTTTAGAAAAAAGTAGTGTAAAACAAATAGCGGAAAATAGCTCAAATCTTTACAAAAGAAATCTGACGATTCAGATAGCGACTTACAGTTTAACGTTGTTTTCTTTAATAGGAGCTTTAGTTGCCGCTTTTTTTTCTGAAAAATTCAGTCAAAATATATTTGGCACAAAAGATTATGCGAACGGTATTTTAATATGCTGTCTTGTAATATTTGTGAATGCTTTGACGAATATCTTTCATTCCATTCTGAACGGTCTCAGAGAAATTAAGAAATTGGCTTTGAGTCAATTCTATGGTGTTTTAGTTGGGAATTTAGTTGTTTTTGTCTTAATCACTTTTCTTAAAACAAAACAGATTCCACTATTTATTTTAATAATTAGTATTAGCACTTTTCTACCATCTTTGATTTATGTTAAAAAATTGAGAATTTCTTTTCATAAAGTTGTTTTCAAGGATGTTTTTCAATCATTTTCAATATTGATGAGAATAGGATTTGGCTTTTGGGTTTCCCTTGTGTTTATGACCATTATGACCTATTTAACCAAATTGTATTTGCAGGAAAAATTTAATGTGAATGTAGTAGGTATATATCAGGCCAGTTGGACAATTTCAAATTTATACGTAGGATTAATTTTAACATCTATGGGAGTAGATTTTTTCCCAAAAATCTGTCAAGCGATATCTAATCAGTCAAAAGGAATCAATTTGATTAATGAGCAAATTGAATTTGGACTGTTGGTGTCATTTCCTGTCATAGTAGGAATATTAATTTTTGCACCTTTTTTATTAACACTACTATATTCATCTGAATTTACGCAAGGTTCTTCAATAATTCGATGGCAAATGTTGGGGGTTACTATACGATTACTAGGTTTTCCTTTCGGCTATGCGCTCATGGCAAAAGAGAAGGTCTTACAATATACAATTTCTCAATTTGTATTTAGCGGGTTAAATTATTTATTTGTTGTTTTATTGGTTGCTTATTATGGATTTCAAGCGCTGGGTTTGAATTATTTTGCAGCTTATTTAATTTACATTTTAATGGTAGGAGGTTTTTGTGTAAAAGAATTTAACTTTAGATTTTCGGTATACCTTTTAAAATTACTAATATTGATATTTTGTGCTCTGTCATGTGCGGGGGGATTGATCTATTACTTTGATGGATTTTGGTTGTATTTTTTG
>CAXRIA010000028.1:0-68164 GCA_964230805.1 Flavobacteriaceae bacterium
TCCAAAAAATTCCACACCATCGTCAGCTCCGTTGATAACCGCAACATTTTCTACTACTGTAGCAGATCCTACTGCGTAAAATGAAACACCATTGTATTGCGATTCTGTATTGATTTGAGCACCGGTTCCTACAATCACTAGATTCTTAATCGATCCTGAATTGTCTGCATCACTAGACCCTCCGTATTTAAAGCCTCCTACTTCTGCTTCTGCATCTATCCCAGCTGTTGTGGTTGCCTTTCCGCAGATGGTAAGACCTCCCCAGTCTCCAGATTGCCCTTCTTCTGAGGTCATCAAAACAGGGTTGTCAACAGACCCTTGAATGTCTATTTCTCCTCCTTTTAAAACCGCAATATATACATCTGCACCTCCTGCATCGGCAACAATTTGAGTTCCTGCTGGAATGGTCAATTTAGCACCATCGGCCACAATAAAAGACCCTGTTAGGCTGTAATTCATTCTGGAGTCTAACGTGTAGTCTTCTTCCAACAAACCGTTCAATACGCCATTTTCCAAATCGCCGTTTTGGGTATCTCCTGATGAGAGCGTTTCACCTGTACTGCAACTTGTCAATAGGACTGCCATCATTCCCGCACATAAAAATTGTTTCAAATTTTTAGTTTTCATAATCGTTTTTGTTAATTTTTGTTTTGTTTTAGAATACCACAAAGATGGGGGTGTTTTGAAAAAGTAAGCTTATCTAAAGGTTAAGCCTTTGTTACAAAATTCAGCGGTTTTTGTCGTAATGTTAGCAAAAGGTTATGCAAAAAAAAATCGGCTTAATTTTTATAAGCCGATTTTTGTACTTCATTTCTTGCCTTTAGAACTTGTAAGTCAAACTCAAATTCACGCGACTCCCTTTTTTGTAGGAAACTACGGTTTCGTCTGTTTCAACACCATCTACCAAAGAACGTACCAATTGGGTTTGCTCTATGGCTGGATTCAACAAGTTTTTCCCTTGAATTCGCAGAGACAATTTTTCTGATAGTTTTTTACTCATGACCAAATCGAGGGTTACAAAACCTTTTTCAATGATCTCATCATTGTACAAGGTTTCTGAACTTGTTTGATCTTCCGGAGCTCCTAATACTGCAATTTTGTCGGAAGAGTAATTTACAGCGGCTGTGGCCACAAATTCTTTTTCTGATTTGGTGCTGTAGCTCAAAGCGGTATTCAAAATAAAATCAGACGCCCCTTGTAAATTTGTTTCGGTTTTCCCTTTGTATTGGAAATTTTCTTTCAAATCTTGATTGAACCACATCTTCGTCAAATTTACGTTCAGGTTCAATTTACTGTTGTCTGTATCGATGATGTCTTTCCTTCCTTCAAATTCCAAACCGTAAACGTTGGCTTCTTCTCCTGTATTTTCAAATACAAAGTATCCAGAAGATCCTCTTGTCAAGGCCAAGTTGATTGGGTTTTTTATTTGCTTGTAAAACCCAGTCGCTGAGATCAGCCCTCCATTCTCAGGAAACATTTCCCACTTCAAATCCACATTGATATTGTCTGATTTTTCCAAATTTGGATTTCCCTTGGTCACACGTCCATTCGGAGACACATATTCAAAGGGGGCCAATTCCTTGAATTCTGGCAACGTATTCGTCTTACTCAAAGCCATTCTTACAAATTGCACTTCGCTCAACTGGTACTTCAAATTCAAACTTGGCAAAATTGTATTGTATGTTTTTGTCGTCCTTGGCTCACCTCCACTAAAATTCGCCACTTGCCATTCCACATCTATTCTGTCAAATTCATACCTTACACCGATGTTTCCTGACCATTTTCCGAAAGCAAAATCGTAATTTGTATAGGCGCCAAGAACATCCAAACTCGCCAGGTAAATATCGGGATTTGGTGTTCTCAATATCGTTGTTCTGTTGTTAAAATTGTACTGTGTGAAAACACTGCTCAAATCGTCTACATCTGGGGCTTGCACATCTTTCGCTTTTACTCCGACAAACAAGGAGCTGAACGTTCTTTCTTTGTGACGCACATTGGCTCCAACACGCAATTTAAAGGCACCGTCTTCGTCTAAATTGGCAAAGGTGATTTCGTCTTCAACACGTGCGTTGTACTCCAAATCTTCTACTTTTTGTCCTGATTTTCTTTGCTGAAAGTCTCCTACGTGCGAAAATTGAAGTGTGTTGTCATCCGTAAAAATAATCGGAGTGGCATTGGTTGGCAATATGTCCGTTTCAATATTCACTTCGTTTCTGATTCGGTTCGGCTCCTCAGAGAGCACATAATTCATTCCTGCCGCCCAAGTCAAACGATTGTTTTCTGAAAAACGGTGCTCTCCCAACAATTGATTGATGTACATCATGGTTTGTTTGGTGTTTTGATCTCTTACAAAAGCT
This sequence comes from Flavobacteriaceae bacterium, assembly GCA_964230805.1. GTDB lineage: Bacteria > Bacteroidota > Bacteroidia > Flavobacteriales > Flavobacteriaceae > Flavicella. The sequence continues at coordinate 2,358 of CAXRIA010000028.1, forward strand.
CCGTACTCTGCTGGATCTTGATCGAAAACATATCCTTCTCCATTTCTCCCTTGTTCAAACAAATTTTCTTGGGTCTTGTTCACAAATAAGGAATTGTAATTGATTTTGTTATTGTCATTGATTCTCAATCCAATGTTTAACAAACCTGTGGTATTCATATTCACTCGATACAATTCTGTATCGGTAAAAGAGTTGTTCAATACATTGGAACGGTAACTTTTAAAAATCCCTTGTCTGTGACCAAACGATCTGGAATGGCTTGCGGTTGCAAAAACAGTCAGGTCTTTTTCTCCCAAAAAGAATTTCTTTCCTCCTGAAAACGAAATACCGAAATTCATTGGGGTATTGGCTGTTTTCGTGTTCCATGATTGTTTTGTAATCGCGTCTTTTAGCGTCTGTTGTTTGGTGTGAAAACCAAATGTCAAGTCGTCATAATTTTGCGTTACTCTAAAATTGTCTCTGATTTCTCCTTTCAAAACATTGGTATTCGCTCCTGTTCGCAAGCCTATAGAGAAACCGTCTTTGGCATATTTTTTTGAAATTACATCCACACTTCCAGAGGCCTGATCCGAATAATTAGCCGTAGAATACGTCTTGCTAATTCCTACATTTTGAATAATCGCCGTTGAGAATAAGTTCAAGTTGATGTTTTTGTTTTCAACATCGTCAGAGGGTATTGGCAAACCATTCATTGTAGTCGATAGGTAACGATCTCCTAGTCCGCGAATAAATACTGCCGACGAGCTTTCGCTTTTTGTAACTCCTGCTATTTTTGTGGTTGCTCCTGAGGCATTCGAAACACCTACTTTTGTCAAACGTTGTGCGCCGATGCTTTCTTTAATCACCACTGCCTTCTTTTGCTCTACCAATAAGGCTGATTCTTTTTCTTTAGACACGGCTGCCTTTACCACAACTTCGTCCAAACCAACGCCTTCACTGGCTCCAATCAACTGGTTCAATACCAACGTTTCTCCGGCCACAATGCTAATGGGGGTTTCAACGGTCTCGTACCCAACAAAACTAAACACGATCGTCCAATCGCCTTCTTCTACATTCAATGCATAATTTCCGTCAAAATCTGTGGTCACCCCTACCGTTGTTCCTTTGATAAATACATTCGCAAAAGGCAACGGCTCGTTGTTCATTTCTTTGTCTGTGACAACTCCTACAACAGCACCTCTTTGAGCAGCGACAAAGTTTGTCAATAAAACTGCCAATACAATTAATAATTTTCTCATTATATTTATGTCTAATTTCACGCTGCAAAATTCTGTAGATTTCGTGAGCAACTAGTTATGCTTAGTTTATGCTTATTTAAACTTAATGTTAAGTATTGTGTTCGAGGTTAAATGATTGTTAACAGAATTTTTGCTAGGTTTTAATCCTTATTTTTGTGTTAAATGTGTTCAAACGATGAATAAAAAGGAAATAAAAATTTTGCTCGTAGACGATGAGCCTGATATTTTGGAAATTGTCGGTTACAACCTAAAAAACGAGGGGTATCAAATTTACACGGCAAACAATGGTGTAAAAGCCGTCGAAAAAGCAATCAAACACAAACCGCATCTGATTCTACTCGATATTATGATGCCTGAAATGGATGGCATTGAGGCTTGTGAAAAAATACGAAGCACGGAAGGTCTCGAAAATACAGTCATTTCTTTTTTAACCGCTCGAGGGGAAGATTATTCGCAAGTAGCAGGTTTTGATGCGGGTGCTGACGATTATATCACAAAGCCTGTAAAACCCAAAATTTTGGTCAGCAAAGTAAAATCTTTACTGAGACGTATCAAAGACAATGGCAGTTCTCAAGATACCACAACCCTAGGAAATATTGTCATTGATAGAGAAGCCTATTTGATTGTAAAAGACGGAAAGAAAATTGTATTGCCTCGAAAAGAATTTGAACTGTTCTCTTTATTGGCGTCCAAACCTGAAAAAGTTTTCAAACGAGAAGTTATTTTAGACAGCGTGTGGGGAAACGAAGTGGTTGTTGGCGGTAGAACGATTGATGTTCACATTCGTAAACTGCGAGAAAAGTTTGGAGACAGCTATTTTAAAACGGTGAAAGGTGTGGGATACAAATTTGTGCTGAATGAAAATTAAAAACCCGTATTCTTTTTCCTTTTCGACCGCATTGATGTTGAGTTTTTCTGTTTCGGTTGGCTATTTTTGTATTCTTTATTTCAAATACCAACTTTCGGATTTCAAAACTACTTTTTACATTTTTATCGCTGCTTTTATTTTTTCCTTTGTTCTCCTTCAGTCCCGTGTGAAAAAATTTATTTTCAATAGAGTTCGACAAATTTATGAAGATGTTTCCTTATTGGATGTCAACAGTTTGGACAAAAATATCATGACTACTGACATTGAATCGCTCTCAAGAGAAATGAAAAAATTTGCGGAAGACAAGCAGCTAGAAATTGAGTCATTAAATGAGAGAGAAGCGTACCGAAGAGAGTTTTTGGGAAATGTTTCCCACGAATTGAAAACACCTTTGTTTACGGTACAAGGCTATTTATTGACGTTGATGGAAGGTGCTGCCAATGACAAAGAAATTAGAAATCGCTACTTAGAAAGAGCCAATATTGGGGTAGAACGTTTGGCTTCTATTGTAAAAGATCTGGACATGATTTCTAAATTGGAAAGCAACGAATTGAATATTCAAGTCGAGCCTTTTAATATTTTGGAAGTTGTTCAAAACGTTTTTGATCTTTTTGAAATGAAAATCAAAAAGAAAAATATGGTCTTGCGCTTTGATAAATTCTATGAGTTCCCCATTTATGTGCTTGGTGATCCAGAGAAAATTGAACAAGTACTCATCAACCTTATCGTCAATGCCATCAAATACGGAGAAATTGGAGGTACGGTGATGGTATCTGTTGAGTCATCCAAAGAAAATAAAGTGCTTTTAAAAGTAATCGACAATGGTGAAGGCATCAAAGAAGAAAACATCAGTCGCATTTTTGAACGCTTTTACAGAGTCGATAAAAGTCGCTCTAGAGACCAAGGAGGCTCCGGTTTGGGACTGGCCATTGTAAAACATATTATTGAAGCACACAAAGAAACCATTTCTTTGGAAAGTGAGTACGGCAAAGGTTCTACGTTCTTTTTTACGCTGAAAAGGGCTTGATTTCAATCCTAAAAATTTACTTCAAATCAAACCCAATATCTGTGCGAAAATTCATGTCTTCGAAAGACACTTTTTGTATGTTGTTATACGATTTTTTCAAGGCTTCTTCCATCGTATCTCCGAGTGAGGTGAAAGCCATAACCCTCCCTCCATTGGTAACAATATTTTCTCCAGAAATTTTGGTTCCGGCATGAAAAACCGTGGTTTCCTCCACGTTTTCCAAACCTTTGATTGTTTTGCCTTTTTCATAAGCTTCGGGGTACCCTCCTGCCACTACCATCACAGTGGTTGCGGTCTGTTCTGTGAGCTTGAACGATTTTTCATGCAATGTTTGCGTAGCAACTCCCTGAAACAATTCCAATAAATCTGACTGAATTCTCGGTATAACAACTTCGGTTTCTGGATCTCCCATGCGGACATTGTATTCAATGACAAAGGGATTGCCATTAATATTCATCAAACCAATAAAAATAAATCCTCGGTAATCAATATTGTCTTTTTGCAATCCTTCTATGGTTGGCTTCACAACACGTTGCTCTACTTTCGCCAAGAAATCTTCATTTGCAAAAGGTACGGGAGAAATAGCGCCCATACCTCCTGTGTTCAAACCTTTGTCTCCTTCGCCAATTCTTTTGTAATCTTTCGCAGAAGGCAATACTTTGTAGCTTTTCCCGTCTGTTAAAACAAAAACCGACAATTCTATTCCATCCAAATACTCTTCAATCACAACTTTAGAAGAGGCTTCTCCAAACTTTTGATTGGTCAGCATGTCCTCAAGTTCCGATTTGGCTTCTTCTAAAGATTCTATAATTAAGACTCCTTTCCCTGCAGCAAGGCCATCTGCCTTCAATACAAAAGGTGGTTTCAGCGTTTCAAGAAATGCTTTTCCTTCTGCCAATGTTTCCGCTGTAAAGGCTTCATAAGCGGCTGTCGGGACACCGTGTTTTTTCATGAATTTTTTGGAGAACTCTTTGCTTCCTTCCAATTCTGCTCCGTCTTTTTTGGGCCCAATAACTGGTATCTTTTTTAAATCCTTATCCTTTAGAAAAAAATCATGCACACCGGCCACCAAAGGGGCTTCAGGCCCAACGATAACCATCGCAATATCATTTTGCAAAACTTCTTTTTTTATGGCATGAAAGTCCACGGGGTCAATCGGTAAATTGGTTGCTATTTGAGCTGTTCCCGCATTTCCAGGCGCCATATAAAGTGTTGGCTTCTGATCGCTTTGAGACAATTTTAATGCAAAGGCATGTTCTCTTCCTCCTGAGCCTAAAATAAGAATGTTCATTGTATGTGTGTTTGTTATTCCCGTACTTTCGGGACTGTCTGTTATTTTCCTTTTCCTTTTACAACGACCAATACGGTGTAAAGGATGATTTTTAAATCCGTCCACAAAGATACGTTATCTAGATAAACTAGGTCATATCTGGCGCGTAATTTCATTTGCTCCAAAGAGTCAGCGTATCCATAGCGTATTTGACCTAGGGAGGTGATTCCTGGTCGTAATTTTTGAAGTTCTTTGTACCTAGGAATGTGATGAATGATTAAATTTAAAAAATGAGTTCTTTCAGGTCGAGGACCCACAACACTCATTTCTCCGATGAACACATTGTAAAATTGAGGAAACTCGTCAATTCTAAATTTTCTCAAAAATTTTCCAAATTTCGTAATGCGTTGCGTTTCTTCTCTTGAAAGTAAGGGGTCGTTTACCGGGGGCACTCCCTTCATACTCCGAAACTTGTAGATCTGAAATGGTTTTCCGTTTCTTCCCACTCTCAATTGCCTGTAAAAGGGATTCTCTCTTGTTGTGACCCATATAATCAATGCGATCAAGGGGGTCATCCAAACCAGAATAAAAAGAAGCGCCAATAAAGAAAAAAAAATGTCAAATGTTCTTTTCAGCATACCTTTATTGTCCGTTGGTTTTTTCTTTGATTCTTGCACTGAATTCAAACGCTAATTTTTTCATTTTGGTATGTAACACATCCATGGACATTTCTTCTTTATTCAGAAAGACAATCATCATGTTGCAATCGCTGGTTAATGGTTCCAAAAAAAATCTTTTATGCAAACGAAAAGATTCTCTCATCATACGCTTGATTCGATTTCTATGAACCGCTTTAGGAATTTTTTTTTTGGGTACAGAAACCCCTGTAAGCAAGGTAGGTTGCGTGTTTTTTAAGCCTTCTAAAAAGACCAGCCGTAATGGGTACGAAGTAATTGTTTTTCCAGAGACAAACAATTCTTCTATACTTTTTTTACTTTTTAATTTGTCTTTATTTCCGTACGTAAAACTCATCGGGACAAAAATAACTATAATTGTTGGGTTTCCTAAAAAAGATAACGTACGGATGCGGAATAATTTCTTCCTGGACTGCTTATCCCTGAAGCAAATTCTTTGTAATGTTGATCAAAAATATTGTCCACTCTGATTTGCAAATCTATATGGCTTCTCAATTCGTAATCAAACGAACAATTCAACACAGACCACGCGGGTGTTCCAGCATATTTTTCGGAGAGAATTAATGCATTTTGATTGATAATTGGTGTTTCTTCTATATTGTCAATCCCTTCATATAAGTTGTAGTCTTCTGCCCTTTTTGCTGCATTGAAAACGCATTGTACATTGGTTTGCAATCGGTTTTTTTTGTACCCCAAAGAAATGTTTCCAAAAAGTGGAGGTATTGAGGAAAGGGGCTCCCTTGTGTCTAGCGTTCTTCCATGGGTGTACGTCAAAGAGCCATTGGCAAACCAATGTTCGTTTATTTCTCCTCGAACCTCAAATGTTCCTCCTCGAACAAAAGCGCGTCCTCTATTTACATTGGACAGCACTTGGGCAGTCTCGCCTTCGTATTGAATGGTTGCGTATCCCTCCTTTTGAGTGAGGTGATCATAGGGTGCCCGAGTAATGTAATTGTCTAAAATTGTCTGATATACATTGAGTGCCAAGTGAAACCGACGGTTTTTTGTGGCATGTCGAATCCCTATTTCTGAATTGTAGGCATACTCTGGTTTCAAATTTACATTTGGCACGGTTACATTTCCATTTTTTTCTCTGATTTTTCCAATATCATCGATGTTTGGAGAACGAAAACCAGAAGAAAAGACCAAACTTATTTTTGTTAAATCAGTAGGTTTGTAAATATGTCCTATCGTTGCGGTGACCGCAGTGTTTCGCAAAGAAATTTTTTCGTCAGGAAGCACAAGGAGTGGTGCTGAAGAAACATTCCAAAGGGCATGCAATTGCGTATTGGTCAAACGCACCCCTGTGTTGAGCGTATTTTTGGCATCTATATCTTGACGGTATCCAAGGTATATGGCTTGTGTTGAATAATCGCTTCCTTCACTTGGGTATCGTGTTTGAACATCAAAAAAACGATCAACTCCTATGATTTTATTGTTTGAAAAATCAACGTCCAAAACGGCACCCAAGGCACTGGAGTTCACTTTGTTGTAAACTGCCTCCAAACCATAAGTCAGAACTCTCTTACTCTTTTTTGTCAATGCTACTGAAAAATCAGCATTGAAGCTAAAAACGTTTACATTTTCACTTCTGGTAGAACGTTCAAAAATGCTCGAAAATTTTCTTTGAATTCTCGATTCTTTGATGTCTTGATAGGCCATTGTAATGGTTCCTTTGTCTATCCAGTTGTTCACATCGTCTAAGGATATTTGGGTAGAAAAAAGAAGTCTTTTTTGAGGCCCATAAGACCACTCTGCAAATTTCAAATCACCTGAGGAAGTTCTTTCTGTAAGCCTATCAAACCTCGGGATATGAGAGGACTCTGAATATTGAAAATTCAACATCATCTCGGTATCATTGGATACGGGCAAATATATTTTCTGTAGAAAATCTTTTTGTGAGTAACCCGTGTTTTTTTGAATATTCGGATTCTTGTTTACTTCACTTGACATCTTGAAGATTTCTCCTGTGTTTTCGGAATACTCGAATACCTTTCCCCAGTTTTCAAAACCATGAGATCGCCTCGTTCCCATACGCAAATCTCCAAAATCTGAAAAAGAGATGTTGGTGTAAAAAGCACATTTTTTAAATCTCAGTTCTGTATCAATTTGTGTGGTAAATTCATTGTTTACCGTATTGACTCGAGAGAATAAAGAGGAATATACTTCTTTGGATTGAGCGGTTTTTAATTTTTTTGTGTAGTAGTGAATCACCCCACCCAATGCATCAGACCCATACGACATTGAAGCGGGGCCAAAAATAACCTCTACCCTATCCAACATAGATGGAGCTATGGTTATTGTATTTTGCAAGTGACCTTTTCTATAAATTGCGTTATTCAGGCGAACACCATCTATGACAAGAAGCACCCGATTTGACTCCATACCTCTCAACACTGGACTCCCTCCACCAAATTGTGTTTTTTGAACCTTAATTCCGGAGGTTGATGCCAGTAAATCAGCGGTGGTTTGAGGGGATATTTTTTGTATTTCCCGAGCGGTAAGAATGACGGTTTGTTCTGCAATTCTATTCAAATTTTCTCGTCCTTTTGAAAGAGACAATACTACTTCTTCTAGTTTTTCAGTAATTTTATTTAAATCGACTACAAAATCTTTTTGAAGCAACTCTTTGTAATTTGTTTTCACCTTTACATAAGAATTATGAAATATAAAAAGCTCGGCATTTTGTAGGAATGAAGAAATGTCTGCTTCCCCATCATTGTTTGTGTAAACTATCATGGATTTGTCTTTGTTCGAAATAGAAACTCCTTTGATTGGACCTCCTATATCATTTCCAACTACTGTGAGTGTTTGTGCTTTTACAAACACACCGCAGAACAAAAACAGACCTGTTATTATTACCCTCATCAACTAAAACAATTCTTTCAACACCTGTATGGATCGTGGCCTGCGGAATCCCGACAAATGAAGTTCAAAATATTTCATAAGTATCTCCAAAAGTTTCTGTCGGTCAACCACATTTAAAAGCACCCTTTCTAAACTATCAAAATTTATGCCTAACAGACCTTTGAAAAGAATTAATTCTTTTCCTGTCACGAAATCAGTACGGGGTTCTTGCGATAAAAATTTCCCTTCTTTGAGTCCAAAGTATTTTTTTTCAAGTCCCGATGCTTCCGGATAAAAGCCTAAATACTTGGTGAGCTGTATCAAAAAAACCAAATGAAAATTTGCTGAGTTTTGATGCAAATCCAACCACTTTAAAGAGGTTTCTATAAAAAGAAAAAGCGCTTTGTTTTCCTCGTTTTCTTGCAAAGAGTTGTTCAATACTTCTGCCAAAAAATAAGCGATTGATTGCTTCGTGTAGTTTTGATAAAGCGTCTCGTACGAATAGGTGATGCGCGTGTCTTTTAGACTGTTTAAATTCCCTTTATTGTTGTGTGAAGCCGTAAGTTCTAAATGGTTCAACGGCTGAAAATAGGCGGGTTTCAATTTCCCTTTTTTACTTTTTAAGACGCCTCGAAGCATGTAAGATTTCACTCCAAAGTCTTTTGTAAAACATTTTACAATCAAACTAGATTCGCCATATTTAATAGCGTTCATGACAATGGCTTCTGTTGTGACCTGCATTAATTTACGACAGCTATTTTCGTTGTGGACGTTTGTTCGCCCTCGGCATTAAACAATAAAACAATATAAATACCTGAGGCTACTTTTTTTCCTGATAGGTTTTTTTTGTTCCAAACTACTTTCCCTCCAAGACTGGATTGCCCCTCTAGCGTATTTGTTTCAAAAACCAAATTCCCTGCGACGTCTAAAATTTTGACATTCGTATCATATGGCAAGCTTGCCCCGTCTTTTCCTGTAATCGTCACCTCATTGTGCTGTCTCAATACCGGATTGGGAAATGCATACACTTCTGTAAGTTCTTCACCATAAGGAGCGATTCCACTTTTAAACGAAACCATTCCTTTGCTCGTTAAAAAATAAAGTTTTCCTGTGCTTTGGTCTATTTGTATTCTCAATACATTGTTTGAAGGTAGTGGTGAATTTTCAGTTGTAAAACGCGCCAATGTCACATCACCGCTGTGATTTGTATGAATAACTCCTCCATTGGTGGTTCCAAACCATTTGTTGTCTGCGCCATCTACCAAAATCGTATTGACTTCTGAGGTTCCCAAAAGCTTTTGATTGGATCCGTCATCAACAATAATCACAGGCGCTGCTCCTTCAAAATTGTTTGAAAAAACACTGTTACCATCTCTCAAAACCACCAAACCTTGGGAGGTTCCAATCCAAATATTGTTTCTGGCATCTGTGGCTACTGCTCTGACATTGTTATCAGGAATTCCATGCTCTCCTGTTAAAATAACCGATTGATTGGTTTTTGAAGAATACCCAAAAAGTCCTAATTTTCGTGTTCCTATCCAAATGTTATCTTGGTGATCAATGGTCATTTTATTCATATCTACAGACAAGCCCGAAACACCCATATCGTGATTGGACCAAACGCCATCGGGTGTTCTTTTTTTCAAAACCGTACCTGGTGCCAAGCTGTTTGCTGCCCAAAAATTTCCTTCACTATCAAAAGCTGTTCCATCGACTCTGACAGTCACATAATTCGTTAATTCTGGCAGTGCTTCTTCTAGTTCGCTATTGAAATTGTTCCAAAAATCTAGGTATTCATTGTTTTCTAAAACCAATACTCCTCCCGTTTCATTGCTCGTAATATCATTTGTTTGAGCCCATGAGCTCACATAAACTTTCTCTATATTATCCGGATCAAATATTACGTTTACCAAATCTCTTGCTTTAAAGGATTCATAAGGAATATGTACCCATTCTGACCCGTTGTAATGACTGATATCTTTTTGCATTCCAAATGGACCGTAAGATCGACTGTACCCTCCGTAAACTGTCCATACATGCTTCTCTTTGACGGAAATTGAAAAAATGGAATTTGTCAGGGGACCTCCCGGATGAATCTCTGTCATATTTGTAGGGTTTGACAACAAACCTTTTAAGACACCTCTGGAAGAGGTTCCTAAGTAAATATGAATTCCGTCGATCAAAACAGCTTGAAGATTACTTTCTGAAAAACTTGTGGATTCTATATAGTTTGCATCGAATACTTTTACGTTGGTACTTGTTCCTACAATCAAATTCGTTGCCTCTGAATTCAAATCCACTATTTTTGAGGACATCTTTATTTTTTGAACTAGTTTTAAATCGTCACTTATTTCGTAGACTACGCTGCCCCTGCTACACAACAAATCTCCTTGAAATGTCTTGAAATTATCAAAATTTCCAGAAAAATATGAGCTCCAATTATTAAAATCGTTTAAATTTTGATCCAAGCCCCCTCTGTAAATACCTTGTTCGGAAGCCGCATAAATTATGTCATTAGCAATTATGATGTCGTTGATCACTACCGAAGAAGAATTGGCTCCGATGAAAAAGGTATCTCTAAATTCTTTTTTTACAATATCATAGGTAACAATCCCAAAAGGCATGGAGAGGTACAAAAGGTTGTTGTACTCATATATGTTGTTTATTTTCTTTTCATTTGATACTTCAGATAGGGCAATGGCGACAATCCTATCAACCCTTCCAGATGGGTCAACAATATCAATGAATCCATTTTCATAACCTACCACCAAAATCGAATTTGCAATACTGTAGTGTATAGCCGAGGTGTTTTCCCCAGACAACCCATTGATAGAAGATAGTTTTGTCAATTCTTCTAAATTTTGATCATAGACAAACACAGAATTTTCAGCCATTGCATAAAGCTTGCCTTCTCCAAATGTGACTTTTTTGACATTGTTATAGGAATAAAGGTCCTCCCATGCAGCACTATAATCTGTTTGTCCCAAAATAGTGGCACTAGTCAACATGAGAAAAAATCTCATTACCTCTTTTAATTTCCCGAATTTTATCAACATTGCACAAATATATTTATTATTATTCGAAACCTTGTTCACGCATTAATTTTGTAGTTTTAAATGCCCAAAACAATGTCGCCCATGAATCTTGAAATAGAACGAAAATTTTTAGTTAATAATATTTCATTTCTCAAAGAAAGTTTCGATAAAAAAAAAATCACACAAGGCTTTTTAAACTCGAACAAGAATCGAGTTGTCCGTGTGCGTATATCTAATGATCAAGGATTTTTGACCATCAAAGGAAAAAGCAATAAAAATGGCACGAGTCGATTTGAGTTTGAAAAAGAAATTTCTGTAGAAGAGGCAAAACTTTTGTTGCCACTGTGTGAAAAAGGTGTCTTAGAAAAAACCCGTTACCTTGTAAAAGTGAAAAACCACATTTATGAAGTCGATATTTTTGCTGGCGACAATGAAGGTTTGCTATTGGCTGAAATAGAATTGACCAAAGAAGATGAAGTCTTTGCCAAACCTTCTTGGCTAGGAAAAGAAGTTACGGGTAATGTGCGTTATTACAATTCAGAATTGTCCAAAAACCCATATAAAAATTGGAAAAACCAATAAGAAATTAAAATGATTCCAACCGTTTTACATGGATTCATTTCACTTCCTGTTTATGTTCTTCCCAAATTAGATGTTGTTCTTTATTAATTCTTGATAAATCAAGTCATAAGCTCGCTTTGTGAGTTCTTTTTCAGCTCCAATATCGAGGTCATGTGTTGAAAAAAAAGGCATTTTTTTTACTCTCAACACACCAGGAGAACCACTGAAAAAAGTATATGAAAAATATTTTTTACAATCGTAAAAAACAAGCGGTACAACAGGTAAATTGTGATCAATAGCCAGTCGAAATGCCCCTTTTTTGAAATTGTGCAATACAACAGATTCATCAGCAGGAACTAAGCCTTCGGGAAAAATACAGATACTCAACCCCTGCGCTATTCTTCTCTGTGCTTCTTTAAAAACCTGTTGCCTACTTTTCAAGTCTGATCTGTCCACAAGAATGCATGTTTTTTTGTAGAAATATCCGAAAACGGGTATTTTCGACAGTTCTGTTTTTCCCACAAAAACAAACGGGTTTTTCACTACTGCTAACATCAGCATAATATCAATCATCGAAGTGTGGTTGGCAATAAAAACATAACTTTTTTCTGGCAATGTCTCTTCCAAAACTTCCTGAGTGAATCGAAACCCCATCCCTTTCAAAATTATTTTTGCCCACAATTGAGCGGTTTTAAAAAATAATGGGTACCACTTTTCTTTTGCCGTAACTATTAATAAAATAGGAGTTCCTAAAATTAGTAACAATCCAAAAAGTACATAAAACCAAACGCGCCAAATAAACCGCAACAAATGACCTGCTAATTTTTTCATCTTTTCAAAAGTACTCAAAATCTAACAGACCATTCTATTTGATATTTATCTCTTTGAAGCTCCAAAAAATTATGGAAGAATGTTTACTTTTGTAGCACAAATTCGATACAATGTCAAGAATATTAACAGGTGTTCAGAGCACTGGAACCCCGCATTTAGGAAACTTATTAGGCGCTATTATACCTGCCATTGAAATGGCGAATGATCCAAAAAACGAATCATTTTTGTTCATTGCCGATATGCATTCTTTGACTCAAATTAAAGACGGGAATGCCTTGAGACAAAACACCTACAGCACCGCTGCTGCTTGGTTGGCTTTTGGATTGGACATTCAAAAATCTGTGTTTTACAAACAAAGCGATGTGCCTGAAGCAACAGAACTTTCTTGGTATTTGAATTGTTTTTTTCCCTATCAAAGACTGACCTTGGCCCATTCATTCAAAGACAAGGCAGACCGTTTGGAAGATGTAAATTCTGGATTATTTACCTACCCAATGTTGATGGCTGCTGATATTCTTTTGTACGACGCTGAAATTGTTCCTGTTGGCAAAGACCAATTGCAACATTTAGAAATGACTCGAGATGTTGCCAGTAGGTTCAATCATCTCATGGGTGAAACATTTGTACTACCAGAAGCTAAAATTCAAAAAGAAACCATGTATGTTCCTGGAACCAATGGTGGTAAAATGAGCAAATCTCAAGGAAATATCATCGATATTTTTTTAGATGACAAAAAATTACGAAAACAGGTGATGAAAATCCAAACAGATAGCACTCCTTTGGAAGAACCAAAAAACCCCGATACTTGTAATTTATTTGCCTTGTACAAATTGATTGCTTCAGATGCACAAACCGCTGAATTGAGAGCGAACTACTTGGGTGGAAATTTTGGCTATGGACATGCCAAACAAGCTTTTTACGAACTTCTTATCGATACGTTTTCCGCTGAAAGAGAACGCTATCAATACTATATGAACAATTTAGAAGAAATAGACAAAGCGCTTGCTATTGGAGCGGAAAAAGCAAAGAAAATTGCTTCTGACGTATTGAAACGAACCCGCAAAACTTTGGGTTATTGAAAAATAAAAGTCAGAAAATTCTGACTTCATTTTTTTAAGAACAGCTAATTTTGGCTACTCTGTTCTGATGACGCCCTCCCTCAAATGAAGTCTCTAAAAACGTTTCCACCATTTGCAGCGCTTGAGGAACGGAAGTAAACCTAGCAGGTATACACAACACATTTGCATTGTTGTGCTGTTTAATTAAAGCCACAATTTCTTTTGTCCAACACAATCCAGCACGAACATTTTTATATTTGTTGGCTGTCATCGCAACACCATTGGCACTTCCACAGATAAGAATTCCGAAATCGACTTTACACGTATCAACTACCTCAGCAACCTTATGCGCAAAATCTGGGTAATCCACACTGTCAAAACTATCGGTTCCAAAATTTAATACTTCAATACCTTTTTCCTCCAATAATTTTACAATCGCAAATTTATAATCCGGTCCGGCATGATCATTTCCTATGGCTATTTTCATCTATACTATCCTATTTATTACAAAACAAAAATACAATAAAATGTAACTCATTACAAAGGATTGAATATCAATAATTTTCATGTTTTTTTAAATAAAAAGCCCGTTATAAACAGACTCTCTCATAACTTTATTTTAATTCATTTGAACTAAGGTAGTTAGCAATTTATTAAAATTGTTCATAAATAGCCGTAAAAAAAGAACAATTAAATTTGTTTTATTCCCTAAAAAAAACAATACAGGATCCTTTATCAGTTTTGCAAATTTTTTTTCAAATATTTAATGAACAGTTATGAACAATTTACCAGAAACTTATCAAAAATAGTTTTGATCAAAAAAATAAAAATTTACAGAAAAGTTAAGAAATCAAAAACTTGTTAATAACCTCGTAAAAGAAATGATTCAGAGTATTTTAAGGTTTTCATAAATTGTTAATACCTGTTCACAAAAAAAATAAATCCTATTTTCCAATTAATTTTTAAAAAATATATCGTAGCTATTCACATGCAATCATAGAAAAAAAATAGTTTTTAAAATTTTAAAAGAAAAAATGATTATAGATATAACTGTTCATAACTACTTTCAATATTTTGGGTAAGAAAAGGTTTTGACAGTGTTTTTAATTTAAAATAATAAGTTTGCTTTTTATCCTAATACAAAAGGCTATGTTGAAAGATTGTTTTCGTACTTTTATTACCTAATAAACAAAGATGTCGAGAAAAAAGAAAATTTATAAAAAGAAAGGGAATCAGATAAAAAATCTCAGCCGGAATATCGTAGCTATTTTCAACAAGAATAAGGGACAAAAGCTGAATTACAAACAAATATGTGCGAAGCTAGAAATTAAAAATGCGGATGGAAGAGGGCAGGTGATAAAAAAATTGGAAGAACTGAAAGGTCGTGGCAAATTAGAAGAGATTACCAAAGGAAAATACAGTTTGATTGAAAGTAAAAATTATCATATTGGCCAATTAGATTTGACGTCAAGTGGCAATGGGTATTTGATTTGTGATGATTTTGAAAAAGATGTATTTATTCCTTCTATGAATCTGAATAAGGCGTTGCACAACGATACGGTGAAAGTGTTTGTTTACAACAAAAGAAGAAATTCTAAAATAGAGGGCGATGTTGTTGAGATTATAGAAAGAGCAAAAACAAGTTTTGTAGGTGTTTTGCAATTGAGTAAAAATTTCGGTTTTGTGATTCCAGACAACAACAAAATGTATGCAGATATTTTTGTGCCCAAAGATTGTTTGAAAGGAGCAGTAGATGGAGACAAAGTAATTGCAAATATCACCGATTGGCCGTCAAATTCGAAAAATCCATTTGGAGAAATCACACAAATCTTAGGAAAACCAGGAGAGCACAATACGGAAATTCACAGTATTTTAGCCGAATACGGGTTGCCGTATAAATTTCCAAAAATTGTAGAGCAAGAAGCAGAAAAAATAGAGGTCACCATAACCCAAGAGGAAATATTAAAAAGACGGGATATGCGCAAAGACCTCACTTTTACGATAGATCCAAAAGACGCCAAAGATTTTGACGATGCACTTTCTTTTAAAATTTTGGAAAACGGGAACTATGAAATAGGAGTGCATATTGCCGACGTATCCCATTATATAGACGAAGATTCTGAATTGGAAAAAGAAGCTTATGAACGAGCTACTTCGGTATATTTGGTGGATAGGGTAGTCCCGATGTTGCCTGAAAAATTATCAAATGGCGTTTGTTCGCTTCGACCACACGAAGAAAAATTGACATTTTCAGCGGTTTTTGAATTGAATGAAAATGCAAAAATTATCGACGAATGGTATGGAAGAACAGTCACCTATTCCGATCAACGTTTTGCCTATGAAGAAGCACAGGTAATTATTGAAAAAGGAAAAGAAAACGAACCTATTGAAATACCTGAAAATATTTCAATTCAGGAGGGGAGTTATATGGTTTCAAACGAAATTGTGAATGCCGTTCTTAAGATGGATGCATTGGCAAAAAAAATGCGCAAAAAAAGGTTGAACGCCGGAGCGATTACCTTTGACAAAGTTGAGGTGAAATTTCAGCTGGACGAAGAAGCCAACCCGTTGGGTGTGTTTTTTAAACAATCCAAAGACGCCAACAAATTGATCGAAGAGTTTATGCTATTGGCGAACAGAAAAGTTTCAGAATTTGTGAGTAAAAAAGGAGGGAAGCACAGTAAAAATACATTCATTTATAGAGTGCACGACGAACCAAACATAGACAAACTCACCGCACTACAAGGGATTGTTCATAAATTCGGATATCAATTAAACATTCAAAATAGAAAGTCTACCTCAGAATCGATGAACCAATTGTTAAAAGATGTACATGGTAAAGGGGAATCCAATATGATTGAAACCTTGGCCATTCGATCGATGAGTAAGGCAGAATATACCACACAAAATATAGGGCATTATGGATTGGCTTTTGCGTATTATTCTCATTTTACCTCTCCTATACGAAGGTATCCTGATGTGATGGCGCATCGTCTATTACAACATTATTTAGACGGAGGAAAAGCACCTGATGAAGAAGCGTATCAAGAAAAATGCAAACACGCCTCTGAGATGGAATATTTGGCAACCAAAGCAGAAAGGGATTCCATCAAATACATGCAAATCAAATACATGCAAGATCACGAAAATGAAGAATTTAAAGGTGTAATTTCAGGCGTAACAGACTGGGGGATTTATGTTGAGATTATTGAAAACAAATGTGAGGGAATGGTCAGAACACGCGATTTGACGGATGATTATTATATTTTTGATGAAAAACAGTACGCGATGATTGGCCAAGAAACACAAAAAAAATACCAACTAGGAGATGAAGTGGTGGTAAAGGTAAAACATACCGATCTGGAAAGAAAGCATCTTGATTTTTATTTAGTGCCATAAAATTTATACATTTAACAGATGAAAAATTATATTTTTTTTAGCTTCTTGCTTTGTGCATTTTACGGTTTTTCACAAGATGTCATTGTGGACAATCTAAATCATTTTGACGAATTAAAAGTTTATAATGGATTGGAAGTAAATTTGGTGAAGTCGGATGTGCAGAAATTAGAAATGAAAGGTTCAAAAGCGACACAAGTAGCTGTCAAGAATAAAAAAGGCGTGTTGAAAATCTATATGAAACTGAATAGTATTTTCGACACGAAAGCGGTCAAAATAAACTTATTTTACACAGGAAATATTGCCGAGTTAGACGCCAACCAAGGTGCGGTGATTACTTCGAACGAAACATTTTCTCAAACTCAATTGGATATAGAAGTTCAAGAAGGAGCACATGTGCGATTGGATGTGGATGTCGATTACTTAAAAATAAAAGCCATTACAGGCGGAAATGTCTACTTATCTGGGAAAGCGAAATCACAAAAAGTGGATATTTCAACAGGAAGCAATTACAACGCGCTCGATCTAAAGAACAAACAAACAGATATAACCTCTGGCACAGGAGCTGATGCGAAAATCTACGTGGAAGATATTTTAGACGCGAAAGTCAAATTAGGAGGAATGGTGACTTATATAGGAAATCCGAAGTCAGTGAAAACCACGAAATTTCTGGGAGGTACCATTCATCAAAAACAAGAAAATTAATTTCAGAGCGTTCCTATTGAATAACAATCAATTTAGTATCTTTGTGGTAAAATAAGAAAAAATGAGTCAATTTAGCGTGTTTTTAGGAATGATAGGAGGACCTCAGGTTATTATCATCATCGTGGTTGTTTTGTTACTTTTTGGGGGTAGAAAAATTCCCGAGTTGATGCGCGGATTGGGAAGCGGAATTAAGGAATTTAAGAATGCTTCAAAAGAGGACGATCAAATTGACGCTAAGGAGAACGAAAAGAAATAACCCTTGAACATGGGCGACAACAAATAAAAACAGGAATCTTTTGATTCCTGTTTTTTTGTGAAAAAGAATGGTTTATTACTTTGAAATTTACACTTTCAACCCCCCAGTTTAAGTGCAAAAGTAAAAAACCAATCATTTTCGTATACAAAAATCACCCCCTCTTAAACTAGTGATTGTTGTAGGTACAAATAAAAAGAAAATCACCTTTTTAAAAAAAAAGTTGTGGTCAATTGGACGAGTGAGTGATGAATGGGAACCATTGATATCAATGGAACAACTTAGTGTGACCAACGGGAAGGCAAACCCCTAACTAGAAAAGGAAAGAAGGACGCTTTTTGAAAAATTTCGTGAAACAGGAATTGTAAAATCAAGATGTTTCATGTGAAGTTGATAGCCTCGAGCGTTACCTGAGATCCGTTGAATAAAATTACTACGCACAATGAAAGACTTATGGCAACGAATTATTTGTGGATGATCAGAGAATTTTTGCATTATTTTGTGAAGGGGGATTCTTAATATTTTTTCTTCGATACCGTTATCGGTAGCTAAGAAAAAGCTGCTGTAATTTCTTTCACATGTAACATAGATGAGTTGATGTAAAGAAAAAGTTAAATTATCGCTAGTATCGTCTGCAACTAAGGTAATATTTTGAGAAATTTTTGGTAGGTCATACAATAGGCTCAATTTTTTGGAATACTCTTTTCGATTTTTCATAAGATCCGAAGCAACTTTTTCTCTCTTTCTTCGAAAGTAAATTTCGGTGTAAAGCGTGTAGAGGACGATGGGAAAAACACCAACAATAAGCGTATTCAAAACAGAATTGTAAAGAGAAATATTTCGCGTATGACGAAAGACTTCAACACCGATCAAATTGTACCAATGATTGCAAAAAGCAATGGCTAGGAGTGTGAAGATTAAGAAAAAAATGTTTTTTCCTACGGTCCAAGTGTCGTTGTTGACATAGGTTTTTAGAATTGTAAAAAATAAGAGACAACAGATGAAAGCCACCATAAATGTAACTCCGCCAAAACCTAATGTATAAAGAAACAAATCACTACCCACGCGTTCAATATCAAATGGCTTGAATACGTATAGAAAGAGAAAAATAAATGTGCCAAGTCCCAAACTAATAAAAAAATGGGCCATGGGGTGGGTATTCACAAAATAGGGGCGTTTGAACCGAGCAAAAAGGGGTTGCATAGATGTTTAGGAGTTATTTTTGGGGGTGTTTGAACTGTCGTTAATTTTATTGGCTGCTACCAAACTGGTCACCATATCGTTGAGCATAGAGCTGGCCGCATTCGGGTTGTTGGGCAAAAGAATTAAGTTGCTATTGGTGTCCGATCCAATGGATTGCAACGTGTCGTAATGTTGGGTAATGACAATCAAAGCAGAAGCTTCTTGCGAATTGATACCCGCTTTGTTCAATACATCCACAGACTCTTCCAAGCCTTTGGCAATTTCACGCCGTTGGTCCGCAATACCCTGGCCTTGCAAGCGCTTGCTTTCGGCTTCAGCTTTTGCGCGCTCCACAATTAAAATCCGTTGTGCATCACCTTCAAATTGCGCAGCGAGTTTTTCTCGCTCGGCAGCGTTGATTCGGTTCATTGCTTCTTTCACCTGAGCATCGGGATCAATATCTGTGACCAACGCCTTGACAATATCGTATCCATAATCCAGCATGGATTCTTTCAATTCGCGTTGAATGGCTTGCGCAATGTCATCCTTTTTTTCAAAGACATCGTCTAATTTCATTTTAGGAACTTCGGCGCGTACGGTGTCAAAAATATAGGCTGTAATTTGATCGTGCGGATTTTGTAATTTGTAAAAAGCATCGTACACTTTTTCACGTAAAATTTGAAATTGAACGGAAATTTTCAATTGAACAAAAACATCGTCTTTTGTTTTTGTTTCCACAATGACGTCTAATTGTTGGATTTTTAAACTGACACGTCCGGCAATTTTATCGATGAATGGAATTCTAAACTGCAATCCCGATTGTCGAATACTTAAGAACCGACCGAAGCGCTCAACAATAGCTGTGGTTTGTTGTTTCACAACAAAAAAACCGAGGAAAACAAGAACAATAATGGGAAGAAAAAAAATGAAATCAGACATAGCATCGGACGTTTTGAAAAATGTAAGTCTTTAATATACAAAAAAATAAATTAGCATTCCGTTAGCAGTTCAAAGTTTATGAGAAGAACCCCTGTATCTTTTCAAGAAAAAAGCCCACAGTGATGCGGGCTTTTTTCAAACAGAGTTAGTTCTTTATTGTAATACCGAAGGCTACCCAAGCAACTTTATAGCCTTTTGAATGCGGGACAAGGTGTCGTCTTTGCCAATCAGTGCCATAATGTCAAAAAGGTGTGGCCCCTTAAGAGCCCCTACCAAGCTTAGTCGCAGTGGCTGCATCACTTTCCCAAAACCAATTTCCTGAGAAGCGATCCATTCTTTGAGCATTTTTTCGGTAGTTTCAGACGAAAAATCATCCACCTTTTCAAGAATAGCGATAACCTCATTCATAATACCAGCTGTAAAAGGTTTCCATTGTTTTTTTACCGCTTTTGAATCAAATTCAGAAGGAGGCTGAAAAAAGAAATCACTCAATTCCCAGAAATCTTTCACAAATACAGCACGCTCTTTGACCTGTGAAATGACTTGTGTGACATAGGAGGTGTCAACAGCGATGCCTTTTTCTTTCAAAATGGGTAAAAAATGATTCGCCAATACGGCGTCGCTCGTGTTTTGTAGGTATTGTTGATTGAACCATTTGGTTTTGTCAGGGTTAAATTTTGCTCCGGATTTACTCACTCTGTCTAAAGAAAAGGCATGGGTCAATTCTTCGATTGAAAAGAGTTCTTGTTCAGAGCCAGGGTTCCAACCTAACAATGCCAACATATTGACAAAGGCTTGCGGTAAATAGCCATCTTCTTTGTAACCTTTAGCGGTTTCCCCCGTATGTTCGTTTGTATATTCCAATGGAAAAACAGGGAATCCTAATTTATCACCGTCTCGCTTGCTTAATTTACCTTTGCCGATGGGCTTTAAAATGAGTGGCAGGTGCGCAAATTGAGGAATGTGCCATTCCAATGCTTGGTACAGTGCGATGTGAAGAGGGAGTGAAGGCAACCATTCTTCCCCGCGGATGACATGTGAAATACCCATTAAATGGTCGTCTACAATATTTGCCAAGTGGTAGGTTGGCATGCCGTCGCTTTTGAAAAGTATTTTGTCGTCTAATAGTTCCTTTTTAAAGGAAACATTGCCGCGAATGAGGTCTTGTGCATCAATGGTTTCGGTTTCGCCCGCAATGTTGGGCTGGTACATTTTAAATCGGATCACATAGGAATCGCCGTTGGCAAGACGTTTGGCAACTGCTTCTTCAGAGAGTGCCAAGGAGTTGTTCAATTGCGCTCTGTTGTGCCAATTGTATATAAATGTTTTGCCTTCAGCTTCCTGTTGTTTGCGATGGGCATCGAGTTCTTCGGCGGTATCAAACGCATAGTAGGCGTACCCTCGTTCAAGCAGTTGGTCCGCATATTTTTTGTATATGGACTTGCGTTCGGATTGTCGATAGGGTCCAAATTTTTCGTTTCGTCCGGGGCCTTCATCAAAGGGTATTCCACACCAATCTAAGGCGTCAATAATGTATTTTTCCGCATTGGCCACATATCGGGTTTGGTCGGTGTCTTCTATTCGAAGCAGAAAGGTACCACCGTGTTTTTTGGCAAATAAATAATTGTACAATGCGGTTCTGACACCACCGATATGCAAAGGGCCTGTGGGACTCGGCGCAAAGCGTACTCTAACGTTGTTCATTTCGTGAAAATTTGAGAAGCAAAAGTACAAAAATACTCCGGTTGTGGAAGGACATTCCAAACGCATTGTTTTTGTAAGGTTTTTAGAATGCGAAGGCGGTAAAAGAAACAGTCATGACTTTTGAGTATCTTTGCAAAAATTTTCTGTATGATTCAATACAATTATGAAACCAATTTTGAGTTGTCGGCTCCTTCTTCTTACAGTAGCTGGGTAGAATCCTGTTTGGTAAATTATGGCTATGAACTAGGAGAGTTGAACTATGTGTTTTGTGACGATGCGTATTTGCTAAAATTGAATGTGGAATTCTTACAACACGACACTTTGACTGACATCATTAGCTTTGATTATACCACAGATAGAATTGTGAGTGGCGATATTTTTATCTCTGTCGAGCGTGTACGAGAAAATGCAACGGAACTTGGAGTACCTTTTGAGTTGGAATTGCGGCGTGTCATGATTCATGGCGTACTGCATTATATGGGACATAAAGACAAAAGCAGTGCGGAAAAAGTGGAAATGCGAAAAGAAGAAAACAGCTGTCTAAAGCTGTTTAAGTGATTGATTATAAGTGTTTTAACATAAAGTTCCACGTGGAACATTGAGAGTATGAGTTTATTTACAGAAACATATGATGTAATTGTTGTGGGTGGTGGCCATGCAGGTTCAGAAGCTGCGGCAGCCAGCGCAAATATGGGTGCTAAAACATTGTTGGTGACGATGAGTTTACAGAACATTGCACAAATGAGTTGCAATCCGGCAATGGGAGGTATCGCAAAAGGACAAATTGTTCGAGAAATTGATGCGTTGGGAGGTTATAGCGGTATTGTGACTGACGAAACGGCGATTCAATTCAAAATGCTCAACAAGAGCAAAGGCCCTGCCATGTGGAGCCCGCGCGCCCAAAGTGATAGAATGCGATTTGCTGAGAAATGGCGTACGATGCTGGAGCAAACCGAGAATCTAGATTTTTACCAAGACATGGTTCGTGGGCTGTGTATTGAGAAGAACCAAATCAAAGGAATCAAAACGGCATTGGGTTTTGAGATCAAAGCCAAAACAGTGATCATTACCGCCGGGACATTTTTGAACGGGTTGATTCATATTGGTGAAAAGACGTTTGGAGGAGGTCGTGCCGGGGAAAGTGCTTCCACAGGAATTACCGAAGATCTGGTTAAAGTAGGTTTTGAGGCCGGTCGAATGAAAACGGGTACACCTCCTCGTGTAGATGCTCGATCTTTGGACTTTTCAAAAATGATCGAACAACCAGGCGACGAAGCCCCTGAAAAATTTTCTTATTTGCCCGCTACAAAAACATTGCATGAACAACGTTCGTGTTACATGTCTTATACCTCTCAGGAAGTGCATGAATTGCTGCGTTCAGGTTTTGACAGGTCCCCTATGTTTAATGGTCGAATTCAAAGCACAGGTCCAAGGTATTGCCCTTCGATTGAAGATAAAATTGATCGCTTTGCCGCTAAAGACAAGCACCAGATTTTTGTGGAACCGGAAGGTTGGGATACGACCGAAATCTATGTGAATGGATTTTCTACCTCTTTGCCCGAAGATGTTCAGGACAAAGCGCTGAGGAAAGTGGCAGGTTTTGAAAATGTAAAATTTTTGCGTTTTGGTTATGCGATTGAGTACGATTTTTTTCAGCCGACTCAATTGAAACACAGTTTGGAAACCAAGTTGATAGAGAATCTGTTTTTTGCAGGTCAGATTAACGGGACGACGGGCTATGAGGAAGCGGCGGCCCAAGGGTTAATGGCTGGAATCAATGCGGCTTTGAAAGTACAAAAGAAAGAGCCTTTCGTGTTAAAAAGACACGAAGCTTATATCGGGGTTTTGATTGATGATTTGATTACGAAAGGTACCGAAGAGCCCTATCGTATGTTCACTTCGCGTGCAGAGTATCGAACCTTGCTGCGTCAAGACAATGCGGACTTACGATTAACACCAAGAGCGTATGAACTAGGTATTGCGTCTCAAGAGCGTTTGGATCGTGTGAAAGAAAAACAAAAGAAAACAGACCTCTTTGTGGCGTTCTTAAAAGAAACAAGTGTCCGACATGAAGACGTCAATCCTATTTTGGAGGCCAAAAATTCTGCCCCAATTAACCAGTCGATGAAAATGTTTAAATTGGCAGCGCGTCCCCAATTGACTTTTGAGGATGTGAAAAAATTTCCAAAAGTGGCGGAATTTATTGCGGAAAACCAAATTGATAGAGAAGTGGTCGAACAAACAGAAATTCACGTAAAATATGCCGGGTATATTGACAAAGAAAAGAGAAATGCAGACAAGCTTACGCGTTTGGAAAATGTGGCGATTCCAGAAAATTTTGATTACGCAAAATTGAAATCTTTGTCCACGGAAGCCCGTCAAAAATTAACCAAAATCAAACCGGTTACGATCTCACAAGCGAGCAGAATTAGCGGTGTTTCTCCGAGTGATGTGTCCGTACTGTTGGTGTACATGGGTAGGTAAAAAAACCGTGTTCCACGTGGAACAACAATATAAATTACATAGGACAATCTGTTTTTTTAGACCAAAAATGATATGACAGCCAGAGCAATCAATCAGCCTCCAAAGCCTTCTTCCTTTGAAACCTATGTTTCTTGTAAGGATTATCTTGTGTCTGACGAAAGATTCGATTTGTTATTAGATGACAACTTGGACCTTTTGTTGACCACACCGAAACCTGCAGCTAAAGACTTGGACAATTATTATCAGAACGATGCTTATATTTCTCATACAGACGGCAATCATACATGGGTGGAAAAGCTCTACCAAAGGGTTAAAAGATACAGTTTGAAAAGAAAATTAAAATTGATCAATTCTTTCAATACAGAGGGATTGAAAATTTTAGATATCGGTTGTGGTACTGGAGACTTTCTAAAAATTTGTTCGGAGAATGGTTGGCAAGTGAGCGGAGTAGAACCCAATGCAAAAGCAAGACATGCGAGCAAGATTAAATGTGCAAATGTTCAGGCGCGCTTTTACGATTCGCTAGAAGAATTAAAAAAAGCGTCGGGATCATTTCTAAGCTATGATGTAATCACTTTATGGCATGTGTTAGAACATGTGCCTAATTTGGATCAGACCATTTTTGATTTGAAAAAATTACTGAGTCCTGAAGGTGTTTTGGTGGTGGCGGCTCCGAATTTTAAAAGCTATGACGCGGAATATTACCACAAGTATTGGGCAGCTTATGATGTGCCGAGGCATTTGTGGCATTTTTCACAAACAGCCATTCGCAGATTGTTCTTTTTTCAAAGCATGGAAGTTGTGAAAACCCTACCCATGAAATTTGATGCCTTTTATGCCGCTCTTTTAAGTGAGCGAAACAAATGCCAAAAAAATAATTTTGTGAAAGCTTTTTGGGTGGGATGCAAGTCCAACTGGAAAGCAAAACGAACCGGAGAGTATTCTTCACTCATCTATGTCATCAAAAACGCAAAAAAATGGTTTTAAGCCGATTTAAGCCGTTTTTTTACATCGAACACATCAATCTTTAAGTCTTTTTTAAAAGAGCCTTAGATCAAAGATATGTCCTTCTATACGAATAGCTTTTTTCTATGTAAAAACAAAAAAGATATAAGTTTTAGTTATAGGTGTTTTTTGAAAAAAATAGGAATCAGAACAAATCACTAAAATGGTTTGTTTTGTTCGAATTCGCTTGGATTTTTAAGTTTCTTTCGTGTGAAGTAGTTTGGTCAATTTTACGGAAAGATCCAATAAAATTATTTTCGCATTGCCATTGCGTTCGATGTGATAGATCGCATCACTCACTTCTTTTTCTATTTCCAAAATATTACTGCCGTGAACAAACGGAGCAAATTTATGCAGATCAAAACTTTTGTCTTCTGGAACAAGGAACACCAATTCTTTTGCTTTGTAATTTTCGAGTAAGGCTTGTCGAAAGAATTGCAAACAGTAATGAAGAAATTGTTTTTGAGTTTCTCTTCCCGATTTGGCAATGGTGTCACTCCATTCGATTAAATTTTCTACCACGGCAGCATTTCCTTTTGCTTTGAAAGCAGTACGAATCCATAAGATAAACCACTTTTCAAAAATCAGGTCATTTGAGTCATGCCTCAACAAGTGTAAAGCTTTGTTGTAATTTCCTTCTGCTTGATGTGCAATAGTAGAAGCTTCGGCAAGAAACGAATTCTCCTTTGTCATAAGTGCGTCGGCAATGTCTTTTTCACTCAAAACAGGAAAATGTAACAATTGGCAACGCGATAGAATGGTGTTGATGATTTGTTCCTCGTCCTCAGCAATTAAAATAAAAACAGTCTTTTCAGGGGGTTCTTCAAGAAGTTTCAGCAATTTGTTCGCAGCCGATGTATTCATTTTTTCGGCGTGCCAAATAATCATGACTTTAAAACCTCCTTCATAAGATTTTAACTGTAATGATTTTACAATTTGTTCGGCTTCATCTACGCCTATTTGTCCTTGCTTGTTTTCAATTCCGATGTGTTGAAACCAATTGAACAAATTTCCGTAAGGCTCGTTTTTGACAAAATTTCTCCATTCTTCCAAAAATAAATTGCTGACCGGGTGTTTTTTTACTTTGCTATTTACAGCGACCGGAAAGGCAAAATGCAAATCAGGATGTGTCAGTTTCTCGCATTTGATATGACAAGAATTTTCATCTGTACTATTCGAACACAAAAGATAACGAGCATAGGCAATCGCAGTGGCTAAGGTACCACAGCCCTCTTTGCCGAGAAATAATTGGGCATGCGGAATACGTCCGTTGTCGGCCGAGGATTTTAAATGATTGAGGATGTGCTGTTGTCCAATAATTTCGTCGAAGCGCATGTGCAAATATACAATTTCAGAATTATCAAAACCTGCGAACATTCCAAAACCCATTTAATTTTTTGACCGCGCATGATGATCAAGCGAATACTCCATTGTGCCCATCTCATTGCGCATCAAAAAGGACCTCAAAGAGCTTACAAAAACGTTGTAGTAGCTTTTGAATAAAAATGAAATTTGGACAGGTCAATTTTTTTATCTTTGTGTCAAACTTTAAGAATATTTATAATGAAAACAATTAATGACATCCATTTTGGAGGAAAAAAAGCCTTAATTCGTGTAGATTTTAATGTGCCTTTGAATAAGGAATTTCAAGTAACAGATATCACAAGAATCAAAGCAGCAAAACCGACCATTATCAAAGTTTTGGAAGATGGCGGAGCCGCCGTATTAATGTCACATTTGGGACGTCCAAAAGGAGTTGAAGCAAAGTTTTCATTGGGACATATCGTTGAAAAGGTGAGCGAAGTACTTGGTGTACAAGCAAAATTTGTTGACAGTTGTGTAGGTGCTGAAGCGGAAGCAGCGGTTGCTTCCTTGAAACCAGGTGAGGTTTTGATTTTAGAAAACTTGCGTTTTCACAAAGAAGAAACAGCCGGAGATTTGGCATTTTCAGAGCAATTGTCAAAACTTGGTGATATCTACGTAAACGATGCTTTTGGAACAGCGCACAGAGCGCACGCATCCACGACAGTTGTGGCACAGTTTTTTGAAGAAAAAGCAGCTGGTTTTGTAATGGAAGCGGAGTTAGTCAATGCGGAAAAAGTGTTGACAGCAGGTGAAAAACCAGTGACTGCGATTATGGGCGGAGCGAAAGTTTCAGACAAATTATTGATCATAGAAAAATTATTGGACGTTGCGGATAATATCATCATCGGAGGAGGAATGTCTTATACATTTGCCAAAGCACATGGAGGAGAAATAGGAATGTCATTGTGTGAAGACGATAAGATAGCATATGTATTGGATTTGGAAAAAAAGGCAGCGGAAAAAGGTGTAAATCTTATTTTTCCAGTAGACACATTAATTGCGGACGACTTTTCAAACGAAGCCAATACGCAAGTGGTTAAAAAAGGAGCCATTCCCGCAGGATGGGAAGGTTTGGATATTGGACCTGCCTCGAGTGAATTGTTTGCAGAAACAGTGAAAAATTCCAAAACTGTTTTGTGGAACGGACCGATGGGTGTTTTTGAAATGGAAACATTTGAAAAAGGAACAGTAGCCATTGCCAATGCGGTAAAAGAAGCAACACAAAATGGAGCATTTTCATTGATTGGAGGAGGAGACTCAGCCTCTGCCATTAACAATTTAGGATTTGGGGATGATGTTTCCTATGTTTCAACAGGAGGTGGAGCTTTGCTAGAATATATGGAAGGAAAAGTACTGCCAGGAGTGGCTGCGATTTCATAAAGGATCAAGAAATATAAAATGAAAAACGCTTTTGAAATCTATCAAAAGCGTTTTTGTATTTTTAAGACGGAAAGGATTTTCCAGGCATTTTGAAAAAGACCAACAATTCACATGGTGGAAGCAAATTTTTTTGAAAAGTGTTATCAGGTAGCCAAACAGATTCCTTTTGGACGGGTGACAACCTACGGTGCCATTGCAAAATATTTAGGCGCAGCGCGCTCGGCACGGATGGTTGGCTGGGCGATGAATGCATCGCACGGAAATAGTGAAATTCCAGCACACAGGGTGGTCAATAGAAAAGGCTTGCTAACGGGGAAGCATCATTTTCCTGGCAAAAATTTGATGCAACAGCTCTTGGAAAGTGAAGGAGCAATTATTGTGGAACATCAAATTCAGAATTTTCAGGAAATTTTTTGGGATCCATCAAAAGAATTGCAAGCTCATTGAAAAATACACCATACAAACAAGCAATGTGCTTATTGAGAATAACTATAGATAAGGCTGGTTTTGTAAAGTTTTCATAGTACCTTTGTGGCGGAAAATTATGAGATTATGAGTATTCAAAAGGAAGCGGTTCAAAAAGCTTTAGAACAGATAACAGCACCAGGCGAAGGAAAAAGTTTGGTAGAAAATAACAATGTGAAAAACATTGTTATATTTGGACAAGAAGTTGTGGTGGATGTGGCTATTAGCAACCCAACTTTGCAAGCCAAGAAAAAAATAGAAGCGGAAATTTCAAAAACAATCCAAGAAAATGTTGCCAAAGAAGCACTTGTAAAAGTCAATGTAACAACGAAACCCAAACCTGTTGAGAACAAAAAGAATCCAAATGAAATAAAAGGAGAAAAACTCCCAGGAATACAAAATATCATTGCAATTGCCTCAGGAAAAGGAGGTGTTGGAAAATCTACCATTACCGCAAACACAGCGGTTACTTTGGCAAAAATGGGTTTCAAAGTCGGGGTTTTAGATGCAGATGTGTACGGTCCGTCCATGCACTTAATGTTTGACGTGGCACAAGAAAAGCCCATTTCTGTATACGTGAATGGGAGATCAAAAATGAAACCCATAGAAAATTATGGAATCAAATTGTTGTCATTAGGCTTTTTTACCAACCCAAACGAAGCCGTTATTTGGAGAGGTCCAATGGCTTCTAAAGCTCTGAATCAAATGATTTTTGATGCAGATTGGGGAGAGCTAGACTTTTTATTAATTGATTTGCCACCAGGAACAGGAGACATTCACCTTTCTATCGTTCAAGCATTGCCAATTACAGGGGCTGTAGTTGTGAGTACGCCACAAAACATTGCACTAGCCGATGCAAAAAAAGGAGTGGCCATGTTTCAGCAGAAAAACATCAACGTGCCGGTTTTGGGAATTGTAGAAAACATGAGCTATTTTACGCCCGAAGAATTGCCTGAAAATAAATATTATATCTTTGGACAAGACGGAGCAAAAAATTTAGCGGAAGACATTCAAACAGAATTTTTAGGTGAAGTGCCCTTAGTACAAGGAATACGTGAGGCAGGTGATGTTGGACATCCCGTAGCCCTGCAAGAGAAAACACCTTTGGAAAAAGCGTTTCAGCAGCTGACAAGAAACATCGTTTCGCAGTTGGTCAAACGAAATGAAAACTTACCGGCCACAGAAGTTGTAAAAATTACCACCATGAGTGGTTGTTCCACAAAATAGAAAAACAAGGATTGAAAGATGGAAAATCAAGAATTACATGACATTGTTGAAAAAGCATTGGAAGAGATACGACCGTTTTTAATTTCAGATGGTGGAAATATTTCACTGGTTTCAATAGAAGAAGACATTGTAAAAGTGAGGTTAGAAGGAGCTTGCGTAGGTTGTTCAATCAATCAAATGACACTTCGTAACGGTGTTGAGGCATCTATCAAAAAACACGCACCTCAAATTAAAAAAGTCATCGATCTAAGTAGTTTGATGTAATCATTTCACAAAAGTTTAACGAAAAAATCGTTGCGCTTTTTTTATTTTTCAGTTGGTTATATTTCCTTTGAAGCCAAATTCAATTTCAAATGGGCAAAATACGCTGTACCATAGCCATGTTCTTTTTTACAGCTTTGATTACCGCACAGACAGGTAGTGAGGTTTTCAAAAAAGGGGAACGGCTCAAATATAGAATTCACTATGGCATAATAAATGCAGGTTATGCGAGTTTTGAAGTGAATGAAAAAAATACGGAAAAAGATAGCTTGTATCATTTCAAAGGCAAAGGATGGACGACAGGCATGACCAATTGGTTTTTTCGCGTTCAAGATACGTATGAATCTTTTGTAGATAAAAAGTCGCAATTGCCAAGACACTTTAAAAGAAGAGTAGACGAGGGCGGATACGTTATTCGCAGAGACATCCATTTCAACCCGCAAAAAAAGACAGCCAAGATTGAGGATTTTAAGCACAAAACGGTCACCGAAGTACCCGTTGAAGAGGTGCACGACATGATCTCGGCAATTTATTATTTGAGAAATCAAAAGATAGAAGCGTTGAACATCGGTGAAAGTTTGGAGCTGAATATGTTTTTTGATGCTCAAACATTTCTTTTTAAATTGAAGTATTTGGGCACAGAAGTCTTGAAAACGAGATTTGGTAAAATAAAGTGTTTTAAATTTCGTCCTTTGGTTCAATCCGGAAGGGTCTTTAAAGAAGAGGAAAGCTTGACCATTTGGGTGTCGTCTGATAAAAATAGAATTCCAGTCAGAATCAAGGCCTCCCTAGCTGTTGGCGCTTTAAAAGTTGATTTGTATCAGTACAGAGGATTGTCCCACCCTTTTCGTGTAACTTTATAAGAAAAGTCGTAAATTCGCAGCTAGAAATTTTTAGAAATCCAAGAACCCTTGAAACGCCTTTTTCCACTTTTTTTTCTTTCGATTTTTATCCTTTCTTGTGGAGGGAAAGGAGATGAAAAGACCTCGGGAAAAAAAGAAGAATCGGTCAAAGCAATCTATCAATTTGGATACAACCTAAATGATTTTAAAGTGGTACATGACACCGTGGCCCACGGAGAAAGTTTTGGAGAAATATTGGACAGACACCACGTTTGGTCTCCAGAAATTTTTAAGATTTCAAAAAAAGTAAAAAACATCTTTGATGTAAGAAGACTTCGGGCAGGAAAACCCTACACGATATTAGCCGCAAAAGATTCCACCGAGAAAGCCCAAGTTTTTATTTACAAACACGACTTGATCAATCACACCATCATTGATTTTAAAGATTCTGTGATTGTTGCTGAAAAAGCAAGAAAAAAAGTCAAAACCGTACTGAAAAAAGCCTCAGGAGTGATCACGAGCTCCCTGTCGGAAGCGCTTGACAAACAAGGAGTCAATGCCATGGTAGCCAATGACTTGTCAGAAATTTACGCTTGGACCATTGATTTCTTTCGATTGCAAAAAAACGATCGCTTTAAAGTTATTTACGAACAAAAATATGTTGACGACACCATTCCTGCGGGAGTTGGAAGAATCCAAGCAGCACATTTTGAGCACGTCAATAAATCATTTTACGCCTTCAAATATGTGGCTGATTCCATCAGTGGCATTGAAGAATACTACGACGAGAAAGCCCATCATTTAAGAAGGGCATTTTTAAAAGCCCCTCTGAAATTTAGCCGTATTTCTTCTCGTTACAATTTGAAAAGGAAGATTGCTTTTTACGGTCGAGTGAAACCACACAAAGGAACCGATTTTGCAGCGCCCGTGGGCAGTCCTATTATGAGTACTGCAAATGGAAGAGTCATTGAATCAAGATACAGAGCAGGCAACGGAAATTACGTCAAAATCAGACACAATTCCACGTATATGACCCAATACCTGCACATGAAAAGTCGCAAAGTAAAAGTAGGACAGTATGTCAAGCAAGGACAAGTCATCGGATATGTAGGAATGACGGGCAATACCTCGGGACCACATGTCTGCTATCGTTTCTGGAAAAATGGCGTTCAAGTAGATCCATTAAAAGAGAAATTACCTGCGGCAAAAGCAATGAAAAAATCGATAAAACCAAAATATTTAGAATTCATCCAATCCGTGAAAGAAGAGCTGGATGCAATTGAATATGTAAATTAAAAAAGAAGAAAATGGCTTTAAAAAATGTAAACCCAACAAAAACAAAAGCATGGGGAAAATTAGCAACACATTTTACAGAAATCAAAGACACACATTTGAGAGATTTGTTTGCGAACAATTCCAATAGAAAAGAAGAGTTTCGTCTTCAATTTAAAGACATGAACATCGATTATTCTAAAAACAGAATCGATGCAAAAACCAAAGAGTTGTTATTAGAATTGGCAGAGGAAGTGGAACTGAAAGATGCCATTTCAAAATACTTCGGAGGCGCAAAAATAAATGCAACTGAAGGAAGAGAAGTTTTGCATACAGCATTGCGCTCCTCCAATGAAGTATTGGTGGATGGTGAAAATGTAGTGGAAGACGTACAAGAGACTTTGCAAAAAATAAAAGGATTCACCAACAAGGTACTTTCTGGTGATTGGAAGGGTTATACAGGAAAAAGCATCACAGATGTTGTGAATATCGGTATTGGAGGTTCTGATTTAGGGCCACAGATGGTGGTAGATGCTTTGAAATATTACAAAACTCCTTTGGGAGTACACTTTGTCTCCAATGTAGATGGAGACCATGTTTCTGAGGTTGTCAAAAACCTAAACCCAGAGACCACATTGTTTTTGATCGTTTCAAAAACTTTCACCACGCAGGAAACCATTTCCAATGCAATGACCATCAAGGAGTGGTTTTTGCAAGGAGCTACGGAGGCCGATATTGCGAAGCATTTCGCAGCAGTTTCGACAAACTCAGAGGCCGTGGCTAATTTTGGAATTGATGCAGCCAATGTTTTCACCATGTGGAATTGGGTAGGAGGTCGTTTCTCTTTGTGGAGCGCCGTGGGATTGTCGATTAGCTTGGCAGTCGGTTTTGAAAACTTCCAAGCATTGCTTGAGGGAGCCTCTGAAATGGACACTCATTTTGAAACCGCTGATTTTGAAGAAAATATTCCAGTGATCTTGGCGCTATTAAGTGTTTGGTACAACAATTTCTTTGGAGCAGAAACAGAGGCCATCTTGCCATATGCTCAATATTTGGAAAAATTGACACCGTATTTGCAACAAGCCATTATGGAGAGCAATGGAAAAAGTGTCGACAGAAATGGAGACACCATTGATTACCAAACGGGTACCATTGTTTGGGGAAGTACAGGAACCAATATGCAACACGCATTCATGCAATTGGTGCACCAAGGAACAAAATTGATACCATGTGATTTTATCGGATACGAAACCTCTCTGTATGGAAAAGAAGAACATCACAACAAATTGATGTCTAATTTTTACGGACAACAAGAAGCTTTGTGTAATGGAAAAACCAAAGAAGAGGTAATCTCTGAAGGAAAAACAGCAGACGCCGTGGTTCCATTCAAAGTATTTGAAGGAAACAAACCGAGCAATGCAATTTTGATTGAAAAGCTAACGCCCAACTCTTTGGGTAAGTTGATTGCCATGTACGAACACAAGATTTTTGTGCAAGGAATTGTTTGGAACATATACAGCTATGACCAATGGGGTGTGGAACTTGGAAAGGTTTTGGCGAATAAAATATATGCGGAAAAATACCAATCGTAATAAAAGAACACTCAAAATAAAAAGGCAGTTTTAACTGCCTTTTTTGTTTTTAAAAAAGCACCCCACTTTAGGATTTATTCGCACGACTCAAAAAAAAGTCAGAAAACCGGAATCTTAGAATAGATATACTACTCAAGAGCAAACAAAATTTCAAGAACAATTCTACATCGTAGTTTCCAAGGGATTAGTATCTTTGCTCAAACATACAAAAACTGAAAATTATGAAAGACGTACATTCGTATTGGGCCTATTTGGTATTGGCAGCTTTGATATTCGCTGTTGTCAATGCGTTATTGGGCTTGAAAAGCAAAAAAGAATTCACCGCGAAAGATCTGCGATTGGGCTTGTTTGCTTTGATTTTTTCTCACATACAATTGCTGATTGGTTTGGCTTGGTATTTTATGTCTGATTGGTACAAGGCCATGAAAATTACAGGCTTTGGCACAGTGATGAAAAATGCGCAGTCAAGATTGATTTTGGTAGAACACCCAACGGTAATGATTTTGGGAATAGCTTTGATTACTATCGGCTGGTCCAAACATAAAAAACAAACAACAGCGGTTGGGAAATTTAAAACTTTTGCGGTTTTTTATGGGCTTGCACTCGTTTTGATCTTGTCGCGAATTCCATGGAACCAGTGGTTCTAAAATCAGGAAAAAAGGGTTGAAATGAAAAGCTTACTTGGATATCCTCTTTCGATAGTTCACTATGTGGTGTTTGGACTATTGCTGGTTGTTTTTCATCCATTGCAATGGATTGCCTTGCGGATTTTTGGGTACACAGCACATAAAAAAACGGTCGATGTTTTAAATGGTTTGCTCGTAGCCAGCATGTATCTTTTGGGAACGCGAGTAAAATTTACCAACAAATATTCAATACCCAGCAATGTGCCCATTATTATTGTGAGCAACCATCAAAGTTCCTATGACATTCCACCAATTTCCTGGTTTTTAAGAAAGACCCACCCCAAATTCGTTTCGAAAATAGAATTGGGACAAGGCATTCCAAGTGTATCGTTCAATTTAAAATATGGAGGGTCGGTATTAATCGATAGAAAAGACGCCAAACAGGCCTTGTCTACGATCGCGAATTTTGCCAAAAGCCTTGAAAAAAACAATTGGTCTGGTGTTATTTTTCCCGAGGGTACGCGCAGTAAGACTGGTGTTCCAAAGCGCTTTTCCGAAAATGGTTTGAAAATCATGACCAAGTACGCTCCTTCTGCCTACCTGCTTCCTGTGACTATCAACAATTCTTGGAAGCTGGTACAAAAAGGGAGTTTCCCCTTAAGTGTCGGAGAAAAATTTTCTATCGAAGCACACGAAGCAATTCCCGTAAATTCAATGAAGTTTGCCGATTTATTTCAAAAAGTGGAAGAAATTATTAAAAACTCAGTAACTTCGTAACTTTTAAAAAAATAGCTAGATGTCCATTTACAACATTCGCAAAGAGGTAATGCTCAACCTCGAAAAAAATATTGAAGCAACTTTTGGTAAATTTTTAATTTCTCCTGAAGAAATTTGGCAGCCTACCGATTTTTTACCCAATCCACAATCGGATACCTTTCTAGAAGAAGTCAAAGAAATTAGAGAGCTTTCGAAAGAGCTTGATGATGATTTTTGGATTTCTTTGGTGGGCGATATGATTACCGAAGAGGCCTTACCAACCTACGAATCGTGGTTGTTGGATTTGGATGGTGTAGATCAGCATGGAGAAGAAAAAGGATGGTCTAGCTGGATACGTCGATGGACTGCCGAAGAAAACAGGCATGGAGATGTGCTGAACAAATACATTTACCTTTCCGGACGTGTGAACATGCGTGAAGTTGAAGTTACAACCCAGCACTTGATTGCCGATGGTTTTGATATTGGAACTTCAAGAGATCCTTACAAGACATTTATTTACACCAGTTTTCAAGAATTGGCAACCTATATTTCGCACAACAATGTGGCAAAAATAGCACGGAAAGCAGGAATGAAAGGTTTGGCAAAAATGTCGAAAATTATTGCCGGTGATGAAATGCGTCATCACTTGGCCTACGTAGAATTTGTAAAGCAGATTTTTGCCATCGATCCTAGTCAAATGATGATTGCTTTTTGCGACATGATGAAACATAAAATTGAAATGCCTGCCATGTATTTGCGTGAGTCTTTCGGAAAAAAAGCTTCCTTGTTTGATAAATTTTCAGATGTTGCCCAAAGAGCAGGCGTTTATACATCGTTTGATTACATCGATATTCTAGAAAAATTAAACAAAGCATGGGATATTGAAAATTTTAGAGAATTGACAGCAGAAGCCGACAAAGCAAGAACTTATTTGATGCGTTTGCCAGAGCGAATGCGAAGAATCGCCAACAGAATTACCGTACCAGATACGGATTACAATTTTAAATGGATGCAACCCTTGGTTGTCAAATAAAAAAAGGCTTTTCAGAAATGAAAAGCCTTTTTTTACACAGATACTTCAATACTGTAAGAACAGTGGAATGTGTTTTTTGAGTCCAAGGAAAGGATGCCTTCTTTTTCTTCGATTTTTTGGGAAGTATGTACAGCGTCTGCAATGCCGAGCCAAGGTTCAATGCACACAAAAGGCGCACCGGGTTTCGACCAGATTCCGAGAAAAGGAAAATCAGGGTACGACAAAGTAACCAGCCTTCCTTCCGTTTCGTGGAGGAGGGTAACTTTTTTGGATTTCATTTTTTTCAGTACCAAAGCATCCTTGTCAAAAATACCGCTGTGCAAATCCAAACAGTTCGAATTTTTGAGAAGATTCGCTGTTTGAGAGCCGATGAGCCCTTCTTCTAGCAAATGTATTTCCGCAGTTTCTTCTTTCTCAAAAAGCAATTGATTTCGGTCGTAACTTTCCTCTGGATTTTGTAACGAACAGTGAAAAGCGGGGTGCTCGCCTAATGAAAAATAAAGAATTTCTTCCCCTTTATTCACCACCGTGTGTGCAATGGTAAGGATGTTTTTGTGTAGTTGGTAGCTCGTGATAAATTCAAAATCAAACGGATAATTTTTTTTGGTTTCCTCGTTACTTTCCAATGAAAAAGTCAATTTGTCTTTGGTTTTTTCCGTCAGTGCAACCGAATTGCTCCGCCTAAAAAAGCCGTGCTGCGGTAGAGAATAAGACTGTCCCTTGTAGACATAAGTATCGTCTTTTAGTTTTCCAACAAAAGGGAACAATATGGGGGCTTGACCTCCCCAAAAACGGGCATCACCTTGCCACAAATATTCTTTGCCATTGGCGATAAGGCTAGACAATTCTGCGCCCGTATTTTTTACAGCGATTTTTAAAAAATCATTTTGTAACGTATGCATAGAGATTCATGAAATTAAAAATTGAAACGATCTCGATCCTTTAAAAAAGGAAAGCTTTGTCGAATTTGCTTTAGGTTTTTTTTGTCTAGGGTCACCGTAAAAACTTCTTCGATTTCTGATTTTTGAAGAACAGCTCCCAGCGGGTCAATCACTTGTGAATGGCCGTTGTATTCATGTCCGTTGCCGTCGGTTCCTATTCGGTTAACACCCACACAATAGGCTTGATTTTCTATCGCTCGGGCTTTTAACAAAACATTCCAAGCAGCAATTCTGGTTTTGGGCCAATTGGCAACATAGAGCAACACGTCGTAGTCTTCCGTATTTCTAGACCAAACCGGAAAACGCAGATCGTAACAGATAAATGGACTGATTTTCCAACCTTTGTATTCAAACAGCAAACGATTTGTTCCAGGAGTATAAACCCTGTTTTCACCTGCAAAATGAAACAAATGTTTTTTGTCGTAGTGTACCAAATTTCCAGAAGGATGCACAAAAACAAAACGATTGAAATACTGGCCGTTTTCTTCGATGATCAAACTGCCAGCAATCGCGGCATTGTGTGTTTGAGCTTGTTTTTTCATCCACGCAATGGACACACCGCTCATTTTTTCGGCAATTGTTGCTGGATCCATGTCGAACCCAGTAGCAAACATTTCTGGCAAAAGAATCAAGTCCGTTTGTTCGTTTATGGATTGGATTTTTTGAGAAAGACGCGCCAAATTCGCAGAAACGGATCTCCACAAAGTATCGTTTTGTACGAGTGTTATTTTTAAGAAATCTTGCATATGATGTCAGCAGCTTTGGTCAAAAAATGTAAGATGAAACAGACATTTTGTGTTACAGGTAAAGATATTATAAAATCTGAAGGGAATGTTCTACACAAGAATTTTTATTCAAAGGAGTATCTTTTTTCACAAAGCACAAAAATGAAAACAAAGAGGGAGATGAAATAATTAGAGGCTTTTTGTTTCCAAAGAAAGGAATTCTTTATTCGAGACAATTTCAAAATTCCAGTTTCTTTTTTTGCTCCGATACCCTAGAATACTGGGTGACTTTGTTGCCAAGTACACCATTCCTACACCAGCGACAATTCCTGCTAGGAAAATAGGTTCTCGACTAATGCCATATCCAAAAAGGCCCACGAAAAAAAATTGATTTCCAAAAAAGTACAAACTTCCATTGACAACAAGGGTTTCAAGAAAAGGGTTTCTTTTGATTTTAGAAATTTCAGAAATTGGGATTTTCTGATTTTTCATTCGAATATGCGAAGGATCCACGATTGTAAATCGTCCTTTTATTTTTTGCCCGTCATTGGTGACGATTCGAATTTTTTTGTTTTCCTTGATTCTGTACTCTTTGTTGGTATTGGACTTGTATATACGAATGTAATTTTCTTGAGCACATAACTTACTTACGAGCAACAAGGAGAATAGAATTAAAAAACTGGTGTGTTTCATGTTTAAGTTCATCTTTTTTGTTTAGGAAACCTGGTGTTTTACAACACCGGGTTTCCTCAATAAATTTTATTCTACAAGCCCAAGATCTTCATTGGTTATTTCAAAAGTGTAAACAAAATGGTTTTTAGATGTTTCTCTTACTGTCCAATATTTAGCAATGTTGTAAATATTTTTACCCGGTGTATCAGGCTTCCAGACGTTTAATATTTCGTTAGTTTCATTTGATAAATAAATTGAGTCAAAATCAATTAATGACAATCCTGCTCTTCCTAAGCCATTATTACTTACATTTATTTTTTTGTATGTGATTGAGTTATCAGACTTAATTTTTAATGTTTCTTTGTTGTTTTCTTCATTTTCTAAAATGAGACGACTAATAAAACTTATTTCTAAGTTTGAATTTGAGGAATTAATTATTTCAGTTTCTAGACTCTCACTCGGGTCACAAGAACAGCACATTGCAAACACAACGAAATAAATAAGTTTTTTCATGCTTCAATATATTAAAAATTAATCCCAATAATAAGCTTCAAAAAGCTCTTTAACATCATCTTCGTCTCTGTTATTGTTTTCTCGCAACAAACGATCTCTAAAGGCTTGTGGCGAGGTCACGTCTCCGTCCAAAGCATTGTAAATGTTTCTAAGACTGTAACCTGAGGCTTTATCTTCAAACCCCTCTCTTATTGTTTCTAAATTTACTCCTGTATTCATCAAATCTGTATCATCTGAATCCATAAGATCATTCATCAAACCTCCTGGGATCCAGCCTGTCCATCTGTAAACAGGATTTCCGTATCTAATAATGTCTTTTCCAGGTCTATCAAGCGGGTCAAAATTTTCAAAAGCATTCAATGAATGAACCTGATTATTTTTTCCAAATTCTTGCAGGGTTAAAAAATATCCCATGTGAAAGCCCCAAGCTTCTCCCAAAGCACAGATACCCGCATTTCTGCCTGTGCCATCGCCATAGGCTCCGTAGGTAAGAATATAGCTGATGTATTTTGCCCAGTACGCCCCGCCCACTTTGGCAAAATGAGAACTGTGTGCCATTTCGTGAAAAACCTTTGAATAAACGCCATCCGTTCCTTGCCTTGCATTTCCTTGTATCCAAATATCGGGCAATAATTTCAAACGAAGGAGATAACCGATCCACGAATTGGCAAGAAATCCCAAAGTACTATTTAAAAAGAAATTGGAAAGATCGCTCCGAGAATTGAATCCTATAAAACCATAGGTATGTCTGAGCATTGGAGCAGACGCTGTTCCAGATCCACTGGTCACATTGATGCGCATTTTAGAATTGAAGGTGTCAATTCCGTACTCTCGGCAATACTTTCTATATTTTACCACCGCATTGTTTACGGTTGAAAACCGCCAACCATAAGAATTGGTGTAAAAGGTTTTGTTGTACCCTCTTTTAGATTCTGTCCAAGCCCGGTAGGTAGCATCGGACAAAGAAAGCCAGGTAGAATAGATTTTTATTTTGTTCGAGGGGTTGTCAAAGTCAATGGAATACCAAGGGTCTCCTCTGTATTTTTTATTGATTTTGTAATAGCCATTTTCATTGGTATAACCACGCCCCCATACAAACCAACGGAAGGTTCTCACTTTTACACCTACCACAGGATCCGTGCCTCCGGTGGCGGTATTGTACACTTTTAAAGTGCCTTTGGGCTGTGTGCGTCCACTACAAAAAAACCAGCACTTTTCTCCAAGGTTGCTGTCTTTGTTTTTTTTTCAATTCTTTTTCTAGATTTCCTGTAATTCGGAAAGCTTCTTTTTCCAAAGCCTCGTAAAAAGAAATTTGAGCGTCTGTTGCTTTTGCCAAAAGACCATCGTCTTCTTCGATATCTTCTCCCTGTGATTCCTCAAACAAAAACAAGTCCTCCAAGAGTTCATATGTCAAGCCCAAGGAGGCATAATCAAAATCTTCTAGCAGAGACGTGTACACCCATGCGCCTTCAAAAGTTTCGGTATCGAAATCCTCTTCGATAAAAAAATCGCCTTCTTCTTCAATTTCTCGATCCAATGGAAATTCAGAAAATTGAATATCCAAAGAAGTTAGCTTTTCTTTGTCTTCTGTAGAGGTACACCAAAAACGAACGTAGTGATGGTTTGTTGAGATCTCAATGGTTTCCCCTGTTTTTTGTAAAGCTTTTGATGACTTGTCCTTGGATTTCATGATGTTTTGATAGGCTTGCTGCATATTCTCTACGGAATAAGGATTTTCGATCTTGTCACCCAAAACAATCTCTTGTTCGTCAGCATCGAGATAGGCTTCTTTTACGGAAGTGTTGGAGGCCTCCGTTTCTTTTATTTCATCACGACATGAAGTAGTTGTCAATCCTATCAGGATCAAGACCAATGGCAATTTTTGTAAGTATTTCATAGTATTTAAAATTTAGATGTCCCTGCTATGTTGTGTTTCTGTTATTACCAAAAAAACACCTTCGCTCGGCGGTAAAACCGCATGTTGCGAAATAGAGGTAGTCATTTTAAATACTATAAAAGGGTCACTTGATTTGCGTTCGAAGTGGCATAGTAATTTAAGAATGTAGCACAAGAATAAACACTTTTGTTCTTTTTTCAAAACAAAAACCAAACTTTAACATTTGTTAATAACAGAGAAGTTTCGCGTTGCTAACGAATTGAAAACGATGCCGCGCAATTTTCGAATTTTTTGTACTTTGTAAACCATTGAAAACCGATGTTTATGAAGACAAAAACAGCCAAAGAATCGTTATCGATTGCCACAGATTTGGTATTGCCAAGCGATACCAATGCGCTTCACGGAATTTTTGGAGGCGAGTTGTTGGCTCGGATGGATCGCATTTGTTGCATTGCGGCACAACGACACGCAGAAGCCATTGCAGTCACCGTAGCGGTGAACCATGTGCAATTTGGAAAACCGGTTCCTTTGGGAAGTACTCTTACCATTGAGGCGAAGGTGTCCAGAGCTTTTGGTTCGTCTATGGAAGTCTATGCCGATGTGTGGACAGAAAATAGAACCACAGGAAAACGGACCAAGGTAAACGAAGGCATCTATACATTTGTTGCTGTAAGTCCCAAAGGCAAACCCGTTCAGGTACCTGATTTGGTTCCCGAGACAGTTTTGGAAGAACAACGTTTTCAAGCAGCCTTGAGACGTCGTCAGTTGAGTTTGGTATTGTCAGGAAAATTGGCTGCCAAAGAGGCCACAGAATTGAAGGCCTTGTTTACATAAACAAGAGTGGACAAGCCTTACAAGCGCAACAACCAAGATTTTGGGTTTTGTTTTTGCGTATCCCGCCAGATTTGAAATTTCAAAAGGGTTTTGCCAGTTACCTTGTCCGTATGTATTTTTCCCAGATGCTGGTTCAAAGAAACGCGGTCTCCTTTTTTTACGGTCACTGTTTCCAAATTGCTGTACAACGAGATGTAGTTTCCGTGCTGAACCATGACCGTTTTGATGCCACTTGAGCCTAGTTGAATGGCCAATACCGACCCTTCAAAAATAGCTTTGGCATTCGCTCCTTGGTTGGTTGCAATATGAATACCATTGCTTTGAATGGTAATGCCTTTGAGGGTTTTGTGAGGGATTTTTCCAAAATTACGCACTACCAAAGCATTGACAACAGGCCAGGGCA
This sequence comes from Flavobacteriaceae bacterium, assembly GCA_964230805.1. GTDB lineage: Bacteria > Bacteroidota > Bacteroidia > Flavobacteriales > Flavobacteriaceae > Flavicella. Next base: position 44,260 of record CAXRIA010000028.1, read on the forward strand.
ATTTTCCCTTGTTTTGCTCAAATTTTGAAGCCAAAGCTTTGGCCTCTGGAGTAAGTGAAAACCCTTTGCTTTTCGCTTTGTTTTTTTTCTTTGAAGCTGCAATGGCAGCGCGAATCAAACGCTCTATTTGTCGGTCAATTTTTCGCTCCTCGGCTTGCTTTTTCTTGATGTCGGCAATGTATTGTTTTTCCTTTGATTTTACTTTTTTTACGAGAACCTCTTGCGCTTTTTTTTCCGCTTCAATTACAGATTTTTCTGTTTCATAGGAGCTCAGAAGATTTTCTTTTTGAATTTTTTGCACTTTCAAATCGGCATTCAGCCGTTCAATTTTTTGGGTGTTTTCTGCAATCTGTATCCCTTGTTTTTTTCGATAGTCCGCATATTGGTTCATGTATTTGTAACGCTTGTAAGCCTGTAAGAAGCTTTCAGACGAAAATAGAAACATCAGTCTGCTTTGCAAGGATTTGTTTTTGTAGGACTTGTGGATCATTTCCGCATACTCTTTTTTTAAGAGCGCCAACTCTTCTTGAAGGTTCGCTATGTTTTTTGAGTGCCGAAGAATTTTGGCGTCCAAGAGGCTCCCTTCTTTTTCAATGGTTTGAATGAGTTCCTTTCGAACGGCGATCTTTTGACTCAAATCACCAATTTCGTTTAAAAGATTTTTTTCTTGCTTTTTGCTCTGAAACAAAAGGGTATTGACTTTTTTAATTTCACGCTGCAATTGGGCTCTTTTCGCTTCGAGTTTTTTCTGAGATTGCTGCGCAAAATTGGGCGCACTGAGGCATAAAAATACCAAGAGTAATACTTGCGAGCTGAGACTTCTTTTTGGATTCGAAAAAACAAGATAACGAGAGTTCATAGCTTAGTTTATCTTTTTATATCCCGCAGGAATTTTATAGGGAAAAGAGAGTTTTTTACCCAAAGAAACGGATTTGTATTGCACGCGAAGGTCTGCCTGATTTTTTTGATCTCTTGCTCGGATGTTGATTTGGTCAGGAAAATAGGTATTGTTGATTTTGTTGTAATTTTTATACGAGACGGACAGAGAAGCTTTTTTTTGGAGGCTTTTCATTTCTTGTTTTTCGATTTTGTAATGCAAGGGATGTATCCAAAAGAAAAGATCCGCCCATGCATTTGCTTTTTTTGGTGTCAACAAATGTGCTTGTTGATCGATTCGTGAAACAAAATTTTTTGGTTTGAGCGGAACGATGGCGTCTCCGACCAAGATGTTTTGAAGCATAGAAAAGTTGAGCTCTGTTCCGAAGAGGGCTTGCAAAGAGGTAAAGTCACCTTCGTAATAGCGTTTCATAGGTTTGATATAGTAGCTCACGCGATTGGGCGTAATCAAGGCTTTTACCACGGGGAAACCAAAAATGGAACCGCTCATCCAAATCGTTTCGTCTTTCTGCATGCGCAAGCTCACGGTAAAGTTTTTTGAGTCGTTTCCTTTTTTGAAATTCACTTTCAAATCTGCTTTCAAGGTACTTTCGTCAAAGGCATTTTTCGAATGATTTTTTAGGACTCTTTTGGAAGATTCTTTGACAACCGCTGCTCGATCGGTGAGGTTTTTATTCGATCCGCAAGAGAAGAGAATAAAAGCAACAATTAAAAAAAGAAATCTGAATTTCATACAGTTCAAAAAAAGGGAATTGAAACAATCAGCTGGCAAGATACGTTTTTTGCTTCGAAAAAGGAAGTGTTTTACAAGACAGGATTGTGGTTTATTTTCCTTTTGGAATCGAGTCAATCAACTGTTGTGTGTAGGCAGATTTCGGTTGACTGTAAAGGACATCGGCATCGCCAACCTCTTCTATTTTCCCTTGGTTCATAACCACCAATTGATCCGACATGTATTTCACTACCGATAGGTCGTGCGAAATAAAAATATAGGTGAATCCAAAATCTTTTTTGAGTTCGTTTAAAAGGTTTAAAACTTGGGCTTGTACAGAAACATCAAGTGCAGAAACAGATTCGTCACAAACAATCAATTTGGGTTGCAATGCAATGGCTCGAGCAATGCCAATACGTTGTCTTTGCCCTCCTGAAAATTCATGCGGATACCGGTGGTAGTGTTCAGGTGAAAGCCCTACTTTTTCTAAGATTTCCAAAACCTTTGCTTTCCGTTCCGCATTATTTTTATAAAGGCGATGCACTTTCATCGGCTCTAAAATAGAGGCACCAACTTGAATCCTAGGGTTTAAAGAAGAAAAAGGGTCTTGAAAAATAATTTGAATCTCCTTGCGAATTGTTCTGATTTCTTTTTTAGACAGTTTTGTGAGATCTTTTCCACGGTAAAAAAGATGACCACTCGTTGCTTTTTCAAGGTGCATCAAGGTTCGACCGAGGGTCGATTTTCCACATCCCGATTCCCCAACCAACCCAAGGGTTTCGCCTTCATACAACTGAAACGAAATGTCATTTACAGCCCGTACCACTGAATTTTTTTGAAAATACCATGCGGAAGGGCTTTCGTAAAATTTTTTCAAATTTCGAACCTCTAAAAGCGGTTTTCTTGTGTAAATTTTTTTGTGAAAGGCAGCGCGTTCTTTTTTGGTATAAACGGTGTTATTTACGGTGTCTTCCATAAAATCACGAACAGAAGGGAGTTTTTTTAAACGTCTCGTTTGACTCGGTTTCGAGCGAATCAAAGCTTTGGTATAAGGGTCTCTTGGTTTTCCAAAAACCGCTTTGACTGTTCCTTGCTCTACAATTTTTCCTTGGTACATGACCAGTACACGTTGGCATATTTCTGAAACCAAGGCCAGATCATGTGAAATGAATAAGATGCTCATTTCAGTCTCTTGTTGCAATTCCTTTAAAAGTTGGATGATTTCTTTTTGTACGGTAACATCTAGTGCGGTGGTGGGTTCGTCAGCAATCAAAAGTTGCGGTTTGCATGCGATGGCCATCGCAATCATGACGCGCTGTTTTTGTCCACCAGAAAGCTGATGTGGATAGAGGTGGTACATTTGGTTCGGCCTAGGTAATTTCACTTTTTCAAACAAGGCAACCACGCTCGCTTTGGCTTCTTTTTTCCCAAGTGAGGTATGCTGCAAGAGAATTTCAAGCACTTGAAAACCACAAGTCAGACTTGGATTTAAAGAACTCATAGGCTCTTGAAAAATCATAGAAATTTTATTCCCGCGAATGTTTCGAAATTGTTTTTCTGAAAGCGTTAAAACGGAACGATCTTCAAAAAACACAGTGCCTTCAATTTTGGTTTCTTTGGGAAGCAATCCCATGAGAGCCAAAGAAGATACAGACTTGCCACTACCAGACTCTCCAACAATGCCTAGAATTTCATTTTTATGAATTTCAAAAGAGCTTTGTTGTACCACCCGATGCTCTTTTTCCTCCGAAGGGAAAGCGATGCTGAGGTTCGTTATTTCTAGTAAGGGTTTTTTGGTCATGATTGAAGTGGGTTCTTGTGAAGCTAAGGTACTGCTTTTATAGATATTTTACCTTACATGAGTTTCGCTCTTGTGGAGCTTTTAAAAAGAGCGATGCTCCAGAGGAGCATAAGCTTTGTGGTTTTTTTTAAGGGTGATTTGCTAACAAGCCCCATAGGGGCGACACTATTCATACCATGTAAAGACATATTTTTCATCATATTCAACTTCGAACTTTTTCAACAGATGGAAATATTCTTTTTTAAAAGATGTTTTTTTGTGATGTATCGGTTGGTTGTGGATGTATTTAGCCACACGGGAAATCTGAGATTTTGAATAACTGAAGGCACCAAAACCATTTTGCCAACAAAAATGGCCACGGATCCAGTTTTTTTATTGATCCATTTTGAAGAATTTGCTTTGATGTCGCGTACCAAATCTGAAAGAGACGTGGAAGGATGCCACCCTATTAAGATGTGGATATGATCAGGGTTGCAATAAATAGCCAACGGTTTTGATTTTTTAGTATTCACAATGCCACAGATGTATTTTTCAATGGCTTCTCGGTGTTTTTCGGAGATTAGGTTTTGACGGTATTTAACCGCAAAAACTAATTGGACATAGAGTTGAGTGTAGGTGTTTGCCATACTTCTTTTTCATTTTTTTTGCAATTTTAAAAAAAGGGTACCTAAAGATACTAAATATTAATTTTCATGAAACAACACCCCGATATTCCCGCAGGGGCGAAACAATTGTAGTATCTTTGACCTTCGAAATTGAGTTGTATGAATTACCTATCTGTAGAAAATATTTCCAAGTCGTATGGAGAACGAGTGTTGTTTGAAAAGGTATCTTTTGGAATTAACAAAGACCAAAAAATTGCTTTTGTAGCGAAAAATGGTACCGGAAAAACATCGATTTTAAACATCATTGCAGGCAAGGACTCCTCGGATACAGGTCAGGTGGTTTCAAGAAAAGATTTAAACATGGCTTATTTGGCGCAAGAATCGGTTTTTGATGCCAATGCCACCATTGAAGAAATTGTTTTCAAGTCAGAAAATCCCATTTTAAAAGTAATCCAACAATACGAAAAAGCCCTAGAAAATCCAGACGATGCAGCCGCTTACCAAGCTGCTTTTGATTTGATGGATCGTCACAATGCATGGGATTTTGAAACACAGTACAAACAGATACTTTCCAAGTTAAAATTTGACGATGTACATCAAAAAGTAGGAAAACTCTCGGGAGGTCAAAAAAAACGATTGGGATTGGCGACTGTATTGATCAACAAGCCTGATTTGTTGATACTTGACGAACCGACGAACCACTTGGATTTGGAAATGATAGAGTGGCTAGAGTCGTTTTTTAAAAAGGAAAAAATGACCTTGTTTATGGTGACGCACGATCGTTATTTTTTAGAGCGTGTTTGCAATGAAATTATTGAACTAGACAACGGACAGCTTTACCGATACAAAGGAAGCTATTCTTACTACCTACAGAAAAAAGAAGAGCGAATTGCCTTGGAGCAAGTGGTGCAAGAAAAAGCAAAAAACTTGTTTAAAAAAGAGTTGGACTGGATGCGTCGTCAACCCAAAGCACGAACCACAAAGTCCAAATCGAGGATAGACGATTTTTACGAAATCAAGCAAAAGGCGCACAACCGAAGAAGAGAGCACAAAGTGCAATTAGAAATCAATATGGAGCGTTTGGGATCTAAAATATTAGAGCTTCATAAAGTTTACAAATCTTTTGGAGATTTGAAAATAATGGACGGATTTGAGTATGTTTTTAAAAGAGGAGAACGTATTGGAATTATTGGGAAAAATGGGACCGGAAAATCCAGTTTTCTGAATCTTATCACCGAAAAAGAGCCTGTTGACCAGGGGAAAATTATTTTAGGGGAAACCGTAAAATTTGGGTATTATACCCAAAAAGGAATTCAGGCCAAAGCAGGGCAAAAAGTGATTGAAGTAATCAAAGAATTTGGAGAGTACATTCCATTGGCCAAAGGAAATAAAATTTCTGCGAGTCAGTTGCTAGAACGTTTTTTGTTTTCTAGAAAACGGCAATACGATTTTGTTGAAAAATTAAGCGGAGGAGAGCAGAAACGTTTGTATCTCTGTGCCGTTTTGATTCAAAATCCAAACTTTTTGATATTGGATGAGCCGACCAATGATTTGGACATTGTAACGCTCAATGTATTGGAGAATTTTTTATTGGATTTTCCCGGAAATTTAATTGTGGTATCACACGATCGCTATTTTATGGATAAAATTGTAGATGGTTTGTTTGTCTTTCGTGGTCAAGGAGTGATTGAAAATTTTCCAGGAAATTACTCGGATTACAGAGCTTATGAAGATTCAAAGCCCAAAGAATTGACCGTGAAAAAACAAGCTGTCAAAAAAGAAACACCAGAAACTCCAAAGAAAAAAAACCCGCTCAGTTACAACGAAAAAAAAGAGTATGGTTTGTTGGAGGGTGACATGGCCAAATTAGAAAAGAAAAAAGAGCAAATAGAAAATCAATTCGCACAAGGCGAAGTGGCAGAGGATAAAATCAATGAGCGTTCGCTAGAGTTGCAGAAGATTATCGAAGAAATTGCTCAAAAAGAAGAACGTTGGTTCGAGTTATCCGCCAAAATAGAGGGGGAATTTAATTTTTAACGAAAAACAGTTAGTGACCTTCCTGAATGGTGTAAAAGCGACTCCACTCCAACGTTTCTCCAGCATCCACACAAACGTCAAAAAATAGTTCTGGACTAATGACATGGGAGGCTCCCCAAAGGTTAATTTTGCGCGTTTCAAAGCTCGTTGTTTCTTGAATTCGTATCTTTTTTTCTAGATGCAAGAGTTCCCAGCTGGGTTGCACCAATGCGCCTCCGGAAAGATTGCTAAAAAAATAAACGGCTTTCGGCGCATTTTTAAAACCGAGAGTTTGGGAATCTATGGAAACGTCGTTTTCAGGATTGATGTTTTCTCCAAAAAGTTTTGCTTCCAGAGGAAAAGGAAATTTCAACAGATAATCTTTTCCCATAGGCGCTTCATCAATCGCTAAAAAATTGTGATTGTACTCCTCTGTTTTGATGGTTTTATTTCCTGTGTTGGTCAGTTCGTAATGGATGGCAAAACCGTCAGATGACAATGCGATTTCTTTCGTTAGCACATAGGCATAACCATGAACCAACTCTGAAATACATTTGACAGTAATTTTTTTTTCGGTTTGTTCGATTTCGAATGTAGCAGGTTTTATTTTGTACGCTTTGGAAAAATCATAAGCGCCCTTCTCTTTTTGCAATAGACCCACACCTATTTTGTGAAACCAAGCTCCTACGGGAATTTCGTCGTATCCAATGGCGTTTTCAATGCCAAATTCATTGTAAAATCCCTGACCAAAAGAGCTCGATGTTGGGGCGTTTCTTTTTTCGACACCAAAAACGGGTATGCCTTGGTATTTTACCGAAGTAATTTTTCCTGTCCAGTCGAAACGTGCATGTTGGTAGCTCTCATGAGGAGCATCGATGGAAATTTCGAGCAAATCGTTTTTTAGAAGTAATGACAAATGGCGTGTATTTGGGTTGTTTTACTTTTTTAAGCATCTTTTTTCAACATCGCATCCCATCCTTGTGCTGTCAAAGCCATTTTTTGATTCGCTCTCGTAACCAAATGGATTCCTTCATTTTCGGGAGTCATGTGACCGATTATAGAAAAATTAGGGTTGCCTTTAATTTTATCGAAGTCATTTTGAGCAATGGTAAACAACAATTCGTAATCTTCGCCTCCATTCAAGGCGACCACTGTGCTGTCCATGTTGAATTCTTCACAAGTAGAAATTACTTGAGGATCCAAGGGAAGTTTGTCTTCATAAACGTTGCAGCCGAGTGCAGAATTTTTACACAAATGAATCACTTCAGAAGACAGGCCATCTGAGATATCAATCATACTTGTGGGCTTGATTTTTAAGTCTTTCAATAATTTTGGAACATCTTTTCTTGCTTCCGGCTTTAATTGACGTTCTATCAGATAGGTATATTGATCAAGATCGGGCTGTTGGTTGGGATTCACGTCAAAAACTTGACGCTCCCTTTCCAATACTTGCAATCCCAAATAGGCAGCACCCAGATCGCCAGAAACGACGAGCAAGTCATTTTCTTTTGCGCCGTTTCGGTACACAATATCTTCTTCTTGAGCAGTTCCTATGGCGGTGATGCTGAGAATCAATCCGGTTTTGGAAGAAGAGGTGTCTCCTCCAACCAAATCCACTTTGTAGGTATCACAGGCCAATTGAATTCCCGCGTATAATTCTTCCAATGCCTCCAATGGGAACCGATTTGAAACAGCGACAGACACCGTAATTTGCGTGGCTTCAGCGTTCATGGCATACACATCCGATAAATTTACCATCACAGCTTTGTAGCCCAAATGCTTTAGGGGCATGTAGGTAAGATTGAAATGAATTCCTTCAATCAATAGATCTGTGGTAATCAGTGTTTTCAGATTCGTATGATCAACAACTGCCGCATCATCTCCGACACCTTTCACAGTTGATTTATGAGTTATTTTAAAAGATGCGGTCAAATGATCAATCAATCCAAATTCTCCCAATTCCGACAGGCTTGTTTTGCTTTGTGATTTGTCTTCGAGCATACCAGTGTTGTGTTTTAAAATCAATAAGAAAATATTCCAATGCAAAAATCTCTTTTTTTTTTGGATTGAAGAAATAAAACAAGGGGTTAAAACATGAAATGACGTTGCCTTCTTCCAAAGAGGATTCTTGAAAGCCAGTAGTAAAAAGAGCAATCCCTTGTCATCTCTGGCTTTCCTGTATTATGAGATCAAAGAATGCTTGTGGCGGTGTCCTAGGCTTTGATAGATAAGAAAACTCTATACGAACATAAATAAAACAAGTTAGATTTGTTCTAAATACTCTAATCAAAATTGTATCTTTGCAACCAGAAAATGTGTAAAAACTTTAGGTATGATAAAAGTTTCAGACATCGCTAAGAAAAAAGTCATTGAATTGATGAATGACGACGGTTACAACGCCGCCGAGGATTTTGTGCGCGTTGGTGTAAAAAGTGGAGGTTGTTCGGGATTGTCGTACGATTTGAACTTTGATAAAAACACCAAAGAAGACGATAAGATTTTTGAGGACAATGGCGTGAAAATAGTTGTTGATAAAAAAAGCTTTCTGTATTTGGTTGGAACAACTTTGGAATATTCAGGAGGGCTGAATGGGACGGGGTTTGTATTTAACAATCCAAATGCAAACAGAACTTGTGGTTGCGGAGAGTCTTTTTCATTGTAGCATACAAGGATAGAAAATAACAGAAATAATTAGGAGAAGTTAAAACGACTTTAAACTTTTAAGTTAGTATATGAAATATACAGAAGACGATTTAAAGAAAGAGCTGGAAACCCAGGAATACGAATATGGGTTTTATACCGACATTGAATCGGATACCTTTCCAAAAGGTCTCAATGAGGCCATTGTTCGTGAAATTTCCAAAAAGAAAAACGAACCGGAATGGATGACTGAATGGCGTTTGGATGCTTTTCGTATTTGGGAGCAAATGGAAGAGCCAGAATGGGCCAATGTAAATTACGAGAAGCCCGATTTTCAGGATATCAGTTATTATTCAGCGCCTAAAAAAGCAGATCCGAACAAATCCCTAGATGATGTAGATCCGGAATTGTTAGAGATGTACAAAAAATTGGGAATTTCCGTAGATGAGCAGAAAAAATTGCAAGGAGTTGCCGTAGACATTGTGGTAGACTCTGTTTCGGTAGCGACAACTTTTAAAAAGACGTTGGCCGAAAAAGGGATTATTTTCATGCCCATTTCAGAGGCAATTCAAGAACATCCAGAATTGGTAAAAAAATACATCGGAACGGTGGTGCCAAAAACAGATAACTTTTATGCTGCTTTGAATTCTGCCGTATTTACAGATGGTTCTTTTTGTTACATTCCAAAAGGAGTGAAATGCCCTATGGAATTGTCGACCTACTTTCGAATCAACGAAGGAGGAACAGGACAATTTGAAAGAACCCTATTGATTGCTGATGAAAGTAGCTATGTAAGTTATCTAGAAGGCTGTACAGCACCTGCACGTGATGAAAATCAGTTGCACGCTGCGGTTGTTGAATTGATTGCATTGGACGATGCAGAAATTAAATATTCTACCGTTCAGAATTGGTTTCCAGGAGATAAGAATGGAAGTGGAGGGGTCTTCAATTTTGTAACAAAAAGAGGAATTTGCGAAACCAATGCGAAGATTTCTTGGACACAGGTTGAAACAGGTTCTGCAGTGACATGGAAATACCCTTCTTGTGTTTTGAAAGGAAACAATTCGGTAGGAGAATTTTACTCCATTGCTGTTACCAATAACTTTCAACAAGCAGACACAGGAACCAAAATGATACACCTTGGAAAAAACACCAAGAGCACAATTATATCCAAAGGGATTTCTGCAGGAAAATCTCAGAACAGTTATCGAGGATTGGTACAAATCAATTCACGTGCAGAAAATGCCCGTAACTTTTCACAATGTGACTCACTACTAATGGGTGATCAATGTGGAGCCCATACGTTTCCCTACATAGAAGCAAAAAACACAACCGCACAAATTGAACACGAAGCAACGACGAGTAAAATTGGTGAAGATCAACTGTTTTATTGCAACCAGCGAGGGATCGATACAGAGAAAGCCATTGCTTTAATTGTCAATGGATTTAGCAAAGACGTATTGAACAAATTGCCGATGGAATTTGCGGTGGAAGCACAAAAATTATTAGAAATTAGTTTAGAAGGATCCGTTGGGTAATTTTTGAACCAAACAAGGTTTGAATTGCGCAGTTGTATATTTCAAGAAATGAACAAAAGAGAACATGTTAAAAATAGAGAATTTACAAGCTAGAATAGAAGATAAAGAAATCTTAAAAGGATTGAATATCGAAGTAAAAGCAGGAGAAGTACATGCCATTATGGGGCCAAATGGAGCAGGAAAAAGCACCATGGCATCTGTGATTGCAGGAAAGGAGGAATACGAAGTAACCGGAGGTACCATTGAATTGAATGGGGAAGATATCAGTGATTTGGCGCCAGACGAAAGAGCGCATGCAGGGGTCTTTTTGTCGTTTCAATATCCCGTCGAAATTCCAGGAGTAACCGTTACCAATTTTATCAAATCTTCCATCAACGAATCGAGAAAAGCGCAAGGCTTGGAAGAAATGCCCGCCAAAGATTTACTGAAGAAAATTCGTGAAAAATCCGAGTTGTTGGAAATTGATCGTAAATTTTTATCACGTTCTTTAAATGAAGGTTTTTCAGGAGGAGAGAAAAAAAGAAATGAAATTTTTCAAATGGCGATGTTAGAACCGAAATTGGCCATTTTGGATGAAACAGATTCCGGTTTGGATATCGATGCATTGCGAATTGTTGCCAACGGGGTAAACAAGCTAAAATCGAAAGACAACGCGGTAATTGTCATTACACATTACCAGCGTTTGCTAGATTATATAGTTCCAGATTTTGTACACGTTTTACACGATGGTAAAATTGTAAAGTCAGGCACCAAAGAATTGGCATTAGAACTCGAAGAAAAAGGGTACGACTGGATAAAGTAAAAACGGAACGCATAAAACATTTCTCAAGAAAGATTTTTTAGAAAAAAATTCCTAGAAATGTAGTAGAACTCATGAAACAAATGGATTTAAAAGAAAAATTAATATCTTCATTTTTAGCATTCGAAAATCAAGTAGGTATTGATATCGATTCGAAGGTACACGATGTGCGCTCAAAAGCATTTTCTAATTTCGAGCAACAAGGATTTCCTACCAAAAGAGATGAAGAGTGGAAGTATACCAATTTGAATTCTTTGTTGAAATCGAATTACAATATATTTCCAAAGGGAGAAACCTCTTTGACCTACAAGGACGTAAAAGAATACTTTATCAATGAAACGGATTGTTACAATCTGGTTTTCATCGATGGGAAATTCAGTGCTTTTTTATCGAATACCACGCATGATGGACTCGATGTGTGTGTCATGTCTGCTGCGCTGACCAAGCCAAAATACAAAGCGGCGATTGATACGTATTTTAACAAATTGGCCAAAGGAAGCAATAGCTTGTCTCAATTGAACACGGCTTTTTCTGCCGAAGGAGCCTATATCAATATTCCAAAAAACACGGTGGTTCCAAAGCCTATTCAAATTTTAAATTTTTCCACAGGAAGCGAGGAAGAGATTTTAATACAGCCCCGGAATCTTGTGATTGTTGGAGAAAATGCGCAGGTACAAATCATAGAACGTCACCAGAGTTTGACAAGCAACAATACATTGACCAATTCGGTGACCGAAATTTTTGTAAGCCAAAGAGCAATGGTTGATTTCTACAAAATGCAAAATGATTTAGAGTCTGCTTCCTTGATTGACGGAACCTATATTTCTCAGCAAAGGGACAGTATTGCCTCGGTACACACGTTTTCTTTTGGAGGAAAATTGACACGTAACAATTTAGAATTTTACCAAGAGGGAGAGCACTGTGTTTCCAATTTGAATGGCATTTCTATTCTAGACGGAAAACAACATGTAGACAATCACACATTGGTGAATCACAAAGCACCAAATTGCGAGTCGAATGAGATGTACAAAGGAATTTATGACGAAAAATCTACCGGAGTTTTTAACGGAAAAGTCATTGTAGACCAAGCAGCTCAAAAAATAAATGCATTTCAGCAAAACAACAATGTGATTGTAGGAGACAAGGCTTCTGTAAATACAAAACCACAATTGGAAATTTTTGCAGATGATGTAAAATGTTCGCACGGTTGTACCATTGGGCAACTGGATGAGAGCGCTTTGTTTTATATGCAGCAACGAGGAATTCCTAAAAAAGAGGCAAAAGCATTGCTGATGTATGCCTTTTCAAACGATGCGTTAAAAGAGGTGAAAATTCCCGAGTTAAAAACAAGAATCAATGCCATTATCGCACAAAAATTAGATGTGAATATTGGCTTTGACTTGTAATTCGTATTTGTTTTTGAAAAAAACTAAAAAGCCGATTCAATTTTGAATCGGCTTTTTTTAATTACATTTTTTCAATAGAAGAAAGAATGTTTTTAACCAACTCATTGGTGTGGGCATAAATATCTTTTTTGTCTTCATGCGTCAAACCAAGTCGAACAACCACGAGGTCCATCGAAGGAATAACCATTGTAAATTGTCCGTGGTACCCGTAAGCAAAGTACATGTCACTAGGAATATCGGGAAACTCTTTTAAGGTGTTCGTTCGAAAATGACTTCCGTAACTATAGTTCGATGCTTTGGTCGGATGGGCTGCGTAATCCGCCCATGTCTCACTAAAAATTCTTTTGCCATTCCAGTCTCCTTTGTGAAGGTAAAGCAAACCAAATTTTGCCCATTCTCTTGCGGTCGCCCAAGCATAGGAAGAGCCTACATAATTTCCCTCCATGTCTGTTTCAAAGAGCATGGAATTCATGCCGATTTTGTCAATGAATTCAGTGTAAGGAAAGTCCAAATATTCTTGTTGTGTTTTACATAGAGATCGCACAAGGCCGGAAATTAAATTGGTCGTTCCTGAAGAATAGTTAAAGTGCGTTCCGGGTTCGTGCGCTAATCTTTTGTTTGCTTGTGTTTTTGTCATATCTCTTTCCAAGAACAACATTTTTGTCACATCAGAAATTTTGGTATAATCTTCCTCCCAAGAAAGTCCACTTGTCATTTTTAACAAATGATGCGTGGTTATTTTTGAACGATCATCTTTTTCCCAGTTTTTTAAAGGCAAGAGCTCTACAACGGGTTTCTGTAGATCTATTTTTTTTTGATAGTCCAATACCCCTACCACCGTAGCAAGCAAACTTTTTGCCATCGACCAACCCAAAAATTTGGTGTTTTTATCAAAATCTTCACCATACCGTTCGCTGATCAAATGGTCTTTGTATAGAACCACAATAGAACGTGTGTTTTTTTGGAATTCTTTGTCATTTTCGAAAAATGCGTCATTTACAGCTGCTTCTAGTTGCTGATAGTTGATGTTCGTAAAAGTGGAATCCCGGGCCGCACTTGTTCCATAGGGATATGGCAATTTAGACGCGTTCGGTACCCTTTTCGGAATTAAAAAGTTTTGATGAACATCAAAGGTATCATCAATTAAGACAGACCCAAGGCCCTCTCTGTAGAAGGAGGTTCTATTTAAAATGCCAAAAACAGAAGAAGTCGCTGTTTTTAAGGTTTTATCAATGGTTGTTTTTGCCAATTTTACAGACGGAACATTGAGATCCTTATTTTGAACGCTGTTTTCTGATCGATTGGCATAAAAAACATTGGTGCTCATGCTTTTTGAGGCATAGCCTGCAATGATATTCAATTTTGGATATTGAGTGTAACACAGTGCAGAAAATGCAGCAATGATAACTAAGGAAAAAACACTTTTTTTAGGCATGCCAAATAGGCTCATCCAACAGAGGATGAGAAAAAAATTATTTCTGGTTTTGTTGGAAGTTAAGATACCAAAAAAAAGAGTTTTTTGAAAACAGGACTTTCTTTTTGGATACGTATTTGAAAATTTCTACAATTACATACCAGTACTACCAAACCCTCCAGCACCTCTCGCTGTTTCGTCCAGTTCCGTGACGGCTTCCCACTCAGCACGTTCGTGTTTTGAAATGACCAATTGCGCAATGCGTTCACCATCGTTGATTGTAAAATCTTCATTGGAAAGATTGACAAGAATCACCCCAATTTCACCTCTGTAATCCGCATCAATCGTACCAGGGCTATTTAAAACAGTGATTCCTTTTTTTGCAGCCAACCCACTTCGTGGTCTTACTTGCGCTTCGGTACCTACAGGCAAAGCAAGAAATAAACCTGTCTTTACAACGGTTCTTTCCAAAGGCTTTAGAACAATGGAATTTTCAATATTGGCTTTTAGGTCCATACCAGCAGAAGCCAAAGTTTCGTAGTGAGGCAGGGCGTGTTTGGATTTGTTGATGATTTGGATATTCATAAATTTAATTGGTTTGTTTTTGTTGAAAAACGAAACGATTCAATTCTTTTCTCTCTAAGAAATAGGTACACAAAAGAAATATTGAAATCAATAGTATGTTGTAGGTAAATTTACCTTGAAAATTTAAAAAAGACAAACAAGAAAGTCCACAACTCAGAAAAAGGTAAAACCCAATTTTTTTCATATTGTAAGGAACAGGGTATTTTTTCTGCCCGAGCAGATAGGAGACTAGGGTCATTGAAAAATAAGCACCAAAAGTGGCCCAAGCGGCTCCAACGAATCCAACGGATGGAATCAAAACACAGAGCAGCAATACGGTAACTCCCGCGCCAAAAATAGAGATGTACATGCCGTAATAGGTTTTGTCTGTCAATTTATACCAAACAGATAAATTGTTGTAAATGCCTAAAAACAAATTGGCAATTAATACAATGGGAACAATAGACAAGGCTTTGAAATACGCTTCGTTTCCTAAAAATAAATGAGCAATATGCTCGAGGAAACTAACAATAATCAATACAAAAAAGGCACCGATGATAACAAACCATTTTAAAATCAAAGCATAGGTTTTAGGGGCGTTTTTAGTTGCTGCATGATTGAAAAAAAAGGGTTCAGCACCCAATCGAAATGCCAGAATAAACAAAGACATGATTACGCTTATTTTGTAGGCGCCGGCATAGGCACCCATCACACTTTTGCCCAACCAGTTTTCCAACAATAATTTGTCTAAATTTTCATTCGTTGTGTAGGCCAGTCCTGCCACCATAATTGGCCAACTGTATTTGAGCATTTTTTTGAAAAGTTGTTTGTCAAACACAAAATTAAATTTCCAAAGCACGGGAATGACACAAACAATGGTTGTCGCACTGGCAATCACATTAGCTACAAAAATAGATTGTTCTTTTAGCAAGGGATTGTAAATCGATTTGAGGATGTCTGGAACGCTTTCCGTTTGCGGCAAATACCATAAAAAAAGAAGGTTGAAAAAAGCGTAAATCGAAATGTTTAATATTCTGAAAAGGGTGTATTTGATGGAGGCTCCCGTCACTCTTAAGTAAGCGAAGGGAATCACAACAAGCGTGTCCAGAATGGCAATCCAGATGAGCAAACTGAAATAAATAGGATTTGAAAAACCGAGCATATTTGAAAGTTCTTCACGAAAAGACAACAATACAATCAAGGCAAAAACAGTGCTTACAAAGACACTGATAAAAGAAGTAGAGACCACTTTTTCTTTCTTTTTTTCAGTGTTGAAAAAGCGAAAAAAAGCCGTTTCCATGCCATAGGTCAAAACAATATTAAAATAGGCAGCCCACACGTAAAAAGAGGTATTCACACTGTATTCGATGGTCGATAAAGTACTCGTGTGTAATTTCACCAAAAGAACGTTGATTGCTTTGGGTAGCACTGCAGCAAAACCATAAACGAGGGTGTCTTTAAAAAAACGTTTTAGGATACTCAAAATCAATTTGTAAGGTGTTTCGCAAATATAGCAAACAGTTCTCAATCTGAATAAGTCTTCGAAAAACATATTTGGTACGTAATAATTCTTATTTTTGGTTTTTTAGAACCAAGTGGAGAGAACATATGAAAGACTTGTCAAAAGTAGCAGTATTAGGAGGAGGTAGCTGGGCAACGGCGATTGTAAAAATGTTGTGTGAAAATCTAACCACAGTGGGCTGGTACATGCGATCTGAAAGTTCGGTGGCCTATATCCAAGAAAACGAGCACAACCCAAACTACTTATCTTCCACGGAACTCGACACGAACAAACTCTTCTTAAGCAGTGACATCAATGAAATGGTGGCTTATGCCGACATCTTGATTTTTGCCATTCCCTCTGCATTTTTAGGAGAAGAAATTTCAAAGGTCGATTTGCCACTTCACGAGAAAGTAATTTTTTCAGCAATCAAAGGAATTGAGCCTAAAACAGGCTTAATTGTGGGAGAGTATTTTCACAAAGAATTGCATGTTCCTTTTGAAAATATAGGTGTGATTACAGGGCCATGTCATGCCGAAGAGGTGGCTATGGAACGCCTTTCTTATTTAACAATTGCTTGTCAGGATGAAGAAAAAGCGAAAAAATTTAGTGCCTTTTTAACAGGAGATTACATCAAGTGCAAAGTGTCAGACGATATTATTGGAACCGAATATGCGGCTATGCTAAAAAATATTTACGCAATGGCTGCAGGAATTGCCCACGGACTAGGCTATGGCGATAATTTTCAGGCAGTATTGATGTCAAATGCTATTCGTGAAATGAAGCGCTACATTAAAAAAGTACACAAGATGAAAAGAAACATCAACAATTCTGCGTATTTGGGCGATTTGTTGGTGACGGGATATTCGTCTTTTAGTCGCAACAGACTGTTTGGAAATATGTTGGGAAAAGGATACACAGTAAAAGCAGCGATGTTGGAAATGAACATGGTAGCTGAAGGCTATTACGCTGTGAAAAGTGCTTTCGAATTGAACCAAGAATACGCTGCGAAAACACCAATCATAGAGGCGGTTTACAATATTGTTTATTTAAAACGAAGTCCCAAGAAACAATTTAAGTTGTTGACCGAGTTACTCGACTAACAAGTTATTTTAGAAGGACGCCCTCCTTTTGAAGTAGAGGAATCATTCGAAGCGCTCCTTCTTTCACGGTTCCTTTCTTGAAAGTAAACGTTTTATCAAACATTTTATTTTCCTCAAAAAAAGTCACTTCAAAAATATTGTTCAATCGAAGAACAGCAGGATTGATATATTCTACCTTGGCAAAAGATTTTGCTGGGAGTTTTTCTATTTTTTTGCGGAGCACAGAGGTTTTTAATTGTGTCGCTTCCTCATCACCCTTGGACAGTATCAAAACCAATTCAAGAGCTACTTTTTTGTGATTGATAATGTATGCATTCCAATCATCACACTGGAAGTCTTCATTGTACTCCTTGACAATTGCCATGTACACATCGGTTACTTCCGGAATGAGGATGTCTTTTTTCATAAATACAGTTGCTTGCAATGCATGGCAAAGGAGCCATTCATTTTGGATTTAAAGAACGGATTTGAATTGTTCCAAGAAACGGACGTCATTTTCGTAAAACATACGAATATCAGGAATTTGATACAACAACATAGCAATTCGTTCAATACCCATGCCAAAAGCATAGCCGCTGTATACTGTGGGATCTATATTGGCATTTTTTAAAACGTTTGGATCCACCATACCACAACCCATGATTTCAAGCCACCCAGTTCCTTTGGTAATTTTATAATCGGTTTCAGTTTCAAGACCCCAATAAATATCAACTTCAGCGCTCGGTTCTGTAAAAGGGAAAAACGAAGGACGCAAACGAATTTTAGATTTCCCAAACATTTCCTTGGTAAAATACAAAAGGGTCTGTTTTAAGTCCGCGAAAGAAACATCTGTGTCAATGTATAAACCTTCAATTTGGTGAAAAATACAATGTGATCTTGCAGAAATATCTTCGTTTCTAAACACACGTCCTGGAGAGAGTGTTCGTATGGGGGGTGTATTGTCCTCCATGTACCGCGTCTGAACAGAGGAGGTGTGCGTTCTCAATAGTAAATCCGGATCTTTTTCTATAAAAAAGGTGTCTTGCATATCACGCGCAGGGTGATATTCCGGCAAATTTAATGCTGTAAAATTGTGCCAATCGTCTTCAATTTCAGGCCCTTCAGAAATGGTAAACCCAATGCGATTGAAAATGTCAACAATTTGATTTTTTACGATAGATATGGGATGGCGTGCTCCCAAAGGCATCGGTTCCCCTGGACGGGTCAAATCGCCGTAGGAATTTTGCGATTGAGCACTGTTTTCAAAAGAATCTTTCAATTCATTTACCTTGTTTGCGGCAGCAGTTCGCAAACGATTCAAGGCTTGACCGATTTCTTTTTTCAGACTATTCTCTACATTCTTGAATTCACCAAACAATTCTTTCAAGATTCCTTTACTTCCTAGGAATTTGATTCTAAAAGATTCTACCTCTTCTTTTGAATTGGCTGTAAAGGCGTTTACCTCACCAATGAGTTCATTTACTTTGTCTAACATGACGGTTGAATTAGAATGCAAATTTAAAAAAAGAAACAGACCTGTACTATTTTTTTAGAGGATTCGTGGGGTGGTCCGGAGAAAAGAATACTTCAGTCTGGGCTTTTTGAAATTTCAAGAGTAGGGTTGTTGAAATAAAATTAAAAAAAAACGACTAACTTGGTGAAAAACAAAAAAGCCTACATATGAAAAAATACCAAGAAACCATCGATCAGTTTATGAAAGAAGTGACAGCTCGAAATCAGCACGAGCCAGAATTTTTACAAGCCGTACAGGAGGTGGCAGAAACTGTAATTCCCTATATCAAAAGTCATAAGGTATACAAAGGAAAGCAGATTTTAACTCGAATGGTAGAGCCGGAGCGTGTCATCATGTTTCGGGTTTGTTGGGTAGACGATGCTGGAAAAATTCACGTAAACCGGGGCTTTCGAATTCAGATGAATTCCGCCATTGGACCGTACAAGGGAGGTCTTCGTTTTCATCCGAGCGTAAACCTGAGTATTTTAAAATTTTTGGCCTTTGAACAAGTTTTTAAAAACTCCTTGACCACCTTGCCAATGGGAGGCGGAAAAGGAGGTTCTGACTTCGATCCAAAAGGGAAAACTGACGATGAAATCATGCGTTTTTGTCATGCCTTTATGGCGGAGTTGTTTCGACATATTGGCCACAATGTAGATGTACCGGCGGGCGATATTGGGGTAGGCGCCAGAGAAGTGGGTTTTTTGTTTGGGATGTACAAAAAAATAAGGAACAATTTCACGGGTGTTTTGACTGGTAAAGGGCTTACTTGGGGAGGCTCGCTCATTCGGCCAGAAGCGACAGGATACGGAACGGTTTATTTTGCGCAGCAAATGCTGGCGCACCGGCAAGAAAGTTTTGAAGGAAAAGAGGTGTGTATTTCGGGTTCAGGAAACGTCGCACAGTACGCAGCAGAAAAAGTGATTCAGTTAGGCGGGAAAGTGGTTTCATTGTCAGATTCCTCGGGAACACTTTATGATGCAGAAGGGATTGACGTAGAAAAACTGGAATTTGTGATGCATTTGAAAAACGTAAAAAGAGCCAGAATTTCAGGGTATTTGGAAAAGTATCCAAAGGCACAATTTTTAAAAGGAGAAACGCCATGGTCGATCCCCTGTGCCATCGCTTTGCCTTGTGCAACTCAGAACGAGTTGGGCGCTCAAGAGGCCAAAAAACTGCTTGCGAACGGATGTATTTGTGTGAGCGAAGGAGCGAACATGCCTTGTACACCGGAGGCCGTAAAAGCGTTTCAAAATGCCAAAATACTCTTTGCACCAGGAAAGGCATCGAATGCAGGAGGGGTGGCTACATCGGGCTTGGAGATGACCCAAAACGCCTTGCGTTTCAAATGGTCACGCAACGAAGTAGATGCGAGATTAAAGGAAATTATGGAAGACATTCACAACGCTTGTGCTGAATACGGAACAGACGAATCAGGTTATGTAGATTACGTGAAAGGAGCAAATATCGCAGGGTTTGTAAAAGTCGCCGATGCGATGTTAGCACAAGGGGTTGTTTGATGAATGAACGGCGGATTGAATATTTTTAGAAAGCGTTTGAGATGGTTTTTAAAGATTTCTGTCCAACCAATTCATTCTTTCTGTAAACCAGCTCTTCAAATATTGAACCTCTTCTTCATACGTTCCAAAAACAACAAAATTTGGCCATACGTATCTTCCAATCAAATCCCATCGAGCATCATTTTGTTGTTGAGCAAAGCGCAATTGGTTGGCATAAAAGTCCATTTTTTCTAGAATCAAGTCTTGGTTGCTTCTAAAATAAGCAAAACGTTCTCTGACTTTGGCTGCGAAAGCAGGATCTTGGAACAAACGGTTGTACCAAGCATTGTCTCTGATCCAAAAGCCATCTGGAAATGCACAAACAGAGTAGTCCACATTGCCAAAAGCGAGATCAAAGTCCCAAATCGGGCCCATTTTTATTTTTTCTCCAGGCATGACGTGCAAATAGATGCTTGAATAATCTTTGGCATCTTGGTTCTTCGTGATTTCATTGATCAGGTAATAATCCACAAAACTATCCATGTCGATGTATTTGGCATAACCATTGTTCGGATCTTTGAAAGAATTGCTGCGCAACGCATTTTCAAAATCATTTACGAGATCTCTGATGTATTTGTATTGTGCATCTTCGAAATTTACTTTCGGTTCTTTGATATTGAATAAGAAATGGTCTCCGTTATGGGTGTTTTGGTAGTTGTAGGTTCTAAAAAAAACATCGTCTGCATCCAGGCGTTCTGGCTGATCAATTTCTAACAGATATCCTGTGTCTCCTAGGGCAACCCGCTGATTACTTTCTTCTACTTTTTGCGTCACATGATACAGTCCGTTGTACGCATTATTGATATAAACTTCCGTAAAGACACTGAGAGGTGTCCAGTCCAAATTGCTGAGGTATCCCATCTCAAGTGCAATTTTGTTTCGAATGAGGGTTTTGTCAGAATATTCTGCCAAGAACACCCATTTTCGATCTTTGGGAAGGTCGAAAATTTTTTCTTGTTCGAGAAATTTGATTTGGTACGCTTTTTTGTCGTGTAGTGCCCATGTCGAATTTCCACGGCCTCTAATTTCCATATCGATTGCTTCAAAATCAGGAATAATTCCAGCGCCTTCAATAGAAAATGAGGCGGCTTTGTAATAATCCCTAGAATCAATATCGCTGCGGTCGTTGGTCGTGATATACGTAATTGGAAGGGCTTCAAAACTACTCAAACGAACTGTGTATTCCAGCGTTGTTCCGTCACTTTGGCGTACTTCGTAAATCACATCGTTGGTAAAATCATTGCTCGTAATGCCGCTTGTTTGAAGCACATTGTTGACGCGAATTTCTGTCCCGCTGTGTTCGAAAGAAGCAATGAGGTTGTCAATTGCAAAATCTTGAGGCGCAATTCCATAAATACTAGTTTCATCGATTGTCAATACAATGTCTTCCACGAGTGTTTCATTCACTTCGGCGAGAAAGGCAAAGCTGGTAATTTCTAACCTTTCTTCGTTATTTTGATTTTCATCAGGAATGTTTGTTCCAATTTCTTCGTCGGAGTTACACGAAGCAATTAACAAGAGGAAACAGAAAAAATAACGAAATTTAAGCATGGGTTTATTTTTGTAAGCTGAGTCCGTATCCGAGTGGATAAAGAGGTTGAATGGATGTGTCCCAAAAATTAGGGCCGTATTTTCCAGCAAAATCTTCGACCGATTTTGGCCATGAATGTGGCAGTTTTCCCGTAAAATCGGAAGATCCAAAAAGAACATCTGCAAGTCCGTCTCCTTCAGACCCTGGCAGCCAAGCGGCTACAAAGGCATCTGATTTTGAGATTTCTTCAGTAACAACCAAGGGTCTTCCTGAGATCAAAACGGTAACCACTTTGACACCCAGTTTTTTGTAGGTATCAATGTAGTTTTGGTGTTCTTCAGTCAAAGTGAGTTGATAAGTACCGGAACCATCGCCGATATCTCCAAAGAATTCGGCGTAAGGTGTTTCGCCGACTACCACAATCGCAACGTCTGCATCGCTGTGTTTTTCCGTAGCTTTTTCGTCATAGAGAACAGTTCCTTTGGCTGTATTTTGGATTCCTTGCAAAAGCGTAGTACTTCCTTTGTAACTTTTTTGGACGCCCTGCCAGCGAAGTGTCCAGCCTCCTGATTGTAGTCCAGCATTGTTTGCGTGTTCACCTACAACCACAATGGTAGGTGTTTCTTTCTTGAGAGGTAAAACGTGGTCGTTTTTCAACAAGACCATAGACTCTCTTACGGCTTGTCTCGCAACCTCGCGGTGTTCTTTGCTTCCTATTTTTGAAATCAGCGCTGCCTTCGGAAAAGGATTGGTAAAAAGCCCAAGACGGAATTTTTGTCGTAGGATTCTTTTTACGGCATCGTCAATACGATTGATGGAAACCGTTCCATTTTCGACAGCAATTTTCATTTCACTTTGAAACAAGTCCAAATCCCCATCTACGGTCATCAGCATATCCACACCAGCATTGACCACGTCTGTTTTTCCAAAGCGTGAATATCCTTTCCAGTCAGAAACCACAATGCCGTCGAATTGCATGGCTTTTTTGAGGGTGTCTGTAAGCAAGGCTTTGTGTGCGTGCATTGGTTTTTCGGAGAGCGTATTGAAGGAAGCCATCACAGCTCCAATTCCTTGGTCTACCGCTTTTTTGTAGGGAGGTAAGAGTCGCTCGCTTAGTTCTTTGGTTTCGAGGGTTGTGTTTCCCCCTTCTTTTCCATAATCCGTGGCTCCATCACCGATAAAGTGCTTGGCAGTAGCCATCACAGTTGTGGGATCTGCTAAGTTTCCTTGGTGTCCTCTTACGGAGGCCTGTGTCAATTTTTCAGTCAATTCGGTGCTTTCGGAAAAAGCTTCGTATACACGTCCCCATTTTTCATTGTAGGGAATGGCAACACATGGTGAAAATACCCAGTTAAAACCCGTTGCTTGTGCTTCGAGTGCTGTAATGACGGCAGCCTTCTCAACGAGTGCTTCGTTGTGTGTGGCCCCCATCCCAATATTATGCGGAAAAATAGTGGCGCCCTCAAAAGTGTTTTGTCCGTGAACAGCATCAACTCCAATTAACAGCGGAATTCCAAGTCGAGTGGACAAGGCTTGTTTTTGCAACGCAATGAATTTTTCTTGCCATGCTTTGGCACCATCACCCGGAGTGGGTCCATCTGTGTGGATCACAGATCCGATGAATTTCGAAGCAATGTCACTGTTTTTTTCAATATCGCTAAAATGACGTACTTGAGACATCTGACCTATTTTTTCTTCCAAGGTCATGAGCGCCAAAAGCGAGTCTACTTTTTTCTCAATGTTTTGTGTTGGACTCATTTCTTTTTTAGAAAATTCACAGGCAGCAAAAGCACTAAAAAAAAAGAGCGTTAAAATTATTTTGTGAAAAACGAGACTTCTTTTGTGTTGCATTTGTGGTGGATTTATTTTTTTACAGAAACAATGATTTGTTGCACCTCTCCTGTTCGTCTGAATATTTTTGAGCTGGTTGGCGCATCAATACCCAAGGTGTCAAATGCCAAGGTTTCAGATTCCTTGAGAACAACGCGAATACCTTCTTGTTCAGACAGTTGATAAACGACAGGGATTTGACAATAAGTAAAACCTAATGTTCCTGGCTCCAAGATAAGTTCGTTGGATTTTTTGTCAACATCGATGTAGGTGAAAGTTCCTTGTGTCTCTAAAAACTCTTCTCTTCGAAGCAATTGAGGATTGAAGTGGATACTTCCATCTTGTACAAAAATTCCCAATTCTCCAAAACGGCTTAAGAAATCTTCTTTTACT
Source organism: Flavobacteriaceae bacterium (assembly GCA_964230805.1). GTDB lineage: Bacteria > Bacteroidota > Bacteroidia > Flavobacteriales > Flavobacteriaceae > Flavicella. The sequence goes on from CAXRIA010000028.1 coordinate 68,061, forward strand.
TGTCCAGTCATTCCAGGTTGTTGTGCTCCTTTTCCTTCAGGTGTATGTGAATACGGGTCTGTTGGAAATGCTCCGTAAAGTTCAGGAGATTTATGAACACCGAT
>CAXRIA010000029.1:0-21942 GCA_964230805.1 Flavobacteriaceae bacterium
TTCAGCGGTTTTTGATTTTTCAAATTTGCAAGACAGCGTTATTTTAAACGGAGCGAATGCTTCCGATTATACCATTACCTATCACAATTCACAGTCAGATGCCTCCGATGGAACAGGGATAGTAGGATCGGATTACCGAGCTTTTGATGGCGAACAAATATGGTTTCGTATCGAAAACAATCAAACCAGCTGTTGGAGCGCGGGAAGTTTTGATATTGTGGTGAATCCTTTGCCAGAAATCGATATCCTTGACAACCCTACCTTGTGCTTGGATGGAAGTCCGTTGGTTCTTCAGGCGAATGAAAGTGGAACAGATACTTATGAGTGGTCCACAGGTGAGACATCTCAGAGCATTGAGGTTACTGCACCAGGTCGTTATTTCGTAAAGGCAACCAATACGTATGGTTGTGATTTGCTCAAAGAATTTACGGTCGAGCTACCCGAATTTTTGGGGATAGATGTCTTTCATTTCGAGCAGCCCTCCAAAGTAGTTGTACAAATAACGGGTAGTGGGAATTATTTGTACCAATTGGACGGTGGTTTTGCCCAAGATTCTGATACGTTTTATGACGTTTCTGTGGGAGAACATACCATTACAATCTACGATACAAATGGTTGCGGACCTGTGCGTCGTGATTTTTTTGTTTTGAATTATCCAAAATATTTTTCTCCCGATGGAACGTTGCCTTATTGGCATATTCTTGGACAAGAGAACATTCCTGGGATGACTTCCACAAAGATTTTCATTTACGATAGAAGCGGCCGTGTGGTTGGCGTTTTGGATGAGAATTCTCAGGGATGGGATGGAAATGATTTGAATGGAACTCCCATGCCTGCCACAGATTATTGGTTCCGTGCAGACGTCATGGTGAATGGAAATCATATCATTGCGACGGGTAATTTTAGCTTGTTACGTTAGTTACCCAAAGCTTTTAATTCCGTATGTTTGTGCCTTCAAAGAGAAAGTATGGGACAAAATTTTAAAATGGTGGCCACCACATTGTTTGGTTTGGAAGAAGTTCTTGCAAAAGAATTAAGAGATTTGGGGGCTCAAGAGGTTGCTGTCGGTGTTCGAAGTGTCTCCTTTAAAGGAGACAAAGGGTTTCTCTACAAAGCAAACATTTCCCTAAGAACCGCTGTCCGAATTTTAAAACCGATTCGAAAATTTAAAGTAAGGTCAGAAAAAGATTTATACGACAGTTTGCAAAAAATTAAATGGGAAAAATACCTGGCAGTGGATGGTACTTTTGCCATTGGAGCCGTTGTTAATTCTTCATTTTTCACGACCAATTCTCATTACATTTCCTTAAAGTCCAAAGATGCAATCGCGGATTATTACCGTCATCAATACAGCAAGCGTCCGAACGTAGACTTGAAATATCCGGATTTGAAAGTTCACGTGCATATCAAAGATGATTTTTGTACCGTATCTCTCGACAGTTCAGGTGATTCGCTTCACAAAAGAGGCTACCGGAGTTCTACCAATATTGCACCGATTAATGAAGTGTTGGCAGCAGGTTTGGTATTGCTTTCAGGCTATACCGGAGAGGGCAATTTTATTGATCCGATGTGTGGATCGGGAACCTTATTGATTGAGGCAGCAATGATTGCTTGTCGGATTCCAGCAAATATCAACAGGAAGCATTTTGCTTTTGAAAATTGGCCCGATTATGACGAGGATTTGTATTTTGTGATTCAAGATGCTTTGCTCAATAAAATTAGCAGTCCACATTATAAAATTATGGGTTTTGACAAGGCACCTTCTGCGGTAAAAAAAGCGAAGGAGAATATTGAAAATGCCAATTTATCAGATTTTATTGGGGTGCACCATGTGAATTTTTTCAATTCCCGCAAAGAAGTGTTTGGCAACACAACGATACTTTTTAACCCGCCTTACGGCGAGCGTTTGGAATTGGCAGATTTGGAGGGCTTCTATAAAAATATTGGAGATACTTTAAAAAGTGGCTATCCCGATTCAACGGTATGGTTTATAACTTCCGATCTACAAGCCTTGAAGTATGTTGGTTTGCGTACTTCGAAACGAATTCCTTTGCGAAATGGGGATTTAGAATGTCGTTTTGTGCGTTATGATATGTACGAGGGCTCTCGAAAATCCAAAAAAGCCAATCGAGATGTGGCGGAAGAGTAATTGTATTTGCGCCACTTGCACAAATATTTTTTATTTCGATCTGGGATGAAATTTTTCAACCACACCTTTTAAATGTTGGGTGTCTAAGTGCACGTATATCTCGGTAGTCGTAATGCTTTCATGACCTAACATTTGTTGAATTGCTCTTAAATCGGCTCCTCGTTCTAGCAAATGCGTGGCAAAAGAATGCCGGAAGGTATGCGGACTAATTTTTTTGCCCAGATTTGCCTCTTCAGCCAGTTTTTTTAGGATGCTGAAAATCATGACACGCGTGAGCTTTTTACCTCTTCTGTTTAAAAACAAAATATCCTGATGTTCCTTTTGGATGGTTTGATGACAGCGTATGCACTGGATATAATGTTGCATCAGTTTTTGCGTATGACCTCCGACGGGAACAAAACGATGCTTGTCTCCCTTTCCGAGCACACGGATAAAACCTTCGTCAAAAAATAAATCCGAAAGTTGCAATGAAATGAGCTCGCTAACACGTAGGCCACAACTGTATAAGGTTTCAAGAATTACCCGATTTCTCTCACCTTGTGGATGACTGAGGTCTATGGTGGAAATAAGTTGGTCGATTTCATTTGTAGATAGGGTGTCCGGTAATTTTCTTCCAATTTTCGGCGTTTCTATAAGATCGGTAGGGTTGTCATTTCTGTATTTTTCGAAAACGAGGTAATCAAAAAAATTGCGCAGCCCTGAGATGAGGCGCGCTTGAGATTTGGCCGAGTTTTTCTTGGAAGTCTCATAAACAAAAGACAAAAGTATTTCTTTGTCGATTTTAGTCGGAGAAACCTCGATGCCATTTTTTTCCAAGTGCGTGACTAGCTTTTTTATATCTCGGCTATAACTTTCTACCGTGTTTTTTGACAATCCTCTTTCAATATTGAGATAATGTTTGTAGTCGTTTGATAAAACACTCCAGTTCATGGTATAAAGATAGAGAAAATATAAAATGTTTAAACATTTTCAAATGAAGCTAAAATTACAATCTTTAAAAATAAAAGGCAGGGATATGGCTGTTTTCGGAAATCGAGATGTTTAAAGTAAAAATGATTAGACGAATTTAAATAAAGATCTTTAAAACAGTAAGATTCCTTTTTTATTACGAGAACATTCTTATTTTTGTAAAGCAACCAAATGAGAATGTATGAAATTATTGATTATCAACGGCCCTAATTTGAATTTGTTAGGAAAAAGAGAACCTTCTATCTACGGAAATGCAACTTTTGAAGACTACTACAAAGAGTTGGTATCAAAATACGAGGGGGTTTCTTTGGACTATTTTCAATCGAATCATGAAGGGGAGTTGGTGGATAAATTGCACGAAGTTGGTTTCTCTTATGACGGTGTGATTATCAATGCTGGCGCTTATACCCATACGTCTGTTGCCATTGCTGATGCAATCAAAGGAATTGAATCTCCAGTAATAGAAGTTCATATTTCCAATGTGCATGCCCGAGAAGAATTTCGACATAAGTCCTTTTTATCGCCCGTATGCAAAGGTGTTATTTTAGGTTTTGGTCTTCAAAGTTATGATTTGGCCATTCGTAGTTTTGTTTCCTAACAATGGAAATTTCGACAACCTCCCGCAATAGTGGAATCAATTATCAGTCAATATGAAACGTATTTCAACTTGGATTTTTAGTGCCATTTTGGGTTGGAAACTCATGGGTACTTTTCCCAAAGAAGTAAGAAAATATGTGATCATCGTATATCCACACACCAGTTGGCTTGATTTTCCGATGGGTTTGTTGGTAAAATACATGACTGGAATTCAAGCCTTTTACATCGGTAAAAAAAGTTTATTCGACGGAGGGTTTGGTTGGTTTTTTAAATACTTTGGCGGCATTCCGGTGGACAGAACCAAGAATGAAAATATCGTTGATCAAATTGTCTCCAAATTCAATTCCAATGAAGACTTTATTTTTGCGTTGTCACCCGAAGGAACCCGTAAAAAAGTAAAAAATTGGAAAACAGGATTTTACTATATTGCCAAAGAAGCCAATGTTCCTATTGTGAAAGTAGCGTTGGATTATGGAACGAAAGAAGTACGAATAGGGACTCCTTATTTTCCCACAGGTGTTCTGAATGAAGATATGGAACATGTACAGGCCTATTTTAAAGGAACCAAAGGATATCATCCTGATTTTGGCTAAAATTTTGTCGGTATCAACTTTGCATTTGTAACCAATCACTAAATTTACAAACCATGAAAAACGTAGCGTTGCACTCAAAAATTTTGATAGGAATGTTTTTAGGAGTCCTGTTTGGATTTTTAATGCTTCAATTTTCATGGGGAACATCATTTGTTCAGGATTGGATAGAACCCATTGGTACTATTTTCGTTCGGATGTTAAAATTGATTGCCGTACCCTTAATTGTGGCCTCACTCGTCAAGGGAATTGCAGATTTAAAGGATATTTCCAAATTCAAATCCATGGGATTGAAGACAATTTTGGTGTACGTATTGACTACGGTGGTAGCAATTACCATCGGTCTTACCGTGGTAAACATATTTAAGCCTGGTCGAGGAATTTCTCAAGAAACAGTGGTGCATTTAAAAGAGACGTATGCCTCAAGTGATAAAATAAAGGCACGAATTGATGAGGCGAACAAGCAAAAAGAATCGAAGCCTTTGCAATTTGTGGTGGACATGGTTCCCGAAAATGCGATCAAAGCCATGGGTAATAACAAATTGATGCTACAGGTTATTTTCTTTACCATTTTTTTGGGAATCAGTCTCTTATTAGTTCCCGAAAAGGAAGCGAATCCATTAAAGTCGTTTTTTAATTCATTGAATGCAGTGGTTTTAAAAATGGTAGATTTGATCATGTTATTGGCACCCATTGCTGTTTTTTCTTTGCTTTCTTCTGTAATTGCGACCACTAATGATATAAATATCTTACTTGCTTTGTTGCGTTATGCTGGTGTCGTTGTATTGGGGTTGTTGTTCATTGTGGTGGTTTATTTAATGATCATAGCCTTGTATACGAAGAAATCACCGATTTGGTTTTTAAAGCAAATTGCTCCTGCTCAATTGTTAGCATTTTCCACGAGTTCTAGTGCTGCGACTTTACCTGTAACTATGGAACGTGTAGAGGAACACATGGGTGTCGACAAAGAAGTAGCTAGTTTTGTGTTGCCAGTAGGTGCAACCATCAACATGGATGGTACAAGTTTGTACCAAGCTGTGGCTTCGGTATTTATTATGCAAGTGTTGTGGCCTGAGGGTTTGGTCTTCAGCAATCAGTTGGTCATTGTACTCACGGCCTTAATGGCCTCTATCGGTTCGGCTGCTGTGCCTGGTGCAGGGATGGTAATGCTGGTAATCGTGTTGGATGCCATTGGATTTCCCAAAGAATTGTTACCCATTGGTTTGGCACTAATTTTCGCCGTAGATAGGCCTTTGGACATGATGCGAACTACCATCAACGTCACCGGTGATGCCACGGTGTCAATGCTGATTGCGAAGTCAGAAGGTAAATTAGGGAATCCAAAGGTTCAAAATTGGGATGATCATTACCCTACGAAATAAACAAATCTTTTTCTTTTTTTGAAGGGACTCTGCAAGAACTTTGCCTCCCAAACCATCGGTATCGATTGCGAGCGATTTTGTTGTAAATGAAATCTCGAATGGAAACAGGAAGAATGAGAAAAATAGACAACAGAGGCCATAGTCCGTTCAAGTCTCTTGCTATTCTCAGTACCGCAGTTGATTTTTCATAAACTGTTGATTTTTTGAGTAATAGAAGACTATCAACTGTTGCATATCCATTTTCGTGTAAAAATGTTTTTGCAACAGTGGATTGCAACGGGCAAAAAAGAAATCTGGCATTCCGATCTCTTTTGATGATAAAATTAACACTAGCGTTGCACAAATTACAAACCCCGTCAAAGAAAATGATGTTTTTAGATTTGTCCAACACGTCTCGGTTTTTCATAGGTTTTATATTGTTTACAAACAATTAATTATTTGTTGTGCTATTCGTAGAGCCTCTGTTCCTTGTTTTAGAGAAACAATAGGGGTGCTGTTATTTTCAATTGACTCTGCAAAAGCATTGAGTTCATCGAGAATTGCGTTGTTTTCAATGATTTTCGGATTTTCAAAATAAATTTGTTTTTTTACACCTTCTGCATTTTTCAAAATTAGTGCAAAATCTTCTGGGTTTTCTGGGGCGTTGCATATTTTTATCAATTCACTTTTCTTTTTGAGGAAATCAATAGATATGTAGGCGTCACTTTGGAAAAAACGAGTTTTTCGCATGCTTTTCATAGAAATTCTGCTTGCTGTTATGTTTGCAACACAGCCATTTTGAAATTCGATGCGAGCATTTGCAATATCAGGTGTTTTCGAAATCACAGAAACGCCATTGCCCTGTACCTTTTTTACAGGTGAATTTACGACACTTAAGATAATGTCTATGTCATGAATCATCAAATCTAAAACTACGGGAACATCCGTTCCTCTCGGATTGAATTCAGCCAAACGATGTGCTTCTATAAACATAGGGTTTCGGATGGTGTTTTTGACTGCTGTAAAAGCGGAGTTGAATCGTTCTACATGCCCAACTTGACCTCGAATGCCTTTTTTTTTGGCCAAGTCTCTAATGGCTATAGCTTCTGAAATTGTGTTGCATATAGGTTTTTCAACAAAGATATGTTTTCCATGTTCAATGGCTTTTTTTGCACAGTCAAAATGTGAAAGTGTTGGTGTCACAATGTCCACAACATCTACCTCTCTCATTAAAGATTCAAGTGAGTCAAAAGCTTTGTAACCAAATTCATGAGTAACTTTTTGAGCGTTTTCATGTATGGGATCATAAAATCCAACCAATTCATATTTTTCGGATGCTTCTAACAGTCGCAAATGAATTTTACCTAAATGACCTGCACCTAATACACCTATTTTTAACATACGTATTATTTTATGTTTATTTGATAGGGGTAGGAGTCGTGAAAGTTAATGCGTGTTTACCCAATAACTTTTTAGTAAAAATAGAAATCTTTGCCGATTAATTCCTAATTTTAGCCGAGCAAATGCCTATCATACGTGAAAGATACACACAAACATCAAGGACTTAGAAATCAGTTAGCGAGCATTGTTTCTGAAAAAGGAATATCGAATAAAAAAGTATTGGCTGCGATTGCAAAAATTCCACGGCATTTGTTTTTAGATTCAAGTTTTGAGGACTTTGCCTACAAAGACCAAGCCTTTCCAATTTTAGCTGAGCAAACAATTTCTCAGCCCTATACCGTAGCTTTTCAAACAGAGTTGCTAGAGGTTCAACCCAATGATAAGGTATTAGAAATAGGAACAGGATCGGGGTACCAAACAGCCATGTTGTTGGAATTAAAAGCAGAGGTGTATACCATTGAGCGGCAAAACGAACTTTTTAAAAAAACAAAACTTTTTTTACCCAAATTGGGCTATCGTCCAAAATTTATGGCTTTTGGTGATGGGTATAAGGGGTTGAAGGAATATGCTCCTTTTGACAAGATTATTGTGACAGCCGGGGCACCATTTGTACCGAAAGCATTGTTGGGTCAATTAAAAATAGGAGGGAAGCTGGTTATACCCGTAGGTGAGGAAACTCAATTCATGCATGTCTACACGCGTACCGGGGTGAAAAAATTTCAAAAACAAGAATTGGGTGAATGTAAGTTTGTTCCCATGTTAAAAAAGAAAAATTAAATGGACTATTTGGCAAATGGTTTTAAAGGCAAAACAGATTGGTGGCGGTATCCGATAACGTTGTTATTTGTTATGGTGGGAATGTTTTTGTTTTCACTACCCCTTTCTTTTGCTCTAGCATCTAAGGTAAAGTCTGGAGCAGCAGTGGCCTCAAAAATAAAGGAGGTAGACTATATTTTTACATTATTTGATGCAAACACCAGTCTTGTATTGGTTTTGTTGCCTTTTGTTGGTGCACTACTCGTGTTGTTTTTTAGTATAAAGAAGTTGCATGTTCAGGATATTAAACTACTGATCACTAGTCGTGTATCTATCGACTGGAATCGATTTGTATTTGCTTTTTGTGTTTGGGGTGGTTTGGTTTTATTCACGGTGGTTCTTCAATATTTTTGGAATCCAAATTTGCTGGTTTTGAATTTTAAACCCATGCCCTTTTTAGGAATGTTTATCTTAGGAGTGATTTTAATTCCCATACAAACCTGTACGGAAGAATTTTTATTCAGAGGTTATTTGTTACAAGGGATGGCTGTTTTGTTTCGCAACAAATGGTTGCCACTTTTGCTGTCTTCTTTGTTTTTTGGAATGATGCACTACGACAACCCCGAAATTGATAAATTGGGTGAAATTTTATTGGTGTATTACTGTTTGACAGGCTTGTTTCTCGGGGTGATTACGTTGATGGACAATGGTTTGGAGTTGAGTATGGGTTTTCATACGGCAAATAATTTAGTAACTGCAATTTTGGTAACCGCCGATTGGACGGCCTTTCAAACGAATTCAATTTTCATAGATGTGTCGGAACCGACCCTATTATGGGCGTTTTTGCCAGTATTATTGCTTTATCCCATAGTGTTCATTGTTTTTTTTTAAAAAATACAAATGGCAGCATTGGAAATACAAATTGTTGGGAGACATTTCAATCCCCACTAAAAATAAATCACATGAAATTTCATAAGACTTTTCAATTAAATGGACGGTCTTTTTCAAATTCGGAAGAATTGCTGTCCTACGCAGGTCAATTGTCTGAAGAATTGTATTCTTTTCTGCAGGAGTGGCTAAATGAAAGTAATGAATTAAGAGTAATGACTTCGGGATCTACAGGAACACCGAAAGAAATTTTTTTGCAGAAAGACCATATGAAAAACTCTGCAAAAGCGACAGGACATTTTTTTAAGTTAGGACCGCATGCCAAGGCACTTTTGTGTCTGTCTCCCAAATACATTGCAGGGAAAATGATGATGGTCAGAGCCATGGAATTGGGTTGGCATTTAGAGGTTGTTACAGAATCTAGTACGCCGCTTGAGAAATTAGACAAGGATTTTGATTTTGTGGCGATGGTTCCATTGCAATTGTCAAATTCATTGAGCGATTTGCATCGTATAAAGACGGTAATTGTTGGAGGGGCTCCTGTATCTCCGGTATTGTTGCAAGAACTTAAAGGGAGTTCATGTGAGGTGTATGCTACCTATGGAACTACGGAGACGACCAGTCATGTAGCTCTAAAAAGATTAAACCATTGTCAAAATGAAAACGAAGCTTACCGTGTTTTGCCTGAGGTAAATATTGCTGCTGATAGCAGAGGATGCCTGGTGATCGATGCAAAAAAAATAGCTTCGGAGACAATAATCACGAATGATTTGGTGAAAATTGTAGGTAGGGATGCCTTTCATTGGTTGGGCCGGTACGATACTGTGGTCAATAGTGGAGGGGTTAAGTTGGTACCGGAACAGATTGAGCTAAAATTGTCAAAAATAATTCCGCAACGTTTCTTTTTAGCAGGTTTGCCACACAGTCAATTGGGGCAAAAATTAGTGTTGCTTATTGAAGATGAGGGCGAATCTATTTTAAACTCGAAAGAGGTCAAGGTGTTTTTACAAAATCCGGCACTGTCTAAATATGAATATCCAAAAGAAGTTTATTTTGTGAGGAAGTTCAAAGAAACAAAAACCAAGAAAATAGACCGTAGGTCTACGTTAGGAATGATTTAAAGATTAAATAAGAGAACCTATTTATAGGTCTCCGATTGTTTTGGCCGTACACCAAAAATCAAAAAAAAGCTTGTTATGAAAACAAGCTTTATAGATTTTAAAAATATCGTTGTAGTATTAAATTACTTTAACATCTACTGCGTTCATACCTTTTCTACCTTCTTTCAAGTCAAACTCTACTGAGTCTCCTTCTCTGATTTCATCTACTACTCCAGAGATGTGCACGAAGAATTCTTCGTTTGTTTCTGATTCGATAATAAACCCAAAACCTTTTGATTCATTAAAGAACTTTACTGTTCCATTTTTCATTATAATATAAGTTTTAAACTACAAAGGTAGTGTTAATAAATCAGATACTGAACTTTTCTATTGAAAAATTAAAAAGGAAACTATTTTAAAATGACTTCAGAATCCATTGAAAACCAACTAATTCTCATCAAGTTCGGCAATTGCTTCGAGTAGAATGGCACATCCCTCCTTTATTTCATCGTCTGTTATGGTTAACGGCGGCGTAATTCGTATGGCACGATCCTCAAAGAGCAGCCAAAACAAAATCAATCCTTTTTCCAAACATTTTAAAATGATTTTAGAAGCCGTGGCTCCATCTTTTACCAGTACGGCAAGCATCAAGCCCATACCACGAATTTCCTGTATTTCGGAATGAATCAACAAGGAGCGAATCAGTTTTTCTTTCCGCAGGGTTTCGGAAATTAAATTTCCTTCTGTAATTTCTTGCAAGGTTGCCAAGGCCGCCGCAGCGATTATGGGGTGACCTCCAAACGTAGTGATATGACCCAGGGTTGGATTTTCTTTTAAAATGGCCATTTTTTCTTTAGAACTGATGAAAGCACCAATCGGCATACCACCCCCAAGGCCTTTCCCTGAAACAATGATGTCAGGAGTGCCATTGAAATTTTCGAACCCAAACAATTTTCCCGTACGGCCGAAACCTGTTTGTATTTCATCTAAAATCAACAAGGCTCCCACCTCATCACATCGTTTGCGAACTTTTTCGAGATAATTATTTTTGGGGACAATAAAGCCTGCGCCACCTTGAATGGTTTCCATGATAACGGCAGCGGTATTTGTCGTGATTTTTTCAAGATGATTTTCGTTGTTGAATTCCAAAAAGCGCACGCCTGGCAAGAGTGGGCGAAATGCGCTGTTTTGTTTTTCAGCTCCGCTAACACTCATGGCTCCTTGTGTATTTCCATGGTATCCATTCTTACAGGCAACAAATTCACTTCGACCGGTCCATTTTTTAGCGAGTTTCATAGCGCCTTCAGTTGCTTCGGTGCCAGAGTTGGTCAAATAAGTGGTAGAAAGAGATTCTGGGAGTTGCTCTGCCAATAATTTGCAGAGCTCTAATGATGGTTTTTGAATGAATTCACCATACACCATTACATGCGTGTATTTCGAAAGTTGCTTTTGAATTGCCTCAGTCACCTTTGGGTGGTTGTGCCCCAGACTATTGGCAGAAACACCGGCCACAAAATCCAGGTGTTTTTTACCATGAGTATCATAAATATAAACGCCGTCAGCATGTGAAATTTCTTTCGCTAATGGATGTGGCGTGGTTTGTGCTTGAAAATTGAAAAAATCTTCTTTCATGGTATTGGGTTGTTCTATTGCATTCGATCTAGGCTACATATCGGTGTGTAAATTTTAATCAGTTTGATCGTGAACAAAGATGTCTTCTTTGGTCAGTGGTTTTTCATTTTCTCGCCAAACAAAGCCTTTGAGTTTGCTTTCAGTTTCAGGAAATTGCGAAGGAGGGTAGGTTTTGCCATCAGGCATTTTTAAAAATTGAATGCGTTGAACCGCATTTTTTTCGAGTTCAAATAAAATGTTACTACAACTCATTTTCATGATGGCAATCAATTTTTTTTCTTCGTCGCGTGCGTAATTGATGACCTCACCATTTCCCTTGGATACTAATGATTTCAATTTGTTTTCTTCAAATTTTCCATACATGTTTTTACCCTTTATTTGGTTGAATCCGACGGAATCTTTTTGATTGATGAAAGCATTTTTCTTGATAAATAAAGAGTCTAATTTGTTGGTTGCCTTGTCGGATAAAAGTTCGATGGTATCTCCTGTAATTTGATTATCACCGGACCATAGTATTGGATTTTTGAACATTTTTGTCAATCCAAATTTTTGATGGGTGTGCAGCGAGTCACATTTTCCACTCAAATCTTTTTTGAAAAATTTCACATGATGAAAAGCCCTCAAAATTCTATTTTCAGGGGCCCCTGTAATCAAAAGTGTGTCTCCGTGAATGAAAAGTGAATCTTTGTCTGCAATGGAAATAGCAAGTGCTTTTTTAATAACGAATACGGAGTCTTTGAAACGATGCAATTCAGCATAGCCCCCTTTTACAATCAGATTATTTGCGGCGTCTGTTATGACCGTATTCCCGGTAGAGGTGGCAAATCCTTTGTCCTTATGACTGTAAATACTGTCACCTTCAATGCGTCGGTTGTTGTATTTTATAATTGAATTGTTGACCAAATTAGAGATCCCGAGACGCGTGTTGTAAAACCCTTTTTCACCATAAGCGATGCTTTCTTTTGTTGTGATGGTCGTAGGTCCGTAAAAATACACGTGACCATTTTCAGTGTAATAATCAAGGTGATCTGAGATTAGTTTGTTTTCAGGGTTTTGAACAACGACATCGGTGGTTGCCTTGAATTTTTTTTGTTTTGTGTAATAGGTGCCGTTTTTGCTGGTCAGTTTGTTTGTGTCACTCGTAATTGTACCATTGCAGTGGTAGTACAATTCTTGTTTCACTCTGTCAAAATGTAAAGTGTCTGTGGTCAGTGTGATTTCGGGGTCACTTAGTTCGACATTTCCCCAAGAAACAGATTGTTTTAATTTTCCGTTGTAACGGGTGTAATCTGATTTTTGATGCAAAGTATCTCCTTGATTTATGCGCACATTTCCGTAGGCATGGAGTATATTTTTAGTGGAATAGAGTAGTGCCTTGTTACAGGTAAGAATGGCACCATCATGACTTACTTTGACATGACCATTCAAAACGACGGCGCCGGGATATAGTTCCTCGTTTTTGTAGGTCTGTTCAGAGTTTAAAATTTTGATTTTCTTGTTTTGAGAATTTCCCAAAAAAGAAATCATTAAGACAAGTAAATACAATAGTCGTTTCAAGGTGTCTGCTTTAATGGCAAAAATAAGCAAAAAGAGGGGAGAATAAATTCGAAAATGTTAAAATCTATGGAAATCACTCGGGAACTTTTCTGTGCTATGAGTAATAAAAAAAACGAATGTCTTTCGAACATTCGTTTTTTTTGTTTTCTTATCTTGTGATTATCTCACAATCGTTTGTTTTCTATCCGGCCCAACAGAGACGATAGAAATAGGAATGCCTGTTTCTTTTTCTATGAATTCAATGTATTCTGAAAGTTCTTTTGGGAATTCAGCTTCCGAAGAAATTTGAGTGATGTCTTCACTCCAACCTTTGAATTCTGTATATACAGGTTTCACATTCTCAGGTTCTATGTTGTACGGGAAATGTTCAATGATTTCTCCTTTGTATTCGTAAGCAGTACAAACTTTTAAAGTTTCAAACCCTGAAAGTACATCCCCTTTCATCATGTTCAATTGTGTCACGCCGTTTACTTGACAAGCGTATTTCAATGCGACCAGATCTAGCCATCCACATCGTCTTGGTCTTCCTGTTGTGGCTCCAAATTCATGACCAACTTTCGCCATTCTTGCACCGTCTTCGTCAAACAACTCTGTTGGAAACGGACCGGAACCAACACGGGTGGTGTATGCTTTGAAAATTCCATACACTTCACCAATGGTATTCGGTGCAATTCCTAATCCAGTGCAAGCTCCGGCTGCTGTTGTATTGGATGAGGTTACGAAAGGATAGGTTCCAAAGTCGACATCTAACAGCGATCCTTGAGCGCCCTCCGCTAAAATAGTTTTGTTTGCTTTGATGGCTTGGTGTAAATATTCTTCACTGTCGATGAATGTCATTTCTTTCAAACGAGTCACGGCCGAAAAGAATTCTTTTGTGAGTGCTTCAAGATCGAATTCTAATTCAAGATCGAAGAAACGCAACATTTTGAGATGTTTGTCTGTCAATGTTTGGAATATTTCTTTCCAGTTGTCCATTTCCAAATCACCCACACGCATTCCGTTACGCCCAGTTTTGTCCATGTAAGTTGGTCCAATTCCTTTCAAAGTAGAACCAATTTTTGCTTTTCCTTTTGATATTTCTGACGCCTGATCCAACAATCGGTGCGTTGGAAGAATCAAATGTGCTTTTCTGGATAACAAAATTTTGGCATTCAAATCTAAGTTGAATTTCTCTAGATTTTCCAATTCTTTTTGAAAAATGACTGGATCGATGACAACACCATTTCCGACAATATTTAGAGCGTCGTCATGAAATATTCCAGAAGGGATGGTGTGCAACACGTGTTTGTGTCCGTCAAAAATTAGCGTATGCCCAGCATTCGGACCGCCTTGAAACCGAGAAATTAAGTTGTAGTTTTTTGTAAGTACATCAACAATTTTACCTTTTCCTTCGTCTCCCCATTGCAAGCCCAGTAATAAATCTACAGCCATTATTTAAAAAAATTATTTAGAGTTGTTTTTGTTTTTTTTTCTTCCGTAAAAATAAAGTGAATGGTTTTCAATTTCGATATCAAAAAAATCTTCAATAGATTTTTTGATGTTTTGAATTCTAGGATCACAAAACTCGATAACCTCTCCATCGTCTAAAATGACATGGTCGTGTTGTTTGTTAAAAAAACTCTTTTCGTAATGTGCCTGATTTTGTCCGAATTGATGTTTTCTCACCAGACCGCTATCCAAAAGTAATTCAATGGTATTGTAGAGTGTTGCCCTACTCACCCTGTAATTTTTGTTTTTCATACTGATATAAAGAGATTCTATATCAAAATGTTCTTCTAAGTCATAGATTTCTTGAAGAATAGCAAAACGTTCAGGGGTTTTTCTGTGATTGTTTTTTTCTAAAAACTTCACAAAAACGCCTTTGGCAGTTTCTTGATGATTATTTTTGTTTTCCATTCGATGCTAGTTTTAAAATAGCAAAACGCAAATTTAGTGTTATTTTTGATTTTGTGAGGAGGTTTTGGAATTTTTATTTGAAAGTATTTATTCGCCTTCTAAAAATATTTTTTTAGAAAATAAAAAGGATATTTTTTTGAGAATCACGAACATATATCAACAGAGGTTAGGAATTGAGAAATAAATATATGAAAATAGTTGTACTTGATGGTTACACACTGAATCCAGGAGATTTGAACTGGAATGAAATTTCAAGTCTGGGCGAACTCACTGTCTATGATCGAACCCAAAATACGGTCTCAGCAATTTTAAAGGCTATTGATGATGCGGAGGTTGTTTTTACAAATAAGACAATGCTATGTGCTGAGGTTTTAAAAAAGGCTCCTTCAATCAAATATATCGGTGTTTTGGCAACAGGCTACAATGTGGTCGATGTAAATTGTGCTAGGGAAAGAGGCGTGGTTGTTACCAATATTCCGGATTATGGAACCGATGCTGTGGCCCAGTTTGCCATGGGACTGTTATTGCAACTTTGCCATCGGATTGGAGAGCATTCTTTGGCGGTTCATTCAGGAGCTTGGGTGCGAAGTCCAGATTTTAGTTTTTGGAACTTTCCGCTCGTAGAATTGTCAGGAAAAACAATGGGTATTGTCGGCTATGGTAAAATAGGGCGGAAAATGGCACAAATAGCCAAAGCTTTCGGTTTGAATGTACTCATTTATACCAAAACGAAATCCCGTAAGCTAGAAGTTGGGGAGTATGTGGAGTTTGATCAGCTTTTGAAAAAATCAGATGTGATAAGCCTTCATTGTCCATTGACTTTGGAGACAGAAGGTTTGATTGACAAAGTGGCCATTCAAAAAATGAAAACAGGGGTCTTGTTTTTAAATACAGCAAGAGGCGGTCTGGTGGTAGAAAAAGATTTGAAAGAAGCACTACGAAGTGGTAAAATTGCCGGAGCTGCCTTAGATGTCGTATCTGTGGAGCCCATGTCAAATGACCATCCCTTGTTGGGGGTTGAAAATTGTATTATTACCCCTCATATTGCGTGGGCTACCAGAGAGGCACGCACACGCTTAATGGCTATGGCAACGGAAAATCTAAGAGCTTATTTAAAAGGAAAGCCTGTGAATGTGGTGAGCTAAAAATGCTTAATCAACACGTCTCACTTTATTTACACCGTCTACTTTTAAAATATTTTCAATCAATTTTTTCAATTGTGTTTTGTTTTTTACATCGAGTGTGATGACCCCACTAAAGATAGATCCTCTGGTATTGGAGTTGATATTGTAGATGTTCATATTGCTATTTCCTGCAATAATTTGTGTGATTTTATTTAGGATGCCGTGTTTGTCCTCTCCGCTAATTTTTAAAGTAACTTTGTAATTTTGTTTCGAGGAATCAATCCATTTGGCGGGCATGATTCGGTAGGCGTAATTTGATTGCAAGCTGATCGCATTGGGACAATCTTTTTTGTGCACTTTTATTCCGTCTTTGATGGTTAAAAATCCAAATACGCGATCTCCCGGAATGGGATTACAGCATTTTGACAATCTATATTCTAATTTTTCTTCGTCTTTACCAAAAACAAGGAGGTCAAAATTACTCGTCAATTCTTCCTCATCTGCTTTTGGATTCAGTGAGGTTTTTCGCTGAATTTTTTTCTTAAAATAATTGTAAAGAGCGTTGCTTCTTTGATTAGCAAAACTTTTCAATTCGGAATTTTCAATCGTGGAGGCCCCGACACGGTAAAACAAATCAAAACTTGTTCTGAGTTTGAAAAAGTTCACCAATTCATTGGTTGTCTTTTCATTCAGCGTAATTTTTAACTGTCTTAATTTTCGGGCGAGCAATATTTTTCCGTCTTGAGCAATTAGTTTTTCTTCTTCTTTTAGGGCAGCTCTTATTCGGGCTTTTGCTCGGGCAGTTACTACAAATTCCAACCATCTCGGATTTGGTTTTTGCATGCGGGTGGTCAATACTTCTACCTGGTCACCACTAGACAATACAGTGTCAAGCGGTGTTAATTTTCCATTGACTTTGGCTCCTCGGCACTTCAAGCCAATATCGGTGTGAATAGAAAAGGCGAAATCGAGGGCAGAGGCTCCTCTTGGTAGTGACTTCAAATCTCCATTTGGAGTAAAGACAAAAATTTCTTCCGCGTACAAATTCAGTTTGAAGTCTTCGACAAAATCAACCGCGTTGAGGTTCCCATTTTCCAGTGTATCTTTCAATCGGTTCAACCAAACTTCCAGTCCGCTTTCATTGACAGATCCTTGTTTGTATTTGAAATGCGCGGCATAGCCTTTTTCTGCGATCTCATCCATTCGTTTGGAGCGAATTTGAACTTCTACCCAATTTCCTTCAGGACCCATCACAGTAATGTGTAACGATTCGTATCCTGTCGTTTTAGGATTGGTAATCCAATCGCGCAGTCTTAATGGGTTGGGGTTGTAATGGTCGGTAACGATTGAATAAATTTTCCAAGCATCAAATTTTTCGTTTTTGTCATTGGAATCATATATGATACGAATGGCAAATTTGTCGTAAATTTCTTCAAAACTCACGTTTTGCGCTTGCATTTTTCTGCGGATTGAGTAGATAGATTTTGTACGTCCCTTAATTTCGTAACTGAATTTTTCTTTGGATAGGGTATTTTCTAATTTTTCCGAAAATCGTTGGATGTAAAGGTCTTGCTCTTCTTTACTATCTTTTATTTTGCTTAAAATATCATCATATACCTCAGGTTCTGTGTATTTTAATCCCAAGTCTTCCAGTTCCGTTTTAATATTATACAGTCCCAATCGGTGGGCAAGTGGGGCATAAATATAAAGTGTTTCGGAAGCAATTTTTACCTGTTTGTAATTGGGCATAGAATCCATCGTTTGCATGTTGTGCAAACGGTCTGCAATCTTTATCAAAATTACGCGAACGTCGTCGTTCAAGGTAAGTAGCATTTTTCGAAAATTCTCTGCTTGTATGGAAACATCGTGTTCTTTATTGAGTCGTGAGATTTTGGTAAGTCCACTCACAACTTTGGCAATGCTTTCCCCAAAAAGCTGCTCGATGTCCGCAATGGTATACGGGGTGTCCTCTACAACGTCATGCAGCAAAGCCGCTGCAATAGAGGCAGCACCAAGACCAATCTCATAGGCAACTGTTTTGGCAACGGCGATGGGGTGAAATATATAAGGTTCTCCTGTTTTTCTTCGCTGTTCGCTGTGAGCGTCTAACGCCAAATCAAAAGCTTTTCGGATTAGTTTTTTATCATCGGACGAAAGCACCTGATAGGTTCCTTTCAAGAGGTCTTTGTATCGGTTTGCGATTTCTTTATTTTCTTCTTCTATCGTCGAGGTATAATGCATATACGAAATATATTATTTTTTTGTTGAATCTCAGGATTATTTGTTCAAATGTTGAATACGCTGCAGCAATGTTGGGTGCGAGTAATAAAGAAAGACAAACGATGGATGCGGCGTCAAATTGCTCAAACTATTTTTGGATAGTTTTTTAAGTGCTTGGATCAAATCGTTGGCATTCGCAGTTTCTTTTGCGTAGTTGTCTGCTTGGTATTCAAATATTCTTGAAACAAAATTCATGAGCATTCCTGTGAATTCGGAGATGGGTGTGTAAAGGATACTAAAAACAATGATTCCGACGTGAAAGCTAGGAGATGCAATGTTTAATGAAGCTGCCAATAGTGGGTTGGCAATCAATATCGACAAGATAAAAAGCGTAACACCTGTCAACAGTACAGAGAGTATGAGATTGTAAAAAATATGTTTTCTTTTGTTGTGTCCGACTTCATGAGCAAATACGGCGACAATTTCATCTGTATGCAAGTCCTTTATCAAGGTGTCGTACAAAACGATTCTTTTTTTGGGGCCAAATCCTGAAAAATAAGCATTCGCTTTTGAGGAACGTTTGGACCCGTCAATCACAAAAATTTTATCGAGTTTGAATCCTACTTGGGAGGCAAAATTTTCTAGTTTGGTTTTTAAGGGGCCATCTTCCAGGGGACTTTGTTTGTTGAACAATGGAACGATCAAGGAAGAGTAGAACGCATTCATGCAGAGCGAAAATACAGTTATTACGGCCCAAGTGTAGATCCAAAATAGATTTTCTGTTTTCAAATAGATCCATGTCACCAAAGACATCAAGGGACCTCCTATTAAAACCAATAGTAGCCATCCTTTTATTTTGTCGATAAAAAATAATTGTTTGGTGGTTTTGTTAAACCCGAACTTCTCTTCGATCACAAAGGTTTTGTAATAAGAAAAGGGCGTATGAACGAGATCACTCAGAAAAAAGAGAATTCCCAAAAAATAGAGTGCGATTAGAATTTCGTTTGAGGTGACATTTCTGGCAATTGAATCGATGTACAAAAAACCGTCAAACCAAAAAAAGAGCAGGGTCACGAGCAACGAGAAGGCATTTCTAAAAAGTGAAAAAAAATGATTTTCTTTTTTGTACGCTTGCGAATTTTTGTATTCCTTGGAATCATAAACATCCGCTACCTCTTCTGGTAATGTGTCCTCAAAATGCTTTGCATTTAGCAGTGCCAAAAAGGTCTCTTTTGCGAAATTTACGACAAGAATACCAATCAAGATGAAAAATAGGAGGTTTGGAGTCATTTGTTTACACAGTTTTTTAAAAAAATAAAGATACGAAGTAGTTGAAAACGAGCCAAGCAAAGAAGTCATGATTTCTTATGTGATTCTCCATGCAATACATTTTCTTTTAGATAGAAAATTCGCGTTGTCTGCAGGCTTCAAAAAGTAGAATAGAGGCTGCTACCGACACATTCATCGAATCTATTTTCCCTCTCATAGGAATGATGATTTTATGATCCGAATTTACCAGCCAATCTTCTGACAATCCCGTGGCTTCTGTTCCGACAGCGATGGCTGTCGGTTGTGTAAAATCTTGCTTGAAATAAGGTGTAGCGTTTTCGTGCAAAGCAGCTGCATAAATGACGATGTTGTGATTTTTTAGGTACGTTAAGACCTCTGAAGTACTGCCTGTGGCTATTTGCGTCGTAAACACGCAACCCACACTGCTTCGAATGGTATTTGGGTTGTACAGATCTGTTTTGGGATTGGCAATCAAAATAGCGTCTGCATTGGCTGCATCTGCCGTTCTCAGGAGCGCCCCAATATTTCCTGGTTTTTCTGGAGACTCAGCAACCAGTAGCAAGGGATTTTTTCTTTTGAAAACGAGGGTGTCGAGTGCGTGATTTTTTGATTTTACCACAGCAATAACACCTTCGGTGGTTTCTCGATAGGCGATTTTTTTATACACTTCGATAGAAACGTTCACAATATGGTTCGCGATGTCTTGAATTTCTTCGAGATCCTCAGAACGACAAATGTCTTTGCAGAGGATAAGCTGTTCGATTTTATAAGCACCTTTTAGAGCCAATTGAATTTCACGCACCCCTTCGAGTAAAAAAAGACCCTTTTTTTTTCGGTGTCGGGATTTTTCTTTCAAAAGCACAAGTTCTTTGATCATTGGGTTTTGAATACTTGAAACGTATTTTGGCATATTGTTTTTTTACAAAAGTAGTTTTTTTCGCGCAAGGATAAATTTTTAATTGAATGTGGGTTGTGAAATATTTTTCTGATCCTTTTTGCGGATGACAAAGAAATTTGTTGGAATTTAATTTTCTAAAAGATACTGAGCTTTTTATGTATGTTAGGTGACAAATATTGCTAGATACAAGCGTTGTAAAGGACATATATGACAGTCTGTCATTTTAAAACACGGAAAACTGACAATTCGTGATGCTCTTTTTCTTGGCACAAAGATTGACTATAGCGTTACTGTAAAATTGAAATAACAATATTAAATATAAATATTATGAGTAAGATTATTGGAATCGATTTAGGAACAACGAATTCGTGTGTTTCAGTAATGGAAGGAAATGAGCCTGTTGTAATTCCGAATGCAGAAGGAAAAAGAACGACGCCTTCGATTGTCGCTTTTGTAGAAGAAGGAGAAAGAAAAGTAGGGGATCCTGCAAAACGTCAGGCCGTGACAAATCCAACAAAAACAATTGCTTCGGTAAAACGTTTTATGGGGAATAAATTTTCTGAATGTTCTGAAGAAGTAGGAAGAGTGCCTTACAAGGTTGTCAAAGGAGATAATGATACGCCTCGAGTAGATATTGATGGTCGTTTGTACACGCCTCAAGAAATTTCTGCAATGACACTTCAAAAGATGAAGAAAACAGCAGAAGATTATTTAGGGCAAGATGTTTCTGAAGCGGTTATTACCGTACCGGCTTATTTCAACGATGCACAACGTCAGGCGACAAAAGAAGCTGGAGAAATTGCAGGTTTGAAAGTACAACGTATCATCAATGAGCCAACAGCAGCAGCTTTGGCCTACGGAATTGATAAAAAAGGAACGGACCAAAAAATTGCAGTGTACGATTTGGGAGGTGGAACATTTGATATTTCTATCTTAGAAATTGGAGAAGGTGTTTTTGAGGTACTATCTACCAATGGAGACACGCATTTAGGAGGAGATGATTTTGACGAAGTAATCATTGACTGGTTGGCAGATGAGTTTAACAAAGAAGAGCAAGTTGATTTGCGTTTGGACCCTATGGCCTTGCAACGTTTGAAAGAAGCTGCAGAAAAAGCCAAAGTTGAATTGTCATCTTCAGCACAAACAGAAATTAATTTACCCTATGTAACAGCAACAGCATCAGGACCAAAACACCTCGTGAAAACCTTGACGCGAGCAAAGTTTGAGCAGTTGGCTTCTGAGTTGGTAGTGCGTTCTATGGAACCTGTGAAGAAAGCCTTGCAAGATGCAGATTTGTCAACCTCTGAAATTGACGAAGTAATCTTGGTAGGAGGTTCTACACGTATTCCTGTGATTCAAGAGGAAGTAAAGAAATTTTTTGGGAAAGAACCTAACAAAGGAGTAAACCCTGATGAAGTGGTCGCCATTGGAGCTGCTATCCAGGGAGGAGTTTTGGCAGGTGATGTGAAAGATGTGTTGTTATTGGATGTGACACCATTGTCGTTAGGAATTGA
>CAXRIA010000030.1:0-27628 GCA_964230805.1 Flavobacteriaceae bacterium
CTGAAATAACTAGTTGCAAAAAGAAATTGAAAGAAAAGCATAATGCTCAATTTGAAAAATATGTGCTTTTTGTGGGGAGAATTCAAGAGAGAAAACGCTTGGATATTTTAATAAGAATTTTTCAAAGGAAAGATTTTGAGAATTTTGGTTTGTTAATTGTCGGTCCAGGGTTTAATCATGAATATGAAAAACTAATAGGTGAATCGAAAAACATTTTATATTTGGGTTCGATTTATGATGATATTCATATAAATGAAATTTTTAAACTTTCTGATTTATTTTGTATTCCCGGTACGAATGGTTTAGGTGTGAACCAAGCAATGTATTGGGGACTTCCTTGTCTTGCATTGGATGTTAAACATAGTCCAGAGATAATTTATGTTGAACAAAATAAAACGGGGTTTATTGTGAAAGATGAGGATGAGTTAGCTACATATCTAAAGCTGATGTTAACGGATGAGCAATTATTAAAAAAGTTTAGTGAGAATGCAAAAAAGAATATCATTGAAAAGGCTTCCGTTGAAGGAATGTTTCACGGTTTTTTAAAAGCCATAGAATATGTTAATGGAAAGGTGTAGTTTTTTATAATGAAAAATAAAATTTTAATACTTAACTGGTACATTAATAGACTAAAAACCATGTCTATTTTTGAGATCCCTTATCGGATAAAACAGCTTTTTCAAAAAAAAATTGAATTGATGTCTGTTTCGGGAAAACCTTTGGAAAATATTAATATTCCTAAAACAAAAAGCATATTAAAAATAGACGTATTGGACATTCCACTATTTGATAATGAGTTTTCTGTCTTTGGTAAAAAGGTTGATTTTTTCAACACAAAATTGGATTGGCATAAAGATATTTTTTCGGAAGAGTCTTATCAGAAAACCTTCTCAAAGAGTATTAATATTCGGAACAATCCGAATCTTTCTGCTAAAAATGTATGGGAACTAAATAGGTTACAATTCCTAACTCAGATTGCAATAAATTACAGACTTACAAAGAATAAAAAGTATTTAAATAAATTTATAGAAATTAATGAATCGTGGATAGAATCAAATCCATATTTATTAGGAATAAATTGGTATAGTAATATTGAAGTAAATATAAGATTAATCAATTGGTTTTTTTGTTGGGAGTTAATGGATGTTGAAAATTTAAAGATTCAGTCGGATACTTTCAAGGAATTTACAGATTCCAAATGGTTGCCTAGTATTTATCAACATTGTAAATACTCCTACGCAAATCCATCAAAGTTTTCTTCAGCAAACAACCATTTAATTTCTGAATATGCGGGTTTATATATTGCCTCCTCACTTTGGGGTTTTAAAGAATCAAATAAGTGGCGTCTGTATGCAAAAGAGGGTTTGGAAACTGAAATAGCAAAACAACATTCCAATGGAATAAATAAAGAAGAAGCAGCTGAGTACATACAGTTTATCACTGATTTCTTTTTATTGCCTTACGTAATAGCAAACAAAAACAAAGATTGTTTTTCTCAAAACTATGAAAAAACACTCAAAGAAATATTTGATTACATTCGGACGTTTACAGACATCAAATTGAATTTTCCCAAATATGGAGATGAAGATGATGGTTATGTGTTGAATTTTTCTGAAACAAAGCACTTTAATAATTTCAAATCGTTGTTAGTTTCAGCTTCTGTTCTTTTTTTTGATGCAAGTTATTTAAATAAAGAATCTATCTACGATATTAAAAATCAATTGTTATTTCAAGAGGATGGGAAAGCCTTGTTTGATAAATTAAAAAAAAGAGAAGTAACCCAGCTAGAAAGCGCTTACTACCCTTTTGAAGGTCATTTTATTTTTAGAAAACGTAAAGAAAATAAAGAAATTTACGCACATTTAGATGTTGCTCCATTAGGATATTTATCGATCGCTGCTCATGGTCATTCAGATATTTTGTCTTTTTTAATAACGATCAACG
The DNA here is from genome assembly GCA_964230805.1 of Flavobacteriaceae bacterium. GTDB lineage: Bacteria > Bacteroidota > Bacteroidia > Flavobacteriales > Flavobacteriaceae > Flavicella. The sequence continues at coordinate 1,945 of CAXRIA010000030.1, forward strand.
GTAATCCTTTTTTTATAGACTCAGGGACCTATAGTTATCATACAGAAAAAAAGTGGCGAAATTATTTTGTAAGTAGTAAAGCTCACAATACGATTACTATTGATGATTTAAATCAGGCTTTTCACGCCAGTGATACAATGTGGCTAAATCATTACAATCCGAAGGTACTATCACATAACATGTCCCTAGCAAACGGAATTGAAAATGTTGTAGGGACTTATAATGAATTTTCTGATGTGCAACACATAAGATCATTTACCTTTGATAAAGGAAATGATGAGATAACTATTTTAGATGAAATTTTAATTAGAGACAACAAAATTCATAAAGTATTTTTACCTTTCCATTTGCATCCAAAAGTGATTGTTAAAAGAAAAAATGAGTTTAGTTATGAATTGTCGAATGACCAAGGAGTAAAAGTTGGTTTGGATTTAGATAAAAAAATAAATTGGGACACAATTTGTGGGGGACTTGATCCTCTTCTTGGTTGGTATTCTGAATCTTTCATGAAAAAAGAACCCACATCTGTTATTTGTGGTGAAATATGTTGTCAAAAAAATATTAAAATAATAACGAAAATAAAAATTTATGAATATTAGTATTTTTGGCTTAGGCTATGTAGGATGTGTAAGTTTAGGTTGTTTGGCACAAAACGGACATAAGGTAATTGGAGTTGATGTGAGTCAAAATAAAGTTGATTTAATTAACAATGGAAAGCCTACCATTATTGAAAAAAATATTGATCAAATTATTGCAGAGCAATATGCAAAGAAAACGATATCCGCAACAACAAAAGCACATGATGCTGTGCTTGGTTCAGAAATTAGTATTATAGCTGTGGGAACACCATCCACACCACAAGGACATTTAAATTTGAAATATATTTTCAAAGTTGCTGAAAATATTGGAAAATCATTAAAGTCAAAAGAAGGCATGCATACTGTTGTAATTCGATCTACAGTATTGCCAGGAACCTGTGATAAAGTAGCTACCATTATAGAAGGAGTTTCTGGTAAAAAACGTAATGAAGGTTTTGCAGTCGTTGACAATCCGGAATTTTTAAGAGAAGGAAGTGCAGTAGCAGATTATTTTAATCCACCATTAACTTTGGTTGGTTCAGATAATATCGAAGCTGCTCAAAAAGTTGCTGATTTATACATGACACTTCCCGGAGAAAAAATTATTACAGACATCAAAGTTGCTGAGATCATGAAGTATGTAAACAATACTTATCATGCTTTAAAAATTTCGTTTGCGAATGAAGTTGGGAATATTTGTTCAGAATTGGGGATAGATTCTCATCAGGTAATGGATATTTTTTGTAAAGACAAGCAATTAAATATCTCAAATTATTATTTCAAACCTGGTTTTGCTTATGGAGGTTCTTGTTTACCCAAAGATTTGAAAGGATTTCAAACATTGGCGCATGACTTGTATGTAAAAACACCTGTTATTGATGGAATTGGTTTGACAAATGAAAAGCAAATCGAAAGAGCGATTGATCTAATTTTAAGATACCCAAATCAAAAATTAGGATTTTTGGGTTTGAGTTTTAAAGCCGGAACGGATGATTTGCGAAATAGTCCTGCTGTCCGTGTTATTGAGGTGTTATTGGGGAAAGGAGCCGCTATTAAAATTTATGACAAAAATATAAATACAACAGTTTTAACGGGTACCAATAAAGATTATATTGATTCTAGAATTCCTCACTTATCAAAATTATTAATGAATGATTTAGATGAATTAATTGAAGAAAGCGATGTTCTAATTGTTAATACCAATGAAAGGGAATTTGAATCAAAATTGGATACAGTTGAGGATAAAACAATAATTGACTTTGTGAGATTGAGTGATAATCTTCTGAATAAAAAAAATTATTTAGGTATTAATTGGTCTACCAATAAGATTGATAACGATACTTATTTGTCTAATGAAGATACAGTATTATCGTAAATAAAAAACATGGAAAACATTAAAGGAAAACACATACTTTTTATTGTGGAGAATCTGCCAGTGCCTTTTGATCGAAGGGTGTGGCAAGAAGCAACAACTTTAAAAGAGAATGGTATGGAAGTGTCTATCATTTGTCCACAAATGAAAGGCTACACAAAACCTTATGAAGTTCTTGAAGAAATTGAAATTTATCGACATCCGTTGCCTGTAGAGGCGAGAGGAGCTCTTGGATATTTGTTTGAGTATGGTGCAGCTATATACTGGGAAATGAAATTGGCAAAAAAAATATACAGAAAAAAACCATTTCATGTAATTCACGGTTGTAATCCGCCGGATTTAATTTATTTAACCGCCAAAAGGTATAAAAAGAAAGGTGTTAAATATGTATTTGATCATCACGATATCAATCCTGAATTATACATTGCTAAATATGGTAAGAAAGATTTCTTTTATAAATTGATGCTTTATTTTGAGAAGCAAACGTTTAAGTATGCTGATGCTAGTATAGCAACAAACGAATCCTATAAAAAAATTGCCATTGATAGGGGAGGGATGAATTTTAATGATGTAACAATTGTTAGAAGTGGTCCTAAATTAAATAGACTAAAACTTCAAAAACCAATTGATAAGTTTAAGAAAGGGCGAAAATATTTGTTAGGTTATTTAGGAGTAATAGGAGAGCAAGAGGGCATTGATTTATTATTAGAAAGTATGAAAAGCATAATTAGTAATAGAGATGATGTTCAACTTGCAATTGTAGGTGGTGGATCTGATTTGGAACTATTGAAAAAGTTATCAAAACAAATGGGTTTAAGTGATTATGTAGACTTTTATGGCAGAGTTTCAGATCAAGAATTGTTAGATGTATTAAATACGTCTGATGTATGTGTAAATCCTGATAAACCTACGGAAATGAATAATCTTTCAACAATGAATAAGATTATGGAATATATGGCGTTAAAAAAGCCAATAGTACAGTACAACTTAAAAGAAGGAAGGTTTTCAGCTCAAAAAGCCTCTTTGTATGCTAAAAATACTTCAACAAAAGATTTTGCAGGTAAAATTATTGAACTTTTAGACAATGAAGACTTAAGGGATGAAATGGGTGAATTTGGTTATAATAGAGTTCTTAATGAATTATCTTGGAAATATGAGTCTAAAAAATTACTTTCTTGTTATAATAAATTATTTCAAAATTAAAGTATGAAAGTTTTAAATACTCTAATGCCCGAAGTATTAATTTTTGAACCAAAAGTGTTTGGTGACCAGAGAGGGTATTTTATGGAATCGTATAGAGAAGATATTATCAAAGAACATATTGGAAATGTGAAATTTGTTCAAGACAACGAATCCTTTTCTCAATATGGAGTGTTAAGAGGATTGCATTTTCAAAAGCCACCCTACACACAAGGAAAATTAGTACGAGTGTTAGAGGGAGAAGTGTTAGATGTGGCAGTAGATATTAGAATAGGGTCACCCACGTATGGAAAACATGTTTCAGTAAAATTGTCAGCGGAAAACAAGAGGCAATTGTGGGTTCCAAGAGGTTTTGCTCATGGTTTTATAGTACTTTCAAAAACGGCATTGTTTAGCTATAAATGTGACAATTATTACATGCCATCTCACGATGGAGGAATTCATTGGAACGATCCAAAAATTGGGATTGATTGGGGGTTGCCTAAAGATGTCATTCAATTGTCTGAAAAGGATGAGATACACCCCTCAATTGAGGAGGCAACAGAATTCAAGTTTGAAGATTTTAAACGAGAAAATATGTATCTATGAATATTTTAGTAACGGGTTCAAATGGTCAATTAGGGAATGAGATAAAAGAAAGGGCTTCTCAGTTTGGTAATTGGGATTTTATTTTTAAGGATTTGCCAGATTTAGATATTACTAATTTTAATGCGATAGAAAAAATTATTCACGAGGGATCAATATCAGTAATAATTAATTGTGCTGCATATACAGCCGTAGACTTGGCAGAATCAAATAAAGAAACTGCAACTGCCGTAAATATTATAGGATCTAAAAATTTGGCAAAAATAGCCCAGAAATTAAATCTGAAGCTTATTCATATTTCAACTGATTTTGTATTTGATGGGAAATGGTATTTGCCATATAAGGAAACGGATATTCCAAATCCTCTTAGTGTTTATGGATTAACAAAACTAAAAGGAGAGCAGGTGGTTTTATCAGAATGCCCAACTTCAATTATATTGAGAACAGCATGGTTGTATTCTTCGTATGGCTCAAACTTTGTAAAAACAATGCAGAAATTAGGAATTGAAAGAGCGTCATTAAGTGTTATATTTGATCAGGTTGGAACACCCACCTATGCAGGGGATTTGGCTCAAACCATATTAGATGTATTAACTCAGTTAGAACTGGGAAATGAGAATAACGGAATTTATCATTATTCAAATGAAGGGGTTGCTTCATGGTACGATTTTGCCGTTGAAATAATGAATCTATCAAATATAAAATGCAATGTTTTACCGATAGAGTCGAGAGAATACTCTACACCAGCACCAAGACCATCATTTAGTGTTTTAAATAAGAATAAAATTAAAGCAGATTTTAATCTTGAAATACCTCATTGGAAGTCGAGTTTAAAACAGTGCATTCAAAAAATGTCAGAGAAAATCCGAATAGAAAAAGCTTGAGAGGTTGTCTTAAATCTTTTTACTAAATGTCATAATTAAATAATAAGAATGAAGAATAAAACAATTTTAATTACAGGGGGTGCTGGATTTATTGGTTCACACGCAGTGCGATTATTTGTAAACAAATACCCAAATTACAAAATTGTAAACCTCGATAAATTAACCTATGCCGGTAATTTAGCTAATTTAAAAGATGTAGAGATAAAGCCAAATTATGAGTTTGTAAAAGCGGATATAGTAGATGCTGCTGCAATGTTAAGTTTGTTTGAAACTTACCAATTTGATGGAGTTATCCACTTAGCAGCTGAATCACATGTTGACAGGTCCATTTCGAATCCAACAGAGTTTGTATTTACAAACGTAGTAGGAACATTGAATCTATTGAATGCAGCTAAAAAAGTTTGGGATAACAATTTTGACGGGAAACTGTTTTACCATGTATCCACAGATGAAGTTTACGGTTCTTTGGAAAAAAATCAAGGTGCTTTTACCGAAGAGTCAAACTACGATCCACACAGCCCGTACTCGGCTTCAAAAGCAAGTTCCGATCATTTTGTGCGATCATATCAAGATACATATGGATTGCCAGCGGTTATTTCCAATTGTTCTAACAACTATGGTTCATACCAATTTCCTGAAAAATTGATACCATTATTTATTAATAATATTAGAAATAATAAACCACTACCTGTATATGGTAGAGGTGAAAATGTCAGAGATTGGTTGTGGGTTGAGGATCATGCACGTGCAATTGATGTTATTTTTCATGAAGGGAAATTGGGTGAAACGTATAATATTGGTGGGCATAATGAATGGAGAAATATTGATTTAATTAAAGAGATGTGCTCAATCCTAGATACAAAATTGGGTCGTATAAAAGGAACTTCTGAAAAATTAATCACTTTTGTAAAAGATAGAGCGGGACATGATTTGCGTTATGCAATTGATGCAACAAAACTAAAAAACGAATTGAATTGGGTGCCTAGTCTACAATTTAAAGAAGGTTTGGAAAAAACCATTGATTGGTATTTGGAGAATAATGATTGGCTGGAAAATGTAACAAGTGGTAATTACCAAGAATACTATGAAAGTCAGTATGCAAACCGCGAATAGCATTTGACGGAGCAGTAATAAAAAACCTTATACGGTAAAGATATGAAAGGAATAATTTTAGCAGGTGGATCAGGAACCAGGCTGTATCCAATAACCAAGGGGATTTCAAAACAGTTGTTGCCAATTTATGATAAACCAATGATTTATTACCCTTTAAGTACCTTAATGTTGGCAGGCATTAAAGATATTCTTATAATATCAACACCTCAAGATACGCCATTATTTGAAAATTTATTAGGAACAGGTGAGCAATGGGGACTTAATTTAACATATAAAATTCAGCCTTCGCCTGATGGCTTAGCCCAGGCATTTTTATTAGGAGAAGATTTTATAGGAAACGACAATGTTTGTTTGATTTTGGGAGATAATATTTTTTACGGACATGGATTCCCTGATCTATTGAAAGAGGCTGTGGCAAATGTTGAAGAAAATAACAAAGCGAGTATTTTTGGTTATTATGTAAATGATCCAGAGCGCTACGGTGTAGCTGAATTTGATGAAAACGGAACGGTAATTTCAATTGAAGAAAAACCCAAAGCGCCAAAATCAAATTACGCAGTGGTAGGCTTGTATTTTTATCCAAATTCAGTTGTCGAAATTGCAAAAAAAATTAAACCTTCAGAAAGAGGAGAATTAGAGATAACAACCGTAAATGAAAACTATTTAAAGCAAAATCAGTTAAAAGTTAACTTGATCGGGCGCGGTTTTACTTGGTTGGATACGGGTACGCATCAATCATTACTAGAGGCTTCTAACTATATTGAGACGATTCAGAATAGACAAGGATTAATGGTCTCATGTTTGGAAGAAATAGCTTGGAGAAAAAGATGGATTTCGGATAATGAATTAGAAAAAATGGCGGTATCGTTGAAAAAGAATGACTATGGAAAATATTTATCAAAGTTGTTAGAATAAATAGGAATTCAACGAATGCATCAGCATTATTTGGTTTCATAGCCAATCACAATAAAATTTGCCCTAGGAAATAAAACAGCGAAAGTAACGTTTATGTAACACACAACGCACAGTGGATTTCGTCTGTGAAAAACTTATAGGAAGACAAGAATTTTAATTGTAAATTACCCCAAAAAAATATGTCGATACAAAAAACAAAAAAAGGATTTTTATTTGCTGCAATCGTAGATGTTTTTTTATTAATAATATCCTTTTTTTTTGCGAGAGTATGGGTCTTTGAAGAATCCATTCCAGATACTGTATTCTATAATGGTTTGGCGGCAGGTTCTGTTTTTCTATGGATTGTAATTTGTTTCAAGCTCAATTTGTACGAACAGCCAAGAATTGTATTCATTCACAAAATTATTGCCAAAAATATATATGTTTTATTTGTTTTTACGCTCCTGAGTGGAGGACTGATTTTTTTTACAACAGATTATAAGTTCTCACGTTTGTTTTTTGGCGTCTTTATTCTGATTTATGCCTTGAGTATTCTGTTGTGGCGCATGGTATTTATTTACTTTTTGAAAAAATACAGAAGAAGGGGCTTTGATGATAGCAAAATAGTTTTGGTAGGCGTCAATCAAAACATTGTCAATTTGGTGGATCGGGTGTATTTGAATCCAAATTATGGTTTCCAAATAACCGCGTTGTTTACAGATGCCTTGCTCACAAAGGAACTTGAACAATACAAAAAAGGAGGATTGTCAGAAACAATTTCCTTTTTAGAAAAAAACAAGACAGATGAAGTGATTATTTCATTGCCTTACACACAGAGTAAATTGATCAATCAACTCATTCGTTATGCCGACAATCATATGATTCGTGTACGCGTAATTCCTGAGTTTTCAGGATACCTGTCCCAAACCTTTACGATCGATTATATAGAGAACATTCCCATTATGAAATTGAGGGAAGAACCACTGCAAAGTTTTACAAATAGAGTGCTGAAAAGAACCTTTGATGTGATTTTTTCATTGGCGGTGGTGATTTTTGTTTTTTCATGGTTGTTTCCTATCATCGCACTCCTGATCAAATTGACAAGCAAAGGCCCTGTCTTTTTTGTGCAAGAAAGAACAGGTAGAGATGGCAAATCTTTTAAATGTTTGAAGTTCAGAAGCATGGTCGTCAATGGCAAGTCAGACAGTCTGCAAGCGATAAAAAATGATGCGCGAGTGACGCGAGTGGGCGCTTTTTTGCGCCGCACCAGTATAGACGAAATGCCCCAGTTTTTCAACGTGTTGTGCAATCAGATGTCTGTCGTAGGACCCAGACCACACATGTTGAAACACACAGAAGAATACAGAAAATTAGTCGATAAATTTATGGTGCGTCATTTTGCAAAACCAGGGCTTACCGGATGGGCACAAATAATGGGCTATCGAGGACAAACGAAAACCGTAAAAGACATGGAAAATAGGGCCTATGCCGATATTTGGTACATCGAAAACTGGAGTTTTCTGTTGGATCTTAAAATTATTATCAAAACAATTACCATGGTATTTTTCCAAAAAGAAGAAAACGCCTTTTAGTGATGCTTTGGAATTTGTGAAAATTTAAACAGAATAAGAAGATGCTGTGGTATGATGAAACCTACGAAATAGGCATTTTAGATGATAGAGTCAACAACATGTAAGGAAAAAATAAGAAAAGCCACAGGTTTTCAATGACAAATACAAGGAGTTCTGAAAAGAGCTCCTTTTCTTTTTAAGAAAGCCTTGTTTTACGGTACTCATTTGCAACAGATTGATTAAATTTGCAAAAGAATCTTGTCACCGAGAGAAAACCCCTAAAAATCCGCGCATGAAAAAAGTAATAGCCCTCTTGTTTAGTACCAAATTGATGGCCCTTTTGTTTCTGTCTTTTGGAGTTGCTATGGGTATAGCAACCTTTATCGAAAATGATTATGGAACCCAAACAGCCAAGGCCTTGGTTTATAACAGTTGGTGGTTCGAAGCCATGATGCTTTTGTTTGTGGTGAATTTTTTCGGCAATATTTTTAGATACCAACTCTACAAAAAAGAAAAATTTTCTGTGTTGCTGTTTCATTTGTCTTTTGTTTTCATCATACTAGGGGCAGGTGTCACAAGATACATCAGTTACGAAGGAATTATGCCTATCAAAGAAGGAGAAACCACAGATGTGTTTTTCTCAGAAAAAACCTATTTGACAGCCACGATAGACAACAACAAAGAACAACGCATTGTAAGTAAAGACATGCTACTCTCGGCAAAAGGAGACAATGATTTTGTTTTGAAAACAGACTTTAGAGGCCAAGAAGTAGCGTTTGAACTTTTAAATTATGTGCCCTATGCCTATCAAAAATTTGAAGATAGTGAAGAAGGGACCAGCTACTTGCATTTTGTAGAATCGAGTAGCGGTAGTCGGCATGATCATTATATACAAGAAGGAACGCTTGAGAACATTCACGGCGTTCTGGTGGGTTTTGGACATAAAAAAAATGCTTTGGTCAATTTTGAATGGGTAGATGACGAACTGAAAATGGAGTCACTTTTCGAAGGAACCTTTTTGCGAATGGCCGATCAACTGCGTGGAAACATTCAAAAAGACACACTGGAGACGCTCAAATACTTAACCCTACACAACATTGCAGGAATGAGTTTTGTGGTGCCCAAACCACCGATTCAAGGGAAAATGAAATGGGTGTCAGGAAAAAAAGAAGAACATCCAGAAGACCTCTTAGTATTGAAAACCATTTCGAAAGGAGAAGAAAGAAAGATAGAAATAAAAGGAGGGCAATACACCACCAATGCACCCCTACAATTTCAAATGGCAGGATTGAATTTTCGATTGACTTATGGATCCAAAGAACTCAAGCTTCCTTTCCAGATAAAACTGAATGACTTTCAACTAGAAAAATATCCAGGTTCAGAAAGTGCCATGTCTTACGCCAGTGAGATTACAGTAGTTTCACCAGAGGAAACCTTTGATTTTAGAGTCTTTATGAACCATATTTTGGACTACAAAGGCTACAAATTTTTCCAATCAAGCTATGACATTACTCCGGAGTATGAAGAAACGCGCTTGTCGGTAAATCACGATTTTTGGGGTACTTGGATTACCTATTTCGGCTATTTTTTATTGTACGCCGGATTGATGTTGATCTTGTTCGTAAAAAACACCCGTTTCTCAAGCTTGCGAAATCAATTGCAAAAGTTGAAAATGAAAAAAGAATTCCTAACCCTGTTATTGGGAATTTTTCTTTCCTCAAGTGTTTTCTCTCAAGAAGATCACACGGGACATAACCATGCAGCAGGTGAAAACCACGCACACAAAAATGTTGTCAAAGCATCAGAACAGTTGGATTCTTTGTTGATTGCCAGTGCAGTAGACAAAATGCACGCAGAAAAATTTAGTGCACTGGTTATTCAAGATGCAGGAGGTAGAATGAAACCAGCACATACGTTTGCATCTCAATTGTTGCGAAAAGTCAGCAAAAAAGAAACCTTTCAAAATTTAGATGCCAATCAGGTATTTTTGTCCATTGTCGAAAACCCACAGTTGTGGTTTCGTGTGCCGATCATATACCTTGAAAGAGGAAACGACCAATTGAGAACGATTTTAGGAATTGACACCAAAGAAAAATACGGAAGGCTGATCGATTTTGTAGATGAGAAAGGCCAATACAAAATCAAAGCACTGGTAGAGAAAGCCCAAAAAACAGCGGTGCGAAGTAAATTTCAAAAGGATTTGATCAATGTAGACAAACGAGTAGGTTTGCTCTACTCAGCCATTGGAGGGGCAGTGTTGAGAATTTTTCCAATTCCGAACGATGCCAACAACAAATGGGTATCACAACCAGAATTGATGACCTCAAACTTTACCGGAACAGACTCCGTATTTGTCAAACAAATTTTACCGGTGTACATGCACACGCTGAAACAAGCGAAGAAAACTGGGGACTATGAGGAAGCAACAAAAATAATAGAAGGCGTACAGAATTTTCAGAAGAAATATGGTGCAGCGGTCTACCCCTCGGCAGACAAAATAAAATTTGAGATAGCCTACAACAAATACGACGTGTTCAAGAAATTGTTCAGCTACTACATGCTCGCAGGATTGTTGCTTTTTGTTTTGGTGATTTTTCAAATTTTCAATAAAAAGTCCTTTGTAAACCTGTTGATAAAAATCAACGTGGGAGTGATTATCTTGTTTTTTGCCATGCACACAGCAGGCTTAGGTGCCCGTTGGTTCATCAGTGGACACGCACCTTGGAGTAATGCCTACGAATCGATGATATACGTGGCATGGGCAACCATGTTTTTCGGTCTGGCCTTTGGAAAGAAATCAACATTGACCATTGCCGCTACCGCGTTCTTAACTTCCATGATTTTGATGATTGCCCACTGGAATTGGATGGACCCCGAAATAGCCAACTTGGTTCCTGTGCTGAATTCGTATTGGTTGATGATCCATGTGGCCATTATTGTCGCCAGTTATGGACCCTTTGCGCTGAGCATGATTTTGGGGATTTTAGCACTATTCTTAATGATTTTGACACGCAGCAGCAACAAGAAAAAATTAAACAATACCATCAAAGAGCTAACCATTATCAATGAAATGTCAATTACGGTAGGACTTGTTTTGTTGACCATCGGAAACTTTCTTGGCGGTATGTGGGCCAACGAGAGTTGGGGACGCTATTGGGGCTGGGATCCAAAAGAAACATGGGCCTTGATTAGCATTATGGCCTACGCCTTTGTATTGCACATGCGTCTCGTGCCAGGATTGCGCGGTAGGTTTCATTACAATTTGATGTCTGTTGTCGCTTTTGCATCGATTATGATGACCTATTTCGGAGTCAATTTTTATCTTTCAGGATTGCATTCTTATGCGAGTGGAGATAAAATAGTCACCCCAAGTTTTGTGTATTACTCCATTTTATTTGTGGCAGTGCTTGGGACACTTGCTTTTTTTAAACACAAAAAATACTACCAAAAATAACAAAAACGAAGCGAAAAGATTTCTAGCTTTTTATGAAAGTGATATTTGTAAAAAAATGTACATTTGTGACCTCATAAAAGAATATCAAACCAAAGAAAACACACAATTATGTTTCATAAATATATAAAATTGGTCATTGCTTTTGCAATTGCTGTTTGGGCCGTATTTCAATTCATAGAAGAAAATATTATGAATGGAATTTCAATTTTACTTTTAGCAGGTGTCTTTATTTTCTTTTATTTCAAAAATGAATTTTTGTTGTTGGCATTCTTACAAATAAGAAAACAAAATTTTGCAGGGGCACAAAAATGGTTGGCCTACATCAAAAATCCAACAAAGGCTTTGAGAAAGCCTCAAGAAGCCTATTACTATTTTTTACAAGGATTGATGGTGACGCAAACAAGCATGACAAAAGCAGAAAAGTTTTTTAAGAAAGCTTTGAACCTAGGACTTTCCATGGGGCATGACATTGCGATGGCAAAATTAAACCTTGCAGGAGTCGCCATGCACAAAAGAAGAAAACGCGAGGCTACTACTTTGTTGAATGAGGCCAAGAAATTGGATAAGCACGGCATGTTGAAAGAGCAAATAGCCATGATGAAGCAGCAAATGAAAAAAATATAACCTTTGTAAAGGAGTTGTAAAAAAGCGTTCTGATCAGAACGCTTTTTTTATGAAGGAATGTCTTTCAAAAAGACGCAGAAGTAAAATTCAACATTAATCCTTATTTTTACAGAACAAAAGACAGTTTCAACCCATGAATCGATTGAAAAAGCGCAGACGTCCCAATAACAAAAGAGTGGTAGTATTGCTTATTTTGTTGGTCGTCGCATTGTTTCTCTTGACAAAGTTGGATACCGTCATAAAAAGCTTTTTTTCAATGGCTTGATCCGTCAAGCAAGGACCGAATTAGTCATTTTTTCTAATAAAAAATCAATTGAGTTCAGAGCGTATTATTTTAGGGATTGACCCAGGAACCACCATCATGGGTTTTGGGATTATCAAAGTGGTTAAAAAGAAAATGGAGTTTGTGCAAATGAACGAATTGATTTTGCAGAAGTACAAAGACCCCTACACCAAATTAAAATTAATTTTTGACAGAACGGTGGAATTGATTGATACCTACCATCCTGATGAAATAGCCATTGAAGCCCCATTTTTTGGTAAAAATGTACAATCCATGCTAAAATTAGGCCGTGCACAAGGAGTGGCCATGGCCGCAGGATTGTCTCGCGAAATCCCCATTACAGAGTATTTGCCCAAGAAAATAAAAATGGCCATTACCGGTAACGGAAATGCAAGCAAAGAGCAGGTAGCAAAAATGTTGCAGAGTCTTTTAAAAATTGAAACACTGCCCAAGAATTTAGATGCGACCGATGGATTGGCAGCAGCAGTGTGTCATTTTTACAACAGCGGCGTAGTTGTAGGGGGTAAAAATTACAGCGGTTGGGCTTCCTTTGTCAAGGCCAATGGCGATAAAATAAACAAAGCAAAATAAAAAAGCCTATCCAATGCGATAGGCTTTTTTGTTTAGATATTTGTGGCTTGATCGAGCATTAGAAAATCTGCCAACACCATAGCTGTCATGGCTTCAACAATTGGAATGGCTCTCGGAACCACACAAGGATCATGACGTCCTTTTCCCATCATTTCCACTTCATTTCCATCACTGTCGATTGTCATTTGTTTTTGAATAAGCGTTGCTACCGGTTTGAAAGCAACTTTGAAGTAAATGTCCATTCCGTTACTTATACCTCCTTGAACACCGCCAGAATTGTTTGTTTTGGTAGAGCCATCGGAATTGAAGATGTCGTTGTGTTCACTTCCTTTCAAAGTAGCCCCTTCGAAACCGCTTCCATATTCAAAACCTTTGACGGCATTTATGGAAAGCATCGCATGTGCTAGCGCAGCATGCAATTTATTAAAAATAGGTGCCCCCAATCCTACAGGAACATTTTGAATGACGCAAGTCACCGTCCCGCCAATGGTATCTCCCTGTTTTTTGATACTGGATACCAATTCGATCATTTCTTCTGCTTTTTTAGGGTCTGGACAGCGAGCGATGTTGCTTTCTATTTTCGAAAAATCCAGATCTTGATACGGCGTATCGACCTGCACTTGCCCAATAGAAGAGGTATAGGCATGAATAGAAATATTTTTTAACACTTGTTTTGCCACCGCACCACCAACAACCCAATTGGCTGTTTCACGAGCAGAAGTTCTACCTCCCCCTCTGTAGTCCCTGTTGCCTTTGTATTTTTTGTCATATGTAAAATCGGCATGAGACGGGCGATATGTTTTTGCAATGTGTGAGTAATCCTTCGATTTTTGATTGGTGTTTTTGATCACAAAACCAATAGAGGTTCCCGTTGTCTTTCCTTCGAATATTCCAGAGTAAAATTCGACTTCGTCCGGCTCTTTGCGTTGCGTTACGATTTTTGATTGTCCAGGTTTTCTTCTGTTCAATTCATTTTGAATGGCCTCTAAATCCAGTTCGATCCCTGGAGGGCATCCATCAATAACACCCCCAATTGCAGGGCCATGAGACTCTCCAAAAGTGGTTATTTTAAAAAGTTTTCCGAAAGAATTTGACATAAAAAAATATTTTCTGCGAAGTTAAAAAAAAGATTGTTAGCAACCGCCAAAAATAGCGCACAGTTGGTGGCTTTTGTGAAGCGATACAAAAGTGTTGTCAGAGCCAAAGTAGGACACAACACCTAAAAGAACCACAGTTTAATAGCCAATGCGGTAACAATAATGAAAAGTGCGTAGCGAATAAAGGGATCGCCTTTCTTTACAGAATAACGACTTGACAACCATGCACCAAGGACATTCCCAATAGCCATAACAAGTCCATAAGTCCAATGGATTTTATCATTTAAAACAAACACAACAACAGCAGCCGTAGTGTAAATAAATGCAACTGTTACTTTGGTGGCATTTGCTTTTACTAACGACAGTTTATTGATGTATGGAAGGACAAGGAGCATGACAAGGCCGATACCAGCATTCAAAAAACCGCCATAAATTCCAATAAAAAAGAAAATAAAACACGAGGTTGCCAAAGGTTTCCCTCGGGTGCGCTCTTTTACAGCCACAAGCGCTGTTTGTTTTTTGCTAAAAACAAGCAAGCATCCCACCACAACCATGACGATGGCTAAGATTTTGTTGAAAGTTGCTCCATCAATATCTATGGCAATAGAAGCCCCTATAATGGAGCCTAAAAGTGCAGAAATACCGAGGTAAAGACTGAAAGGGAATGTTGTTACCCCCTTGCTTTTGTAACCAGAAACTGCCGATGCTGTTTGCAATAAAATGGCAATTCGGTTGGTTCCGTTGGCAATTGCTTCAGGCAAACCCATAAAAATGAGGACAGGTAAGGTGATCAAAGAACCACCTCCGGCAAGCGTATTGATAATACCCGCAACAAAACCCACGAAAATTAAAAGAATGTAATTGAACTCCATGCAGACAAGGTGTTTTGGGCAAAGATACTGATAACTTAAAAGCAGTTAGCTTCGTTTTGGATTAGTTTTTATTTTTTTAAAAAAACTAATAAAAAAGTTGAAGGAATTGTAAAAACCTTCTATATTTGCATCCGCATTCAGGGAATACCTGATGAGGCACTCAGGAGAAATGGCAGAGTGGTCGAATGCGGCAGTCTTGAAAACTGTTGAGGGTCACACCTCCGGGGGTTCGAATCCCTCTTTCTCCGCAAAAGGAAACCCACAACAAGCGTTGTGGGTTTTTTATTTTCCAAAAAAACCAAACTTGTTTGCGTTTTTGGGGAAATAAAAAAGAGAAAATTCTTGGAAAGAATTTGGGTTTCCATGCTTGCTCAGGATTTTCTTTTGGGATGCACGGAGTGAATCCCGATTTGTTTGAACTTGTTTGCGTTTTTTGGAAAATAAAAAAGACAAAATTCTTTCCAAGAATTTGGGTTTCTATGCTTGCCCAGGATTTTCTTTTGGGATGCATGGAGTGAATCAGCGAAACCAAAAAAACACCATTGTATTCTAAAGCAAATACAACTCCAAAGAGAATCTCGTTTTAAACAATAACAAATACAATTGATAGTTTTCGTTTAAACGACAACGGCTACTTTCCGGTTTATTTTTTCATAGGAATTGCGTAATAAATCATTTTTAAAACAAAAACACGCGCGAATCACAACTCCAAAACTTGACTTTTCTTTTTTGTTTAACTATATTTACAAAATATTAAACAAAACTAAAAAAACTGAAAATACAGTCTTCTGATAAACAGAAAAGGCTGTTGGTATTTCCAACAAACTGGGGGATTTTTTAGACATCAATAGAAAAGTAAGGAATTAGAAATGACTCAAAACAAACGATTTACAGAAATCGAACTCGATCGAATTATTGAGATGGCTTGGGAAGATCGCACCCCCTTTGAAGCGATTCGTTATCAATTTGGATTGTACGAAAAAGAGGTCATCAAATTGATGCGGGGAAATTTGAAAAGATCCAGTTTCAACCGATGGAGAAAGCGAGTGCATAGTGGTGTGAGTCAAAAACATCTCAAAAAAAGAAATCCAGACATTACCCGTTTCAAATGTTCGCGTCAAAAGGCGATTTCAGGAAACAAAATTAGCAAGCGTCTATGAAATCTTTGTTTGAAAATAGCACCCCTTTGTTTCCGACGTCGCTCGGTGAGATTACCCAAAGAGTGCGTTTGGTAGATCCCATCAGATACGGAAGAAGTCGAAATTTTATCGATGGGGCCGTGACCTACTTGTCACCATACATATCAAGAGGAGTGATTTCCACAAAACAAGTATTGTCGAGTGTTTTAGAACGAGGGTACCCACCAAAAAGTATTGAAAAATTTATTCAAGAACTGGCGTGGAGAGACTATTGGCAGCAAACATGGAAAGTAAAAGAAGACGCGATCAATCGTGATCTGAAAAATACACAGCACCCCGTTGTTACGACGAAAATGAGCAAAGCCATTGCAGAGGCAAAAACAGGGATTTGGGCCATCGATGATGCGATTGTGGACTTTTACAAAACCGGCTATCTTCACAATCACCTTCGAATGTACGTAGCTTCCATAACGTGTAATATGGCGCAATGTCATTGGAAATATCCCGCAAAGTGGATGTATTATCATTTATTGGACGCCGACTGGGCGAGCAATGCCTTAAGCTGGCAATGGGTCGCAGGAGCGAACAGCAATAAAAAATATTATGCCAATCAAGAGAACATCAACAAATATTGCTATTCGAATCAAAGAGGTAGCTTTTTAGATGTGCCTTACGATGCATTTGAGAGCCTGTCCGTTCCAGAAGTATTGCAAGAGGCAAGTTTGTTGGATTTGACAACTCCCTTGCCCGAAGCAGTGCCAATTCAAGTCGATGCATCCCTGCCAACCATGCTCTACAATTTTTACAATCTAGACCCACATTGGAAAAAAGATTGGGTTGCCAATAGGATCTTAATTTTAGAACCTTCTCACTTCAAAGAATACCCAGTCTCTCAAAAGACGTTGGATTTTGTATTCGAACTTTCTAAAAATATTGAAAATATGCAGGTGTTTGTGGGAGAATTTTCGGAATTGGAAAAAACCTACCAACCAGGGGAAGTACACTATAAAGAACACCCGTTGAACAAGCATTACAAAGGAGTCGAGGAGTCACGAGACTGGATGTTTCCTGTGGAGGGAGATTTCCGATCTTTCTTTGCTTTCTGGAAAAAATGCAAAAAGAATCTGACCTTTTGAAAAAACAAGCAATCAATATCGTTTGGTTGAAACGCGACCTGCGTTTGCAAGACCACGAGCCGCTTTTTAGAGCAGAAAAAGCGGGGTTGCCCTATGTGGTAATTTACTTGTTTGAGCCCTCACTCATGCGTACACCTGACGTGAGTAAAAAGCATTTGAAATTTATATACCACTCGTTGTTGGCCATGAATGCACAATGGATCGCTTGTGGCAGAAAAGTGGAGCTGTTTTATGCAGAGGCAATCGATGTGTTTGGGTATTTAGATAAAAAATTTCAAATCAATTACGTGTTTAGTTATTGCGAAACAGGAACAGCAGTTACTTGGAAAAGAGACAAACAAATTTCTTCCTTTTTTCAATCTAAAAATAGTATTTGGGAGGAATTTCAACGCGATGGTATTTTACGAGGTATTAAGAATAGAAACAATTGGAATGCCGCATGGCACAAAAAAATGCACGAACCCATTGTTGAAAACACCTATTCCTTTTCAGAAATAAAAACCTTAGAACATCCATTTGCGCTTCCGAAGAAAATGCTGCGAGAACTGAAAGAGTATCCCCAACAATACCAACCTGCCGGCGAACAAAATGCCTGGAGGTATTTGAAATCGTTTGCCGCTCAAAGAGGGTTTAATTATCAAAAGCACATTTCAAAACCCAATGAAAGTAGAAAAGCTTGCAGTCGCTTGTCTCCCTATCTCGCTTGGGGTAATTTGAGTGTCAAACAGGCCTTTCAATACATCGGAACCCATCCGAATGGACGAAACAATAGTCGCGCTTTCTCTGCCATGTTGACTCGTTTGCATTGGCATTGCCATTTCATACAAAAATTTGAAATGGAATGCAGTTATGAAACCCGATGCATCAACAGAGGGTACGAACTGTTAGCGCATGCCAAAAATGAGGCGTATATCAAGGCATGGAAAACTGGGACCACAGGATACCCCTTGGTGGATGCTTGCATGCGAGCTGTGGAAGAAACCGGATGGATTAACTTTAGAATGCGTGCCATGCTTGTCTCATTTTTTACGCTCAATTTGGATCAAGATTGGAGAGACGGTGTTTACCATTTGGCACGCCAATTTCTAGATTATGAACCCGGCATACATTATCCACAATTTCAGATGCAAGCCGGTACAACAGGAATCAATACGGTTCGCTTGTACAATCCCGTAAAAAACTCACAAGAACACGATCCGAAAGGTGTTTTTATCAAAAAGTGGGTGCCAGAATTGGCTTCAGTCCCCGAAACTTTTATTCATGAACCCTGGGAGATGACGCCAATGGAGCAAACGTTTTGTGGAGTCACGCTAGGCATTGATTACCCATGGCCGATTGTAAATTTAAAAGAGAGTGCCAGCAGTGCACGAGACAAAATATGGGGTCATAAAAAACACCCATTAGTGCAAAAAGAGAAAAAACGCTTGTTACAAAAGCACGTAAATACCCATAGATAATATGCAATACAACAACGAAGACATCGCAAATTTAGACCGCATCGAAAGATTGAACATCATCAATTCTGTCACAGGTATAAAGCCTGCCAATTTAATAGGTACCATAAACAAAGAGGGCATTACGAATCTTGCCGTATTTAGTTCTGTGGTGCATTTAGGAAGTAGTCCTGCTTTGTTAGGGTTTATTACGAAACCTACAACAGAGGCTGTGGGACATACCATCCAAAACATCAAAGAAGTAGGAGTGTATACCATCAATCACATTCATCCCGAATTCAACAAACGCGCCCATTATACTTCGGCAAAATTTGAAAGCGAAGTGTCTGAATTTGAAGCTTGTGGGTTGCAGGAGGAATACGTCGATGATTTCAAAGCACCTTTTGTAAAAGAAAGCACTTTTAAAATGGGAATGCGTTTCAAAGAAGCCATTCCAATTCCCGCAAACGGAACCGTATTGGTAGTTGGTGAAATTGATTACCTGCGTCTCCCAGATGATGCTATTTATGAGGGAGATATAGATTTGGAATTGTCAAAAAGTATGGGTATTTCAGGTTTGAATAGTTACTATGAGTTAAAGAAAACGGCTCAATATCCCTATGTTTTGGTGAACGAAGTGCCTAATTTCTAAAAAATGAAAAAACAACACTTGCCCCAAAAAATGTGTATTGTGTGTGATCGGCCATTTACTTGGAGAAAGAAATGGGAGAAGAATTGGGAGCATGTAAAATATTGCAGCGAACGTTGTAGAAGAAACAAAGTATGAAAAATCGAGTAAGTTTGGTATTTCCGCATCAGCTTTTTAAGGTGTCACCACTTTTAAAAGAAAAGAACCCTGTTTATTTGGTGGAAGAATTTTTGTTTTTCAAACAATACCCATTTCACAAGCAAAAAATTGCATTTCACCGAGCTACGATGAAGGCCTATGAAGCGTATTTGAAATCGAGAGCAATCAAAGTAGCGTACATAGAGGCCACTGAAGAAATTTCAGACATACGTCACTTGGTACCCGAATTAAAACAAAGAGGCATTGATCATATTGATTTTGTAGATCCTGTAGATGATTGGCTACACAAACGCATCCTTCGCTCTTGCGAGGAATGTGGTGTTTCGATGACAATTTTTGATTCCCCTTCGTTTCTGAATACCCAAGACGAATTGGCTGGTTTTTTCAGAGTGGATAAGAAAAAATACCATCAAACGACCTTTTATACGGAGCAGCGTAAAAAACGAAAGGTTTTGATGGAATCAGATGGAAAACCTGTGGGAGGAAAATGGACGTATGACACGGAGAACAGAAAAAAATACCCCGCCAAAAAAACACCTCCTTTTGTACAATTTCCGGATGTAGATGCGCATTATAGAGAAGCCAAAGCGTATGTAGAAACCCATTTTTCAGATCATTTGGGTTCGCTTACAGAACAATCTTTGTATCCCACAAATTTTGAAACCACAGAAGTGTGGCTTCAGTCATTTTTCGAACAACGTTTTGCAGAATTTGGAGTGTATGAAGATGCCATTGTTGCCGAAAATTCCATACTCAACCACAGCGTATTGAGTCCCATGTTAAATGTTGGGCTAGTGACGCCCATGGAGGTCCTGAGAAAAAGTTTGGCTTATGCTGAGGAGCATGAAATCCCCTTGAATTCTACCGAAGGATTTGTGCGTCAAATCATGGGTTGGCGTGAATTTATACGGGGCATATACCAAGCCAGAGGAAGCGAGGAGCGTACCCGGAATTATTGGGGGTTTACGAGAAAAATTCCTTCCTCATTTTACAAGGGAACCACGGGTATATATCCAATAGATCAGACCCTAAAAAAAATATTGGAAACGGGGTATTGTCACCACATTGAACGTTTGATGGTACTGGGAAATTTTATGATGCTTTGTGAATTTGATCCCGATGAAGTGTATCGCTGGTTTATGGAGCTCTTTATCGATGCCTACGATTGGGTAATGGTTCCCAATGTGTATGGGATGAGTCAATTTGCCGATGGAGGTTTGATGGCGACCAAACCCTACATCAGTGGCAGCAACTACCTAATGAAAATGAGCAATTATAAGAAGGCGGAATGGCAAGCAACGTGGGATGGGCTGTTTTGGAGATTTATGGATACGCATCGTTCTTTCTTTCTAAAAAATCCAAGATTGGGAATGCTAGTGCGCATGTTTGATAAAATGCCGCCAGAAAAGAAAGAAACACACCTTGTCAATGCAACGAATTATTTGAACCGTTTAAACGAATAAGTATGGTATTTAACACAACCTATAAAAATGAAGATTACGAAGTTGAAAGCGCTGCCATGGTGGGAAAACCGTTCCGTTTGTGGGAGCGAATAAAACAAGGAGGCATCGGTTCAGGAAGATTTATGATTCATGAAATCAGTGCCAAGCTAAAGCTGGGAAAATTGAAATTTTCAGAAATCGATTATGGAAATATCGAATTGAGGCCGGAAGGAATTATTGTGCATTACACACAGAAAAACGAACGTTTCGCCTGGGTCATTCCCTACTATCGTTTGGTGATTTACAGCACAGAAGTTTTCAGTATCCATGCAGATGGAAACTTTATCCAATTTTTAAAAAATAAGAATTACAGAGAAAATAAGAGGTTTGTTGAAAAAATGATCCACGTAAAAAATAATTTTTTGGGATTGCAATATTACGATGGTTGAACCTTTCCATCCGTGAACCATTAAATTCAAAAGAAAAAAACATGCCCTACATTATTTCTATTTTATTTGTTACCATTATGATGCAAACAACTCCTATTTTTCATTTTCATACAGGCAGTGATATCAGCCAATGGAAAATTATCGATGACATTGTCATGGGAGGAAGATCCTCGGGGACTTTTGGTTTGAACGATCAGGGGAACGGCGTTTTTAAGGGCAAGGTATCCTTGGAAAATAATGGAGGCTTTTCTTCGCTGCATTATCGTTGTGAAAAGATGGAAACCACTTCCTTTTCGAGTGTGTTGATTCGTGTGAAAGGAGACGGGAAGTCCTATCAATTTCGAATAAAAGATGCGCTGCGTCATCCCTATTCATACATTGCTAAATTCGACACAAGCGGCGTGTGGGAAACAATTGAGATTTCCTTACGCGAAATGTATCCCGCGTTTCGAGGTCGTACCTTAGACATCCCAAATTATGCGAATACCGGTATCGAAGAAGTTGCCTTTTTGATTGCAAACAAAAAAGAAGAACATTTTGAATTGCTGATTGACACTATTGTGCTGAAGTGATGTTAATTTTTAGGTTCAGGATTTGAATGAAAAAATCTTTAAACAGCTTGAACAAAACTAAGGGTTTCATGACAATGGGCGCGTTAAAAAATTACAAATGCTTGGTAATTTTTGAGCTCATGGGTTTGGTAATCGAATAATAATAGTCAACGAGTTTTCCGTTTTGGTCTACCAAGTATTTTTGAAAATTCCATTTGACATTTGAGTTTTTTCGTCCATTTTGTTCTTTTTTCGTCAGCCATTGGTAGAGGGGGTGTTGGTTGCGTCCTTTCACCTCAATTTTTTCAGTGAGTAAGAAAGTAACTCCAAAATTGCGTTCACAGAACGTTTGAATTTCTGTCGCATTTCCCGGCTCTTGTTTCCCGAATTGATTGCACGGTACCCCAATGACAGCGAGGGATTCACTGTAGTGGTCACTAAGTTGTTGCAATTCCTTGTATTGTTTTGTAAAACCACATTCAGAAGCTACATTGACAAATAGAAGGTGTTTGCCTTTGAAACGTGCCATGTGAATGGGCTTTCCATCGAGTGCATTGATTTCGATTTC
Organism: Flavobacteriaceae bacterium; assembly: GCA_964230805.1. GTDB lineage: Bacteria > Bacteroidota > Bacteroidia > Flavobacteriales > Flavobacteriaceae > Flavicella. The sequence continues at coordinate 24,589 of CAXRIA010000030.1, forward strand.
ATAAAGGGAAGGGGACGTTACGGGTTTTTTGTCAGCTACTGTTTTTGCTTTTTCAATGGTTTTCATAGGTTATATTTTAAAAGATACGATGCCACAGTCCATTTCAAAAATTTGTCCAGAAAAGGAAAGTGCTTGGTCAGAAATCAAGAAAGAGGCTGTATTGGCTACTTCCTCTGGTTTTAAAAATTTTTTGAGAGGATGGCGCTCTTTGATACTTTCAATCATTTTTTCATTGCGCAGCAATTTAGAAGCCAAGGGAGTGTCTGTTACTGTAGGGGCAATGGCATTGACACGAATGGTGGGAGCGAGTTCTGCGCCCAGGGATTTTACCAGTCCTTCAATGGCCGATTTGGAGGCGGCGACACTTGCGTGATAGGGCATTCCTAACTTGGAAGCTACGGTACTAAAAAGCAAGATAGACGGATGATTGCCTCGTTTTAGCTTTGGGAGGTATTTTTGGATTGCTTTTACCGCTCCCAAAACATTGATTTCGAAATCGTCGCGAAAATCGTCTAGACTCAATCTTGAGATAGGCTTTAAGTTGATGCTTCCCGGGCAGTAAATCAAACTGTCTACAGTTTCGATATCTGGCAATTCCTCTGTGACTATGTCGCACGAATAATGCGTAACATTTGGATGTGAGGTTTCTGGTGCGTTTCGACTGATATTGGTGATATGATGTGATGGCGACAAGTTTTCAATCAGTGCGGCTCCGATTCCTTTGCTTCCCCCTATAATAACAATGTTTTTCATCTCGCTTAAATTTTAAGTTATTTTTGAAGGTTGTTGCTTGTAAATGCAACCTTCTTATGTAAAAATACTATTTTTGTTTAATATATCAATACATTTGTTAAACAAAATTAAAATATGTCAAACAAAAATCAAAGAATTCATATTGTTGGTGGAGGGATTAGCGGTTTGGTGGCGGCCAGCGTTTTGGAGGCCAATGGTTTCAGTCCCATCCTGTTCGAAGCGACCCATCGAGTGGGAGGACGTGTAAAAACCGATATCGTAGAAGGGTATCAGATGGATCGAGGATTTCAGGTATTGCTAACCGCGTATCCAGCCATTCAGAAATATTTGGATGTAGATGCGCTTGATTTGCAATTTTTCAAACCCGGTGCGGTACTTTTTGATAAAACAAAAAAGCGGACCATAGGCGATCCTTTGCGAGACATTTCCTTCTTGTTTTCCACCTTGTTTTCAGGTGTTGGAACGATTTCAGATATGTGGAAAATTTTTAGACTCCAAACGGCGCTAAAGCAAAAAACACTTTCCGAAATATTTCAAGAAGACGAAATGACCACAAAGTATTATTTACAAAAAAACGGTTTTTCAGAAGACATCATTCAGCAGTTTTTTAGACCTTTTTTCTCGGGGATTTTTTTAGAGTCGCACTTGGAAACGTCGAGTAGAATGTTTGAGTTTGTTTACAAAATGTTTGCAGAGGGCTATGCGGCCCTTCCAAAATTTGGGATCGAAGCAATTCCCAAACAATTGCTTCAGAATTTGGAAAGAACCGAAATTCGCTACAATACCAAAGTGAAGCTTGTTCAAAACAATACTTTGGTGCTCGAGAATGGCGATCGAATGGATAGTGACTATACGGTGTTGGCTACCGACGCCTCGGAGCTTGTTCCAAACCTACGCGGAGCAGCCAGTAAATGGAGGTCTTGTGAAACCTTGTATTTTGAAACGAATCGTCGTGCTATCGAAAAACCTTTGATAGGTCTTGTGACCAATCCGGAATTATTGATCAACAATGTATTTTTTCACACCAGTTTAGAAATGGCTGCCAAGCAGCCTGGACAATTGTTGTCTGTGACCATTGTCAAAGGGCATAATTTGACAGAGGAAGCATTGGTGTCACGTGTTGAAAAAGAATTGAAAGCCGTTTGTGGAGTAGCGACTTCTCGATTTTTGAAAAGGTATCTCATTCCAAAGGCCTTACCTTCGTTAAACAATCTTCAATATGAATTGGCACCCTCAGAAACGCAACTCACAGGAGGTGTTTTTCTTGCCGGAGACATACAGTTAAACGGTTCCTTAAACGCGGCGATGATTTCAGGCGAACGCGCAGCACTTGGAGTGATTGAAAAAATAAATGGAATGCGTTGAGGCTTTTTACAAAAGAGGTTTCCGAGAAAACCATCTTCCCTTTGTTTTTTGCTGTGGACAACATCTTTTAATAACAAAAAACGGATTGTTAAATTCTGGTGTTTTAGAGAGAAAGAAATAGTAAAAAATAAAGAACACGAACAATAAAACCAAAACTTCTGTCAAGAGCTTTTATATACTTGAAAAAAATACAAATGTTACACTACAAAACTTACCGTCATAAAAGTGCAAAGAAGTCGTGGGTGACTTTTGTCCATGGAGCGGGAGGTAGCAGTGCGATATGGTTTTCTCAGATCAGAGCTTTTCAGAAAGAGTTCAACGTATTAACGATTGATTTAAGAGGACATGGTAAATCTAAATCGACGCATCCAAAGGACAGCTATAGCTTTGCAAATATTACTGACGAAGTTGTTGAGGTTATAGATTTTTTAAAAATAGAGATGTCACATTTTGTTGGGGTTTCTCTTGGCACCATCATTATTATGGATATTGGGCATAGGTATCCTTCAAAAGTTCATAGTTTGGTGTTGGGGGGAGCAGTGATGTATCTGAATATAAGAGCTCAGGTTTTAATGCATCTTGGCGTTGTTTTCAAAAAAATCATTCCATATTTGTGGCTTTACAGGTTGTTCGCATATATCATTATGCCTAAAAAGAACCATAGCATATCAAGATCATTTTTTATCAATGAGGCAAAAAAAATGAATCAAAAAGAATTTGTCAATTGGTTCTCTTTGGTTACCAGTGTCAATAGTTTATTGTCATTCTTTAGAAAAACAAAAATTGACATTTCTACCCTCTATATCATGGGGAAACAAGATTACATGTTTTTACCTAGTGTAAAAAAGATGGTGAAGCATCATTCGAACGCTGTCCTAGAAACTATTGATAACTGTGGACACGTTGTCAATATAGATGCCTC
>CAXRIA010000031.1:0-6112 GCA_964230805.1 Flavobacteriaceae bacterium
AAATGAGAGATAGAGTTCACACCGTTTTAAAAAGAGTCAATTTACCTGATGCGTATAAAAAATTTCCCGCAGAACTCTCAGGAGGAATGCAAAAACGTGTGGCGATAGCAAGAGCTATTGTCATGAATCCAAAATATTTGTTTTGTGACGAACCCAATTCAGGCCTAGATCCAAAAACTGCCATTGTCATTGATAATTTAATACAGGAAATCACCAGTGAATATCAAATAACCACGGTGATCAACACCCATGATATGAACTCTGTTATGGAAATTGGAGAAAAAATTGTCTTTCTAGAAAACGGGTTCAAAGCCTGGGAAGGAAACTCAAAAGAGATCTTTAAAACTGATAATGAATCGGTTGTAAATTTCGTTTATAGCTCGAACTTATTTAAGAAAATTCGACAGTCTTATTTAAACGAAAGTAATTCCTAAAATTGTTTGTTTTATTCATATATCCCCCTATATTTGCACCCGCAAAAAAGGAGGAAATGAACGACCTGGTAGCTCAGTTGGTAGAGCATCTCCCTTTTAAGGAGAGGGTCCTGGGTTCGAGCCCCAGCCCGGTCACAAGCCTTGTAAAATAAAACTCTTTTTTATTGAAATTTTGGTGAGATACTCAAGTGGCCAACGAGGGCAGACTGTAAATCTGCTGCGCAAGCTTCGTAGGTTCGAATCCTACTCTCACCACAAGTTTCCTCCTTTTTTTTGTTAAGACCTGGTAGCTCAGTTGGTAGAGCATCTCCCTTTTAAGGAGAGGGTCCTGGGTTCGAGCCCCAGCCCGGTCACCATAAAGCCTTCTCACGAAGGCTTTTTTTATCCCCTAACTTTTTATGACGTGACTAGAAATGTCAAAATAACGCCTAAAAAAAGACATAAAAAAAACTCCTTCCATCATTGGAAGGAGTTTTTTGAGCGAAAGACCGGGTTCGAACCGGCGACATTCAGCTTGGAAGGCTGACGCTCTACCAACTGAGCTCCTTTCGCATTGGTATTGCAATACAAAGATACTTTCTTTCTTTGTTTTTACAAGAAAAAGAAGGAGTTTTTCATTAAAAAACTCCTTCTTTTAAAAAATATTTGATTCCGCAAATACGATTAATTCACAGCCACCAATTCAACGTCAAAAATCAAGGTAGCATCCGGTGGAATAACTCCTCCAGCTCCCGCCGAACCGTAAGCCAAGTCAGAAGGAATGACCAAACGGGCCTTGTCTCCCACTTTTAGCAATTGGATTCCTTCATCCCAACCTCTAATTACTTGTCCCACTCCGATTGTAAAATCAATCGGTTGTTTTCTTTTGTACGAAGAGTCAAATACCGTTCCATCCAACAACTGTCCTTTGTAATGTACAGAAACACCTGATCCTTTTGTAGCTTGCTTACCTGATCCTTCTTGTAAAATCTTATAGCGTAGTCCACTTGGTGTTTCATCGTAACCCGCAGCTACTTCGTCCAATTTTGCTTTTTGAGCCGCTTTTGCCTCTGCAATTCTCTTTTCTCTCTCTCCTTCAAACAAGCGGAACGCCTCAATAGCATTGAACCCCTCTGCCGCTGCACCAACACGCACAATTTCTATGCTTTCAATGACATCGTCTTGTGCAATGGTATCTACTACTTCTTGGCCTTCTGTTACAAAACCAAAAACGGTATGCTTGTTGTCTAACCAAGGTGTAGCCACATGCGTGATAAAAAATTGACTTCCGTTGGTTGCTGGACCAGAGTTCGCCATGGACAATACCCCGGGTTTGTCATGCTTTAATTCTGGATGAAATTCATCATCAAAACTGTAACCTGGATTTCCTGTTCCCGTTCCTAGAGGACAACCTCCTTGGATCATAAAATCTGCAATTACTCTGTGAAATTTCAAACCGTCGTAATAAGGTTTTCCCTGAGGCTTGGCCTCATTTTCCATATTTCCTTCTGCCAAGGCAACAAAGTTCCCTACTGTTCCTGGCGTCTTTTCAAATGTCAAGTCTACTAAAATAGACCCCTTGCTAGTGTGAAACTTAGCGTATAATCCGTCGTTCATTTTTATTGTTTTTTTGAGCCGCAAAGATAGTCATATTCTGAGGATGTGCAAACTTCGGTTTTCTCAAAAATTCCAAAAACCAACTACTCCAATCTACTAAAAAAATAAGGGGCGTGATCCGGCAACAAATCAGGATGCGCAATCTTGATAATATCCTTCAAAACAACATGTGGTTGAACAGGTCCTAATTCAAAAAACACCAAAGCACTTTTTTCTCCTCTCCGCTTTCCATAGGTGTAAATAGCATTTTGTTGGTACGGTTTGAATTTTTTATAATGTCCATTTTCTTCGACCAATTGCCTTTTATTCTCATGCAAACTACAACCCATCCAAAGTTCGGCATCCTTTGCCTTCTCAAAAACATTTTCAAAATTCAGTGACAAACTCCCGGTTCCTTTCGAATCTGCCCACAAATAATCGGTATTTGCGTCCTTAAAATAAGTGGCCATAAAGCTTTCTCCAGCGGGCAAATACCACACATCACGGTAAATGGAGCCCGAAAGAACGGTAGGCTTATGCATCGCTTTTTGGGCAATGGCTTTCGCACGCAGGTACTCCTTTTCAATAGAGTTGAATATTCCTTCCGCCAACACCTCCTTTTCAAACAAAGCCCCAAACAAACGGATCCACTCTACTCTCCCCAGAGGCGTCTCTTCCTCCCAATCGTTGTTCAAAAGTACCGGGATTCCATTTTTCTGAATCAATTCCAACGACTTATTCATCTTCCCAATGGCAAAGCCCATCACCAAATCAGGATTCAAAGACAACAAGATCTCAGTGTTGATATTTTCAGAGGTTCCCAAATCCTTTACTTGATCCATCGAAATCAAATTCCTTGTTTTCGCAGAGGATATAAAATCTGTGTTGGGAAAACCTACCAAAGTGTTTTCTTCTTCTAACAACTCTAAATAGGGCACGTGAGACGAGGAGGTGAGAACAATACGCTCCAAAGGAGTCCGGACGATTTGTAAATCGGTAGCGATTTTTTTCGTTGCTGTTTTGGGCACCAATAAAAATTCCTGAGCTTTTTCTCCAGAAACGGTATAAATAGTTACTTTTTTACAACCCTCCATCGAGCTGATTGAAAAACCTTTTGCATAAGCATTGTTGCTTACATCCCCTTTTTTTTCGTGTGTTGGCAAACAGGCTACCAGAAAAAGCACCCAAAGAAGTGTTGTGATTTTTTTCATATGTTAAAATTTACGTCTGTCATGAGTTTGCCCTCTTCTTGCAAAGATTGGTACATTTTTTTTATTTTTCTAAAAAAGCAAGGAATATCTTTTATTTCGTCTTATTTTTGAAGGTACCTTCGATCTTAAAAAAAATGAAAGTTTCTTCTTTTATGCCAGCGGTGACGCAAATGATTTACGACATGAATCTGCAAAAATATTTGGATGGCATTACTTTTGAGTGCCCTCCCATGGCTCTGGCAGAAAAGCAAGTCGCTGTAAATTGTCTGCTGGAAAACAAAAATTACACCAGCGAAGAAATCAATCGTATTTTTTCTGAAAGTAAAGCCACCGGAGAAAGTTTGTATTATGTAAACGAACCCGTTTTAGAAAGCATTGCACCCGATATTATTTTCACGCAAGATGTGTGCGATGTTTGTCAAATAGACACCCAATGTGTGGAGGCGTCTATACACAATCTCGAAAAAAAGCCCGAATTAATTTCTATTACGCCAAATTCTTTGGAAGACGTTTTTAAAGACGCCTTGACCATTGCCAAAGCTTTGAAAAAAGAGCACATTGGAAAAACCTATGTCGAGGATTTGAAAGCACGAATCGACGACATTATTGACCAACAGCGTGCCGCGAGATCACCCGTAAAAAGTGTACTGCTGTTAGAGTGGATTGATCCTTTGTTCAATTGCGGTCATTGGATACCGCACCAAATAGGCTATGCAGGAGGCATTGATTTGTTAGCCCACCCATCGGGTGATAGCAGCGTCATTAATTGGGAGAAAATTGTAAAATACGACCCTGAGGTGTTGGTCATCGCACCCTGCGGATATACAAAAAAACGGACTTTGGAAGACATGAAGTTCTTGGAAGAAAAACCAGGATGGAATCAGTTACGCGCCGTACAAAACAAACAAGTTTTTATTGCTGATTTTGATTTGTTTACGCAATCCTCGGCAAGCACCCTTGTTGACGGAATTGAAGTACTGGCACATCTTTTTCATCCCACAATAAGCGATATCTCCACTCGATTGAAAAAAAAATTCACTTCTTTTTTCTCCTAAAACAATGGCCAATTCAAATATAGTCCCTAATTTCGCTTTGAATTTGGTTTTCATTTCAGGGTAACGAAATGAAATTAAAAGGGAATCTCGTTCAAAGCGAGAGCTGTCCCCGCAACTGTAAGCTCAGTCAAAATTATTTTGATGCTTGTTGTACTCTTTACACCACTGTGATTCTCATGGGAAGGTAGCAACAAGACGCAAGCCAGGAGACCTGCCTTTTTCAAAACATAAATAAACTTTCGGGGAGAAAGGTTTGGAATGATGAAAAATATTGTAACACTACTTTGCTTTTTAGCAGGATGGGGCGTGCACGCCCAAGAGGAAACTTTTGTCAATATATTAGATGAAGTGTCCGTCAATGCAACAAAAAAAGACAAGAATGAAACAATTGGACAGAAAAAAATTGTTTTGACAACAAAACAAACTGTCAAAAATCCAACTACCTTTACCTCACTGTTACGATACAATAGTCCAATCGTACTTCGCGATTACGGCAATGGCGGAACGAGTATTGCCCGATTTAGAGGAACCTCAGCTACGAATACATCGGTGCAATGGAACGGCATAAACATAAACGCCACCGGCAATGGACAAACCGACTTTAATTCATTATCTGCTAACACGGTTGACAACATCATTGTAAAAAGCGGCGGAGGCAGTGTAGAATACGGATCTGGCGCCATTGGAGGTGTTGTTCTTTTAAATGATATTTTAAATTTTAAAAAACACCGAAGTCATCATTTGTTCACATCCTACGGAGACTTTAATACAAGTTCTATTTTTTTTAAAACCAATTACGGCTTTGAAAAATGGGCTTTCAAAATAGCTTCCTCATACAATTTTTCAGACAATAACTATCCTTTTTTGGATGCTCGATACAAAGATCAAAATGGGAATCATTTGATAAATGAAAATGGTACCTTCTACAATTATGAAATATCACTGAGCACGGGCTATAAAATTAGCGACTTGAATACACTTTACTTTTTTACGACAAAGTTTTATGGAAATCGTCTCTTTTCAGACGGTCTTCCAAACCCTTCTGCAGGAAGTGAAAAAAATGAAGATTTTAGTCAAAGATCATTGTTAAAATGGGTATCTCATTTCTCAAATTTCAAACAAGAAATAAAACTTGCCTACTTGACACAAGAATTTCATTATTATGAAGACGAAAACTCCCCAAATGTCAATATTGGATCCTCGAAAAGACTTTTGATTGACTATACCTTAAATTACCAATTTTCAAACCTTTTTAATTTAAAATCATTTTTGATTTATGAGAATACACGGGGTCTCATTGACAATAGTGAAAACAAAAAACAAAATGCTTTTTCAATCGGAAATTCGTTGAACTTTATTCCAAACCCACAATTTAAAACTTCCTTAAGTGTTAGACAAGAGTTCAATTCTAATTTCAATGTTCCTTTATCCGTGTCACTGGCTGCTGAAAAGATGCTGAATAAAAAAATCACCTTAAAAACCAACCTATCAACCAACTATCGAGTTCCAACTTTTAACGAAAGGTATTGGCCCATTGTAGGTAACAAAAATTTGATTCCTGAAAACTCCTATCAAGCCGATTTGGGAGTTGAATTCAAAAGTAAATCCTTTGACATAACAACCACCCTCTATTATATCAAAATCAACAACAAAATAATTTGGGAACCCAAAGGTGGGTCTAATTTATGGAAGCCAAAAAACATACAGGGAGCAAAGAATTATGGTGCTGAAATTTTTCTGAACTTCCATAAAAATTACAACAAGCATCAAATTCAATTTTCAGGTAATTACATTTACACCATTGCAAAAAATGCGGATACCAATAAATTCTTATCCT